>CAJTJY010000016.1 GCA_910576975.1 uncultured Lachnospiraceae bacterium
CTGGCAGGTAAAAATTTTTATTTTTTTAACTGTCTACTTGACAGGGAGCGGTTCATTTTGAAAATCAATCGGCTATGTAAAATTTATTGATTATTTTTATAAATTGACAAAATATATTCACATATGGTAATAGAAGAATTCATAACAAGCCTTGCTTCATGCTCTCTGATTGCATACCGCTTTTGTCCTGCTCCATGACTATCACTGGTTTTATTCCTTAACTCAGCAATTGCCCTTACTATTCTTTCCAAACCACTAAATAAGCTATTGATTCTGTGGTCAATATCGCTACTTTGATTCAATCCGTACTTCTCTTTTATCTTTCCATAATACTGCGTTAAATCACCATTCATCTTAACGTCAACTTTTTCATTTTCCAAAACATATAAAAATACTTCTTCCATCAACGTTCTCGACTTTGTTATTACACTATCATAATTTCCATTGGATAAATCCTCAGTACATCTTGTCCTTAAACTGTGTATATATTCCATATTCACAATATTAAAAACCGGAGCTTCTATTTGTATATCTTTCTGAAACTCAACAAGATAAAATTTCTCATTGACTACCTTCAATTCATGTTTTCCTAAAAACAGATTTGCATTTATAGCGTCCAATGCCCATTTCTTTGCTTTGTCATATGCCTCCTGAATAGTATTCCTATCACCCAATTCTGTCAAATAATCAAATTGCGTCATTGAAAACATATATGCTAAAACATTAGACACCATTTCACGTTTAATGATATTTAACAGAAATGCTTTAAACATTTCACATCTGGAACTACAACCTAACTCATCTTCCTTATAAACAATTGGAAATCCGAACCTTGTCGCTAATGAACAAATATCTTGACCTCTTAAATAAGGCAAACCTAATCTATACCCTTCTGATTGACAATCAGCATTATCTCCGATTAATATACGGATGATCTTGTCTGTGCATAATAATTCCCATCTATTTTTCAATGACAACACCCCCTATCTATAAAGATACATAATTTCTGATAACATCGTTTTCTTCTTTACTCATTATAGGCCAATTTCACGCCTCTATCAACCAATAATCTCTATCATCACCGTAATTCCTATATGATAAGATATAACAGCTTACGCACCCTAATACCATTTAGAGAAAATCCATGTAAATCTACGTCCAGAAACACCAAGCAAACTTCTCCCCTTTTCCCAAAAGAACGAGGCAAACTTTCACACACCATTTGGGGGATACCCTTTCCCCCAACTCTTCCCCCAAAAATCCCCCAAATCGGCACTCAAAATACGGTAATTTACGATAAGTTATGAACCTCTCCCAAGAACGCAAAAAACCCCTGAAAATGCCCATTCTATGGGATTTTCAGGGGTTCGTAAATCAATTCTTCTCAGAAGTTTACTGATTCATCTGCGCAGCAACCTCAGCAGCAAAATCCTCCTGTTTCTTCTCCAGTCCTTCTCCAGTCTCAAAGCGAACAAATCTCTTCACAGAAACTGTTGCGCCAGCTTCTTTGGAAACCGCCTCCAAATATTTTCCAACAGTCTGTTTTCCATCTTCTGCCTTCACATATACCTGGTCTACAAGGCAGATCTCTTTCAGCTCCTTGCTGACACGTCCCTCTATTATTCCATTGATAACTTTTTCAGGTTTCTGGGATTCTTTGGGATCATTCATAATCTGCGCCCGCAGAATTTCTTTCTCATGAGCAATGTACTCTTCGCTGATTTCGTCTCTGGAAACATATTTTGGAGAAAGAGCTGCAATCTGCATAGCGAGATTTGTCAAAGCTTCTTTGACAGCATCATTGACAACAGAAGTCTCTGCTTCTACGATAACGCCAATTCTTCCGCCGCCATGGATATAAGAAACAACGCATCCATTTTCTGCAACAACTTTCTCAAACCTTCGGATATTGAGATTTTCACCAATCACTGCAATTTTTTCTACCAAGGCATCTTTTACTGTCTTGCTAGAATCTTCTTTCCATGCCTCAGCCATAAATGCTTCCAAGTCTGCAGCATCAGAGTTTACCGCCTGTGTTGCCACCGCTTCCACAAAGTCCTTAAATGTATCATTCTTAGCAACAAAGTCTGTTTCGGAATTTACTTCCACTACGGCTGCAGTTTTATCATCCTTTACAACTACGGTACAAAGTCCTTCTGCAGCTATTCTCCCTGCTTTCTTTTCTGCTTTTGCCTGTCCATTCTTTCTCAAAAATTCTACTGCGGCATCCATATCGCCATTGGTCTCATTTAAAGCCTTTTTGCAGTCCATCATGCCTGCTCCGGTCATCTCTCTTAATTCTTTTACCATTGCTGCTGTAATAGCCATTTTTAATTCCTCCATCTATTATTCTAATTCCAAACATGATAACAATCCTGAATAAAGCTTGCAAGGTAAACTGTTATCTCAAATATACTTTAATTGAGGACAGGCAATATTGTCTGTCCTCTCATAACATTCATACAAAATCTGTAGCATAAAGCCGCTGTATTTATTATTCTGCTTCTGCTGCCTCTACCGTAGCCTCGGCAACGTCTTCCTCAATTGTTCCCTGATTTGCTTCCACTACTGCATCTGCCATCTTAGAAACAATCAATTTCACGGCTCTGATCGCATCATCATTTCCCGGAATTACATAATCTAACTCTTCAGGATCGCAATTGGTATCACAGATGCCAATCAATGGAATTCCCAATGTATGAGCCTCTTGCACGCAAATTCTTTCTTTCTTAGGATCAACAATAAAAATTGCATCCGGAATTCTCTTCATTTCCTTAATTCCGCCAAGATTCTTCTCTAATTTTTCCCATTCTTTGCGTAGTGCGATAACTTCTTTCTTGGGAAGAACGTCAAAGGTGCCGTCTTCTGCCATAGCCTCAATTGCTTTCAATCTGCCAATGCGGCTCTGGATAGTCTTGAAGTTTGTCAGCATGCCGCCTAACCATCTTTCATTTACATAGAACATTCCACAGCGCTCTGCTTCCGCCTTGATAGCATCCTGCGCCTGCTTCTTCGTTCCAACAAAAAGAATCGTACCGCCTTCGGCAACAATATTTGCCACTGCCTTATAAGCTTCGTCTACTTTCCCTACTGATTTCTGAAGATCAATGATATAAATACCATTTCTCTCCGTATAAATGTAGGGAGCCATTTTGGGGTTCCATCTTCTTGTCTGATGTCCAAAATGAACACCTGCCTCTAATAACTGTTTCATTGAAATAACGCCCATTTCTCTACCTCCGTTTGGTTTTAATCTTCCATGTGCTTCCTCCCGGGAAACTACCGAAAAGGCACCAGCTTTCCGATCTGCACATGTGTTTGATGTCATTAAATCATCAAAAAATTCATGACCTGAGCTAACTATAAATTGCTGATTACTGCAATTCGGCTTTTATATTATCATAAAAATTATGTGCTTGCAAGTCCTACAGGCTTTTTCCTTGCAAAATTTGGATAATTTCATCATCCGTCGCACTTTTTGGAATCTGATAAACGCCTACTCGAAGAGAATCGTCTGCCCCTTTCTGAGTTAGATATTGATTAAAGGCAGTGGCGTCTGCAACAAGTCCTATTTCAAACAACTTTTGACTTATTACGTCAGAAAATTCCCCTGACTTAATTTCGAATTGCACAGTTCCTAGCATGTCATCCTCTTGTGGCTGACTATCCGGGGTCTGATCATCATTTCCCTCTGGCTCAGATGGGGTATCAGAATCATCTTCCCCATTCTCTTGCGGTTCTGGGCTATCCTCTAGTTTCTCTTCTTGCTTCTCTTCTTTTTTCTCATTCAACGGTCCCCGGACCTTTGGCGGTTCTTCATCTTCCGCTGGTTCCTTTGCCTCCTCTTCCATTACCATTCCCAGAAGCCTTGCGCGTTCGATAATCTCTGCGTCAGTCAAAGTTTCCCTTTTATTTCCTGAGAGGGCAATTCCCATAATAATTGCGGTACATATAATGCCAATTCCTAATCCACGCAAATAATATTTTAATTTCATAAATTACAATTCTTCCTCTCTGAATAATCCTATTACAAGCTTTACTTCTCCGACACCCAGACCTAATTCTTTTGCAATCTCCACCGCAGATTTTCCTTCCTTATATTTCTTAAGAATCATCTGATTATGATTGACAAGTTCATCTTGCTCTTTCGCAGATGATTCATCTTTCTGTGCAGGGGCCTCTTGGGAAGCAATTTCTGGCGGATCTGGCTCTGTATTTTTAGACTCCTGAACCTTATGAAGAATTTCATCTGACTCGTCCACCGTTTTCTGAATATTTTGCTGCAGCTCTTCCAAATGAATTGCAAGCTGTGCTAGATTCCCGGCATATTTTGTCAATTCCGAATGTTTGTCATTCAACATACTATACAAAAACATGACTTCATTGTGTGTTTTATTGATAGATTCCAATACGGTGTCAGAGTATTCTGTAAGAACCCTCATCTTCTCATTCGTCTCTTTGTCCAAGGCACGCTCCACAATCTCCATGGATTTCTCTATGGAATGATCCACAACCTGGTCTACCATGCTGTTTACTTTCACCTGGGCATCGTTTAAATTGTGTTCCAGAATCTTCTGCATTTCTTCCGTACTAAGTTCTGCAATCTTATCCAATTCTTTATTAGACAGTTTTTCCGTAATAAAAAAACTGGCAATCATTAGAACAATTCCAACAACTAATAAAACAATTTCTAACACACTCATTTTACTACCTATACTTTCATATCAAAACCGCCTGAAGAAGTTTTGACATTCACCTTTCCACTGTTATCGTCCTTCTTCTTTTTCTTCTTCGTCCGATGATCCTCATATTCATTACTCCCTTTTTCCCGGGCATCAAACTTTTTCTCTGGATTGTCAGAATCATTGGCATGGTTCACCTGATGCATATGGTGTACGGTTTCTTTCGCAAACTGTGTCTGCACGTTATGCTGTTGCAGCATCGGCTTATTGTCCTCATTCTGCTTTAAGGTGCTCATATCCTGGCTTCTCTGCACAACTCCACTAAATTCAACTGGTCTAATAGCCATGTTTTCCTCCCTTCCACACACTCATTGGCAAAAACAAGCGATTCATATCGATCCTTTGTGTCTTCATATGCGCTATTATCAAGATCCTACAAAGGACGGGCAACAATCTCCCCCCGTTCCTTTACGTATCTCGCATGAGAACGATCGTGCTTAATATTCAGGGTTATATCAGAGATTGTAATATTGACGCCTGGATAAATAGTTCCTCGAACTTTTATCTTTGCATTCGTAGACATCTTGATTCTCTCTTGAAGTTTTTTCATCTCATCCTTTTGTTTCTTAAGCTGACTTTGCTTTTCACGGAACCCTTTCGCAATTTGCTGTACCTGCTGTACCCGCTCTGGCGAAACGGTTTCTTTTTTCTGAAGTCTCTCATTAAAATTTACCAGGATGGGACGCATTCTTTCGATTTCTTTGACAATCTCTTCCACGCTTTCTTGCATTTCCTTGTATCGTTCTTTGACAGAAGGATCTACGCCTACTTCGATCTTGGTAATCGTTCCCATTTCAGAGCCTATGGTCTGAGCCTCTATCACATTTCCAGCACGAATCAAACCGCCGCTGACAAACCCCTTTTTTCCGCTGACACGGATGTCTGCTCCGGCTGATACCTGGCTGTGTAGAATGCACCCTGTCTCAATGAAGCCGCCAGACTTAACTGTGGCGTTCTCAATAAACTTAGATATCAGGCTTTCCTTAGCTTCCACCTTGCCCTTGCCCATTCCATTAATGCCCCGTTTTACGATAATCTGGCCTCCGGCAGACAGAAATGCTGCTTCGACCACGCCGTCAATCACGATGTCGCCTTTTGCTCTGACAGAAAATCCGCTCTTAACGTTTCCTTTAATTGCTACATTTCCGTCATAAACAATGTTCCCTGTAGCATTGTCTACATCTGCAGGCACTTCAAAAACATCCGCCACAAATACTTTGCTGTTCACTAAGCTGGCATGCCCAGTAACATTAGAATAAATCTCCATTTTATCTTCTGAGAGCGTTATGTTGTTCCCATACTCCAGTTTTAAATTCTTTTCCTGCCGTCCATTAATAGGGTTGCCATATACATCTTTCCCAGGCGTTCCCGGAACTGGCGGATGCAATTTTGCAAGCGTCTGTCCCTTTTCCACATGGCTAATCGTATTGAGCTCCCGATAATCGACCGTGCCATCTTCATTTTTTTTAGGCCTGAGATTGTGGTTCGTATTAAAAAGATACTCAATTTTAGCATCTTTTCCATTTATGGGAGGAGTGCCTTTCGCAAAAATAAAGTCAGTACAATATTGACGGTTCTTCAAGAAGTTTTGAATGGCTTCTTGCTGAATTCCAGATGTCACTTTCTGGGAGCTCAAAACTCCAACAATATCCTGTTCGGTCATCAATGACCCCTTATTGGAAGGAGCATAAAAACGGCAGAAAACCAACATTTTGTCCCCTGAAACTGTCACTTCCATTTCCTCATCTTCGTCGAAGCCACTGCCGTCCCCGATATAGATTTCTTTAACGTTTGTCCCCGTCGAAGACAATATGGCGTCATTCAGTTCTTTTAGCTGAAATCCTGAATATCCTTTTCGTTCCAGATATTCCAAAACTTCTTTGACTTCGAGCTGTTTTCCGCCATTTTCTGGGGGATATATTTGAAGAAACGCCCCCATCTCTCTGATATCTAATTTAAAATAGCCATTTTTAACTTCCATGAACTTTTACTCCCTCCTCTCAATCCACCAATATATTCATGTATGGTCCCAACGTCTTTTTCATTTTCGTTAATGCCTTTGTGTGTAGCTGGGAAATTCTGGATTCTGAAACCTCCAGGACATTACTGATTTCCTTTAAGGTTAAATCTTCATAATAATATAATGTAATGACCTTGCGTTCTTTTTCCGTAAGGATTTCCAGGGCTTCCCCCAGCATTTTCTTCAGCTCGTCTTCTGCCACAGCATCTTCAGGCTGAATGAAATGGGAATTGCCCTTGGCATCCATCACCGGCTCCATTCCCTGATCCACATATTCATTCAGGGAAACCATGTTGGTAATTTTTAGCTGTGACTGCCAATTTAAAAGTTCATCACTGCTCACCTTAAGCTCTTCGGCAATCTCTTCATCCGACGCTGTCCTACCTGTGCTAGCTTCAATCTTTTTGATTGCGCTCTCAATTTTCTTTTGTTTTTGCCTTACGGTCCTGGGAATCCAGTCCATTTTACGGATTTGATCCAGAATGGAGCCCCGAATTCTCAAGCTTGCATAAGTTTCAAATTTTACATCCTTATTGATGTCAAACTTATCTATGGCATCAATAAGCCCAAAAATACCATACCCTACCAGGTCATCATATTCGACATTATATCCTAGATACATGCTGAGACGTCCTGCCACAATTTTTACTAACGGCGCATATTCCACTATAATCTGTTCTCTTAATTCCAGTGTAGGTCTCTTTAAAAATTCAGCCCACAATTGTTCTCTTTCTGCTGCGTTCATCCAAAGCCCCCAAAACTACGGAAACGCCATTAAGGCCTTCCGTGTTATCTATTCTTCTTCTGCGGACTCCTCAGAAGCCCCTTCTTCGTCTTCGGGCTCTGTCTCATCCGCCGCCTCATCCGTGGCTTCTTCTGTCTCTTCCCTGAAATTTTTATCCAACACTAATTTTGCAATGCATCCCAGAATATAAAAGGATATTAAAACAATCACCAACGTTATTATAAACCGACTTGTGTCCATTTGTGTTACAAATCCCAGCAAACAGGTGATTAATCCTGCAAACAGTGTGATCATTATCGGTACCTGTTTTGTTTTCATATCCCATCACCTTTTAAATTATTTTCACGGTCTTTCCCACTGCCTTAATGTAAAATTCTCCCGTTTCTGGATACAACTCCACTGTCCGCCCAAAATTAAGCCCCGTATCCTCTGCAACCAGCGGAATTCCAAGCTGCTTTAACTTTTTTCTTGAAGCAATCGCATTACGCTCGCCCACGTTTCCAATTCCAGACATGCCTTTTACCTCAAACATTCTCGCACCGCCTGCTATTTTAGCAACAAGGCGCCTTTTATTGGCGCCCGCCGCAACCATTCTCCTGACCAATTCCTCTATTCCTGTATCTGCAAATTTTGCAATATTTAAATTATTCCTCATCTGGGTACTGTCTGGAAGCATAATGTGCGCTAATCCACCTATTTTCGTAACTGAATCATATACTGCGATTCCAATGCAAGACCCCAACCCTAATGTAGTAATCATATCTGGTGCTCTGCAAATATTCAAATCTGCCATTCCAACCTTAACTGTAGCCATAACCATGCTCCTCTTATAGTGTAATCCCCAATGATGTTAAAATCTTATCATAGGATTCAACATCAGGCATCAAGATAAAAAATCCTTGTATCTTCACTTCATCGCCAAATTCCGTCTGAATCAAAAGTGCATTATCCCCGTATTGTCCAAACTGAATGGCAGGCACGCTTAAGATTGCAGCCGCCATGTCAATGGCAAGATACGGTATGGAGGAAGTAATCACCATATTCGTCATTGTTGATAATGCCGATAAATAAGAACCTGAAATAATATTGCCAATCTCCTTAATAGCCGACATATCCATTTCATTAAACTCTTCTGCATACCCGTCAGTCCTGCCCATCAGGCGGTTCACAAGATAGCGTGCGGAATCCATCTTTAACAAAAACATCATACTTCCACTGATGTCGCTCTCCACTTCCAGGTAAATCCCAACCACAGTCTCCTCTTCAGCGCCAATAGCCGTAGGAAGCTCCTGAAACGTCAAAAACTCTACCTTCGGTACATCCATATTCACCTTAATGCTTAACATATTTGAAATTGCCGTAGTGGCATTTCCTGCTCCAATATTTCCAATCTCTTTCAGTACATCAAAATATTGATCATTTACCTGTTCTAAACTAAATTTCGCCATAAGTGCTCCATTCCTTCCTCTTACTGAGGTTTTATTACCATAGTGATTGTGAACAGGCTGTTGCACAAAGCTTCACGCTTCTACAACAGCCTTCTTCTAAATCTGCCTATACCATTTCCGGCTCATCAATGATGCTGTTGGTATCAAACAGAGAAATTAATTCTTCTCCATGCTTTCCTACTCCATTAATAAAATTGCTCTTAACATTCTTAGCATCATAAGCAACCTTGTCAATTTCATCCGGAGCCAAAGTTACAACTTCCTTAACCTCATCTACTACAATCCCCAGTACTCCATGTTCTTCGAGTTTCAAAATGATGATTCTGGTGACGTCTGTAAATTCATCCGGCTCCAAATTCATCTTTGTCCTTATGCTCATAACCGGAACAATCTCCCCGCGGAGGTTGATGATTCCCTTAAAATAAGACTGCGCCTTGGGAACTCTGGTAATCTTCTGCATACGAACAATATTATCCACATAACTGATATCAATTCCGTATTGTTCACTACCGATCTTCACTACAATAAACTGCTTCTTGCTATTTTCCGCCAAAGCGATATTATTTGCCATCTCAACACCCCCTAAAATAATGTATTCACATCCAGGATTAAAGCAACCTCGCCATCTCCTAAAACAGTAGCGCCGCTAATAATCTTGCTGCTGTTATTGATGTATTTGCCAAGGGACTTAATTACGATTTCCTGTTGTCCGTTCAACTCATCAACAATCAATCCCGCAACCTTATCGCCTTTGCGCACAATGATGACCGTTAGGCTCTCACGCTCTTTTTCTTCCGGCTCGCAATCAAGAAGCTGATCCAAACGGATCAACGGAATCACGATTCCCCGGATATGAATGACTTCTTTTGCCTGGACAAATTTGATTTCTTCGGGCAGTATTTCCTCAATCGTTTCAATGGCTCCAAGCGAGATCGCATACTTCTCTCCTCTAACTTCTACCATTAATGCCTGAATAATCGCCAAAGTCAATGGCAGGCGCACGGTAAATTTCGAACCTTCTCCGAGCACGCTCTTGACCTCGACATCTCCGCCTAAAGCTTCGATATTAGATTTTACCACGTCAAGGCCTACGCCTCTCCCAGAAATGTCAGAAATCTTCTTTGCCATGGAAAAACTGGGCATAAACAAGAAATCGATAATTTCTTTTTGGCTCAATGCCTCCGCTTGCTCGGGAGTCAGCAACCCACGTTCAATCGCCTTATTCTTAACATTCTCTGTGTCAATGCCATTTCCATCGTCGCTGACCTCGATGATGACATTATTTCCTTCCTGGAAAGCATTTAAATGGATAGAACCAGACTCAGGCTTGCCCCTCTTGCGACGAACTTCTGTGCTTTCAAGTCCATGGTCTGCTGAATTACGAAGCAAATGCTGCAAGGGATCGCCAATCTGATCCACTACCGTACGATCCAGCTCCGTATCTTCACCTGTCATATACAATTCCATTTTTTTATCTAATTTCTTAGATAAGTCACGGATCATTCTTGGGAATTTTTGGACAACGCTCTCGATTGGAACCATGCGGACTTTCATTACAGATTCATGAAGTCCTGTCGTAATTCTCTCCAGATATTCAATCTGCTCATGAAATGCCTGAGAGTTTGCGCCGCAAGCTCCGCCATCTGAACTAGAACCAATGGCAACAAGCGAGTTTTTGGCTATAATCAGCTCGCTGACCTGATTCATTAATGCATCCAGTTTTTCAATATCTACCCGCACTGTGCGGTTTGTTACAGGCTTTCCTGTCGTTGCTTTCTTCGTGGCAGGCACCTGCTTTGCGGCAGGCACTTGTTTTTCCTCTTCCTCTTGTTTCGCTACTTCCGCTGCTTTTGCTGCCTCTGCCGCCTCTTTCTTCTCAGCTGCGGCAGTCAATTCACTATATTTTATTTTTTCGCCAACTACCTCGCCAATTTCAGAAACTGCTTTGGAAACTTCCAGAATTCTCGCCAAATCCTCTTCACTTACCAGGTAGAAGCTAAAATCATTTCCAAATTTCTCATCCTCAATATCCTGGGAACTTGGATTATATGCAATAATATTCCCATAATCCTCTACTGCTTTAAAGACTAAAAAGGCACGCGCGGCTTTTAGCAAGCATTCCTTTTGAATAAACACGGTCACTCCATAAATGCTCATTCCTTTGCTCTCTGCTTCCCGCAATTCCTCTTTTTCTTTCTCAGAAAATTCCATATCCAGATATTTTTTCGGATATTTTTCATCCCCTGGCTGTTCTGTGGGAACTTCTTTCTTTTCTGGCTCTTTCTTTTCTACTCCGATTCCTGCAGCTAAAATATCATTCAGTTCTTGAACGATAGCTTCATTATCATCGGTTCCTTCGTCAGAACTTTCCTTCACATTCTCTAAATATGCGTCAATAGCGTCCAGGCACTGAAACAGGACGTCCACCAGACCGCTGGTAACGTTCATATTGCCACTGCGGACTTCTTGAAACACATTCTCCATATCGTGGGTTAAGCGCTGCATCCGCTTAAATCCCATAGTTCCCGCCATTCCTTTTAAAGAATGAGCCGCACGGAAAATCTCATTGATCGTGTCCATGTTCTCCGGCTCTTTTTCCAAGGTCATAATGCAGTCTGACAAGTTCTGCAAATGTCCATTCGTTTCATCAATAAAAATCTCAAGGTATTGGCTTACATCCATATCACTGTACCCCCACGTTCTTTATTATTGTGTGCGCAACATCAGTTAATGGAACTACTTCATTTACAACACCTGCATCTACGACTGCTTTAGGCATCCCGTATACCACACAGCTTTTCGCATCCTGTGAAATCACATGTACGGGCTTCCGCTTTTTCAGGGCAACGATTCCCTCTGTGCCATCTGCACCCATTCCGGTAAGCACGACACAGACAATCTCGTCATAACCGCTCGTCTTAAGAGACTTATAGGTTATATTCGCACAAGGGCGAAGACCACCAATAGCTGGCGCATCATTCAAACGGATCACATGCGTTCCGTCTGCTTTCTTTTGTACCTCCATATGCTGCCCGCCCGGCGCAATATACACGCATCCTTTCTTCAATACGTCGCCTTCCTCTGCCTCACGGACCTCGACTTTGCTAGTCTCGTTCAAGCGTTCCGCCATAGACTTTGTAAATCCTTTCGGCATATGCTGCACCAATACCATCGGCGCATTCATATCTGCTGGTAAATATGGGATAACGCTCTGAAGCGCTTTGGGACCTCCAGTGGAACACGCAAGCGCTATCAATTTATTATTTCCAGCGCGCTGGAGCGTCTTTGGACGTTTTAGCGATGATTTTTCCAAAGCTGGCGTGACTTTCCCAGGAGCATTCAAAGCATTTTTACTGTTTTCAGACTTTGTAACCGCCTGCAAAATATTAAGGATGCCTCTGCGGAAATCATCTCCCTTTGCCTCAATAATGTTATTAGGTTTCGTTACAAAGTCAATAGCCCCAAGCTCCATAGCTCGAATTGTTACATCAGCATCCCGGGTAGTCAGGGTACTTACCATGAGGACCGTCGCTTTAATGCCGTCTTGCTGTAATTTCTCCAGTAATTCCAGTCCAGTCATACGAGGCATGTTTACATCCAAAACTACTGCATCATACGTTGTGGATTTTAACTTTTCGTATGCCTCTAGACCATCCCTGCAAACATCTGTTACCTGAAATGTACCATCTGAAGTAATTATATCACAAATAACTCTTCTCATGAGTGCAGAATCATCAACAACTAAAATATTTTTTTTCATACAATCATCCCTTTTGTCTGTTCTTACGTTCCTGCTCAAAAATGTACTTAATTATCTTTTCCCGCTCTTTGGGCTTTATCATAAACTGCGTCCGATATTCATATTTATTTTTGGCGTCTTTCTTTATCTGTGGATCATTTTCAAGGCACTTGCAAAATAAAATTTCTCCCAAAATTTCCAGGTGATGCGTGGTCTCCTGCCCTTTTAGGTCAATCAGCATTAAGACATAGTCCCCTCGCTCTCCTGGTTCATCTGATATAAACCGCAGTCCTCCGCCACTGATGTCCACTGCGACTGCGTTCCTTGGAACTTCTTGCTCACACCCAATCTTCCGAAGTTCTTTCAGTTCCTCTAATGGTATTTCCTGCGCTTCCCCTTTTGTAACAGGATAGTAATAAATATCCAAGAGACACTCAAAGCGATAGTACTGCCGCCGTTGAAATTTCTCCAGGGGAGTCTTCCTTTCAAACAAAAGCAAATACATCCGTTCTTTGATGTAGCGATCCTTAATATGCCCAATACAACGATACATGCCTGTTCGGGTATAAAACAAGAATTCCAGGCGAACGCCAGAGGGAACTATGACGTTATCCCCTCTTTCTGTGGGCACTCCTATTTCCATTTCCCCGTTTTTCTTAATATCCTGCACTTTGCTGCGATAAGTAGTCGGACGCAGCCCGCTCTTTCTTCCTTGCTCTACCTGCTGTAAAATCCGAATATCAACCTTATCTCCAACTTTTATAATGTCAGAACCCATTCCACACCTCTGTCTTTAAATTCTTTTAAAAATAAAGCGGGATAGTAATTGTAAAATCCCTTTTTTCTCCTGTATTGGCACTACCGCTCCATCAATCAGGCAATCTGTCAAGATTTCAAATGCTTTTGATGATTTTGCTTCAGGATACAAAATACTTACTGGCTGCTGCTGACGTACCGCTTTTTCCATGGCAATATCCTGTGGAATCATTCCCAAGTACTCCAAATTTCCATTTAAGAACTGACCCACGACTGCATTTAACTTTTCAAATATTCCCATGCTTTCTTCTTCTGAAGCCACGCGGTTGGAAATCACTTTGATTTTTGTCTCTGCCTGCCGAAATTCCTCATTACGATGCAATGCTTTCAAGAGAGAGTATGCATCTGTCAGAGAACTAGGCTCGGACGTAGCCAGCAATAAAATCTCTGGGCTTGCCATTACAAATTCCAGCACGTTATCTGAAATCCCAGCGCTGGTATCAATAATGATCACATCTGCCAATTCATCAAGTTTAGACAGATTTCCAACTAGAAATTTTAGCTGGTCCTTGGAGAGATTATTTATCCCAATAATCCCAGAGCCACCTGAGATGAATCCGATCCCCAACGGACCTGGCGTAATAATCTCTTGTACAGTCTTTCCTCTGTAAATCACATCACTGAGATTATATTTAGGAATCGCCCCAAACATGATTTCCACATTTGCAAGACCAAAATCTGCATCAAAAATAATGACTTTCTTACCACGTCTTTGCATCTGCACAGCAAGATTTACCACGACATTTGACTTTCCTACCCCGCCTTTTCCACTAGTAACAGTAAAAATCTGCGCTTTGGGCGTATTCTTTTGATTCTTTTTTACGATGCTTCTCAATTTTTCTGCCTGGTCCATAAATTATTTTCCTCCAAGCAGAAGCTTTACAATATTCTGGGTATTGAAAATCTCAATATCCTCCGGCACATTTTGCCCATAAGTAGTATATGACAAATCTGCACCGGTGTACAGCTTCATATTTAGTATATTGCCAAAACAACTTGTTTCATCTAATTTTGTAAAAATCATTTTAAATTGAAAATTTTTCATATAGATATCTGCGATATCCAAAAGATCCCGATATTTCGTGGTAGCGCTCAGGACCAAATAAACTTCTTTGTCATACCCGCCTGGAACCCGGTCAATCAATTCCTTTGTCTCGTGGAGCTGCCCTTCATTCTTATGCGAAAAGCCAGCCGTATCAATTAGGACCAAGTCATATTCCGTCGCCTGTGCAAGTTCCTCATTCAATTCCTCTGATGAATATACAATATTCAGTGGCGTATCTAAAATATTCGCATAGGTGCGAAGCTGGTCTGCGGCCGCAATACGATAAGTATCCGCTGTATATAAAGTTACTTTCTTTCCCTTTTCAACTTTAAACCGTGAGGCTATCTTAGCGATCGTGGTCGTCTTCCCCACTCCGGTAGGTCCGATAAAAAAAACTACCTTTGGTTTTTGTTCTGTAATCTCAATTGGCTGAGGCTGTCCAAATTTTAAGATCATTTTCTGATAGATGCTGGAGAGGATATGATCTACGCTGATCCCGCTCTTCATGACTTTCTCCACCTCGTCCATAATCTGATTGACATATTTTTCATCTACGTCATTTTCCAAAAGAATCCCGTAAATCATTTTTATAAATTTAAGATTTTCATCCATCGGCGATTCCTCGGGAAGTGTTTCCTTGGTCGAATCTGCAGGCTGTACCAGCTTCTTTTCCAAAAGTGACTGCAGGCTCTCCAGCTTTTCCTCTAAGTTATTTTCCACAGAATTATCCTTTTTCACCTCTTCATGGAGTCCTTGTGGCATAGAAGAGGACCATGTACTTTCCACAGATGCAAAAACCTCTTTCATAGGATTTGGTCTTGGAATAGAAATGGGCTCATCTGCCGCCATGTTGATATTTGATGGTTCTGGAGCAGCTTCTGGCACTGACACTGGTTCCAATTGCCTTGCGGAACTCTTTATCTCTGTTTCCTCTATCGCAGCCGTTACCTCGACCATAGATGTCTTAAAAGAACGAAAAAAGCCTTTTGGCCTAACTTCTTTTACATTCATAATCACTGTGCCTGCCCCAAACTCTTCCTTGGCTTTTGCAATTGCTTCTTCTTCAGTTCTTCCCTGAAATTTTTTAATCGTCATGAAAGACTCACCATCCCTACTGATTGTAATTCGATATTGGATTCTACTTCATTATATGAGACCACAATCAAGTCCCTGAAGTACTCTTCCGTCAATTTTTTAAAATACATCCGCACAATGGGGGACGTTATGATAATTGCATTTTTTCCTAAATCTTCTAGCTTTTTAATCTCAACCTCTAACGCTGCCATAAGTTCTTTGGTCTTCTCAGGATCAAGCGTCAGATATGCGCCCTGCTCTGTCTGTTTAACAGAAGCCATAATCTCCTGTTCCATTTTTGGATCCAAGGTGATAACGCTTGTCACCTCATTCGTCGGGAAATACTTGCCAGAAATCGCCCGTTTTAAACTCTGTCTTGCATACTCAGTCAATACATCAGTATCACGGGTGGTTGCCGCATGATCTGCAAGCGTCTCAAAAATTGTAAGCAAATCTCGAATAGAAATTCCTTCCCGAAGCAGATTCTGCAATACTTTTTGTATTTCACCCACACCAAGAAGCTTTGGAATAAGTTCGTCCACCAAGGTTGGATGGTTTTCTCTGATATTGTCCACAAGGCCCTGCACGTCCTGTCTGGACAACAATTCATCAATATGAGAGCGGATCACCTCTGTCAAGTGGGTAGCAATGATAGACGGCGGATCTACGACCGTATAGCCAAGGCTTTCCGCCCGCTCACGCTGATTTTCCGTAATCCAGAGCGCAGGCAGATGGAACGAGGGCTCAAACGTAGGTATTCCAGAAATCTCTTCTTCCACAAATCCAGGATTCATTGCCATATAATGGTCAAATAAGATCTCGCCCTCCGTAATTTGAATCCCTTTGATTTTAATAATATACTGATTCGGATTCAACTGAATATTATCTCTCAAACGTATAATTGGCACGACCGTACCAAGCTCCAATGCAATCTGCCTGCGGATCATGACAACGCGGTCCAAAAGGTCTCCGCCCTGATTCACGTCGGCAAGCGGAATAATTCCATATCCAAACTCCAGCTCAATAGGATCGACCTGAAGCAAAGATACCACATTCTCTGGCCTTCGGATTTCCTCTGCTTGTTCTTCAGCAGTATCAACCTCTTCCTCAATTGCTTCCACGCCAAGGCTGTTCTCCACACTTCTGCCAGCAATGAAGAAACTGATCCCAAGCGGAACGAATAATTTCCATTCCAAAGGCGTTGTTAATCCCAAAAAGACCATGACCACGCCCACGATATACAATACTTTTGGAATCCCAAACAACTGCTTGATTAAAATTTCCCCGAAATCTGCTTCTTTTGATGCTTTCGTTACAAGAATACCTGTCGCAAGAGAAATCAAGAGAGAAGGAATCTGACTGACCAGTCCATCACCTATGGTAAGTATCCCGTATTGATTTAAGGCGTCCATAATCGGCAATTCCTGCCGAAGCATTCCCATGGCAATTCCGCCTATCAGGTTAACAAACGTAACCACGATACCAACTGTGGCATCTCCCTTCACATACTTCGTGGCACCATCCATGGCTCCAAAAAAGCTGGATTCCTGCTGTATTTTATCCCGGCGCTCCCTTGCCTGCTTTTCACTGATAATGCCTGTGTTCAAATCCGCATCAATTGCCATCTGTTTTCCAGGCATAGCATCCAGTGTAAATCTGGCTGTCACCTCAGATACACGTTCAGAACCTTTATTGATTACGATTAACTGAATCAAGATCATGATAATAAAAATGATGGCTCCAATAATCAGATCATTTCCACCCACAAACTGGCCAAAAGTCCGTACCACATTGCCTGGATCCCCAGTATTTAGAATTAAACGCGTAGAAGAAACATTTAAGGAAATACGGAATATCGTGGTAAACAAAAGCAACGTAGGGAAAAAAGACATGTCAAGCACTTCTTTAACAAACAACGCATTCATCAATATGACCAATGCAATAGAAATGTTTACTGCCAGCATTATATCTAACAGAATAGATGGAATTGGAACAATAAAGAATATGATAGCCGCCAATAAATATAACGCTATCCCCGCATCCGCCTTCTTCATGCTGCATTCTCTCCTTTCGTCTCTTCTCTATTTTTCAATCAATTTATCTATTTTCCCTCAGGCTATAAACAAACGCTAATACTTCTGCCACTGCCTGATACAATTCCGGCGGAACTTCCTGACCAACATCTACGTTAGCATAAAGCATCCGCGCCAGAGGCTTATTTTCTACAATCTCGATATGATGCTCCTTTGCAGCCTCGCGGATTTTCTGTGCCAGAAAATCTTCTCCCTTTGCGACTACCACAGGAGCTGAATATTTATCAGCATCATATTTGATCGCTACCGCATAGTGAGTTGGATTGGTAATTACCACATCTGCACTGGGCAGGCTTTGCATCATACGCCGCTGGGAAGCCTCCCTCATCTTAGAACGCTGCCGCCCCTTAATCTCAGGGTTACCCTCGGTATTTTTATATTCATCCTTCACTTCCTGCTTGGTCATCTTCATATCTTCTTTAAACTTATGTTTCTGATAAATTAAATCTGCAATCCCTACAATCAAATATACAAAAGCAATCTTTAACCCTGTGTCAATTACAATTGTTCCTACTAGCAAAATTACCTGCAATAAAGGGATATCATAAAGCAAAAAGATTTCATTTTGATGATCTTTTATGGAAGTATAGGCTACATAAATGATCAATATTATTTTAATAATGGATTTCAGCAGCTCAAACAGGGAATCTTTGGAAAAAATTCTTTTGAATCCGCTAAGCGGATTAAGCTTGCTGAATTTAGGCTTCATAGGCTTTGTCGTTACTTTCCATTTTATCTGTAAAATGTTACTCAAAACCGATACGGAAAATCCTATCAGGAAAACTGGCGATAAAACCAACAATATGTTTGCCATTACATTATTAATAACCGTCCTGATCGTAAATACGGATAATCCGCCAATGCTCTGATTAATAATGTCTGGTATCTTATTGTATATCAATGAAAAGTTACCTAAAAGATTCTCACCCATAAAGGAAATAAACAATTTCATTACAAGAAACAATGCAATCAAGCCTAAAGCATGATTTAGTTCCTGGCTTTTGGCTACCTGTCCTTCATCTCTGGCGTCACTCAGCTTCTTAGCCGTGGCAGGCTCTGTCTTCTCCCCGCCCTCGCCATCTTTTGCAAACCACTGTAATTCATACTGAATTAAAAAATAAGGTTCTTTTTTCACATTAATACATTCCTTCAATTACAGAAACAATCATTCGCTTCATTTCTGTAAATATAAAACTAGCGATGTCTGGAAGCAGGACAATCGTAAGAAACATAATTCCTAATCCTACCAAGACTTTCACCTGCATTCCCACTGCAAACATATTCATTTGCGGGGCAACTTTAGCCATAATTCCCAAAATACAGCTTAAAATCATACTGCATGCAAACACAGGAAGCACTATCCGAAATCCGATAACCATCAGATCCGTTATATAGGTTGTCATGGTCCCCATTAAATGCGTCCAGTCAAATACTGCCCCATTAATAGGAATAATCTGAAACGTATCAACCAGCGCCCGCAGTATATAATGATGCATATCGGTCACCATCAGAAGCATCATTATAAAATAATTATACATGGTGCCCGTAAGCCCTGATTGAGACTTGGTGGTAGGATCATAAATATTAGCCATGGCAAGGCCGATTTCCATATCAATTACTTTCCCTGAAAACACAATAATGGAATTACATATATTTGCTGCAAAACCAATAAGCAACCCTGTAATTCCTTCCTTGAGAACGATGATAGCAAACCCAATCACTCCGGAATATACCAAAGCCTCCTTCGGCTGAATTACCTGATACAGAATAATAGCCACACATGCCGAAAATCCAATCTTCACCCGGTTCGGAGTATTCGTCATTCCAAAAAACGGAGCAATATATACAAACGTTGCAATCCTTACCAATATCATCAAAAAATATTCAAATGTATATAATGAAAATCCATAGTTAACCATACTGCCTCAACCTAACGCAGATACAGACCAAAATTGCTCCACAGCTCTACCATAAAGTTGGATAACTCCTCCAGCATCCACCCTCCTATCAACATCATGCCCAAAAACACGGCAATAATCTTAGGTACAAACGTTAATGTCTGCTCCTGAATAGAAGTAACTGTTTGAAAAATACTGATAAAAAGACCTATAACCAAAGAAATCAACAACAGAGGCGCCGAAACTTTAATAATCAGAAATAAAGTATCTCTCGCAATATCCATTACCTGTCCTTCTGTTATCATATATATTCACCTCATTTCTCCGTTAATAAAATGTCTTTACAAGATTTCCAATTATTAAGTCCCAGCCATCTGCAAGCACAAATAACAAGATTTTAAAGGGCATGGAGATCGTGGTAGGAGGAAGCATCATCATACCCATCGACATCAGCACCGACGCCACAACCATATCAATCACAATAAATGGAATATAAATTAAAAAGCCGATAATAAATGCCGTCCTCAATTCGCTGATAATAAAGCTTGGGATGATCACGCTCATAGGAATCGGATCCAAGGTTTCTGGCTCACGCAAATCCATACCAGTCATATCAATTTTTGCAATGTCACAGAAAAGTTTTAAATCTTTTCTCTGCATTTCTTTATACATAAACCTGCGAATTGGTTGTTCAGCAAGTTCTAATGCCTCTTCCTGATTAATCGTTCCTGCATCAAAGGGCTGCATCACTGTCTCATTTAACTCTGTAAAAACTGGATTCATAATGAACAGTGTTAAAAATAATGCAAGCCCCACTAACACCTGGTTCGGTGGAACTGTCTGTGTTCCAACCGCAGTCCTTATAAAATGAAGCACCACGATTATCCGCGTAAAAGATGTAAGCATAATCAGAATAGACGGTGCCAAAGATATCACCGTTAATCCCAATAGAAGTCTGACATTTCCGGAAAAATTACCTTCCTCATTATTCCACATGACGGAAAGACCAGTATTATCCCTTCTTTCCGTATTTTGCGAGGATGTGGTGTTCGATGTTCTGCTATTCGTAAGCCGATCATTGGGATTGGTTGCATATGCACTCTGCCCAAAATACAAAAACAAAACCAGCAATAGCGTAAATGTACCAAAAGCAAAGGAAGTGCCGCAATATATTTTCTTCAGTTTTCTCATAATGTCCTGCCTACTTCCTAGGAATTTTTTCTTTCAGCCTGCTTAAAATCTCCTGAAAATTTTGATTCACTTTACTTCCCTGGAACTCTCCTTCTGAAGGTTTCCAGATCAAGTCATCCTCGGAAAGTTCTATCAGAATATTCATGGTATCCTTACATACAGAAATAACCATATATTTCTTTCCAACCTGAAGAACCTGGATATACTTATTGTTATTCACCCGAAAGGTCTCTATTACCTGAATATTTCTATTTTTCATAACTCCCTGCTGATACCCGGCAATCCACCTGGTAGTTGCATATGTAATTACTAAGACAAACAGAAATACCAAAAGCACGCCTATCAGCTGAAAAAAGCTTCCCCATCCCGAGAAAATATTTGTTAAAATCATACTAACCAACTACTTTTTTCACAGCTTCTAGTACACGCTCTGCCTGGAAAGGCTTAACAATAAAATCCTTTGCACCAGATTGAATGGCTTCAATAACCATTGCCTGCTGTCCCATTGCGGAACACATAATTACATTCGCAGAAGGATCCGTAGATTTAATCTGCTTCAGCGCCTGAATTCCATCCATTTCTGGCATGGTAATATCCATCAAAACCAAATCTGGCTTTGTCTCATTATACTTTTCCACTGCTTTTAAGCCGTTTTCAGCTTCCCCCGCAACCTCGTAACCATTCTTAGTAAGAATGTCCTTAATCATCATTCTCATAAATGCTGCGTCGTCACAAATTAAAATATTCTTTGCCATATCTTCTCTCCTTGATATCACTTTTATTTTAGTTATTTATAATTTCAGTAATACGCACGCCGAAGCTTTCTTCCAAAACAACTACTTCACCTTTGGCAACGTATTTACCGTTTACTAACACATCAATAGGCTCACCTGCGATTTTATTCAATTCGATGATCGTACCCGGCGCAAACTCCAGAATATCCTGAATTGATTTACTAGTTCTTCCCAGTTCCACAGTAACATCTAATGGAACATCCATAATCAAGCCAATATTTTCTTGTTGGGTAATTGGATTAAAATCCCCTGCAAACGCCTGAAATTGTGCTGGCTGCACATTTACTGGCTGCTGCGCATACATCTGCGACATATCAGGCATAGGCATGCCCATCATCGGCTGCCCCATCATTGGCTGCATCTGCGGCATTGGCTGTTGTGGCATCGGCTGCGGGGTCGGCGCCGGCATGGGCGCTGGCTGTGGTTCTGGCTGCGGCGTAGATGCCATGGAAGAGTTGTCTGCCCTCATATTCTCAGATACTCCAGTACACATTTCTTTCGCAAATGAAATTGGATATAACTGCATAATATTGCTTTTTACCAAATCTCCGATTTCCATAAGGAAAGAAATCTTTACAAACTGACCTCCCAGAAATTCATCAATCTCCGTACCGTCAATGGTATCTTTTAAATCCACAAGTTCTGCTGATGGCGGACTGATATCGATCATCTTATTTAACATAGAAGATAATGAGGTTGCAGCGCTTCCCATCATCTGATTCATGGCTTCACAGATTGCGCTTAAATGAAGTTCGCCAAGCTCAACTTCTGTGTTCGTACCATCTCCGCCCATCATCAAATCAGTAATAATTTTAACATCCTGTTCCCGCAATACCAAGAGGTTGCTTCCATCCAACCCCACTGTATAGGCAATTCGGATAAATACGCAGGGTCTTTCATATTCTTCCACAATATCATCCCAGGTAGCAAAAGTCACTACCGGCGTAGAAATCTCTACTTTTCTGTTCACCAGCGAAAACAATGTCGTAGCTGCTGTTCCCATACTGATATTGGATATTTCTCCTATGGCATCAATCTCATCCGACGTCAGCACACCCTCAACAGTTGTATCTGCTTCGGTATCACTGTTCAACAGCGCGCTAATTTCTTCCTGTGACAGAACTCCATCCATAATTTCACTGCTCCTCTCTGATTACTGTTGTGACTCTTACTGCATAGTGATCCCCAGATGCTCCAGGCAAAGCAGTAAATTTTCTAATATTTCCCACATATACATTCAATTCTTCTTCTGCTTTTGTATCCAGGCGGATAATATCTCCCACCTGAAGATTTATAAAGTCATTGACAGAAATCGTACTCTGACCCAGAACCGCTTTGATAGGCATCTGAACCTTGGAAAGCAAGGATTCCAAAATCTCTGTATATTCCTGATCTCCACGAGCCTGCATACTGGAAAACCAATATTTCGTATTCAGTCTGTCCATGACATCTTCCAACGTCATATATGGCAGACACACATTCATACGCCCCTCAACATCCCCGACTTTAATATTGATCGTAATAATTGCAATCATCTCACTGGGGGATATAAACTGCGCAAATTGAGAATTGGTCTCAATTCTTTCCAGCCTTGGATGAATCTCTGCAACATTTTTCCATGGTTCACTCAACAGATTAATACACGCATTCATGATACGTTCTATAATCAGAATCTCTATCTCTGAAAACTCACGGCTACGCTCCAATGGCGCCCCCATTCCTCCAAGCATACGGTCCACCATGGCATAACCGAGATTTGTTGCCATTTCTATAATGATGCTGCCTGGCATTGGATCAAAATTGACTACGCCAAGAAGCACCGGATTAGACAACGAATTTGAGAACTCTGAATAGGTAACAGCTTCTGAATTCTCCACCTCTACCTGAACCGTCTTCCTCAGATATGCAGGAAGATTTGTAGACAATAACCGTCCATAATGCTCAAATATGATTTCCATCGTCCTAAGATGTTCCTTGGAAAATTTCGCTGGCCGAGCAAAATCATAATCTTTTACATGTTTTTCGCCATTATCCTTAATCTCTTCTGCATCCAGTTCCCCACTATTCAATGCATTCAGCAGACTGTCTATCTCACTTTGCGATAAGACCTCTCCCATTTTCTCTCACCACCTGACGTTTTTATTGCAATCTACTCACTCTCTTCGTAAGTATAACTTGGGAATACTACACTTACAATGAAGTCAGAATCAAACAACTTACGGAGGCGGCTTAATATCTCATCCTGCACATCCCCTTGCTTATTTCTCATGTCATCTATTGTATGATTAGATACAACCTTAATGATCTCATCCTTGATAAGATCCTCATTGTTGGTAATATACTCTGTGCCTTTTTTATATCCTTTGTTCTTCTTATCCACCGCCAGAGATACGGAAATAACTGCATAACTTTTCTTACCGTTTTTACTTTTCAGATTAATCGTGATGTTCTCGCCACTGGCAATCTTGATCGTCTCCAACTGATCCATAGGAATATTAATGGAAGCGCTCTCTTTTCCGCCTTCCAATTCCAAATCAATTGCAGAACAAACCTTATTGATCAATTCATTTGCTTTCTTGGACTGCGGCACAATCGAAATCATCAGAATAGCCGTTAAAATCAGATTTGCAAGTACCAGTGCCAGAATTAAGACACTCATTAAATTCTTTTTCATGGTATTTTTCCTTTCTAATTAGAATTATACGAGTTATATATTTTTATCTCTACCCTTCGGTTTCTCGCCCGGCCCTCCGGTGAAGAGTTATCTGCTATTGGAATATATTCTCCACAGCCCGTCGCATAAATTCTTCCCGCATCCAGCGCAGCCTTTTGCAAGAGATAGTCTTTTACCGCAAAGGCGCGGTAAGCAGATAATACATCATTACTCTCATATCTATCATTATGAATCGGAACATTATCGGTGTGCCCTTCGATGTCAATCAGATTACCACTATATTGCTCTAAGATCAAGGCAAGCTTGTCAACCAACGGGAGAGCATCCTTGCGAATTTGAGACTGGGCCGAATCAAACAACAATGCCCCGTTTAAGGTAAGCTTTACAAACTGTGCATTCACATCTAACTCAACCTGCTGATCAATTTGCTGCTCTGCCAACTGCTGTTCAATCTTTTCAGCCATCTCCTCAGATTCTTTCAGCCCTGCTTCTTCCAACTCCTCTTTTAGTGATTCTGGCTCTTCTGGTTCTGGCTGATTGGATTCCATATCATCCATAGGCTCCTGTTCCTCTTCATCTGAAGAATTCGTATCTTCCTTAAAATACGCATCCAGCATTTCCAACTGACTGATTCCAGAAGCAATCATCAGCCCTTCTCCTACCGTATTGCCGCCAGATGATAAAATACTGAAACTGTTCTGCATGGAGTTGACTAACTGATCCCATTTATCAGCATCCACCGTTGACATTGCAAACAGTAGTACGAAAAAGCACAGCAAAAGATTCATCAAGTCTGCGAAAGTATTCAGCCAAGAGGCTTCTCCTCCGCCTGATTCTTCTACTTTTCTTTTTGCCACTATTCTTCACCTCCGCCCTGCTCCAACATACTTTCACGCATTTTCGGTGACAGGAAAGATTTCAGTTTTTCTTCTATGACACGAGGATTTTCTCCTGCCTGAATAGACAAAAGACCTTCCACCGTTACTTCCTTGATCATAATTTCGGTATCATTGTTCACTTTGAGCTTTGCCGAAGTAGGCGTGCAAAGCCAGTTCGCAATAACCGATCCATACAATGTAGTGATCAGCGCAATCGCCATACTAGGACCAACCGTGGAAGGATCATCCATCAGCTTCAGCATGTTAATCAAACCAATCAACGTACCAATCATACCCCAGGCAGGACCTAATGCCGCCCATTTATCCCAAAAACCAATCGTAGTCTTATGCCGGGATTCTACACACATCAAGTCGGCTTCCATAATGCCTCTCACTAATTCTGGATCCGTACCATCAACAACCAGCATAATCCCTTTCTTTAGAAATTCATCTTCAATACCATTTGCCGCTTCCTCCAAAGCAAGAAGACCTTCCTTTCTCGCTATGTTGGACAAATCAATAATGTGCTTAATTACTTCGCCTACATCTGCTTTGGGAGTCTTAAACACCAGCGTAAAGCTCTTTAACCCATTCAGGAAATCAGATATGGTATGGGAAGCAAGAACACCTGCCAGAGAACCTCCAATGGTAATAAACACGGAGTTCAAATCCAAAAAGTTCCCTAATGCCGCTACTCCCTGGTCACCGCTGACAATACCTAATATCATCAATCCAAAACCAAGTATAATTCCAAGTAAAGACGCTAAATCCAATTTTTCCACCTGCCCTTTTCATCCATGAATTGTATTCTATCCATAATTATTCCTTTTCCAACCAGGGAAGACCTGTTGTCATGAATTCTCTCTTATACAATATTACTAAATTTTTGACCTCTTGTCTACTTTCTTTTACAATTATTTTCTTCCCTGTTACAAAAGAAATGACAGTGTCTGGTGTTTCCTCCACTGTTTCAATTAATTCTGCATTAATCAATAGCTTTGTATCGTTTAACTTTGTGACCTCTATCACGGAGCCTCACCTCAAGATATTATATCACATCTTGAGGAACTATGAAATATAGTTCCTCAAGATATATTAATTTTATTGTAAAATTCTGCTAATCTTTTGACTGCTTAAACACTATGTTATCTCTTCAGATTTACTAACTCCTCCAACAAGCTGTCAGAAGTGGTAATAATTCTGGAATTTGCCTGGAATCCTCTCTGAGTAGTGATCATCTCAGTAAACTCATTTGCAAGATCTACATTGGACATTTCAAGAACGCCGCTAGACATCTTGCCCCCGTCTGCAGTAATATCCTGGCCTATGCCGTCAAATTCGCCGGAGTTCAAGGTTGACTGGTAACAGTTCTCTCCCAACTTCTCCAAACCTGCCGGATTCGCAAATTTTGCCACTGCAATCTGCCCCAGCAGCCTTCTAGTTCCATTATCGTAGCTTGCATGAATTTCTCCGTTTTCTGCAACTTCCAATCCAGACATCCTTCCTAAGCGCCTGCCAAGCCCATTCAGTCCTTTGACATCTCCCTTGTCTACGGAAAGAGTACAATTCTTGCCATTAGAATAACATCCTGACGTGGAAAAATCAACATTGATATTTCGGAATTCTCCGCCTAGAGCTGACAATTTCAAAAGGACAGAATCTGAACCTTCTTGACCAATATACTGGAAAACTCCTGCATCTGGTTCATCTTCTTTAAAGTCCAGCTCATAGCCATATATCGTCTCCGTATAACTGTAAACTGCTGAATTGCCATTGGCCGTTACCTTGTCAAGCGTAAAATCCTGCGCCTGTTTGTCAGAAATTCCAAACATGGAAGTGACAGAATATTCTATCGTAGGATCATCGGCAGCCACAAACTTCTTGTTATCGGGATCATAGTTGAGCACATTTCCCTCTTCATCCCGGAACTGACCACCCACATATGTAAAACCGCCCGCAAGATTATAAGATCGCTGCACATTGTTAGGTTCTCCAAATACATTTGTCATGGTATTGCCTTCTACGGCAAGATAATCCTGTAAAACAGAATGATTATTGGCATCTAAGACATCTGTAAGCTCTACGGTATAGGTCAAAGTATCCACATTTGCCGTCTTCACTGCGAATTTGGCAGTATAACTATATCCCAATGCATCGAAGAAGTTGAGGCTCATAATGTAGCCGTCATCACTGTTTACCTGAACGTTATTCTTATCTAAGATTCCTGCACAGGTTGCTTCCGTCGTCGCCTCTGGCGGAGAAGTCTGATTGGATTCCTGCATGACACGCAGCGGAGAAACCGTATCCTTTCGGATTGTTCCGGTAGTAGGATCTACCTGCCATCCCATGACATTATATCCGGTCGCTTTCGTTGCCAATGTTCCAGAACCATCAATATAAAATGCTCCTGCCTTTGTAAAGACATTCTCTGATCCATTGTTGACAATGAAGAAACTATCTCCTGTTATTCTCAAATCCCAACCGTCTCCAGTAGTCTGGGTGGATCCTGGTGAAGTGATATTTACAGACGTGGAACCAGTGGTAACGCCAAGACCAATCTGCTTTGCATTAACACCGCCCTTATTTTCTGTAGCGCCAGATGCGTTTGACATGTTCTGGTACATAAGATCACTGAATGTGGTACTGGATGATTTAAATGCTACTGTATTTACGTTCGCAATATTGTTACCGATTACATCCATCTTTGTCTGGTGGGTTCTTAATCCTGACACACCAGAATACAATGCTCTCATCATAATGAATTGACCTCCTAATTCTTTGTGCCGTATGATCTTCTCTGTCATTCAAAGATCTTTCGCTTCCTATTATTTAGGTCCAGCTACATAATTACGGCTCCATCAATATTTGTATAAACATTTTCTTCTGACTCTTTCTGATCCATGGCTGTCACCACTGTCTTGTTTGGCACATTCACAATAAAAGAATATGTATCGACAATTACCAGAGATTCTTTCATGCCTTTTGCCTCTGCCTTTTCTGCACCTGTCTCCAAACGTTCTTTTTGCTCATTGGATAGCTCTATATTCCTGCTCTGCAGCCGCATCGATGCATGCTTGGAAAATTTCAATGGATAATTTTCCTCTGATGCCGACTGCCTACGCCTTAATATCTCCTGAAATGATACTTCTGGAGCTGCCGCCGCAGAATCTATGCTGCCATGTTTCAGATATTGGTCTGTGATCTGTTCAATCGAAGAGAATTGATTTGAAATTTTATTCATATGCTCTCTCCATTCTAAGCGTCCCTGCTTCCCTCTGAAATTATGCTTTCGGGGTATCCTCCTTGTTATCTGTTCCTTCTGTCCCTTCTACGCTGTCTTCTTCCTCTTTGGATTCATCATCACTGCCTTCCGTCTTATCTAATTCTTTCATCTTGGCAAGCAATTCCTGCAGTTTTTTAAGAGAAGAAGAATAATATTTTTCAATAAATTTCTGCTGATAAGTGGTCAGGCTGTTATATGCTTTCCTTACGATTTCCAAATCCTCTTTGTCTGCCAGTGTCAGCTTCTTGGGATCCGGAAGCTCATCAATTACCTTTTTAAAGTCTTCTCCAATTGAAAGAGCGTCTAGATAATCATCATCAATGACTCTGTCTAAGTCATCCAAAGAGTACAATTGCTCATCAATAGAAACATATAATTTGCCTCTCTCTTTTACAATATAGTCCACTTTTCCTTGAACAATGTTGGAAGCGCCTGTATTGCTGGTTACTTTCATGATCACCGTCTTTCCTACCAGGTTCGTGGCCTGTTGCGCTTCCATGGTAGTATTCAGATTCTGCATTTCCTCCAATGACGAGAAAGTTGCCAATTGTGAAATATACTCCGTATTGGAAGTAGGTTCCAAAGGATCCTGGTATTTCATCTGAGCCACCAAAAGCTGCAAGAACGCTTCTTTATCCAACGAACTGTTGCTTGATTTCGTCACTTGCGATAAAGAATTGCTGGAAGCTGTATTATCTACGACCTCGCCGTCTTTGACTGGTATAATGATTCCCATTTCGTCTCTCCTTTCTTTAAATTATATTGCCACATTCATGCTATTGCCTTGTTCTGCCATCATCTTTGCCACAAGGGTCTCTTCCTCTGACATCAATCCTTCCAATTCATCGAGATTGTTGAGATTAATATTTCTTCTTCCTGTCCTTTGCGCCTGTTCTTCTTGCTGCTCTCTCGCGGCATTGTTCTGATTTTGCTCCAGGTTGCGTTCGAATTCATGACTGGCAATGGTAACTTCAATGGCCTCCACTTTCATGCCCTGCTGATTCATATTTTCTTTCAGTACGACAAGCTGGCTTTCTAAGGCCTCTTTTACGGCTTCGTTCTGTGCTGCAAGCTGGGCAGTAATGACGCCTTCCCTTGAAACAACCTGAAGATATACCTTTCCTAAATTCGCAGGATTCAACTGCATCTCAATGGAAGATTCTGCCTGACCGACAATCACTCTTGTCATTTGGCTGACTTGCCGTAAAATATCCTCCACATTGACTCTGGTCTGGACCACTGTCTGAGTTACTTCCACTGTCTGACCTTGATTAATCGTCTGTGTCGTCGTCTGATAAGTAATGTGCGTCTGACGGTTCTCTGCCTTTTCATTTCCCTTGGCATCCTGTGTCAGTTCCGTGTAAGACTTCTCTCCTTGACTGCTTTCTGCGTCGCTTTCCTCCGCTTGCTGCTGTCCCTCGGGATTCTGCACTTGCATCTGTGCATCTTGCTGTTTTGAATCAATGTCAGTTGTCTGGGAAATTGCTTCCCTCTGGACTTCCTCTTCACTCACAGCGGTATGTAAAGCTCCTTGAAGAGTTCCTGCCTCTTTCGTAATATTAACGGCTTTCTCTTCTGTATCCGCAACTGGATGTTGTGCCAACATCTCCTCATCAAGCTCCTGATTCGTACTTTCTGGCGTTTCTTTGGATATCAGGCTCTCCAATTGCTCTTTCCACTGGCTCATTTCTTCCGGCGTCAAATCCAGATTTCCTGCAAGCTCCTGAGATAATTCACTGATCTCTCCTATAAGCTGCTGAAAATCTTCATTTAGCAGTAATCCAGCAATATCGTCACTGCCTGTCAGTTCCATTACTAGACCCGCCAGCTTGGAAGGATCCATTAAATCAAGGACAGAAAGTCCCAATGCTTCCATCTGCTGCGTAAGCTCTTCCTGGGAAATCCCAAGCTTTTCAGCTATCACTTCCTTTACTTCGCTCTCATATGCCTCAAGCTTTTCAGTGGCATCATTCGGCAATTTATTCTGCATGTCAGTGGATTCACTTCGGGAAATGCTATTCTCCCGGTATCCGGATTTCACAGATTCTTTTTCATAAAAATTCTGTTCTGCTCCCACAGATTTTACCGTTTTTTGTGCGTGACCGCCAGAAAAAAATTCTCTGTCCCCTCCGCCTGCTGTCTGACTTAAAAATGCGCCAAATGCAATGTCAGCTTGTTGGGACTGCTTCTGTGCCTGTAAAAGTTCCGGACTGCTCATTAATGATGCAATCTGGGCTATTTTACTGGTAATCATCTTCATTCCTCCTTTCTATGATTTTTATTTATTATAAAATCCCAAGCTGGGATCCTATAACCTCTTCCATCCTGCCACAATGGCAATATGCATTAAGGCTCCATGATCTTTGTAAGCCTTGCGGCAATCTGGGAATCCATGGCGTCCATAATCTTAGCTCTCGCATCGATATCCATATTTTCCAAAATTTTTGCCACCAAATTTAAATCATCTGTCATCTCTTCCATCAATGCCGCAGCTTGTTTCGGCTTCATCGAAGCATATGTATTCACGTAATTCTGAATTTCGTCATTGCCCTGCTGCTGCTGAATCACCTGCTTATATAACACTTCCGCATTCGCAGGATCAATGCTCTCATAATATGCTTGATATTCTGATATATCGGGTGCTTTCTCGTTAAACACAACATCTTTGTAAAATTGATTTTTCTCTTGCTCAAAAGCAGCCTGCTGATTTTCAAATTCTTTGAGCCTTGCCACCTCTGCCTCCAACTGTGCCACTCGATCAGAATCGCCTTCTGTCTTAGTCTGGGCATTTGACAGCTCCACTTCCAATTCTTTGATACGGTCAATCGCGTCACTCAACGAAGTATATGGATACTGTGCGTCAACCGTGGTATCTTTCTTGACAGTTTCTGGCAATATTGTATTGATATACGGAACATCCTTTAATATAGGGTGTAACACAGTGGAGCCAAATCCTCCGATATCCATCTTAATTACCAATGCAAGAATAGCCAGCCAAATCACAATGAAGACAATTGTAGCCAGAATAACCGCCAGTTTGCTTCCCCCTTCTTCCTCCTCTGGCGTCTCCTGATGCGCCTCATTCTTCTTGATATTCTTTTCTTCTTTTTTGCGGGCCTTTTCGGCTTTTTTTTGAGCCTTTTTGTCTAAACCGCCTGTTTCTTCTTGGTCTAACACTGAATCTGCCATATTTTCACCGCCTATCCTTCTATTACATGATTGTGGGTAAAGCTTACCAATTCATCCACAGCCTTGCTTTCTTCTCTTTCCAACTCTCTTTTAAATTCCTCAAAAGCCTTATCTTTCAAAATCTCATGCGTTTTCCGCTCAATCATAACATTTTGTAAATGTTTTCTGGCGCTTTCCAAATTTCGTTCCGCTACATGGACAGCAAGCGTTTGATTTCGGATTGCTCCTTTCATGGTCTCTATAGCCGTTCGGTTTACCCGAATTTCCTGAAAATTCAACCGATCCTCCACTAGCTCCCGCGCCCGGATTTCATAGGCGTTTTTCCTTTGCACCAGTCCCTCGAGCTTCTCCTCTTCTTTATTTAATTTTGCTGCAGCAATGGAAAAAGACGTCTTTGCCTGAGTCTCTAGCTTATATTTAATGTCCAGGATATTCTGCATTTTATATGTAAACTTTGCCATAAATACCTCTATCATTATATACAAATATTAAAAAATTTGTTCCATCATGTCTATTATCTCTTCAAAACTAAATTTGTCATGTGTTTCCTGTAATAAAAATCTGTTTACTTCATCAATTTTGTCAATTGCATAATCAATATTTTTGTTGGAACCACTCTTATAAGCCCCAATATTAATCAAATCCTCTGCTTCCCTGTACGTAGCAAGAACATTCTTCAAATTTCCTGCCGCTTCTTTGTGCTCCTTTCTCGCAATCGAACTCATGACACGGGAAATGCTTTGCAGCACGTCTATCGCTGGGTAATGATTTTTATGGGCAAGCTTTCTATCCAGCATGATATGCCCATCGAGGATACTCCTCGCCGTATCTGTAATCGGCTCATTAAAATCGTCCCCATCCACCAAGACCGTATATAGCCCGGTAATAGAGCCCTTGTCCGAATTTCCTGCCCGCTCTAAGAGTTTTGGCATTTCCGAATATACGCTTGGCGGATACCCCCGGGTAACCGGAGGCTCTCCGGATGCAAGCCCGATTTCCCGCTGTGCCATGGAAAAACGAGTCAGGGAATCCATCATAAGCAGCACGTCTTTGCCCTGATCCCGGAAATATTCAGCAATTGCCGTAGCTGTCTTGGCAGCATTTCTCCGAAGCAATGCCGGTCGGTCGGAAGTGGCCACGATTACTACGGAACGCCGCATCCCCTCCTCCCCCATGTCTCGTTCGATAAATTCTCTTACTTCTCTGCCACGCTCGCCAATCAAAGCAATAACATTGATATCTGCACGGGTATTTCTGGCAAACATTCCAAGCAGGGTACTTTTTCCCACTCCAGAACCCGCAAAAATTCCGATTCTCTGTCCCTTTCCCACTGTGATCAAGCCATCTACCGCTTTTACTCCCAAGGGCAATACCTCATCAATAATCACTCTCGCCATAGGATCTGGAGGCGCCGCGTCTACCGGATATTCTTCCCTCAGCGCCAATGCTTCTATATCTGTAGGGCGTCCCATGCCATCCAGGGTATGTCCTAGCATCTCATCTCCCACGAAAACAGACAAAGGATGTCCCGTATTCTCTACGATACATCCCACGCCAAGCCCCTCCACACTCTCATAAGGCATCAGAAGCAGCCTTTTATCTCTGAACCCTACTACTTCTGCCATGATGGAGACATCCTTGTTTTTATCAATAATAATACGGCACAAGTCATTCAGTTTGGCGTTTGGCCCTACAGACTCAATGGTAAGTCCTACGATTTTTACTACTTTTCCCAGATGCCTGTAATAAGTTGCATCCACAAGCTGATCATACTTATCTAAATTATATGTCACATTACTTTCCTCACAAACTTAATGACTTTAATGATTTTATCATATTTTCAAGTTGTATGTCTATTCCGCAGTCAAACACGCCGGAATCTGTTTCAATCATGCACTGCCGTTCCTGCAACGCCGCATCTGCCATAATTTCCACATGCACTGCGGCGCCAACCTGCTCTATGATCTCATTCTTATGCTCTTCCACAAACTGATAATCTTTCAGACTAACCCGAACCTGAAAGTCTTTGGTTCCTTCCGCATTCAAAATCACCTTTTGAATCAGATAAAGGAGTATTTGTTTTTTATCATCAAACTGTATGTGAAACACTTTTTCAAAAATATTGGCAACAATATCTACCAAATATGGCTCTAATTCCTGAATCTTCTGATAATAGTCTTCTTCCAGCCTGCGCTGTTCTGCCTCAAGCTGCCTGCTCAACTCTTCCAGCCTGATTTCAGCTTTTGCATTTCCTTCCTGCTGCCCAGTTATAAAGCCTTCATTTCTTGCCTGTTCCCGAATAACTTCCGCCTGATCTTTCGCATCAGCCAAAATGGCGTCCGCCTCTTCCCTGGCATTAGAAATGACATGTTCTGCCTCTTCCTGTGCCTGCTTTTTAATTTCCTCCGGAGAAATCTCTGGCTCCTTGGGAACTACGTCCACCACTTCCAGCTGCAGTCCAGCTACAAAGCCATCCACTGCTCCCTGTTGGTCAGGTCCCCGCATCTGCATCAATTTTTCCAGTTCCAGCTCATGCATTCGTTCTGCAACTTTCGTATTGGAATTGATCACTCTAGCGCCCTGTCCGTTGGAAATATATCTCTGCTTATACAAATTAGACAACGATCTCGTCACCTCCGCCTCTGGAGATTACAATTTCTGCTGAATCCTCCAGCTTTCGAATAATACCGACAATCTTCTGCTGAGCTTCTTCCACGTCTTTCATACGGACTGGTCCCATATACTCCATGTCTTCCTTAATCATAGACGCAAGACGTTTTGACATATTCTTAAAGATGACATTCTGAACATCTTCATTAGCTGCTTTAAGCGCCACGCCCAGATCGTTGTTGTCTACATCACGAAGAACACGCTGTATCGCACGATCATCCAAAAGAAGGATATCTTCAAATACGAACATCTTCTTACGGATTTCATCTGCCAATTCAGGTTCTTCAATTTCAAGAGATTCCATAATATGCTTCTCTGTTGCACGATCTACCGTATTCAAAATATTTACAACAGCATCTACGCCGCCGACAATGGTATAATCTTGATTTACCAAGGAGGAAAGCTTGCGTTCCAACACCCGTTCCACTTCCTTTATTACATCCGGAGAAGTCCGATCCATTAATGCGATACGCTTTGCAACGTCCGCCTGTTTCTCTGGCACCAAAGAGCCGATAATTACCGATGCCTGACCCGCTGACAAATAAGAAAGAATCATAGCAATTGTCTGCGGATGTTCGTCCTGTATGAAATTCAGCAATTGCGAAGGATCTGTCTTTCGCACAAACTCGAAAGGACGTACCTGTAGAGAGGCTGTGAGCTTTGAAATAACGCCCTGCGCCTTCTCTTCGCCAAGAGCTTTCTCCAAAAGCTCCTTGGCATAACCAATACCTCCCTCTGCAATGTACTGCTGCGCCAGGCAGATCTGATAAAACTCATTCAGCACATCTTCCTTGGTTTGGGGAGAAATGCTTCTGGTATTGGCAATTTCCAATGTAAGTTCTTCAATCTCTTCTTCTTTTAAATGCTTGAATATTGAAGCTGATTTCTCCGGCCCTAATGCTATCAGCAAAATTGCCGCTTTTTGAATGCCATTATATTCTTCTGAACTCGCCATATCACTCCCACTCCTCATTCAACCAGTTTCTAAGCAGCGACGCCACTGCCTCGGGATTTTCATCTACAAATTTTTCAATTAAAATACGTGTCTCGGATTTCTCACTAAAACCGATGTCTTCCAGGCTATCTTGTGCTTCTTTGGTAGATGCCAGCAAAGATTCCACTGAAAGTTCTGGTTCCGCCTCCACAACTTGCTCTTTTCTGGTACTGCGGAATACCACATATCCCAGCATCAGCATTATGATCACCGCTATTATAATCGGCAGATAGTCAAAGAAATCTCTGTCACCACTATCCGCATATTCAAAAAACGGTACTTCATATGCCACAATCACAATATTTTCTTCTGCAAATCCTGTGGCTTTGGACACCATTTGTACAAAGTCCGGATCTACATCCAGTTTGACTTTTTCACGATTTGCAGCGACAAACTCATCAAACGTCATATCATCCAGCTCGCCGCTGGCACGAAGCGCGCTTTCACTGTAATTCCGATATTGATTTGCCACTACCGTAATCGAGGAATTGTCATAATTGACATCGCCTACGCCGCCACGAGTAGTGGTAACCTTGCTGCTCGTATTATACTGCCTGTCAATATCAGAAGTCGTATGACTGTTTATAACTCCATCCTGCAAGAAATATCCTGTATCTTCTCCATTGGCATCGGTTCCTGGAACGCCTCCGTCGCCTCCGGTACTCTCCTCTTCAAAGATACGCTCGCTGGACGTAGGTCCATGCTCTGCGCCGTCTTCCGTATAATATTGATTATCTACTTCTTCTTTCTCATCAAAACTAACATCAAGATTCAATCCCACAGATGCGCTGTCATATACGCCAGTTCCAAGAATCACGTCTTTTACCTGGTTCTTTACCATGTTCTCCGCTTTGGTTTTATAGGAAAGCTGGCTGCTTGCCGCTCCTACGGAAGTAGCCGTGTCTCCACCTGCAAACAACATGTTGCCCGAAGAATCCATAATAGAGATATCGTCTGTGTTATCATTCCCCACTGCTGTGGCAATCCACCTTGCCAGACCGCCCGCTGTCTCCTCGTCCATGTCTTCAGTCAGTGTAAGGCGTACGGCTGCATATGTATTCTCTTCAAGCGCCAATACCGTTCCATCGTCAACAGGCATGCTCAGTTTTACGGAAGCGCTCTTGATATTGTCCATCCCCTCCAAATGATCAGCCAATTCTTCCTGAAGATAAAGCTGATACTTCTTCCCCTTATCTGACTCCGTGTTGCTAAATCCTCCTTCAAAAACGTTGCTAATATCATACCCGGAAGCCGGAATCCCATTCTCGCCTAATAAAATAGCCGCATTCGCCTCATCTTCCACTTTAACAGAAAAATTCAGCCCGTCGCTGGAGACTTCATAGTCAATATTCTGCCCGACCAGCAATTCTTTTACCTGCGCTGCTTCCTTCGTATTCTCACAGTTTCTAATCGGCACCAGCGTAGGCGTCGTCATAATCCTGACAACAATCACCAAAGCCACAATGACCGCCAGCGTTATGCTGGCAATCAGCGTCTTTTGTTTTACTGAAAATTTATTCCACCATTCCAAAACCTGTTTGGGAATATTTCTTATTCGTTCCTGCATGTGACTCTCCTACCCATCTTCCTAACCGCAGTCATCAGATCTGCATATTCATAATTTCTTTATAAGCTTCCAACATCCTGTCCCTGACTGCAACTGTGTAATTCAAAGCAATCGTCGCCTTTGTCTGAATCGCATTCAAATCATGGGTATTGGTAGCATATCCAAGAGCAAATTGCATCGTTGCCTCTTCTGCCTGATTTTGCAAGTCGCTGGTCTCGTTTATCATATCCATCGCCGACTGCAGAATACTCCCGAATCCCTTGTCCTCTTTTGTAACCTTTGCGCCTGCTTCAGCTGCATTTCTGACATAGTCAGCCGCCACATTCTGCAATGCTGAGATATCCATTTACATAGCCTCCTGTCCCTTTATTTTCCAAGCTCCAGCCCTTTTAAAGCAATAGCCTTGCTAGTCTCAAAGGCCGTAATGTTTGCTTCATAGGAACGGCTGGCATCAATCATATTCGTCATCTCTGTAATAATATTCACGTTAGGATAAGACACATAACCATTCTCATCCGCATCCGGGTGGGAAGGATCATATTTCATAATATAATCATTCGTAGTGTCTTCCGATACTCTGCTTACCTTTACCCCATTGCCAAGATAAGCCTCTCTGGTATTGCTCAACACCCGGCTAAAAGGCGTCACCTGCTTCTCCCTGAAAGTAACAATCTTTCTGGTATAAGGCGTTCCGTCTTCCGTTCGGGTAGTAGTTGCATTGGCAACATTTTCAGAAATCACATCCATGCGGAACCGCTGTGCCGTCATCCCGGATGTGCTAATATTAAATGACTGAAACAATGACATACCTTTTCCTCCAAACTTTTGCCTCTTTCGGCATTATTTTCTATTGCCCCCTGTCGAACGACCTGGACTTTACTTTATTACGCTTTTTATCCTGTTAAACTCCTGCGTCATACTGTCAATCAACCCATTATACTTAATCCGGTTAGAAGCAAGCTCTGCATATTCCTGCTCCGGATCCACATTATTTTCATCCAGACGGTAAGAATACCCCGCTGAATCCGTATAGGTAGAAACATTCAAGTGATTCATATGCAGATTACTCACTTTCTCATCCAGCGACACATATTTTGACCTCCCCAGCTCTCGACGGAGCACGCCCTCAAAATCCACATCCTGCCTCTTATAGCCTGGCGTATCTCCATTCGTAATATTATTGACAATCGCAGTATCCCGCAGCCATGCTGCATCCGCCGCTTTATTCCATACATCAATATGATCATAGATACCACTGCTTAACATACCATTACTCCTTCCATCTTACGTATTTTTCCCGGAGGCATATACGAACTCATCTCACTATAGATTATCGCAAAAGTCCTCATATTGCAAGCTTTTTCTTTTATTTTTTTATGTACGTTTACGTTATATTGCGCTATTTTGTCGGAATAAATACTAATAACTGGTAATTGATGCCTTTTCGTATAAGAATGCTCCATGCAAGACCCTGCCTTGATGCAAATTGTTTTTTAATTATATGGACATTCCCAACACAGTATGACAAGAAAAATAACCTCCGTCCCCTTGCCACATCCCTCTCAGAAGTTAGACAGGAAGACGGCATGGACAAACTCATCACCAAAAATCACTGCTTAAAAAGCGCAAAAAAAGGAATCTGTAGTCTCCCGCAAATTCCCTTTTTCTCCACCGCTAAATCCGTTTAGCTGTTTTTCATATTCTCCCTTTTGACTTTTTCTAGTTCTTCAAAAACCACGTCATTTAATACTTTAATGTACGTTCCCTTCATGCCTGAAGAGCGTGACTCAATCACCCCTGCGCTCTCAAATTTCCTAAGCGCATTGACAATTACGCTTCTGGTAATCCCTACACGGTCCGCAATCTTGCTTGCTACCAAAATGCCTTCTCTGCCTTCCATTTCATCAAAGATATGGGTAATTGCTTCCAGCTCTGAAAATGACAGCGTGCTAATCGCAGATTTCACAATATGGACTTTCCGGCTTTCTTCTGCATTCTCTTCATTCACCGAACGCATCATCTCAAGCCCTACTACCGTGGTTCCATATTCGCTTAAGATAATATCGTCAATATCATATGGCGTTTCGAGACGATATACAAACAATGTGCCAAGCCTCTCTCCTGCAATATCTATAGGAGTGATAATCGCCTGGTACTTTCGTACGTCCTCAGAGATAAATCCCAAGGTTTCAAGATTCACATTCTCCTTAGTAGACAAAATTCCCAAAAGCCGTTCATTCAGCAAAGGTTCTATAAATCCGCCGACTTCGTCTGAAATCAACTCATTAATCTCTTCTGTTCCCCCGCATCTGCTGGTTCCCAATACCTTTCCTTTTTTGCTAATAACCAGGATATTGGAGTCTAAAATCTCAGTCAAGACCTTACATATGTCATTAAAGACTACTTTTGAGGAATTATTATTATGCAGCAATTTGTTAATTTTTCTTGTCTTGTCTAACAATTGAACACTCATAACATACCTCCTGATTAAAATTTACACCTCTTCTAAACTTTTCTAAATTTTATCACATTTTATGTCAAAGTTCAACAACTTTCTATTCCATTTATATTTTTGATTCAAAAATTTTATTTTTATTTACAATTTCTGCCTTTCTTTTACAAATCCACACTGCGGATCTGCGCATACCAGCTTATTCCCTTTCTCAACCATGTAACCGCCACACGAAGGGCACGCTTCCCTGGAAGGCTTTTGCCAAGACATGAATTCACAATCGGGATTCGCCTCACATCCATAATATTTTCTGCCTTTCTTAGTCTTTTTCATGACAATTTCTTTGCCGCATTTCGGACATTCCACGCCAATTTTCTCCAAGTAAGGCTTTGTATTACGGCAATCCGGAAATCCAGGACACGCAAGAAACCTGCCATGCGGGCCATACTTCACCACCATGTTTCTGCCGCACTGATCACAGACCACATCTGTAACCTCGTCTTCTATCTTGACTTTTTCCAATTCCGTCTCTGCCAGTTGCACTGCGTCTTCCAGATCTGGATAAAAATTGCTGACCACTGCCTTCCAGCCAACAGCTCCCTCTGCTACCTTATCCAGCAAAGATTCCATATTGGCCGTAAACTGCTGATCTACGATAGCCGGAAATGCTTCTGTCATAATGTCATTGACAACCTCCCCTAGCTCCGTTACATACAAATTCTTGTTTTCTTTTGTGATATATCTTCTTCCTAACAGCGTTGTGATGGTAGGCGCATATGTGCTCGGCCGCCCTATCCCCAATTCTTCCAGCGCCTTAACCAGAGACGCTTCTGTAAAATGCGCTGGAGGCTGGGTGAAATGCTGTTTCTCTTCCAGTTGCTTTAAATTTAATTTCGTATCTGTGTCAATGGCTTTCAGCAGCAAGTTGTTCTCTCCTTTTTCATCGTCGTCGCTGCTATACACTGATAAAAACCCTTCAAATGCGATCTTAGAGGCAGACACGTGGAACCGGTATCTTCCTGCCTTAATGTTGATAGAAATCGTCTCATATTCGGCATTGCTCATACGGCTTGCCGTAAAACGGTTCCAGATGAACTGATATAAACGAAACTGGTCCCGGCTCAAAGATTCCTTAATTGCCGCCGGAGTCCTTGTAATGTCCGAAGGACGAATTGCTTCATGAGCATCTTGTATTTTGCCGCCGCTCTTTTTATTCTGTTCCTCTCTTGCGACATACTTTTCTCCATAGGAAGACTTAATGTATTCCCTTGCAGAAGCGTCTGCCTCCTCGGAAACACGCACGGAGTCGGTTCTCAGATAGGTAATTATTCCAACTGTTCCCTGACCCTTAACGTCAACCCCTTCATAAAGCTGCTGAGCCAGGCGCATGGTCTTTTGGGTAGAAAAATTCAAACGTTTTGCCGCTTCCTGCTGTAAAGTACTGGTAGTAAAAGGAAACGGCGCTTTCTTTACCCTGTTGCCCCGTTTGACATCCAGCACCTCATACGTCTCTTGTTCCAGGTTTTTCAAGATCGTGTCTAATTCTTCTCTGGAACCAATATCCACCTTGCCGTTTTCATCTCCATAGAATTTTGCGACTAGCCGCTTCTTTTCTCCTGGTACTGCAAGCTGCGCATCCAAGGTCCAATATTCCTGCGGAATAAAGGCGTTAATTTCGTCCTCACGGTCGCAGATGATCCGAAGCGCTACAGACTGCACACGTCCGGCGCTGAGTCCCCGCTTGACTTTCGCCCACAAAAGAGGGCTGATGCGGTATCCCACCATGCGGTCCAGCATTCGCCTGGCCTGCTGGGCGTCCACCAGATTCATATCAATCTCTCTTGCCTGCTTTAAAGAAGTTTTTACTGCGTTTTTGGTAATTTCATTAAAACTGATCCGGTATACTTTCTTGTCTTCCAGTTTCAGCGCTTTAGACAAATGCCAAGAAATAGCCTCCCCTTCACGGTCCGGGTCCGTGGCAAGATAAACCTTATCTGCTTTCTTAACTGCTTTTCTGAGATTCGCAAGAATATCCCCTTTGCCCCGTATAGTTATATATTTTGGCTCGTAGTCATGCTCCACGTCTATGCCAAGCTGACTCTTTGGAAGATCTCTGACATGCCCGTTGGACGCCTCCACGTCATAATTTTTCCCCAAAAATTTTTTGATCGTCTTCACCTTTGCTGGTGACTCCACAATTACTAGATACTTCGCCATGCGTCTGCTCCTTCTATTTTCCCATCAATAGTTCACAGAATCTGTCTGCCTGCCATCCATGGGATAATTCTCAGACAGATACATCTGAACGAATGTAATAATTTCTATATATCTCAGAAACACAGCCTTTTTCTTGCAATGTTTCCAGATTTTCCATTAATGCCCCTAGAGGCATCCCTGTCTCTTTCAAAAGCTCCTCTATGCTTCTTGGAGACAAATCGAGACAACTATACACCAACCTTTCTAAATTTTCAAGATGGTTTTTTTGTTTTAGAGAAGAATTTTCTCCTGATTCTGCAAAAATATGCATCTCCCTTAGAAAATCCTCCATGTTTAGAAAAACGCCTGCACCCTGCTGAATCAGACAGTTCGTGCCATAACTTAGAGCATCGCAGATCCTTCCTGGAACTGCATAAATATCTTTTCCCTGCTCCAGCGCAAAATCTACAGTAATCAGGGAGCCACTGCGCTTTTTCGCCTCTACCACGAGAATGCAATCTGACAAGCCACTGATAATTCGGTTTCGCTGAGGAAAATACATGGCATGAGGCTTGGCATGCGGCGGGTATTCAGACAAAAGCCCCCCTGCCTGGATCAAGTCGTCGTACAATTTGCGATTCATTGCGGGATAGCACACGTCTATGCCGCACCCCAGCACGCCGCAAGAATATCCGCCGCTTAGCAGCGCCCCGCTTTGCGCTGCCCCATCTACGCCAGACGCCATGCCGCTAATGACGGCAACCCCCGCTTTTGCCAGTCCCTGCCCGATCTTCTCTGCTATAATCTTCCCATACGAAGAACATATTCTCGCTCCTACCACGCCAACAGCCTTCTGTCTTTCATCTGGTAATTTGCCACGGCAAAACAACCCGTATGGCGGATTATAAATTTCTTTAAGTTTGCCTGGATATTCTTCCTCCTGCCAGGTTACTAACCTGATCCCTGCATTTTCAATGTCATCCAATTCCTGTAGTAGCTTCCCAAGAGATTGTTTTTTCGCCTCTTTCAAGAGCTCCTTTTCTCTGTCAGTCAAAAATGGCAGATTAGAAATATCGTTTTCTTCTGCATGATAAATTTCCCTTGCTCCCCCAAACATTGCTTCCAGGCAGATTTTTTTCTTTCCAGCAAGGAACGTAAGACAAGAAAGCCAGTATTTATAGGAAGCTAAGCCTTTACCTTTTTCGCCTCTCGAATGTTGTTCGCAGTCTTGCAAAACAGCATAGGAAGATACTTCATTATATCGCCAGTTATTTTCTTTCATTCCCAATTCCACACCTTTCTGTCCAAACTGCGGAACAAAAGGCTCTCTTGAACGTGAGAGCGCTCAATCCGCTTCGTTCCTTCCATATCGGCAATGGTGCGGGCCACCCGGATAATTCGATAATATCCACGCGCCGTCAACTCCAGACGTTCAAAAGAATCTCTGAGAAGCTTTTCGCCCTCTGGCGCCATTGGGCACCATTCTTTGATCAATGTTGAAGGAATCTGACTGTTATACGATATACCCGTGCCTGCAAACCGTGTTTGCTGAATGCGCTGCGTTTGTTCCACTCTGCTGCGGATCTCTGCAGATGTTTCCTCTGTTTTCGCCTCTGTCAGTTCAGAAAGCGTTGGACGCAGCACCTCCACGCACAGATCCATACGGTCCAGCAAAGGGCGGCTGATCTTGTTCAAATGACGTTCGATGACCGCCTTAGAGCAGGTACAACGGCTGCGATCTGGAAAAAAACCACAACTACATGGATTCATTGCTGCGACCAGCATAATGTCAGCCGGAAAAAAGTACGTGCCTGTCTTTCGTGCCAGCCTTATTTCCCGTTCCTCTAAGGGCTGGCGCAGCACCTCCAAGACAGGCTTTTGAAACTCCGTCAGCTCGTCCAAAAACAATACTCCCTTATGAGCCAGGCTGATTTCTCCTGGCTTTGGCACAGTTCCGCCTCCCGCCAGTCCTGCCAGACTGATCGTATGATGAGGGCTTCGGTAGGGTCTTTCTAGAAAATTTCTTTCCCGCTGCTCAAACATTCCGGCAACACTGTAAACCTTTGCAAGCTCTAATGCTTCTTCCTGCGTTAAAGACGGCAAAATAGTAGAAACCGCTTGTGCCGCCATTGTCTTTCCTGCACCCGGAGACCCGAGCATCAGCATATTATGCCTGCCGCTGGCAGCAATCTCGCAGGCACGCTTTAAAATTTTTTGACCGCAAATTGCTGCAAAGTCATAATCTTTCCTTGAAAGCACAGGCGCCGCATGTCCTGCTTTTTGATCGTGTTGAGGATCAGAAGATTTTGCGCTATGCCAAGTTCCGGCATGAAACTGCTTTACCAGTTCAATGACCTGATTTAAGCTTTCTCCTGGCAGAATCGTGACCTCGTTTACTACCTGTGCTTCGTTTGCATTCTCTTTTGGAACGCAAACCACTCGTTTCCCCTCTTCTCTAGCTGCAAGAACCATGGGCAAAATGCCAGACGTTGGACGAATCTCCCCGTTTAAGCTGATTTCTCCCGCAAACAAGATTCCATCCAGGCATTCCTGCGCAATTTTGCCATAGGCAGATAAAATGGCAAGAGCGATCGGCAGGTCAAAAACAGTTCCAGTTTTCCTGATATCCGCTGGAAAAAGATTAACAGTAATCTTTTTTGGCGAAAGACGTATTCCGCTGTTGCGAATTGCGGCTCGGATCCGTTCTTTTGCCTCTTTTACTTCAGAAGACAGAACGCCTACCATCTCAAGCGCAGGCATTCCATCGCATACGTCTGCTTCCACTTGAATTAAAATACTTTGAATGCCGCAGACAATCGCCGTAGATACAATACTATACAAAGATACCTCCCTTTGTGCTGGTTGGGGATTTATGGGCAGACATGCCCTGAAAAAAGACAGGTTCATCGTATCATATTTTCTTCTATTTGAAAAGCCGTTTTTTGTCAGCGGTCTGAATTTTCAAACCGCCGGCAATCCAAAGCCACAGTCTTGTCAGACAGTCTCAAAACAGTCTTTCAACTTTTCCAGCGCACGTTTTTCAATCCGGCTTACATAAGAACGGGAGATTCCAAGCTTATCTGCTATTTCTCTTTGAGTCACTGGTTTCTGATTATACAGTCCATACCTCCACTGTATAATATCCCTCTCCCTGTCATTTAATACTTTGGGAATCATCTCATAGACTTTTTTGCTGTTTCCTTTCAGCTCAATGATCTCAAAAATATCTCTGTCCGTACTTTCTACCACGTCCATAAGGCTAATTTGATTTCCCTCTTTATCTGTCCCGATGGGCTCATATAAGGATACTTCCCTAGAGGTTTTCTTCTTTCCTCTAAAATACATCAGCAATTCATTGTCAATGCATCGCGCCGCATAAGTGGCGAGGCGGTTTCCACGTTCATTATTAAATGTAGCAATCGCCTTGATAAGCCCGATGGTTCCAATAGAAATCAGATCTTCCATATCCTCGTCGCCGTTCTGATACTTCCTGGAAATATGCGCTACCAGTCTCAGATTCCGTTCAATCAAAGTATGTTTAGCTTCAAGGTCGCCCTCTCTCATTTTTTCCAGATAATATTTTTCTTCCTCTGCATTCAGCGGCAATAAAAAAGTTTTCAAAAAAGCACCTCTAAGCTGATTTATTACATTCTATGAAAAATCAAGCCCTGAAGTGCCTTTCCATATTGAATTAAATTTTTAAACCTTCTTGCCTGCTTGTTAAAAACAAGCTATACTTATAGATGATGATGGATCATTTCTGTCAAGAACCCATGATTTTATCACAACAATAAACAGGAGGCATCTTATGATTTTTCCCAAAGATCCCGTCATGCTGCTCAGCGTAGTGAACACCTATTTAAGAGACCATCATTCTTCTTTGGATGATCTATGCAAAAGCAACGACATCTCAAAAGAAGAATTAACAAAACGGCTCGCCGCCATCTCTTACTGTTACGACGACGGACAAAATCAATTTGTTCAGGAATAAGGCCGGTAAGGCGTCCCATAGTCTTTCTGCTTCAATAAAACATCCCTGATATAATCATAAACAGCTTCTTCCCCCTGGTCCGCCAGCATATGGAGAAGCTGTTCTAGCAGCGCCCTGGTCTCTTGATGGAGAATATGGTATTCTTTGCCATTTTCATAATATTCTAATGCACTGCGGTCTGTGTATTTCTCTTTCTGGTAATTTTTTGAGGCAGATACCCGGTCTATGAACATTTCAACCACATACTTTAGCGGCATTTTCATCCCAGTTATGCCTTTTTGCGGTCCGGCTCCATAGTCTATCCAATATTCCAAATGGTGCTTATTCCTGCCTTTATGATGCAGCCATGCCAAGGAATACCCTTTTTCTTTGCGCTCAATGTTATTAGGGCTTAAATTTCCCTGAAAATATCTGCACCCTACCAAGAATTCCGTAGGAGTATACTTAGACAGGTCATGCAGCAAGCCTTGCTTGTAAAGCCCTACTCTAAAGCATCCTTTCATTACCAGCATCTTGTGATGGTTTATGGTCTTAAAATGTTGCCATGCCTTCATATATTACCTCTCAAAATAATATTCATCTCATCCTAATAATTAAATATAAGATTAACAAATGAGCCGGATAAAACGCATAAAATAAATATTTTACGGATGCTCCCTTTTTACCGTTATACAGCAGCATGGGAACTACCGCAAACGTTGCGCAGGCTTGAATTCCGACTCCATAGAGAACCAGATTCTCAGCAGCAAATATAATCTGCTTCCATATTTTTCTGTCATACAGCAAATAATAACAAAAAATAAATACAATGCCTGCTCCTCCATAATCCGTTCCCATGACCTCAGCAGCAGCCACCATTAAAACGAAAATTAAACCAACCATTAATTTATTCTTGCTTTGCTGCGCAAGGTCGATCGCTAAAACCCCAAAAAGCAAAGTAAAAAATACGTTTTGGCTTTCCCAGCGAATTCCGCCATAAAATGCATAATCAAACGGCAACTCAGAGATCAGGGCAAATGCCAGCAACCTGATTTCATACTTACGTATATTTCCAGTATGCATGGCGCCCTCGACCAGCAAAAAACAATAGATTGGAAACGCAAGACGGCCAATCATCCGAAGAATAAGGTACTGGGGGAAAAGAACATATCCGATATGATCCGTCAGCATGGACGCCATGGCAATGCATTTTAAGGCTGATCCGCTTACCCCGAATTTTTGTTGTGTCATTTCTTCCTATTTCCTTTTGAGTTTTTCTTTTTTCTCGCAGGCTTTCCCGACAAAAGGCAGATCGCCTGTTCTTCTACCCGTATCTCTCGTATTTCTCCTAGGTGTTCCGTTTCCTCCAAAATGGAAGCATTTCTTGACGTATCCAGAAGTAATTTCCACTCTATTCCACCAGGTAGTGCAAATTTCTGGGATCCATATTGAAAATTATATGCTATATAAATATTTTCTGCCAAATGTGCATAAGCGCCTGCATAGTACATCCCAATAAAGCCACGATTCATGCCAAAATCAATTCTCCACCCTGCGTCACCGTGATAGGAAAGATCTGGACACCCTGCATTCTCATAATCCATCATCCGATAAGGATTTGGACACCTAATCATGCCGTAGTTCTTCCGAAGCTCGGAAAGTCCATGAACGTAAGCGATCAGCTCTTTGCACGTCTCGTTCGTCTTCCAGTCCTTCCATCCAACCACGTTATCTTGGCAATAGGCGTTATTATTTCCATCCTGGGAATTGGCAGACTCGTCTCCCATCCAAAGCATCGGCACTCCCTGTGCAAAAAACAGAATTGCAAGCGCATTGCGCACCTGCCGTTTGCGCAGCTCAAGCACTGAACGTTTGCGGCTAAACCCTTCCTGACCGCAATTGCTGCTAAAATTCCAATGGATCCCGTCCCGGTTTTCTTCCCCATTTAATTCATTATGCTTCTGTTCATAAGAAAAGACGTCCCAAAGCGTAAATCCATTATTTTCTGCAATAAAATTTATAAAGCCTTGACGAGCCTGCTGTCTGCGCATATGACACGCAAACTCATAGATGCTGCCGCTTTGATGATTTAAAATCTTACGGGCTTCGTACAAGAATTCTTCATTATAAGTATACAGCTCAGGTCCGAACCGTTGCGGATCCTGTGCCAGCTCCTTGGGAAACTCACCAAAAAGTAATTTGCAGCCGCAAAGCAATTCATCCTGCGCCAAAAGATTTGCAGCGGCTGGGTTCCCAATAATACGGAATCCATCCACATGATATTCCTTACGCCAGTAATGCAATACATGCATGATTAAATGTAGATTTGTATTTTCTGGAAAATAAAATTCTAACATGCACTCCATGTTTTTCTGATGCATAGATAATATCAAATGTTTTAATTCGTCTGGGTTGTTTTCCCCTAAATACGATGCCTTGGGCGCAAAGTAATTTCCGACAGTATATCCCCAGTAATTAATCATGTCTCTAGGATTCTGCTGATCTTTGGTCTCATCCAAGGCAAGAAACTCTTCGAACTCATACAAAGGCATAAACAGCAACGTGGTAATCCCTAAATACCTCAGATCATTAAGCTTGCGTTGTATTGCGCCAATAGTCCCTCTTTTTTTATTTTTGCGCATGCTCATGGTAAATCCCCTGGCATGAAGCTTATAAATCACCATATCTTCTTTTGAAATTCCTGGTGCTCTATCCTGTTTCCAATTAAATTCCGAAAAATAAAAGGAGCCTTTAATTTTCGCCCTTTCCTTTTCTGCTTTTTTTCGCTGTTCATGAAATGGAAGCTCCTGCCCCTCTTTGCGTATCTGTTCCTGTTGCGGTATAAATTGTTCCGTCTTTGGCAGCACTGGTCTGCGCCTCTCATCTCCCCAGATTTCCCGGCCTGCGATTTTTCTTGCGTATCGGTCAACTACTTCCTGTTTATTTATTTCAAAATTATAATCATAATTCTCCCAATCCAGCCCCTGTACCCCCACCGTGTACAAAGTTTTCCGACCTTCTTCTGCTTTCATAGGAATTTTCTGAACCGTTCCATTTTCTCTGGGGTATAACATTAATTGGCATTTTGCATCTTCTGCAGCCTGTATTGAAAATAAAATGGTGTCACCCTGTTTTGTCACACCAGCCCTCTCCTGGCTTCCGGTACAAATTTGAAAATTCATATGCTCCTCCTGTGATGTCTGTTAATTTCTGCTGCTTGTCTCTATATTATAACAATTCATGCGAGATTTGGAAAGAGATTTTCCACATAAAGATTGGAATTTTCTGAATTTTGTCAAATTTTTCCTCAAATCGAATTTTTTAACAAAGCATGAATGGCAGAATTTGACATTCATGCAAAAAATTCCAATCTTCTATTGACTTTTTTTCATTTCTTACTATAATAGATTTTGTTTATTATTGTTAAACTCAAAAATCATTATTACTTTTATTTCATGAATATAAAAAGTGTTATCTACTTACCAATAAAATAAAAGCAGGTCAGCCTGTCATGGAACTGCTGAAGTTGCACAAAATGTACTCTCGGATTCTCTTTGTGTCTGATTTTACGAGAAGATTTTTGTCAGATGTGCACAAATTTATGAGGCGTACCTGGATGGTACGTTGATTGAATTTGTGTGCATTTGGCAGAAAATCAGCCGTAAAAGCAGGTATAAGAGAGAATCCGAGAGTACATCAAACTATAAAGGAGGACTCTTATGGATATCGGACATCGTATGAAAGAGCTGCGCATTCAATATGGACTGACGCAGCAGGAGCTGGCAGACCGCAGTGAATTATCCAAGGGCTTTATCTCCCAATTAGAGCGGAACCTCACTTCCCCGTCTGTTGGAACCCTTTTAGATATCATCCAGTGCCTTGGCACTACGCCGGCTGAATTTTTTACAGATCAGGAACCAGAGCAACTAGTATTTCGCCAGGAAGATTATTTTATTAAGGAAAAAGAAAAACTTCACCATCAAGTAAAATGGCTAGTTCCTAACGCTCAGAAAAACGCCATGGAGCCGATGCTTTTGACCCTTGCCCCCCACGGCATATCCGAAATCCAGCTTCCTCGTGAAGCTGAAGAATTCGGGTATGTGTTAAAAGGCAGCGTCAAGCTATACTATGGTCCCCGCTCTTTTACGGTAAAGCAAGGGGAATCCTTTTACTTTAAGGCTGAAAAAAAGCATTCTATTGAAAATTGCAGCAACAGGGAGTCGGTGATACTCTGGGTTTCCACTCCCCCAAGCTTCTAGGAGGACAGTTATGAGCAAACGACTGATTGATTTACAACATATCACAAAATCCTTTGACGGACAGATGATATTGGATGATTTGAATTTATATATTCGAGAAAATGAATTTTTAACGCTTTTAGGTCCTTCCGGCTGCGGAAAGACCACCACGCTTCGAATAATCGGCGGTTTTGAAAGCCCCGACCAGGGAACGGTTATTTTTGACGGCAAAGATATCACCCAACTTGCCCCCAATCAGCGGCAGTTAAACACGGTGTTTCAAAAGTATGCGTTATTTCCTCATATGTCCATTGCAGAAAATATTGCTTTCGGTTTAAAAATCCATAAAAAAAGCAAAACTTACATTAACGATAAGATTAAGTACGCCTTAAAGCTTGTGAATCTGGAAGGTTTTGAAAAACGAAGCGTAAATTCCTTAAGCGGCGGTCAGCAGCAGCGGATTGCCATTGCCCGGGCGATTGTAAACGAACCTAAGGTCTTGCTGCTGGACGAGCCACTAGGCGCCTTAGATTTAAAGCTCCGCCAGGATATGCAGTACGAATTGATCCGTCTCAAAAACGAGCTTGGCATCACCTTTATATATGTGACACATGACCAGGAAGAAGCATTGACCATGTCTGACACCATTGTGGTGATGAATCAAGGCTATATTCAGCAAATTGGAACGCCTCAAGATATTTATAACGAGCCTGTAAATGCATTTGTGGCGGATTTTATCGGGGAAAGCAATATTATCAGCGGACTGATGCTAAAAGACCGCCTGGTACAAATCCTGGACGTAAAATTCCCCTGTGTCGATGAAGGATTCGGGACCAACGTCCCAGTGGACGTGGTAATACGCCCAGAAGATGTAGAGTTAGTCCCGCCAGAACAAGGATTGTTAGCCGGAGATGTAACCTCACTCATTTTCAAAGGCGTCCATTGGGAAATGGAGGTACTGGCAAACGGTTATGAATGGCTGGTCCATGCCACGCAAATGCACCCGATCGGAGCACACGTGGGAATTTTGGTCGACCCGTTTAATATCCAGATTATGAACAAGCCAGAATCCAATGATGAAAGGGCGGTGGAATCAGATGCGTAATTTAAAACGGCAGCTTCTGGCTGGTCCTTATATTTTGTGGATGGCAGGCTTCATCCTGCTTCCAGTGATAATGATTTTATATTATGCGTTTACCACCACCGGAGGAAGCTTTACCTTATTAAATGTTTCTTCGATTGCTTTCTCCGTGCACATCAAGGCATTGCTGCTATCACTGAAGCTTGCCCTGATGTGCACGTTGATCTGCCTGATCCTCTCCTACCCTCTTGCCATGATATTAAACAATATGAAATCAAAGAGCCAGGGATTTATCGTATTTATTTTCATTTTACCGATGTGGATGAACTTTATGTTGCGCATCTTAGCTTGGAGGATGCTTTTATCAAATAACGGCGTAATCAATTCCTTTCTTAGGACATTGGGATTTCCAGGGCTTGAGATTTTAAATACTCCTGCCGCCGTAGTGTTTTGCATGGTATATGATTTCCTTCCCTTTATGATCCTGCCGATCTACAATTCTATGGCAAGGATTCAAAACGACATCATCGAAGCGGCAAAAGATCTCGGCGCAGGCAACATTACCATATTCTTGAAAATCATCGTTCCCCTTACAATGTCTGGCGTTGTCAGCGGCATCATCATGGTCTTTGTGCCTGCGCTGACCTCCTTTGCCATCTCAGATCTCTTAGGCGGCGGCAAAGTACTTCTGATCGGAAATGTCATTGAGCAGGCTTTCATGCAGGAATATAACTGGAACCTTGGATCAGGCCTTTCTTTTGTACTGATGATCTTTGTCATTGCAAGCATGGCGCTGATGAACTCTTGGGGAGATGAGAACAACACCGGCGTATGGTAACTACAAATAATTAAAAATACATTTATTTTTTACCACAAAAGGAGGCAGCGCTCATGATAAAAAAAACTACGGAACGGATGTATCTGTTCATTATCTTTTTATTTTTATACCTGCCCATCGTCGTTTTGATGATACTTTCTTTTAACAATTCCAAATCCAAAGTGCAATGGGGAGGATTTACTCTGGGCTGGTATCGTAAGCTTTTTGACAACGCCGCCCTTATGGAGGCATTTGGCACTACCATCGTCATTTCCCTTGCTTCTGCATTAATCGCCACCATGCTTGGGACAATGGCCGCACTTGGGATTGACGCCATGAAAAAGCGCAGTCAGACCGTGATGCTTGGCGCAACGAATATTCCGCTGTTAAACGCTGATATCGTCACCGGCATTTCTATGATGCTTTTGTTTGTGCGCTTTACCCGGCTTGGAATGGGAACCGTGCTGATTGCCCATATTACATTTAATATCCCTTATGTCATTTTAAATGTGCTGCCCAAGTTAAAGCAGTCCAGCCACACTGCCTATGAAGCTGCTCTGGATTTGGGCGCAACGCCCCTATATGCTTTTCGAAAAATCGTCTGGCCACAGATACTGCCAGGCATTTTATCTGGCTTTTTGATGGCAATGACAATGTCGCTGGACGATTTTTCCGTTACCTATTTTACAAAGGGAGCCGGCATCAACACACTCTCGACAATGATTTATACAGAAATGCGCAAGGGCATCCGTCCAGAAATGTACGCGCTTTCTACACTTTTATTTCTGATCGCCCTAGCGCTTCTGTTATTTATGAACTTTGGGCCGGCATCACAGAAAGAACAACAACATTAAATTCTCACACATGATAGGAACAGGAGGCGCCTATGAAAAAGAAAATACAGATTCTGGTTGTTGCATTAATGATTATCGTCACCTTTGCCGGATGTGGGAAAAAAGATTCCCCCAACACCTTGACCGTCTTAAATTATGGTAAATATTTGGAACCTAAGGTCTTAGAACAATTTGAAGAAGAAACCGGAATCAAAGTAGAATACGAAGAATATATCACGCCAGAAAATATGTATACCAAATTCAAGGCAGGAGCCATCGATTATGACTTAATATGCACCTCGGATTATATGATTGAAAAATTGATTCAGGAACAGGAGGTTGCGGAAATGGATTTTGACAAAATTCCTCTTTCTGAAAATCTCGATCCGGCTTATTTTGATTTTTCCAAATCCTTTGATCCCGAAAATAAATATACGCTCCCCTATTTTTTTGGTACCGTGGGAATCCTCTACAACCGGGAACTCGTAGATGAATCCAAAGCGAACTCTTGGGATATTTTGTGGGATGAGGAATATGCTGGAAAAATCATTATGGCGGACTCTGTGCGAGACTCGTTTATGGTGGCGCAAAAACGTCTGGGATATTCTCTTAATACTACAGATGAAACAGAGTTGCGAGAGGCACAGCAGCTTTTGATTCAACAAAAGCCTCTGGTATATTCTTATTTAGTGGATGAAGCACAGGATGAAATGATTGCAGAAAACGCTGCCATGGCAGTGGTATATTCAGGAGAAGCCGGACTAGCGCTAGAATATAACGACAAGCTTGCTTTCTCCGTTCCCGAAGAAGGATCCAATATGTGGATTGACTGCTGGTTGATTCCCAAAAGAGCCAGGCACACAGAAAATGCAGAAAAATTTCTTAACTTCCTCTGCCGCAAAGATATTGCCATGCAAAACTTTGACTATGTATACTACGCAACGCCAAATGTCAAGGTAAAAGAAGCTTTGGATCCCGAGCTTCAGGAAAATTCTACCATTTTTCCTCCCCCAGAGATTCTGGAAAATTGCGAGGTCTTAAAATCTTTAGACGATGAGGCAACGATGAAATACAACTTGTATTGGAAAGAAATTAAATCTGCAGATTAAGGAAATTTACTAAAATGATTAGGATGTTAAAAGGCCTACAAGGAACATTCAATCCTTTTGGCTCTCTAATCTTAAAATATGAGTGTGTCAGTACAAGAATAGTACGTCCGGTAATACATTAAGAACAGACTGGATGTACTATTTTTTATAACCTAAACCATATGTTTGATAAATTTGAGATTTTATTTGAAATTCCGTATTTTATAATTTAATCGAATCAAAAGTTTGAGTTTCCACATTTTACAATTTATAGCGCCAAAAGGTCTTGCATTTTTTCTTTATTCATGCTATATTTAACTCCTCGCATCATTGATGTTATTTTCCTCCATTGCCAGCACAGCACGGAGGTATCTTATGACATATGAATCTTTTAAGCAGCATTTATCTGATAATCTCAAGGAATTTTTTCCTGTCGGCACTCAAATTAGCATTCGCGCCTTTCCTCACAATAATCAATTGACCTTAGACGGATTGACGATTTTAGAGCCGCACAAGAACATTTCTCCTACCATTTATCTGAATTATTATTTCCAACAATATCAAAACGGAAGCAGTTTTCTTGCCATTCAACAACAAATTCTTCGATATTACCATCATCATTGTCCGATTGACAGCATTGACACATCCTTTTTTACCTGTTTCGACCAAGTGCGTCCCAGAGTCGCATACAAGTTGATCCATTTCGAAAAAAACAGGGAACTTCTCAACGAAATTCCCCATTTTCCTTACCTGAACCTTGCAATTGTATTTTATTGCCTAGTATCAAAACCCCCTTATGAGAATGCATCGATCCTGATCTACAACCATCACCTCGACTTTTGGAAAATTTCCAAGAATGCGCTTCTTCAGATTGCCTGCGAAAATACGCCCCTGCTGCTCCCTTGGTGCTGCAATTCCCTTGCAGAGCTGCTTCTTCCTATGCTTGACTGCATTCCGTCTTCTGAAGCAATACCCTCAAAAGAGACATTGGAAGAATCAAGCGTTCCTATGTATGTCCTCAGCAACAGGCAACAGTACTTTGGAGGCGCCTGCATCCGCTATCCTAACGTTCTAAAAGAAATTTCCCAGTCTCTGGTACAAGATAAGCTATATATCCTTCCAAGCAGCATCCACGAAGTCATCCTGGTTCCCGCCTCGCAGGCAGACAATCCTGCAGAGCTTGCCAAAATTGTCCAGGAAGTCAATCTGACCGAAGTAGCCCCAGATGAAGTACTGTCTGACTCTATTTATTTATATAGACAAGATATTGATCAGATCTCCCTGATCCATTCTTAGCCAACTAATTCCTGATAAAGGTTCTCATATTTTTTTGCTGAATTCTGCCAGGAATGATCTTCTTTCATGCAGCGTTTCATCATCAGTCTCCACTCTTTGGGATGATTTTGGAACACGTCGTAAGCATAACCGATGATTTTAAGCATTTCTTTGGCGTCATAGTTTGCAAAACTAAATCCTGTACCTGTCTGCCATATTTCATTATATGCTTCCACAGTATCCTTAAGCCCTCCGGTCTCCCGAACAATTGGAACCGTTCCATAGCGCATACTGATAAGCTGGCTTAATCCGCAGGGTTCAAATTGGGAGGGCATTAAGAACGCATCCGCCCCGCCATATATTTTGTGCGCAAGCTCCTCGCTATAGCCAATAGTCGCTGAAAGCTGTCCCTGGTATTTGTCCTGAAAATATCGAAAAGAATTTTGAAAACGGTCCTCTCCCGTTCCAAGCACCGCTACCTGGACATTCAATGTACACAGCATCTCTTCCATAATATAATTTACCAGGTCAAAGCCTTTCTGCTCTGTCAGTCTAGAGACAATCCCTAACAGCATGGCTTTGCTGTCTTGTTTTAATCCCAGCTCTTTTTGAAGCATTTCCTTGTTTTTTTTCTTCTTGGTAATATTACGCAATCCAAAAGGCTCTGCCAACATGCTGTCCGTCATAGGATTATATTCCTCATAGTCAATTCCATTGACAATTCCAGACAATTTGCCAGACACTTCCCGCATCACGCCTTCTAAGCCTTCGCCGCCTTCGGGAAACTTAATTTCCTCCGCATAAGTCTCACTGACCGTGGTCACCCGGTCTGCATACAATATCCCTGCTTTTAAGAAATTCGTCTCTTTATACGCCTCCATGGCCTTATATCTGCAGTCTGCAGGAAGATCACGGCAATTCTCAATATCATCGATACGCCATCTTCCCTGAAATTTCTGATTATGGATCGTCATGACCGTCTTTGTGTTCTCAAAGAAAGGATCCTTTCCATAAAATTCTTTCAAAAAGACAGGAATCAGGGCCGCCTGCCAGTCATGGCAATGAATGATGTCTGGACAATAGTTAAGCTCCTTCAAGCTTGCCAGCACCGCCCTGGAATAAAATGCAAACTTATTTACATCCTCAAAGATCTGATTGTATGGAACATCCCCTGCAAAGTAATGTTCATTATCAATAAAATAATAAGTAATCCCCTCCAGTTTCGCTTTATCAATTCCTATGTACTCTCTCCCTCTTGGCATATCCGCATAAAGTTCTGTAACATGTGACATCTTTTTTCTATCGCTTGATGAAATGCACAAATATTTAGGTAGCATAACGCACACATCGAATTTTTTGCTGTTTAAATATTTCGGCAAGGCGCCAACTACGTCTGCCAAACCTCCCGTCTTGATGAACGGATTTCCCTCGGACGCTGCTAAGAGTATTTTTTTCATGTGTAAACCTCCAAATTCCATTTCCGCAATTTATTGCAGATTATTTATTCTCTCAACTTATATTCTAACCGAATTTTATCCGCAATTAAAGCTATAAATTCAGAATTTGTCGGTTTTCCCTTTCCATTGTGAATCGTATAACCAAACAATTCGTCTATAGTGTCCATTTTCCCCCTGCTCCAGGCGACTTCTATAGCATGACGAATGGCCCGCTCGACACGGCTTGGAGTCGTCTGATATTTCTTTGCTATCCCTGGATAAAGGATCTTTGTAATAGAATTGAGCATTTCCATATCGGTCACTGACATCACGATCGCTTCTCGAAGATACTGGTAACCTTTAATATGTGCTGGAACACCTATCTCGTGAATAATATTGGTCACGTCGCTCTCGAGATTATGCTCTTCCAAATCCTGCTTTTTTTCATAAGCATTTATCTTGCGCACTTCATTTTTTTTACACAATTCCAAATTACGCACATGTTTAATCCGATTAATAACTACATCATTGTCAAATGGTTTCATGATATAATAATCAGCTCCCATAGAAAAGGCGTCTTCCGTAATTTTTTCCTGTCCAATTGCAGTAATCATAATAAATGCCGGATGTTTCTTGATATTTTTGTCATTTCTTATCCTGTCCATAACTGTCAGCCCGTCTAATTTCGGCATTACAATATCCAGCAAAACCACATCCGGTTCCTTTCTTTTTATCATTTCGTATGCTTCTTCTCCATCTTTCGCTGTTCCTACCACTTCAAATTCCTCGTCGCTTTTTACGATATCCCCCAGAGCCTGCAACATTCTCTCATTATCGTCTGCAATCGCTACGTTTAATTTTTCCACGTTATATCCTCCTGATGTTTTATCTGATATTTTCCCTCTAAATGTAATTTTGACGAAAGGCTGATTCGACAATCTGCCATTGCAAAGTACATCTTAGAAGGTGAAAGGCTTTAAACCTTTTGCTATGGATGGTTTCCTATACGCACTACGGCGTCATAGTGTTTGACGGCATTTTACTATGATTGCCCTGCAAATTCTGGCATGATCACTTGTGCCACTCCGCTCTGCTTCGGGCGGTATAATATCATTCGTATGATACCACGACTGTTGCGCAATCAATGGCACAGACAGCTATGCCGCCCCTCATGCTTCGGGCGATATAACATCTCTCGCTATTATACCATAACCAAAAGTGCCTTCAAGGAAAAGATTTCTCTAAGTTTCGACAAAAGATTTCCACCATTCGCCCCCTTCGCACGAACTTTGTCATTTTCCCCTCTCAATTCCATTCCTTGTCCTATTATATAGATTGTATAATTGTATATTCTGTCGAATTATGTCGCAATTTTTATGGAAATTTTAAAAGAACTGCGCTGTCGGTTTCTAAGGATTTTCATCGTTCCTACAAAGATGATCTCCAAAGAAACTTATTTCAAAAAAAACAGAAACGCTCAGATCGCAATGATCTGATGATTCTGTTTTTATAATAGCAGTTTCAATGCTGCAGCATATTTTCAATAAATATTCCATAACCCTTTGTAGAATCCTGAACAAATACATGTGTGACCGCTCCGATCACTTTTCCATTTTGCAGAATCGGGCTTCCACTCATGCCTTGGATCACTCCTCCGGTGAGATTAAGCAATTCTGGATCGGTCACCTGAAACAAAATGCCTTTATTTTCACTGTTATAATCCAATTCAATAATATTGATGCTATATTCCTTGCGCTTTCCAGAGACCGAGGAAACAATCTTGGCTTCCCCCTTTTCTATCTTTTGTTTTAAAGCGATTGGATAATAAGTATTCTGTTGCTGATTTTCTGGCATCCGTTCTAGTTTTCCATAAATTCCAACATTTGTGTTTTCGTCCACGCTCCCGAGCTTGTACTGCTCCAGGTAAGTGATAACTCCTGAGATCTCTCCTGGATTACCTTTTTCTCCTTTGGTAATCCCTGCAATCTCTGCTTCATACAATGTTCCTTCTGATAAATTCACTTTGATTCCAGTATCCATATCGCTGACTGGATGTCCTAACGCTCCATAACTTCCCTGATCATCATAAAATGTCAGCGTGCCAACGCCCGCCAGATCATCTCTGACCCAGATACCCAGTTTATATTCGTTCTCCTCTGTCTGGACAGGATCGACTTTTATCTGGATATACTCTTCCTCCCTCAAAATACCTAGAATCAAAGACTCGCCCTGGCACTGATTTACTTTGTCAATGAGCTCTTCCTTATTTTCTATCACTTGTTCGTTAACTGTCTTAATATAATCACCGCTCTTTACAAGGTTTCCTGCAGGCTCGTAACTCATACCGTCGCTTCCCACTACGCTGCCAGTTCCTATGATCAGGACCCCGTCAGTTTTCACATAGATTCCAACAGGAACGCCACAGGGAACCACCTGCGCTTTATCCATGACCTCCACAGACACTTCCTTGATCGGAAACAATCCAAACAACTTACAAGACATAAAGTAATTTCCCTGCTGTTGAGATTTCAGGGAAAAACTCTGATTCAAATCCAGCGTAATCTTATCCTTGTCTACCTTGGGGGATTGGTTTCCAAATACTTCCATTCCCTCTTGCTCTAGTTCCGCCGTTATGGGTACATTAAAGTCAAATTTTTCCGCCTCGCCTTTTTCAATGCGGATCGTATCTGGTATCGACTCTCTCATGGCAGAATAAGAAAAAAATACTCCCCAGAAAAATCCAAATGCCAGACTTCCCCGGGCAATCCATTTCTGGAATTTCTTTGTTTTTTGCTTCTGTTCCTTCAACTTTTCACACACCCTCGCATATATTTTTTCATTTTATTACAGAATGAAAATCCTCTTTTAGTATGTGGAATTCTAATATTTTAAATCTGGGATTTTTTAACTGATTTTTTAATATTAATATAAATTCTAACGGAAATTTGAAATAAATAGATTTGTTGACCGAAGATCAAATGCTATATTGATCTCGCATTGGAAATGACCACGTAAAAACGGGGCTGTCGCACTAACATATTCACTTGGTCAAAAGGTTTACATTGCAAAGCAATGCAAACAAAATGCACAAAAATTATCTTGGGAAGCTAGCTTCCCAAAGTGATTTTTTGCATTCTGTCTTTGCCACATGAGCGGCAAGACCTTTTTACCAAGTGAAAATATTCGTGCGACAGCCCCGTCATATACATTCTTAATTTATTTTTGACTCTTTACTGATATTGCCAGCGCTTTCATCTCTCTTGCGCTTTCCCTGACGGTATCCGTAATTTTAACGCCGCCCAGCATCCTGGCAAGTTCCGAAACGCTTTCCTCCTCTTCCAAAAGAATAATATTGGAATACGTGACATTTTTTACGACGTTCTTGCGAATTAGATAATGCTGGTCTGCCATGGCCGCAATCTGAGGCAGGTGGGTGATGCAAATAATCTGATGGCTCTTTCCAATCAGGTTCATTTTTTCCGCCACCATCTGCGCTGTCCTGCCGCTGATTCCTGCGTCAATCTCATCAAAAATCAATGTCTCAATCTGGTCGCTCTCTGCCAGAATCGTCTTAATCGCCAGCATGATACGGCTCAATTCTCCGCCAGAAGCCACTTTGCCCAGAGGCTTTAGCGGTTCTCCAGGATTCGTGGAAATCAAGAACTCTGCTTCATCTCTGCCATTTGCCGTATATTTACCAGAATCTTCAAATTCCATCGTAAAGCTTACATCCAGGAAATTGAGATCCACCAATGCTTCCTGCACCTGTTTCACGAGCTTCTTGGCACATTTTTGGCGGATCTTTGACACTTCTTCAGAGATGTCTTTTAAAGCCGTCTTTGCCTGGCTAAGACGCTCTAAGAGCTGTTCTAAATACGCTTCATAATCCCTAAGGCGCTGGCTTCGAAGTTCTTTTCGTTCTTTTGCCTGCAACACTGCCTCAATACTGCCGCCAAACTTATCTTTTAAGTGATTTACCAGATCCAAACGCTTTTCTGTCTCATAAAATGTTTCCTCGTCAAACTCTCCATCTGACATATAGCTGGAAAGCTCTCGGTTGAAATCGTTTAGCAGAACGTCAATTTCTTCTAACTGACTGCTGAGTTCTTCTAACTGAGGATCATATTCCGCCACCGACTGAAGTTCCCGCAACGCCCGCCCGATCTGCTCTGTGGAGCTTCCATCCGCTCCCGTCATCTCATAAGCATTTGCTGCCGCTTCCATGATCCGGCGGCTGTTCGCCATTTTTTTATAGGAAATCTCCAACTCCTGATCCTCTCCCGGAATCAGGTTGGCGTCTGCAATTTCCTGAATCTCATATTCCAGAAAAGAAAGTTCCCGTTCCCTGCCCTCTCCATCCTTTTGTGCCTGATCCAGTTCCACAAGCGCAGCCTGGTATTCCTGAAAACGTTTTTTTAAAACTTCTTTCTTATTTCCAAGCTTATCCTGGGCATACTCGTCAAGAATCTCCAAGTGTTTTTTCTTATGAAGCAAGGACTGATGTTCATGCTGTCCATGGATATCAATCAACAAAGAAGCGACATTTCTCATGCAGGACGCAGAGACTGTCTCAGAATTAATCTTCCCTACGCTTCTGCTTGCCGTAATTTTCCTGGACATGATAATCTCATCGTTCTCTGGATAAATATCAAGCTCCTGAAGCTGCCGCGCTTGTTCCTTATTCTCGACACGAAAAACCAATTCCACCAAGGCATATTCCGACTGCTCCCGCAGCATCTCTTTTGGTACTTTTTCTCCGAGCGCAAGATTGATGGATCCGATAATAATGGACTTTCCGGCTCCTGTTTCTCCAGACAGTATATTCAATCCATCACCGAACTCCACTTCAGCTTCCTCCATCAGAGCAAGATTTTTTACATGCAGACTTACTAACATATCCTTCTCCTTCTACTCTCTCAGTTTCGGCAGTATGTATTCCAGATGGTAAAACCAATACCGCACTGCAACGTTTTACCAACTAACAACCAGGCAGCGCTCTGGAACGGTCCTCTCTGTATTAAGAAATTTTAATTTTCCATAACTTTGCGCAGACGTGCCATCAGCAGCTCCGTGTCTTCCACGGTGCGTACTGCGCACATGATCGTATCGTCTCCTGCAATGCTTCCCACAATCTCGTTGCAGTTCATGGCGTCCAAAGCCGCTGCAACTGCCATCGCCATCCCGGAGGCAGTTTTGATTACCAGGATATTTTGTGCCATGTTCATAGATACGAAGCCATCTTTAAAAATCCTCACATATTTTTCACCCATATCCGCACGGCTTTCCCCTAACGCCATATATTTTTGACGTCCACTCTTACTAGCAACTTTGGTCAGCTTCAGCTCCCGGATATCCCTGGAAACCGTGGCTTGTGTCACATGAAAACCCTCTTGTTCCAGGCGGTCTGATAATTCCTCCTGTGTCTCAATGTGATACTTTTCAATAATCTCTAATATTTTTGCATGACGCTTCGACTTCATCACTATCTCCTTTACCAACTGCTCCCCTGCAGCTTTTTCCTGAGTCTTTCCAGGAAGCTCATTCTGCTAAGCTTTAAAATCCTGGTAGAAACCTGCGCTTTTTTCACCAGGATCTGCTCCCCTTCTTTCAGAACACCTACTGGATCCCCGTCAAAGCTGATTTCCACCTGGCCTCCATGTCCTTCGTTCCTTGTACGCACCTCAATGGTGACCTCGTCTTCCGCACCTAGTACAATGCTTTTTGCATTTAAAGAATGGGGACTGATTGGCGTGAGCAAAAGTAGATCCGCCCTGGGATCTACAATCGGCCCGCCCGCTGACATGCTATACGCCGTAGAACCTGTAGGCGTTGCAATAATGATGCCGTCCGCACTATATGTATTCAAATATTCTCCATTTACAGAAATAATCAAATCCACCACCTGAAGCATCCCAGAGCGATGAATGACAATGTCATTGAGGGCGATCCGCTGATCTGTAACCGAGCCTTTCACCCGGCGTCCCGACAGCAGCATTCTGGATTCCACTGTATAATCTGCACCTCTCAAAAGCTGATGTACGCCCTGGATCGCAGTCTTTGCCTCCAGCTCGCACAGATAGCCTACATGACCTGTATTGATGCCGATCAATGGGATGTTTCGTTCTGCCATATCTCTTGCAGCGCGCAGCAGCGTGCCGTCGCCTCCAACCACCAGAATGCATTCCGTTTCGTCTGGAATCAGTCTTTGATCAAAAGACATGCTTTCTTGGACATGGTTCGCCTGATAGCCACAGGTTCCTCCGCTCTCTTGAATAAACCTCTGGATTTCTTTGGTAAGATGCAGCTGGGCATCCCGCATGGGATTAACGATAATATAAAAATGCTCCATTATTTTTCCTCCAAAGCTGTGACGCCAAAAGCATATTTGAAACATCATTCCTGGCATCTGCCAAAAAACATTTTTCAAACAGGCTTTCACTTATCAATTCGCTAACATTCCATGTGCCTGCGCCACAACGCCCGCCACATCCATCCGTTTTGTGCCGCAGCCTTTTTGAATGTCGACCAAATATTCAATATTCCCTTCTGGTCCCTTGATAGGCGAGAATCCCAGATTGCGGATTGCAAACCCCATTTCCTGCGCAAACGCAAGAATCTTTTGTATCACTTCTTCGTGGACCTTTGGATCCCGAACCACGCCTTTCTTGCCTACTTTTTCTCTGCCCGCTTCAAATTGAGGCTTGATCAGACATGCCATCTCCCCTTGCGGCGACAAAAGCTCCCAGGCAGCCGGCAGCACCTTGGTCAGTGAAATGAATGCTACGTCCACTGATGCAAAATCCAGCACATCCTCAATATCTTGCGGCGTTACATATCTGATATTTGTCTTCTCCATGCAGACTACTCTAGAATCCTGCCTTAATTTCCAGGCAAGCTGCCCATAGCCAACATCCACCGCATAAACCTTTTTCGCCCCGTTTTGAAGCATACAGTCCGTAAATCCCCCCGTAGACGCCCCAATATCCATGCAAATCTTGCCGTCGAGCGAAATCCCGAAGCTGGCGATTGCCTTCTCCAGCTTCAAACCGCCCCGGCTTACATATTTCAAGGTATTGCCACGAACCTCGATTGAAGCCTGGCTGTCAAAAAAAGTCCCTGCCTTGTCCTCCCGCTGGCTTTCCACAAATACATTTCCCTCCATAATCATGACCTTCGCTTTTTCCCTGGAGGGCGCTAGGCCGCGCTGCACAAGCAACACATCCAAACGTTCTTTCATTTTACAACCTTTCTATTTCCGTACATAGCCAGTCACAATCCGCTTTATCATGGATTCCACGTCCAGCCCATGTTCTTTTTTCAAAATGTCCACATTTCCCTGCTCCACATATTTGTCCTCCAAGGCGATATGGATAAGCTGAGGCACAAGATCCGGGGTTTTTTCACTGAAATAATGCGACACATGCTCTCCAAATCCTCCGGTTGCCACATTTTCTTCCATTGTCACCAAAAGCTGATGGGACCTCGCAAGCTGATCCAAAAGCGCCGTATCCAAAGGCTTTACGAAGCGGACGTTTACCAAGGTACAGAAATAACCCATGGATTTCAACAATCTACGAACCTCTTCTGCTTCTTTCACCATGCTTCCCACCGCAAGCAATGCAATCTGGTGCTCCTGCCAGACCAATTCGCTTCTTCCATAACAAATTTTCTCACGAAACTCTTTTAATCCTGCATATGCCTCGCCCCTTGGATAGCGAATCGCCACCGGATGTCCAAAATTGACTGCGAATTTCATCATATCCGACAATTCCCATTTATTTTTGGGCGCTAGAACCGTCATATTGGGAATTGCAGAAAGATACGAGAGGTCAAATATCCCCTGATGCGTCTCCCCGTCGCTCCCCACAAGCCCGGCACGGTCAATGGCAAACACCACTGGAAGATCCTGGATGCACACATCGTGAAGAATCTGGTCATAGGCACGCTGCAGGAAAGAAGAATACACGGCTACCACAGGCTTTAATCCTGCCGCCGCCAATCCGGCTGCAAAAGTGACCGCATGTCCCTCGGCGATCCCTACGTCAAAAAAGCGGTCTGGAAACATGTTATGGAACCGTTTTAGCCCAGTGCCGTCTTGCATTGCCGCAGTGATGGCCACCACTTTAGAATCCCGTTCTCCCAGCTTGCGCATTACCGAGGAGAAAATATCTGTATAATTCGCCTTAGTCCTCGGCCTAGACGGCAGCCCCGTATCGACCTTGAAAGGCTCTGCGCCATGAAACCTTGCCGGATGGCGTTCTGCGGGAAGATATCCCTTCCCTTTCTTGGTGATGACATGAATCAGTACTGCGCCGTTTACTTTAGACGCATCACGGAATACCCGCCGCATCTCTGCGATGTTATGCCCGTCCACTGGCCCAAGATAGATAATTCCCATATTTTCAAAAATCATCCCTGGAATAAAGAGCTGCTTAATGCCGCTCTTTGTCCGCCGAATGCGAGTCACCATCCGCTCTCCATAAAATGGAATCTTATTCAGGGAATTTTCCACTCCTGATTTCAAATCTTGGTAAACATTTGCGGTGCGCAGATTTCCCAGATGGCTGGACAGACCTCCTACGTTTTCAGAAATTGACATGTTATTATCATTTAACACGATGATAAAGTTCGTATTTAGCCGTGAGGCGTTATTGAGCGCCTCATAAGCCATTCCCCCAGTCATGGCCCCGTCTCCGATCACGGAAATCACCTTATACTGCTCCCCTGTGATCTCCCTTGCCTCTGCATATCCTAATCCCGCAGAAATAGAGGTAGAGCTGTGACCTGTGTCAAAACAGTCGCATTTGCTTTCTTTCCGTTTGGGAAATCCGCTCATGCCGCTGTATTCCCGCAAATGATCAAATCCTTCCCGTCTTCCTGTCAAAATCTTATGAGTATAAGACTGATGCCCTACATCCCAGATAATCTTGTCCTGGGGAAGCTGAAAGGTCAAATGCATGGCCATGGTAAGCTCCACGACGCCCAGATTGGACGCCAGATGTCCTCCGTTTTCCGATATTTTCTGAATCAGGAATTCCCTGATCTCCTGGGCGAGGGCAGGTAGCTCTGCCTCATTCAATTTCTTAATATCGTTGGGTGATTTAATCTTATCCAATACCATCAAAATACCCTCTTCCTTCCATCATTTCTTCCGATGAATCAGCGCTGTCATCAGGCTGGCGAGAAATTCATTTTTCACCACAAGGGCCTCCATGCGCTTCACGCTTTGACATGACAAACGCTCCACTTCCTGTTTTGCCTCCTCGACGCCAAATAACGTCACCCAGGTCGTCTTATGGTTCTTCTTGTCACTGCCCACGGGCTTTCCAAGCTCTTTTGTCGTACTGGTGACATCCAAGATATCATCTTGTATCTGAAATGCAAGCCCCAGCTCTAAAGCCGCCTCTTGTACTTGTTTTTGCTCGCTCCCTGTCGCTCCGGCAAGAATCGCTCCGATAAGCATCGACGCTTCCAGCAAAGCGCCAGTCTTTAAACGGTAAATAAAGCGAAGCATATCCTCTGATAATGGCTTTCCTTCCGCCTCTACATCTACGCACTGTCCTCCCAGCATTCCATGGATCCCCGCTTTCTGCGCAAGCACAGCCAGCGCCTTGCCTGTCTGGCCGTTTCCTGGCTCCAGCTCAAACGCCCTTGCCGCTGTCTCAAAGGCATAATTGAGCAGGCCGTCCCCGGCAAGAATGCCCATTGCCTCTCCATACTGGGCATGCGTCGTCTTCATTCCTCGGCGGTATTCATCATTATCCATGGCAGGAAGATCATCATGCACCAGAGAATATGTATGAATCATCTCTATTGCCGCCATAAATGGCTCAATCACCTCTGACCGACCGCCGAACATGCGGTAGGTTTCCCACATCAGCAGGGGGCGCAGTCGTTTCCCTCCTGCCCGTACGCTATAATTCATAGCCTCAATCACCGTCTTCTGGCATCCCTCCTCTTTGGGAAGATATTTCCCTATGATTGCCTCCACCTGACTGGTACGCACAGCCAATTCCTCGCCAAATTCTTTATTCATCAAATGCCTCCAGTTCTCCCTGCTCATTCAGCAGCAGCATTTTCTTCTCCACATGATCTATTTTCTGATTGCAAAATTTTAATTTTTGCATCCCCTGCTCATACAAAGAAAAAGAATCCTCCAGGGTCACATCCCTGCCCTGCATTTTGTCGATAATCGCCTCAAGTTCCAAAAAAGCCTCCTCCAATGAAGCCTCCTGCTTTGCCTTGTCCATATAGTTCGCTCCTTTTTGTCTAGTGCGCTAGTCACCGATAAACCTGGCTTAAAGTTCCAAGCGGTCAGTACGCTATCATGCTTTTCCTTTCTTCCGCTTCCTGCAAGGCGCTGGCACGCTCCCGATGTTCCACATCTATGACCTGCGCTTTTACCTTTCCATTCAGCATGTGAATATGCAATAAGTCTCCCTCCTTAAGCATGTCCACGTCCCGAACGCTCTTGCCTCCCTGATCAGCCACAAAAGAATATCCCATGCTTAACTTTTTCACCGGGGATAAGGCCTCTAAACGCCCTGCATACAATTCCATCTCATGCTTCCTGTCTGTAAGCTTTTGTTCGATCCGCATCCTCAGCTTTTCCTCGAAATCTGCCGCAACCTGGCGCTTTTCGTTTAACTTATTTCCAGGACTTAAGAGCTTTAGACGCTGCCCATGCTGACGTACTTTCTCCTGGCAACGCTGTAAATTTTCACAAATGCTGCGGTTTAATTGCAAACGCATTGAGAGCAGCGATCCTTCCAGTTCACGTACGTCATAAACGGCAAGCTCTGCCGCCGCTGACGGCGTAGGCGCCCGGAGGTCCGCCGTATAATCTGCTATCGTGACATCTGTCTCATGTCCTACTGCAGAAATGACAGGCACCGAGCACTCAAAAATGGCACGCGCTACCGCCTCCTCGTTAAATGCCCATAAATCCTCTATCGAGCCGCCGCCCCTGCCCACGATCATCACATCGACGCCCAATTGCTCCAATGCATGAATTCCATTGACTATGCTTGCCGCCGCTTTCTCTCCCTGCACCTTGGCAGGATAGAGAATGGTCTGCACATAAGGATTTCTGCGGCTGCTGATATTCTGGATGTCCCGGATTGCCGCCCCAGTAGGCGCCGTGACAATGCCCAGCGTCTGAATATATTTGGGGACAGGCTGCTTGTATTCTGGCGCAAACATTCCCATTTCTTGCAGTTCCCGTTTCAAGGCTTCAAACCTTTGATACAAAAGGCCTTCGCCGTCCGGCAAGATTTCCCTGGCATAAAGCTGATACTTTCCATCTCTTTCATAGACAGAAATCGAGCCCAGCACAATTACATTATCCCCGTTTTTCATAGAAAATCCCAGTCCCTTGCGATGTCCTGCAAACAAAACTGCGGAAAGCGCCCCAGTTTCGTCTTTCAAAGTGAAATAAACATGACCGGAAGTGTGGTATTTGCAGTTGGACACCTCTCCTTTCACGTAAATGCGGTTCATCATAAAATCCTGGGTAAACATATTTTTAACGTAGGCGTTGACCTGGCCTACAGTGTATACATTTTTTGTCATGCCAGCTTCGCTAGAATTCCATTCACGAAAGACGGCGAATCATCCGTGCCGTAGCCTTTGGCAAGCTCTACTGCTTCATTGATCGCCACTCCTGTGGGAATTTCCTCCTCAAATTTTATCTCATATACCGCAAGACGGATCAACGTCAAATCCACCTTTCCCATTCGGCTGGTCTTCCATCCCTGCGCCACCTGATTGACCATATCGTCTATTTCCTCTATATGGCTTACGATTTGTTCAAACTTATCACGAATATACGCCGTATCCTGATTTTCCTCCTGCCCCAGCTCCTCGAAGAACAATTGGCTCTGCTCTGCCAAATCGCCCTCTTCATAAAACTCTGTGCGGAACAACAATTTAAAAATCTTCTCTCTGATCTCTCTTCGGCTCATTCTGCTTCCTCTCTCAATTTCTATTAGTTAGATGAAAAGGGTGCCTCGAAAGACACCCTTAAAATTCATTTGCGCTGTTCTCGTCTTTACTTTTAAAGGTCCGCTATTTACGCTTTTCCAGGTCCACCCCCGCAATGCGCACATTAATGTTGCCAACATCCAGCCCCGTCATGTTCTCTATGGCAGATTTCACTCTGTCTTGCACCTTGGAGGATACTTCTGGGATCGCATAGCCAAAACGAATATTTAAAGCAACATCCACTTTCACCACATTATCCAGCACTTCCACTTTGATACCCTTGGACAGATTCTTCATGCCCAGCTTGCTCACCAGCTCATTGGTTATATTGCCTGCCATGGAGCTTACACCCTCGACTTCCGTGGCTGCAAGACCTGCAATTATGGCAACTACCTCATCCGCAATCCTTACCTCGCCCAGATTGTCGTCCTTTATCATATACGCTTTCCTGTCTTCTGCCATGCTTACGCCTCCTAAACTTATTCATTCTGTTATTATACCAGAATATCCATTTTTTGCAAAGGTATTCCGATGGTTTTTATAAATATTTCATAATAGTTGCGCCATCGCCAATATCAAGAGATTATCCTGCCTGGAGGACTTTTTTTTACATTCTAATCCTATAAGATAAAAAAACTCCGCATCTCCCGGTCTCCCGGAACATACGGAGTTCTTTTACACAATGTTTAATTATATTTACGCTTTCTAGCTGCTTCGGATTTTTTCTTACGTCTTACGCTTGGCTTTTCGTAATGTTCTCTTTTACGAATTTCCTGCTGAATTCCTGCCTTGGCACAGTTTCTTTTGAATCTGCGTAAAGCGCTATCCAAAGTTTCGTTTTCTTTAACGATTACATTTGACATAGTCTCACACCTAACCTCCCTCCAGTTGCGTATTGTGCATATTCAACTGTTTGGGTCATTTTATTGCACTATTAGATAGTATAACAGATTTTCTACATAAGTCAACTATTTTTATTGGAAATCTTTAGAAATCATAATTGACTCTCCAAAGCCGTTCTTGCTTCTGCGATGGCGTCCGAAATTCCAGCCGGGTTTTTTCCGCCTGCCTGAGCCATATTGGGACGCCCGCCGCCTCCTCCTCCGACTTTTCCTGCGATCGCCTTAATCAGATTCCCGGCATGCGCTCCCTGATTCATGGCTTCCTGGGTGGCCATGGCAATAAGATTGACCTTGCCATCTTTCTCAGAGGCAAGCACCACCACGCCTTCTTTCAGCTTGTCTTTCAACTGGTCTCCCAAGTCTCTAAGACCATTCATATCCACTCCTGGCACGCTTGCGGCAAGAAGCTTCACGCCTTTTACCTCTGTCACCTGATCCATCACGTCTCCAAGAGCGTCTTTTGCCGCCTTGCTCTTTAAGGATTCATTTTCTGCCTGTAACGCTTTTAAGTCGCACATCAGATGTTCTAATTTTTCCAAAAGCCCTGCGGGATTGGTTTTTACCGTCTTTGCCGCTGCCGCCAAAGTCTCCTCTAACTTGTCATAATAGGCAAACACGGCTTTGGAGGTCAGGGCTTCGATTCTGCGCACGCCTGCGGCGACGCCTGATTCAGAAATAATCTTAAAAGCGCTGATGCCGCTAGTATTTTCTACATGCGTTCCGCCACAGAGCTCAATAGAGAAGTCTCCCATTTTAACGACACGGACAAAGTCTCCATATTTCTCTCCAAACAACGCCATTGCCCCTGTCTTTTTCGCCTCCTCCAAGGTCATCACCTCTGTCACCACCGGAAGAGCGGATGCAATTTTCTCATTGACGATAGTTTCCACTTTTGCAATCTCTTCTGGCGTCATAGCTGCAAAATGAGAAAAGTCAAACCTAAGCCTGTCCGCATTCACATCGGATCCATGTTGTTCGACATGGCTTCCCAGCACTTCCCGCAGCGCTTTCTGCAGAAGATGCGTAGCGCTGTGATTCCTTCCAATCAAGGCGCGCTTTTCTTCAGCCACAGATAATTCTACCATGTCTCCTGTTTTAAACATCCCTGCCTTTACAGTTCCCACATGGCCAATCCGCCCGCCTCTTAAATGAACGACGTCCTCCACCTGGAATAGATGATCTCCGGCACGAATCACGCCAGTGTCTGCGTTTTGTCCGCCCATGGTCGCATAAAACGGAGTCTCTTCCACAATTATGGTTCCGCGCTCGCCGTCAGACAACGCTTCTGTCAGTTCCGTTTCCGTGGTCAGCACCGTAATCTTAGAGCTGTGTTTCAAACGGTCATATCCCACGAATTTTGAGGTGACGGCCGTATCAATATCATCATATACGGTGGCATCCGCCCCCATATAGTTGGTCTCTTTCCTTGCATTGCGGGCTTTGCTGCGCTGTTTTTCCATAGATGCCGCAAAACCTGCCTCGTCTATGGAAAATCCTTTTTCTTCCAAGATTTCCTGGGTAAGGTCGATGGGGAATCCATAAGTATCATACAACTTAAAGGCATCTTCGCCAGACAATACTTTCTCTCCCGTTTTCGCCATTTCCTCCTGCATTTCAGAAAGAATGCTTAATCCCTGGTCAATGGTCTTGTCGAACTTCTCCTCTTCCTGGGTCAGCACCTTAAAAATAAATTCCTTCTTCTCTTCCAGCTCTGGATAGCCATCCTTGCTCTCTGAAATCACTGTGCCGCTTAAAATCGCCAGAAATTTGTCAGAAATGCCCAAAAGCCTTCCATGGCGCGCCGCACGGCGGATCAATCGCCGCAGCACATATCCTCTTCCTTCATTGGACGGCATGATTCCATCGGAAATCATAAATGTAGCAGAGCGCATATGGTCTGTAATGAGGCGGATAGACACATCGTCCTGCTCGTTTACCTGATAAGCCTTGCCTGACACTTCGCAAACCTTGTCACGGATTGCTTTCATGGTGTCGACGTCAAATACAGAGTCCACATCCTGGACCACCACCGCCAGACGTTCTAAGCCCATTCCCGTGTCAATATTCTTATTGGCAAGCTCTTGATAGTTCCCATGCCCATCCCCGTCAAACTGGGTGAACACGTTGTTCCAAACTTCCATAAAGCGGTCGCAGTCACAGCCCACCTTGCAGTCCGGCTTACCACATCCATAATTCTCTCCCCTGTCATAATAGATCTCAGAACAAGGACCGCAGGGACCTGCCCCATGTTCCCAGAAATTATCGCAATTCCCATTTTCATCCCGGTAAAAACGGGTAATCTTCTCCTTAGGAACACCCACTTCCTTAGTCCAGATCTCAAAAGCCTCGTCATCTTCCCCATAAATCGAGGGATAGAGACGTTCTGGATCCATGCCGATGACTTTTGTAAGAAACTCCCAGCTCCATGCGATCGCCTCATGTTTAAAGTAATCTCCAAAAGAGAAGTTTCCAAGCATTTCAAAAAAAGTCAGATGCCTTGCGGTCTTTCCAACATTCTCAATGTCCCCGGTACGGATACATTTCTGGCAAGTGGTAACACGCTTCTTCGGCGGAATATCCTGACCCGTAAAATAAGGCTTTAAGGGAGCCATCCCCGCATTAATCAGCAGCAGGCTGTTGTCATTATGCGGCACCAGCGAAAAGCTCTTCATTGCAAGGTGCTCCTTGCTCTCAAAAAATTCCAGATACATCCTGCGCAGCTCATTTACTCCATATTTCTTCACAACAACTTTCCTCCAACGTCAATTTCTCTTCTTGCGCCGTCCCATCTAGGCGTTTTTCTTGTCGCGCAGCTTCTTCCCCAGAAAGATTCCCGCCGCTGCCACTGCTGCAAATAACACAACCTTCACTGCATACTGTAATAACGAAGCTAAAAATGCCATAACGCACCTCCTATCAAATGTTTATCATACCACACGCCGCCGCCTCTTTCAAGCCCTGCCGCTCTTTGACTCGAAAACAAGTTCTTGATTTTCTTTATGAAACGCAAAAATCCGCCCCCGGAACTTCTCATGCCCAGGAATGCCAAGATATTCCTCAGACAGTTCATAATGCTTCCATAAATGCATCGGAATCACCAGGCCTGTCCCGACCTGTTCTAAAAAATAATCAATCCCTAAAAACTGATTATGTTCCTGCCTAGGATCAACCACTACGAAAGATACGTCAATTTTTACGTCCCGCAGCAAGTCAATCTGCTCCTTATAAGCCGTCTCCTGATAACTGTTTGATTCCTCCGGCTCCCCTTCCCAGCGCCACCAGTTCAAATCTCCCGCATGATAGATCGTTTTCCCAGAAATAGTGACCATGAATGCCACGCCGCTATCTGTGGAACGCAAAGTCTCCACGATAGCTTCTGCAACCTGATGCCTCTCCCCTGGCTTTACATAGGTGATTCTCTCTTTGACATCCTCCCCGATTCCCAGACGTTTCAACACAGAATTGCCAAGTTTCTTTTTCGCCTCTTTGGCAAAGACGTAATGGATATCCTTGTATCGCCGGCTCCATGTGAGTACTTCCGGGTCAAAATGATCTCTATGGCTGTGACTGGAAAACACATACACGGGAGTCTCTTTTGGAAATTCTGGCATCCTGCCATGGTATTCACAGGAGGGAACGCCTGTCCCATTGTAATAATCAAATACCAATACCCTGCCTTCTACTTCCACGCAAAAGGCACTGTGATGAATATAAGTGATCTTCATATCATGTTTCCTCTAATTTGAGTTTCCGCATTTTGCAATTCATAGCGCCAAAAGGTCTTGCTGCCTTTGGCAGCATAGACATCTTGCACAAAAAGTACTTGAAAAGCTAGCTTTTCAGAGCGCTTTTATGTGCAAAGTGTTTTCATCACTTTGTGATGGAAACCTTTTGGCGCTATGAATTGCAAAATGCAAAAACTCAAGTCCTCTAAGTCTTCCTTACAACAGAAGTCACGGCTTCTGCAACTTCTCACACAGATATACTATCACATTTTCCCTTGTTTTTCAATGACGCCCCATAATTGTTCGAAAAGTAAAAAAGCTTGGGGTAATTGCGCAACTGCCCGCTGCACAATCACCCCTTTTCTTAGATATTTATTCCACACTATATAATGATGCATACCAGGCCGCCGTTGCTGTCATTGACAATCTTTTGCATGGTGTCCTGCAGCTTCACCTGGCTCTCGTCGTCCATCATGGTTATTTTGCTGCGTATGCCGTCTTCCACCAATTCCCCGATGGATTTTCCAAAAATGTTTGTCTGCCAAATCCCTTCCTCCTGGTCCCTGGAGGTCTTAATATAGCCAATCAAGTCCTGCGCCTGCTCCTCGCTGCCTATGATCGGGGCGATCTCCGTCTCCACATTCGCCCGTATCATATGGATCGACGGGGACTGCGCTTTGATTTTGACGCCGAACTTATTACCGTGACGGATCAGCACGGGTTCCTCAATCTCAATATCCGTAAGCTGCGGCGTTACCACGCCGTACCCTTTCTGCTTCACCGCCTCCATGGCGCTGCCTACCTTGTCATACTCTTTCTTCATCACCGACAGTTCACGGATCATAGAAATCAGCTGGTATTCGCCCTGAATCGGCACGCCTGTAAGCTCGCTCATATTTTCATAATAATATTTCTCGTCAATATCAAAAATAATCTGCACGCATCCCCGCGATAGCTCCACCTTATCCAGCTTCATTCGCCTGATGTATTCTCCCTCCGGCGAAAGCTCATGTCCTCGGATATCTTTGGCAAAGGTGAATTTCTTAAGAATCTGCATCGCGTTTTGAATCACGTTTTCTTTAATCTTATGAGAATTATCCAGCATTTCCACCCACTTGGGCAAAAAGAAATCCACCCGCTCAATGGGAAATTCATATAAAATGCTTTCCAAAACGTGGTAGATATCATCTTTGCGAAGCTGCTCGCAATTGACCGGAAGCACTGCGACCCCGTATTTTTCCGCAAGTTCCTCTGCAAGCTTCTGGCTCTCAGCGCCGTAAGGCTTCTGGGTATTGAGCAGCATGATAAATGGCTTGCCCAGCTTTTTCAAAGCCCCTACCGTTTTTTCTTCAGCGGGAACATAGCTCTCTCTTGGCAGCTCCGTGATGGAACCATCCGTAGTAATGACGATCCCGATATTCGAATGCTCCCGAATCACTTTCTGCGTACCGATTTCTGCCGCCTGGGTAAATGGAATCTCATAGTCAAACCAAGGCGTTTTCACCATCCGTTCCGCTCCGTCCTCCAAATGCCCAGCTGCCCCGTCCACCATAAATCCCACGCAGTCGATCAAGCGCACGCTCACCTCGAGATCTTCGCCAAGCCGGATTTTCGCTGCTTCCTTTGGCACGAATTTCGGCTCCGTAGTCATAACTGTTTTCCCTTGCGCCGACTGCGGCAGCTCATCTGTGGCACGCTCCCTGCTATGTACGTCCTCCATCTCTGGCAGCACCATCAAATCCATAAACCGCTTGATAAACGTGGATTTTCCGGTTCTTACAGGTCCCACCACTCCAATGTAAATATCCCCATTGGTCCTAGCGCTGATATCTTTGTAAATATTATATGTACCTGCACTGATATTTTCCATACAAAAACCTCCTGTTCTACTGTTATCAGTATATGCAGGAGGTTTATCCTTAGAACATACAGTTTATAGAAATATGGCGGGCAGCTTCAGGCTCAGCCGTATTTGTCAATTTATTGGCACGATATATAAATTCTCCTCTTGCAATGGTTCCTCTCCCTCTGGATAGGATTTGATAAACAAAAGACTCTCCACCTGATCTACATCAATCACTCGTGCCAGAGCTACCTTGGATTCATAAATTTCTGACTCTTGATCTACATAATTGCTGCTGGCCAAGCCATTAGAAATCCCTATATGCATCGTTCCATCTTTTAAACGCACTCCAGTAAATGCCGGCGGTTCCTGGAGCAGCCCATGCTCCATCTCCACTCCATTTTCATCTATTCCTGGCACTGTCTCCAGATTTCTTGGAAATTCATACGTGATAGAAATCGAAACCGGAGAAAGTTCTACGCTCTGCACAATCGCATCACTGCCCTGCAAACAGGCGTTTAGCTGATGCTGTTCGACTGCTTCATTCCCTGATAACACCCAGTCAAATGTCCACGTTCCCTGAGCGTCTACAGCGACTTCTCCTGCTTTTTCTTCATAGACGCCCAAATCTCTTAATTCCACATGGATCGGCCTGTCAATAAAGGCTCCTTTCCGGCTGTTCATCATCATTACTTGAAATTCCATGCTCCCATCTTCCATCATATAACTCGGGCTCTCTCCCTCTGCCAGAGGCGTACCGTCTGATTGCATCATTTTTCCATCCGCTCCTTGTATCAAGCCGTCATAAAATGACGCACTCCATCCTCCGCTCGCTTCTTTCTCATGATCCACGGCAATGCTGATGTCAGAAAATCCTGGTTCTTTTCCGTCTTCAAGCTGATATCCCTCCACTTTAAAAGAAAGGTATGCAAAGTTATTATCCACGATGCTCTGATGCACTGTCACCGTGACATCGCCCTGCGTCACAGATTTACCTACAAACGAAGCCATCTGATTCTCCTCTAACTGCAAGCGCTGCTTAGGCGTTGGATGCAGTTTTTGTTCCAGTCCCTGACTCCATCGCATATGTGCCGCTGCGCTGATGCTGACTGTGCTAATTATGAAAAACGCTGCGATCGCAGGCCAAACCCTCTTTCTCGAAAAAGCATGTCTTGAGTTTTGCGACTGCTGGTCTTTAAGATTTGCAAAAGTACTCGTATATTTTTGCCACACACTTTCTGGAATCTCTACATCCTTGCGCAGCTCATTCACCATATCATCAAATCGGTTCATATTATATTCTCCTTTCTACTGTGCCATAACCATTTTGTGTCACAAATTCCATTTTCCGCACGATGTTCCTTTCGCTCTTGTACTGGATTTCTAACTTCTTTCTCGCTGTTGCCAGTCTTCCCCTAATGGTATTTTCATTTACTTCCAGAATATTAGCAATCTCCTTGGTTTTAAATCCTTGCACATAGTACAAGATGATAAGCACGCGATATTTTTCATCGAGGCAAGTCAAAAAATTTTCCCATTCCACTGTTGCATATCCTGTCTCCTGCACCCATGTTTCTTGAACGGCTTCCTCCGATACCGTTCTTTTCCGCTGCCTGAAAATTGTGTTACAGTGATTGATCAAAATACGCATTAACCATGTTTTAAAATATTTGTCTTTTTTCAACATGTCTATTTTTTCCCAACATGTCAGCACTGTCTCTTGCATTGCATCCGCAACGTCTTCTTCATTCTTTAAAATGGCTTTTGCTACCTTATAGAGAGACTTTCCCTCCTGTTCCATCAACTGCTGGAAAGCCGCTTTATCATGCCTTCTGGCTCGTGTTATCAACAGATTCATCATTATTTCCTTTCTTCAGAGTCCGGAACTCTCATTTTGCATTACAACTATTAGACAAGCGAAGCCTGTTTTTTGTTTGATTTTTTTATAAATTTATTTTATATGATTTTATTTTCTAGATCTTTCGAATCTGTGGACTTTTCAAGATTGTGCAAAAATATCTTGAAGCGATGCAGCGCATTCTTGATGGATATCGTTATGCAAGATTGCGAAAAATAACCTGCAAGCGAATTTTAGACCTTTTGACATATTAATCTCATATGGTAAAAAATGAGAGGCTCTAAAATAGAACCTCTCACTACCGGATGGATATACAGCTACATGGATCACGCTCCAAAATGTTGCAGACAAACACCATATGCCAGCTCGACATGTTTTATTGTTCAATCTTGTATTCCTTAATTATACTTCCCCATATGATAAATCACTTGAAGGCATTCGTTCTGCACCATCGTTTAGATAGTCCTCGCTTTCTACCTCACCCGCTCCCCCGTTTTCGCCTATATCCGCCAGGAATTATGACTGACCTGACGTTTGTAAATAATTCTATGATATAGGCTTAATTGCTCATAGACAGTTCCCCTCCTACATACAATGCTAAAAAAATTTCACTTCACAAACATCGTTAAGCCAGGTTCCATCTATATGGTTAATAGTTGCTTTATATCAGGTATCCCAAAGCCTTCATTCTTCTTAATCACTTTATATTCTGTTTTTCAGAAAAGATGGTAAATGAAACGAAAACTTCGGATACTACCAGATATCCTCTTAAGCACCTCATTGCTGTGGTGTTGTTGCTATATACTTTATTAATAAAATATATTACAAATTTAGTATTTTGTCAAGGAAATTCTTCAAAATTTTACATTATTCAACAATTTTCCCTATTAATGATGATGAAAGTAATGGAATCAAATTTCAAAAAAGCCACACATATATATTATTTATAAATTATTTACATTTGAAATTATTAATGATATAGTTGCTTTGACGTATCTGTAGCCTTGTTTGGCAAAAACGGGAGGTGATTATGAGCAAAAAGATCAAAATTACAGGAAAGGCAGACAGCTTTGCAGAAAGCTTGCAAAACTGCTTGGGCGAGATGCTAGTCCTATTCTTACTGAAACAAAAACCAATGTATACTTACGAAATTTCACAAGAACTTAACAGGATTAGCGATGGTTCTTTCACTTACAAATCCCTCTATCCTTATATTTACCGTCTCAAAAATGCAGAATGCATTGCTGAGCAAAGCAAGGAAGTAGCAAAAAACAGGACAAGGATTTATTTCCATATTACTGAATATGGCTTGACACATTTGGTGAATCTGAAGAGGAAGTACAGAGATTACCTGGCACAATTTATCCAAGAAAATGATTCTGTAGAACTGGCTGATATCATCAGCTATTTAAACTCGCCGCAAGAATTGGCGCCGGCTTATTTGGATTGTATTCCTGAGAAAGATATGACAACCTGCAAATTTAAGAGGAAACGCTATAACATATTATTAGGAAGCATATCTATTATCGTTATTGTTACTATTGCGCTATTATCAGTTAAAGTTAACGAATTTCGTAAAATGGACTCCATTTACATTCATCAATCTACTGAAATACTAGAAAAAAGTACAAAATAATCTATTTCACAATAAAATTTAGGAAAAATAGAACCAAAACAGTCATACAAACCTGCTGTTTCGGTTCTTTTCTTACTAAAACACATTCTTCGATTTTTTAAATGTCAACATCCCATCTACTAGCATGTTTTTCTATCTCTTGCCAAAAACCCATTCTGGTTTCTTCCATTACTTTACTAATTCCTTATACTATTCTTGGTTATTGTTCCAGAGGCGTCCCAGAGCCGACTTTCCTTAAAAAATACGTCTAGCAAGCACCTTGTTAGATCTATTGTCTCTAATTACATATATATTATTTATAAATTATTTACATTTGTAATCATTAATGATATAGTTGCTTTGACGTATCTGTAGCCTTGTTTGGCAAAAACAGGAGGTGATTATGAGCAAAAAGATCAAAATTACAGGAAAGGCAGACAGCTTTGCAGAAAGCTTGCAAAACTGCTTGGGCGAAATGCTAGTCCTATTCTTACTGAAACAAAAACCAATGTATACTTACGAAATTTCACAAGAGCTTAGCAGGATTAGCGATGGTTTTTTCACTTACAAATCCCTTTATCCTTATATTTACCGGCTCAAAAATGCAGAATGCATTGCTGAGCAGAGCAAGGAAGTAGCAAAAAATAGGACAAGGATTTATTTCCATATAACTGAATATGGCTTGACACATTTGATAAATCTGAAGAGGAAATACAGAGAATTGACTACTGCCGCCAATCTTATCCTGGATCTTGATGAAATGATTTATAAGGGGAAATAAGATATGACAAACATACTTTTAGAAAAAGAAATGAAAAAGTACATACGGGCTACAAAACGTTTCTTGGACTGCCCGAAGAATTACCGTGACATGTTCATACAGGAAATGGAACATGACCTGACGCAATTTATTCAGGAGAATGATTCTGTAGAGATGGCTGATATCATCAACTATTTCGGAACGCCACAAGAACTGGCACGGACTTATTTGGATTGTGTTCCAGAGAAAGACATGAGGGATTATGCCCTTAAGAAAAAATTTTATTCGAACATAACAAAGATTATTATTGGTGTAACAATCTTAAGTACAGTGATTATTCTATCTCTAATAATCTACAATGCACATGAATTAGAACAAATGCATATTTATGAATCTATTAAAACAATTGAGGAAAATATAGAATAGTATTATTTCTATTGCAAATATTTTGGAAAGGAAAATTCAAATGAAAAAATTAATCGCAGTTCTAGCTGCTTCAATGTTGATCTTTAATCATCCTATTATTACAAACGCCAGTGAAATTACACCAATTAACACATCATCCAACGAAAGCTCTGAAATCGTTGACTTAGGAGATGGCTACACAGTCAAATATGAAACCAAAATAGTTTCACCTAATGTGCGAGCTAGTACAAAAACAGTTGCCAAAACCGCTACCTGTGTCTACGGAGGAAAAACAGTTGCAGAAATCACATTAACTGCTTCTTTTTCTTACACAGGCTCTTCAGCAACTTGTACCAGCGCATCCATTTCGTCTACTACATATGATGGATGGACTTGCAGTGATAAAAGCGCCTCTCGAAGTGGAAACACAGCTACTGGAACTGGAAAATTAAAAAAGGGACTCCTTCATACAACAGTCAATGTGTCTTTGACTTGTAGCAAAACAGGAGCTATTTCTTAAATAAAAACATAATATAATTGAATTTCATCCTGACATGGATTGATTGGAAACATTTATCTTTTAGAAAAGAACCGAAACAGACTGGAAAACCTCTCTTTTGGTTCTTTTCTATTGAAACATATCTTAGTTCAGATCATACTTGAGCCATATATATTCTTTTTGGATTTTTCATCAAAGAATGTGACACTCAAAGGATCATCGAATATTCTCCTTTCAAACAAACACTTTTTTTATTGACTAAAACATAAAATTTGTAACAGCTTCACCGCTTCTTCAAGCCACCTACGTCACCTCGTATCTATCCTTTTTCTTCTTATTCTGCCAAATATTATTTATAATTTATTTACTTTTGAAATCATTAATGATATAGTTGCTTTGACATATTTGTATCCATGTTAGTCAAAAAGCAAGAGGTGGTTATGAGCAAAAAGATCAAAATTACAGGAATGGCAGACAGCTTTGCAGAAAGCCTTCAGAACTGCTTGGGTGAAATGCTGATCCTTTTCTTACTGAAGCAAAAACCAATGTATATTTACGAAATCTCACAAGAACTTAACAGGATTAGCGATGGTTCTTTCACTTACAAATCCCTCTATCCTTATATTTACCGTCTCAAAAATGCAGAATGCATCGCTGAGCAGAGTAAGAAAGTAACAAAAAACAAGACAAGGACTTACTTTCATATTACGGAATATGGATTGACATATTTGACATATTTAAAGGGGAAATACAGAGATGACCTGGCACAATTTATCCAGGAAAATGATTCTGCAGAGGCGGCTGAAATTGTAAGCCATTTTGGCATGCCGCAAGAACTGGCATTGACTTATTTGGATTGTGCTTCAGAGAAAAAAAAGAGTACTTACTCCCTTAAAAAAAATTTTTATTGGAACATAACAAAAATTATTTTGATTGTATTATCTTTAAGTGCAATTATTTTTGCATTCAAAGAATCTCGAAAAATCGATAAAGTTTATATATATGAAACCATTGGAGCACAAGAAACCATGTAATTTAGGAGATGGCTTTACAATGAAATATGAAACTGAAGAAACCTCTCCTATTGCCCATACTACAAAGACTGCTACCTGCGAATACCAAGGTAAAATAATGACTATCTATCGCAAAGATACTATAATAACAAGTGCAAGAATATCCAACGGATTTAAATATTTTGATATAGACGTGATTCTAACATGCAGTGTAACAGGAAATATGTCCTAAACAAAAATAAGATAATTGAATTTCATACTGACATGGATTGACTTGAAACACTTATCTTTTAAGAATAAATCATATTCATGGACTACTTATTAGCAAATACTCCCTTTAGCTTCTTGTTTCTTTGAACAAAACCCATATTTTTAAATTCTTTCCCTAAAAATCCTAATACATAATATGGTATTGGCGTCCGACTATCCTCGCTAATTTTTTTATCCGATTCTGCTTTATATAGAAAATATAACTTAATCATATTATCAATCGTCAACAATTGATCTATATTTATTTTAAATCCTTATGATAGGTGCTATTTAACTTTAAAACTGAACTACCTTTAGTAAAAGCGTAAATCCGTCTTTTTCAAAAGCAACAATTACCTTCAACAACTTTTCTAACAGTTTTGTTTTATATCCTAAAGATATACAGAAGTCCCATAACAGGACGTCGAAAAGGATGAAGCACAAGAAAGACGCCCTAATTAAGCGTGATCTCATAGCCGTATACCAGCAACTTTCTGGGCAGTTAGATTTTGGAAAAAACGGCATGAAAATCGTCTATCTAAATCATTGATAGCGGCATGGGAAGAATTGCGGATATCGAATGACTTTATCTTCGGAAAAATCATGCAGGACCCAAAGCTGTGCAAAGGGCTCTTACAGAGGATATTGCCGGGTTTAAAGATAGACCGCATAGAATATCCGGAAACACAGAAAGCGATACGTCCCGACATAGACGCAAAAAGCGTCCGTTTTGACGCATATGTGGAAGACGGCAGAGGCACTGTTTATGACATTGAGATGCAAGAAGTTAAAACCAAGCTATATCATCTTTATCTGCCCGTTCGACCAGTTCGGCATGGGCAGGCATATCTATACATTTGAGAACATCTGCAAGGAAGACAAAAGCATCCTCTTAAAGGACGAGACGACCAAGATATTCCTGAACGCTAAAGGGACTATGGATGATGTCAGACCTGAACTGAAAGCGTTTTGGGATTATGTTGCCGGAAAGAAGCCGGCAGACCCATTCGTGGATGAACTGGAAGCTGCAGTGAAGAATGCCCGGAAAAACAGAGAATGGAGGCATGAGTATATGACATTGTTAATGCGTGACCAGGAAAATATTGAAAAAGGCATGGAGATTGGCACAGCCAGGGGCATAATTGAAACAGGGATTGATTTCGGGCTTTCCGAGGAGGAACTTCTGAGACGTTTACAGGATAAATTAAATATCACAATTGAATCTGCCAAAGAGTATCTTGAAAAATTCGGAAAGCAAACTGTGTAAACATCCTAAAAAAGAGGCATAACCACTCCCCAACTTTGAATACCGAACTTAAAATAGCCGTCCCATAATAGATCTTAACTTTTATAAGATGGCTATTTTTCAACCCAAAAACAATCCAAATGGGCACAGGCGTCCTGGTGTCAGAATATAAATAGCACAAAATAAACATGACTGTTATCAAAAGTCCGCAAACCCGCATAAACACTGGGTTTGCTAAGCATTTTATTTATTCGAACTCAATGTCATCTCCATTGTCACGGACAATCTGGTATATCTCTTCTTCATTTTCTATCAAAGAAACGATCAGTTCAACAAAGCGTTCTGCCTTTCTCTCATTTTCTTCACTCATTTGATAATAAGCAACGTAAGAGCCGGCTTCCGGATCACTTTCCAAGCCTTCCAAAAGATCTGGCGCATGTTTTTCAAGATAATAATTGAAAAAAGCGTCCCAATTATAGCCATTCATATAGGCGCTTTCATTGATTTGCGACATCTTTTCTCCAATTGAAAAAGGCTTATCATTCTCATTATAAAACCATACCCCGACCCAGTCCTCATATTTCATGGTTTTCACATAGTCTTGCATACTTAGATTCCCTCCTGTCTTTTATCAAGATGCCCCTTGCATATATCCAAAAGGGCAGCTGCAAGGGCGCATCTATCTTTTCCTGTCAAGCCTCTGGTTCTTTCGGCAGCCTGCCATACAGTTCCACTTGCTTACGGACTTTCTTTACCAGCTTAGTGTCAATGGCGTCTGGTTTCATGCGCCACATCCAGTTCTCTCCCAAGGTTGACGGGGTATTCATCCTGGCAGAGCTTGCCAGCCCAAGAAGATCCTGCATAGTTACGACTGCCAAGTCGCTGACGCTGGACCATACAGAGCGCATAACGCCCCAGTGATATCCTTCCCTGCGGTTCAGTTGCAAATATTCTTTGGCAAACGCCACGCTCGCCTTGGGCGCCGTCTTCATCCATCCAATAATCGTGTCATTGTCATGCGTCCCGGCATAGACTACCGAATTGCGTGTGTAATTGTGCGGCAAATAGTCTCCATCTTCCCGGGTGTCAAAAGCAAACTGGATCAGCTTCATCCCTGGATAACCGGAATCACTGAGCATCTTGCGCACAGAGTCAGTTAGAAATCCAAGATCTTCCGCTATGATGTCCAGCCTGCCTAGCTTCTTCTCAATCACCTGAAATAATTCAATGCCTGGTCCTTGCCGCCATTCTCCGTTTCTCGCCGTATCGTCCCCATAAGGAATCGCATAATAAGAATCAAATCCCCGGAAATGGTCAATGCGTATAACATCAAACAGCTTTGCTGTCTTTTCAAGCCGCTTAGTCCACCACTGATATTGATCTTTCTTCATCACATCCCAGCGAAACAGGGGGTTGCCCCAAAGCTGACCGTCCTCGGAAAAAGCATCCGGCGGACACCCTGCCACGTCAATAGGCAAAAGATCCCCATCCAGATAAAATTGCTCTGGATTTGCCCACACATCGGCGCTGTCCATCGCCACATAGATCGGCACGTCACCGATCATGCGGACGCCTTTGTCATTGGCATATTTTTTTAATTGCCTCCACTGACGATAAAATAAATACTGAAGCATCTTCCAGAATTCTATCTCTCCTGCCAGTTCCTGTTTGGCACGATCCACGGCGTCTTTGTCACGTTTCTTTAATTCTGGCTCCCACTCACTCCATGACACGCCCCCATGGGCGTCTTTCAGCGCCATAAATAGCGCATAATCCTCGAGCCAGTCTTGCTGTTCTTTGCAAAACTTTGCATAATCCTTTGGTATTTTTTTCTGGAACCGTTCAAAGGCTTTATGCAGCAGCGGGTAGCGGCTTTCGTAAAGCGCTCCATAATCCACCTGGGTAACGTCTCGCCCCCAGTCATACGCCCCGCATTCCTGCTCCGTCAGCAATTTTTGCCGACAGAGGGCATCTAAGTCAATAAAGTAAGGATTTCCGGCAAAGCTGGAAAAAGACTGATAGGGTGAATCCCCGTAACTGGTTGGACAAATGGGCAGCACCTGCCAATAACTTTGTCCTGATTTCTTAAGAAAATGCACAAACTTTCTAGCCTCCTTGCCCATCGTGCCAATCCCATAAGGAGATGGAAGGGAAGAGATATGCATTAAAACTCCACTGCTACGCATCAAAACGTTTACCTCCTGAATATAATCTAATATTAATGTATCTGCAATGTCTTCGTGATGCAAAAGATAGAGAACTACAGACTGCTTTCCCTGATTGACGCCAGGGGCAGGGAACGTGCCTCCCTAAAAACAGCCCTGCTTCCAATTTCAAGTATACCAATATAATACCAACTAGGCTATATAAATGCAACATATTTGCCAATTTTGACAAGGTAAACTGACCATCTAAAACGGGACAATCATCAAAAAGAACTATTAAGAAAGACTTCATCTGCCTTTCAAGCTGTCTGGTGCTCCATTGTCATTTAATAGTTTCTTTATTTTCTTTTTATATAAATTAAGATTTCTATAATCAAAGTATTGAATTGATAGCAAATATATATTAAATGCTTTTATAAAATCATTTGCATCCTTCTGGTTCTTCAAACATACATTTAGTCTTCTTTCTTCTCTCTCTTTTTCCTTAGTCCAATTTATTATTTCAAATTCAAATGCACACTCTTTTATATCATGTTTCATCGTAAGATAATACACATTATTTTCAATATAAAGTTCTAAATTAATTTCTCCATTTTTATATAATAACTCAAGATACAAATCCAATATTTTTACAACACTCCATACTAATTCATAATATGTATGTAATTCATATATTTCTGGTATTTTATATTCATGCTCCAGTTTATTTCTCATAAAATTTAATTTATTAATAGTCCGAATAGGAAATAATCCTATATCAGCTAAGAACTTGGTCTTGTTTTCAAACTTCAAATTTTTCTTATCAAAAATTCTTTTTATATTTATGCTCTCAAAAAACATATCCATCTCACAATCTAATGCTCTCTTTAAATTCGAAACAGCATTTACAATTCCTTCTTTCGTTTCAGATGAAATTGCATTTTCTGCAAAACCCAGAAATTCTTCAGCTGAAATATCATATACAGGAACACTTATATCCGAACTACTACTGCTTTCACTATCTATTTCATCTGTCCGTAAAATAAATTGAACCATATCTTTCACTTCTGTAATGCTTTCCATATTTTAACCTCATAGCTTGTGATGCATTATGTCTGCTGATGCAAGACCGCTATCACCCTGCAATCCGGGCAAAGCTTGATCTCGCAATCCTGAATCCAGAAAGCAAACCCGCCGACAGAGGACCCGCCTTCCCAATCAGCGGCATACCTTGGCGCAACAGGGTCATCTCCCAAGATATAGGTATTTGATGCAAGCTCATCAATTCCTGCATCTCCCAGGTAATCTTCTGCAATGGATAAATCCTCCGCAAAAACGACCTCGCTTTCTCCATCTATGACATATCTGCAAAAATCACCATCTGAATACGCAATGCAGTTCGGACAGCATTTCGCTTTGATCACGCCGTCGATTTCTAAAAAATCAAGCCGACAGTCTCTGCCGTCAATCTCCATAAGATTTACCATTCTGCATCCGCATTTTGGACATCTCTCCTCCGTCTTAACAGCTATTTTTACAGGACTGCTCTTTTCTTGATTTATATTTCCTTTGACCAAAGGATAGCATGTGTCAAAATTTGTTTTGATAAATCTTCCGCTGCCATCATAGGACCATCCCCCATATACAGCATAACGCGAGGGATTCACGTACAACTTTTCTCTCCAGCCTCGAGGATTTCGTTCCAGCTCCAAAAAAGTTTCAAACACTTCCTCTCCGCCGCAAACAGCAAGACACAACAGCAAATTACCTGCAAGCTGAGTATCGAGATCGTCCTTTCTTATCATTTCCAACATCTCTTTATATCCTGCTGCGCATCCTGTTGCTACTTGTCAAGGACGTATTCATCATTTTTCATCACTTTTTCTTGATTTTCCCTGTTTCCCATGCTCTAAATCGTGGAGAATGACACGCTTCAACTTGTCCTCTACGCTTTGGGTACTGGTATCAGAAAAATGTACTTCGACTAAATAAGTTGTCTTATCAATCTTGTTTTGCAAACAGGGCGTTAATCGCCCTGTGGTGTTGGTCTGAATGTTGTCGCTCATGTTCCCTCCTTTATGGCAAAAAAATAGAGCATATAGATTCCATTTTCTATATGCTCTAACGCTGTTACTATATTTGATTTTGATTGATTACGCCAACTGCATAACCTCGGCTTCAAGTTCCCTTGCATCTTCTAATGTTAATTTTGGGAAAAAACTTGGTATTTCTTCTACTGTAATTCTTCCGTTTTTTAACATTATCCTCGCATTTTCTCTTGCTTCTCTATGAGTAGCATTATCGTCAATATCCTTTGCATATGCTTCCAAAATCTGTTCATCGTCAAACAATGTCATCATAATATCCACAACCTCCTGTTCCTTATTTTCAAGATATTCTTTCAACACGTTTCTGTCTTTACAGATACGGATTGTTTCGGTTACCGCTTTCTTTGTCTGTCCATATTTCTTTCTCTGCTCATTATATACCTTACAGAAAATAATATACTGTCCGATAATGTTGTTCTCGTCCTCTTGATAAAGCACTTTGACCTCTGCGTCTACCGCTATCTTTTCGCCGTCAAAAAAATCTTTTGAAAGTAATATGGTATCGGGTGGGTTCTTCGGCTTTTCACCCGTAAATATCACATACAATTCGGGTTTTGGCATATTTACTTTTTTAGAACCATACAAGTTTTGTTTTGTACGCTTGAAAAAGTCGTGATAGGTTTGTATCAGATACATCAGCGCACGTATTATAATATTCAATGTCCATGTTGACTGACTTTCAATCAAAATGACAAGTCTGCCGC
>CAJTJY010000017.1:0-44803 GCA_910576975.1 uncultured Lachnospiraceae bacterium
TTCCCAAGATAATTTTTGTGCATTTTGTTTGCATTACTTTGTAATGTAAACCTTTTCAACAAGTGAATATCTTAGTGCGGCAGTCTCTTTCGCATAAGGACTGTTACAAAGCTGGCGAACCGCTTCAGCGGCATTTTGCCCATTCGCTGCATCGCCTAAGAGATTGTAGAGCAATCTTGAAAACTTTTGCTCTGCAATCTTTTGACAATCTAATCTTATAGAACAAAAAAACCGGAAAGCAACTGCTTTCCGGTCTGGTGACGTGCGTGAGAAGATTCGAACTCCCGACACCTTGGTCCGTAGCCAAGTGCTCTATCCAGCTGAGCTACACACACATAATTCAAATCGTTATCACCGAACAAACTATATAATACATTAGATATGACGATTTGTCAATATTTTTTTTGGAAAAAAAACAGAAATTAGTGGTGAAAAATTTGTTATAGTATGTTAGAATAAAACAAGTGGGATTTTGACTTGAATCTGGAGCGAAAAGACAGATAGGAGAGCTTTCATGACAAGGCAGGAATTTTTACAGGAATTAGATCTTGCACTGCAGGGACAAATGGGCCAGGCAGCGATCAATGAAAATATCCGTTATTATGAAACTTATATTGTGGAAGAGGCTGGAAAGGGCAAGACAGAGCAGATGGTGATTGATCAGTTAGGAAATCCGAGGCTGATTGCCAAGACGCTGATTAACACCACGAACAAATATTACAGGCAGAGCAAAGACCGTTATACGGAAAGCTATGGCAAAGACGAATCTGACCAGGGATTTGACGCCAGGTCATCTAAAAAGGAAAGATGGAATATCCGCCTGGGAAAACGAAATACCTGGTATGGGAAATTTTTCACGATTGCGGCAGCAATTTTGATAATTGTGGTGGTGGCGAATGTAGTAGCATTTTTGCTGCCGATTCTGGTGCCTGTAATATTAATATTATTGATAGGTTCCTTATTTTTTGGGAGCAGACGATAAATGGAACATGTAGGAGGAACATATGGAAACGGTAAAAATTAGTAAAGGCAGGCATTTCCTGCGAAAAGGCGACAAGATAAAAGGGTTGTTTGTAATTTTGCAGGGAAGCGTTCGCGCTGTCTCAAAAAATGACGAAATGGATATGCAGGCAGGGAGCATTGTGGGAATGCTTGAGAGCGCCTCTGATTCCTATCTGTGCGATTATGTGGCGAATACAGATTGTGTTTTATATGCTTACCCATATCGTCAGATTGACGATTATAAAAAGATTTTTGCATCAGACGAAAAATATGTGGCAGTGTTTACCATGGGCGCTATGCACCAGGCGGCAGAGATGCTTGGAAGGTACGACATGTTCTGTAAAATGGCGCAGAGGTTTTATATGAGCCTGATGGATTTTTACGGGGAATATAAGAAATTATGCAATGATTATCAAATCGCCGAAAAACCTTTTCAGCGTATTTCCTCCATGCCTCCAGCACGGCTGAATCAGCCGATTGCCAAGTGGACGATGGAATATTATGCGAAGATGTCCACCCTTTCTTTGAAGTCCATGGACCAATTTCTAGGTCGTGATTATTGCATCGGGATAGGAGAGATCCAAAATGCCGTTTGCTGGATGGTGAGGAGCAAAGAGCTGATTGAAACTTTAAAGAGTTATCTTGGTGTTTATAAGGAATTGCTGCTGACCTCTGGTTCAGAAGATTTGTTTCAAATGTATTTTGAATTGGCACGGAAAGCTTCTGGAACGGGAATGGAGCTGGAACCTATTTTCCAGAAAATTTCAGAGATTATGAAATTTGCCAGAGAGTGCCGCTTGTTTTCAGAAAAGCTAATAGAAGCGCGGTTTTCAGAGTATGAAAGCTATGACTTTTATAAAAGCGCGGAACTTGCAGAGACCGACATCTGGGTGGATGAGCCCATGGAGGAGTATGAGGAGGGAATTGATTACTTGGGGCAGATTCTTGCCTATGCTCAATATGACGAAGGAAAAGCGGAAGCGTTCACAAACGCATTGCGGCAATACAAGAATCTTCCAGACAGGCTTGCAACCACGGACGATGTTCGAAAGTTGCGCAAACAAATTACTCAGGATTTTTATGATATATATGAGCTGGCTTTTTACCGCAGCTTGGAAAATGCCAAAATGTCTCCGGCAGTAAAAATGTTTTTAAACTTCGGCTTCATGGACGAAGAACTGGCAGGCGCGGATAATGCCCACAGCTTGTATGATCTGACACAGCAGCTGCAGCGCTGCAAAGCGGATAATGTATTTACCATATATGAGTGGTTGATGAGCATTTATCGTGGAGAGAATGAACCTTCCAGAAATGAATTTGACATGGATTTTACGAATTACCTCAATGAGCAGAAGAAAACAGGAAGGATTACCGCGGCGCAGATGGGCGAGATGGCGCAGGATACCAAGCAGAAAGTGGATTTTGAGATGAAAAATATGTTTGTGTCCACAAACCGCGCTACTTATGGCAAGATTTCCACGTTCTGTCCGATTTTGTGCGAGGATGACATTATCGGCACAGTGGAGAACATGCTGATTACGGCAGAAAAGGCAAACAATGCCCTAGATACGATCCGCAAGATAGACTTCTCTTTATTTTACCGGGAAGTCGGCTATTCCGATCCAGAGCATGAGGTCAATATGGAAGTGATTCAGAAAGAGGTCTTGCCAAATGTGATTCTGATGCCGAATGCTGGGAGCAAAGCGATGATGTGGCAGGAGACCGCAGGGATCAAAAAGGATACTTCGGCGAGATTTATTTTCCCTATATTTACAGTGGTGGATGTCGAGGAAATGATGATCGAGGTCTCTGGAAGGTTCCGCTGGGAGATGTGCCGCAAGATTCAGGGCGTGCGCTGGAATGACATTACAGAAGCGTCATTGACGTCAGAATATAATGACTATATTCAGTATTACCGCAAGAATCATGATTTGTCCCCTGATGCAAAGCAGAAAGTGAAGAATGCCCTGACCAAGGCGAAAAACAATTTCCGGGAGGTCTTTGTAAAGGACTACCAGAGCTGGATCCGCTACGAATCCAAGGGAAGCTTTCGCTTGAACAAGGTGTCCAGGGATATCATTTTCCGGTACTGCCCGTTTAACAAGGAAACACGGAATATGTTGCGTGCAAATCCTATGTACCGGGAAATGTTTGAGAAATATGAAATTTTAAAAGAGCGTAAAAAGCGCCATACAGAGCTATGGTATGACCGCTATAAGAAAAAAGGCGGGGAAATTAATGATGAGCTTCAGGCAAATTGGGATTTTTATGACATGTAAGAGATTCATGCCTGCTTGAAAAGCAGCCAGGACTTTCAGATTATTCAGCAGAATATTTGAGAGTCCTGGCTTTTCTATATGGCTATGATTTTATTTTTGAAAGCAGGGAGCTTTTGTAAAATGCAGTTTCTATACAATAATATGGATCAAATTCTTGGGATGGGAATACCGTATCCTGTATATAGCAGTTATGAGGGCAAAAGGTTCATTTTCATTGTGAAGCAAGCCTGGAACATTTGGCGCTCTATGCCTTGTAGGTTACAACATATTTCAAATTTAAGACGAGAAAAAACCAGCGGGGGAGCCACTGGTTTTTTCTATGAGGGGAGTATAAATAATTAATAAGGGGTATAACTTTGTAAAAAGTTCTCCAAAGGAGATATCCTTTTTACAAGTATGATTATATACGGCTTGCCACAAAAAGTCAATAGGTAATTTAAAAAAAATAAAAAATTTTGGAATGAACATTTTTTTGAATAAAAAGAGAGGCTTTTTCAGATACTAAAAAAGCAGTAAGCATTGAAGCAAACCAATTTAGGAGGGAAATTATCATGGCAAAAAACAGTGATATGAAAAACAAAGGAATGAACTCACACGAAAGCAACAGTAAGAATGCATATTCTCAGAACAGCACAAATGCAAGTTCTCAGAATGGCACAAATGCAAATTCTCAGAACAATGCAAAAAACAGCGGCAAGAATGCAAGTTCTCAGAACAGCACAAATGCAAGCGCTTCGAATTGCCACAAATCTTAAGTGAGATCCTAATGTACGGAAAACTGAAAACTGCATAATATAGTGTAGGAACAGATTATCATAAACATTTCTGATAATCTGTTTCTGCATTTTTAGAGAGGTGATTTTATGGAGTTTCAGACGATCAGTGTCCGGGAATTTAACCAGTACCGTAAACGTCCAGACGCCTGGGTAATTGACCTGCGCAGCAAAGAAGAATTTGAGGAAGTTCATGTGGAGGGAGCCAGAAACATCCCTTATGAAAATTTGGAGGTCTATCAAAAATATCTTCCAAAAGATAAGTTGTTTATTCTTTATTGTGACAGAGGATCGAGCAGCCTGATGGCGGCAAGGGAATTAAGCCGCAAAGGTTATCGCACGGTAACCGTAGTAGGCGGTATTCAGGCAGTTCTCCAAAATTTATAAAATATGAGTTTCCCCATTTTTATAATAACTGATGTTATAGTGCCCAAAGGTCTTGCTGCCTTTGGAAGCATAGACATCTTGCACAAAAAGCACCCTGAAAAGCTGGCTTCCCAGAGCGCTTTTATATGTAAAATGGGGAACTCAAATTATAAAAAGATTGACAGCCAGGAACTGAAAAGCTAATATAGAATTATCAGAATAAATCATGGAGAAATTTAATGAAAACATATGAATTAATCGCCCCTTGCCATTTTGGCTTAGAGGCGGTATTGAAAAAAGAGATATACGATCTTGGATATGAGATTACCAAAGTAGAAGATGGGAGAGTGACCTTTGAGGGAGATGCGGAGGCGATATGCCGGGCAAACATCTTCCTGCGCACGGCAGAGCGGATCCTGCTAAAGGCAGGGCAGTTCCATGCGGAAACATTTGAAGAGCTGTTCCAGGGCATCAAAAAGATTCCCTGGGAGCTGTATATTCCAGAGGACGGAAAGTTCTGGGTGACAAAGGCATCTTCCATTAAAAGCAAGCTATTTAGCCCTTCTGACATCCAATCCATAGTGAAAAAAGCAATGGTAGAGAGATTAAAGCAGCATTATCAGAAAGAATGGTTTGAGGAGAGTGGCACAAGTTATCCGCTGCGGCTGTTTTTGATGAAAGACGAGGTCACAGTAGCCTTAGATACTTCTGGAGATTCCTTACATAAGAGAGGGTACCGCACGATGTCCGGAAAAGCCCCGATCACGGAGACGCTGGCGGCAGCGTTAATCCTGCTGACGCCTTGGAAGAAAGAGAGGATTTTAGTAGATCCATTCTGCGGTAGCGGGACATTTGTAATTGAGGCAGCAATGATTGCAGCTAATATGGCGCCTGGCATGAATCGCAATTTTGCAGCAGAAAAATGGATCAATCTTGTGGAACCGCAAATCTGGAATGACACGCTGGAAGAAGCAAGGGAACAAGTCAATACGGATATTGTCGTTGATATTCAGGGCTATGACATTGACGGCGAAGTTGTCAGGATGGCAAGAGAAAATGCCAGACGGGCAGGGGTGGAGCATCTGATACATTTGCAGCAGCGCCCGGTAAGCCAGTTGAATCACCCTAAAAAATATGGCTTTTTGATCACCAATCCGCCGTATGGAGAGCGGATGGAAGAGAAAGAGGCGCTTCCAGCGCTGTATCAAGAAATTGGCGAGGCGTTGGGAAGGCTGGATAGCTGGTCTTCTTACATAATTACCAGTTATGAAGATGTAGAGCGTGATGTTGGAAGAAAAGCAGACAAGAACCGTAAAATTTATAATGGAATGCTGAAGACATATTTTTACCAGTTTCTGGGTCCCAAGCCGCCCAAGCGGACGCACATGCGAGAGACAGGAAATTAGAAGGGAATTTTTGTGAAATACTCAAAGAGATATATTGCAATGGCAGCGTTGCTTTTTTGTGCTTTGGCTTTGAAATTTTCCAATATCAGCGCAAGAGGCGGAGAGGTGAAGCGTTTTCGGGGCGCACGGCTAGAGCGGGAGATTTGGAATCCGCTGATTGCGGAGACAGTGAATGGAAAAGCCTTGTCCATATTGGTGGACAATAAAGAATTGACAAACCAAAAAGACGGCATTTATATGGATGACAACCTCAATCTCATGGTGCCTTTTTCAGTCTTGGGCGAGAGCTTTAACTGCAGCGCCCATATCTACGAAGGAGAAAAAATCCTGCTGGAAAAACGTTCCGACGTGGTTGCTTTTCAGTTGGGCGAAGAGAGCGTGAGTGTCAACGGTGAGAAAGAGCAAGCGAAATCCCCGATGGTCCGTAAGGATGGCGCTTATTATGTTGCTGCAGAAACCGTTGCGGAAACATTGAATTTTCATTATGAGTGGAACATTGAAAAAAATCAGGGGACGGCATTGAATCAGGCAAAAGAGGACAGCATTTTGCCACCGCAGTATGATCTGCGCAACAGGCAGCGGACGCCAAAGGTAAAGGATCAGGGAAACTATGGGACCTGCTGGGCTTTTGCGGCGTTGTCGTCTATGGAGTCGATGCTTTTGCCGGAGGAGGTTTTGGAGTTTTCACCAGATCATATGTCGCTCAAGAACAGTTTTTCACTGGGACAGTCTGACGGCGGGGAATACACGATAGGCATGGCGTATCTTGTCTCTTGGCAGGGACCAGTGAGGGAAGAGGACGATCCCTATGGAGACGGGGAGTCGCCAGATAATTTGGAGGCAGTGAAGCATGTCCAGGAGATCCAGCTGATTGACGGCAAGGATATTGAAAAAATCAAGGAATCGGTGTTTAAATATGGGGGAGTGCAGACGGCGATTTACAGCGCTTTATCCAATCCCCATTCCTATTCGCCATATTATAATCAGGAGAAATCGTCCTACTGCTATATTGGGGCGGAAAAACCCAACCATGAGATTATGATCATCGGCTGGGATGACAATTATCCCAGAGATAATTTTAACATGGAAGTCGAGCGCAATGGGGCCTTTCTATGTCAGAACAGCTGGGGGGACGAATTTGGAGACGAAGGGGTATTTTATGTCAGTTATTATGATGTGAACATCGGGAATCATAACGTGGTGTATACGGGAATTGAAGAGACGGATAATTATGACCGCATTTACCAGTCAGATCTCTGTGGCTGGGTGGGGCAGCTTGGCTATAATAAAGACAGCGTTTTTGGAGCAAATGTTTATACGGCTCAGTCCCAAGAACTTTTAAAGGCAGCAGGATTTTATGCCACTGGTAAGGAAACTTCCTATGAGCTTTTTGTGGTAAAGAATTTTGAAAACACAGATTCTTTAAAAGAACGGGTCAAGGTTGCCAGCGGCAGCGTGACCAACGCCGGTTACTATACGATACCGTTTGAAAAGGACATTGCGGTGGAAGAAGGAGAAAAATACGCAGTCGTTCTCTATGTCACCACGCCTGGGTCGGTGCACCCGATGGCTGTGGAATATGCTGCGGGCGAATTTACGGCAGGGGCTGATTTGACAGACGGAGAGGGATATATCAGCGCATACGGCGAGAATTGGGACAGTGCGGAAAACGATCAGAAATGCAATCTGTGCCTCAAAGCGTATAGCGTTTTGCAAGACTAGAAATGCGGCAGCGGCGTATTTGAATCGTCGTGCAAACATATCTGCTGCCTCAGGAAAATATGCGAAAGAGACGGTATCGGAAGATGGAAGGGAAAATACTTAAAATTTCGTCAATGGTTCTCATGATAACCATCGTTTTGTCGGCGGTGGTGCTGTGGCAGTTTTCTGATGTTCATAGGATAGAACTGAAGCAGCGGCAAATGTCTGGCCTGCAGATGCTGGCTTATTATACGAGGCCGACAGAGCAGACAGAGGATATTAGTTTTAAGCATCAGCTTCAGCTTGAGCTTCCCCAAGGCTTAGAATTGGATCGGGTACTTTTTGAAAATGACTATGTGACGCAGAACATAGTCATTGAGATTCCAGGGGTGGAAAAAGACTATTTTTTCAAACATCCTCTTTTGGGAAGATGTAACCATATTAATGACCTGTATATGGAAAATGGAAGAATTGAGATTTCCATGGACGCTGTCTATGAGGTGGAGACCAGGATCAGCAATGGCCGTCTATATCTTGACTTTATCCATCCGAGAGAACGCTATGAGAAAGTGGTCGTCATAGACCCAGGACACGGCGGTGGCGCGCCAGGCGCCATCAAGCAGGGGATCATGGAGAAAGATATTAATCTTGGCATTGTCAAGGAGCTCAAAAAGCTGCTCGATGAAAATGACCGTGAGATCGGCGTTTATTATACCCGCACCGAGGATGTGAACCCAACATTCGCACAGCGGGCTCAGCTTGGGGAGAAAGCAGGTGCGAACTTGTTTATCAGTGTTCATTGCAATTCTGATTCAGACGCAGAGCTGTCCGACCGTGATGGGGTTGAAGTTTTATATGACGAGCAGAAAAGCGACGAAGATTATGGCGGCGGGCGTCTGGCGCAGATTTGCCTGGAGGAGTTTGCAGCGGCGACGGGAAGCAAAGCCAATGGGGTTGCCAACGGCAGCGGCATTTATATCCTCCGCAACAGTGAAGTTCCAGCGGCATTGATCGAAGTGGGATTCATGACAAACCAGGAGGAGTTGCAGAGGATGACGACAGGAGAATTTCAGGAACGTGCTGCACAGGGCATTTATCAGGCGATTCTGCGGGCTTTAGAGGAAAGATAAGAATCAGAAAGGAATCATGAACTATGAAAAAGATAATATTTGCCACCGGCAACCAGGGAAAAATGAATGAGATCCGAAGCATTTTGTCAGATCCTGACTTAGAACTTGTTTCCATGAAAGAGGCAGGGATCGAGTTGGAGATTGTGGAGGATGGCAAGACCTTTGAGGAGAATGCCCAGATTAAGGCAGAGGCAATAGCAGCGGTGGTTTCTGCGAAAGAAGACGTGGTAGTGCTTGCGGATGATTCCGGACTAGAAGTGGATTATCTGAATAAGGAACCAGGGATTTATTCTGCAAGGTATCTTGGAGAAGACACTTCTTATGAGGTAAAAAACCAGACGATCTTAGAACGTTTGAAGGGAGTGCCAAAGGAGCAGCGCAGCGCAAGATTTGTATGCGCCATTGCCGCTGTCTTTGCAGATGGAGAAACCTGCGTCACCAGGGGGACGATCGAGGGTTACATTGGATGGGAAGCGGCAGGAGAAAATGGCTTTGGATATGACCCTATTTTCTATGTCGATGAATATCATTGTTCTACTGCGCAGTTGCCCCCAGAGGTTAAGAATGTGCTGAGCCATCGGGGAAAGGCGCTTCGTGCCATGAAAGAAAAGTTAGCCCAAAAATGGCAGATAAAGGTAGAATTATGAGAATATTAATAGTGAGTGATACACACAAAAAACATCGGGGGCTGGAAGAGGTCATACGTTGCGCAGGGCAGATCGATCTGATGATACATCTTGGGGATTCGGAAGGTTACGAAGATTATATTGCAGGACTGGCGGACTGCCCGCTTGAGATTGTCGCTGGCAACAATGATTTTTTCTCCGATCTGGAACGGGAAAAAGAATTAAAGATTGGAAAATATAACGTATGGATCACCCATGGGCATTATTATTATGTGGCAATGGGGATCGAGGATTTGAGAAAGGAAGCGGCAGGGCGCGGCATGGATATCGTGATGTTCGGGCATACCCACCGTCCGTTTCTGGATTGTCATAAAGGCGTTATCGCCCTGAATCCGGGAAGCGTGTCTTATCCTAGGCAGGAAGGGCATAAGCCTTCTTATGCTTTGATGGAGATCGACGAGGCGGGGGAAGCGCATTTTTCGATTCACTATCTGGATTGATTTTGATGTGTAACAGTTTGGCGATCGCCAATATTAAGGGCGGGATTATGTTATGTTTGAGTTTCCCCATTTTGCAATTCAAAATGTTATGCTGTTGCAATATCAGAAATTCTATGGTAGAGTGAAGATAACAAGTTGACAATGCATAGAATAGAGGAAAGTGTCAAAGAATCTATTAATTCTTTCGGCAAACTACCTGTTGCTTCTATGCGCATAGAATGGAGGAGATAATGAAGAACAAATTTAAAAGCACGATCCTTGTTTTTGCAGTTGCCATGACCGTCCTTTTGGATCCAGCAGCAGCATTTGCTCACGGACATGGAGGAGGGGGGCATCACAACAACACGCAGCCAACATATGCGCCTTGTCATAATGGAGGCTGTAATGTCACAGGAGAACATCGCCACGGCAATATGAATTACAACGGGCATTCGGGTTCCTGCGTGACATATAGCCAGTGTACCGTGAAGAAATGTAAAAAAACAGGAACGCACAGTCATAATGGAGCTTATTATTGCGGATACTCGAATGGGAAAACAGTTTACAGTCAATGTACGGTGTCAGGCTGCACCAAGAATAAAAAACACAAACACAGCGGAAAGTATTATTATGGGCATTCCAACAATTATGTAACATACAGTCAGTGTACGGTGTCGGGCTGTACCAAGACAAAAAAGCATACCCATAATGGAAATTGCTATTATGGACATTCCAATGGCAAGGTAACATATAGCCAGTGCACGGTTCCAGGGTGCACCAAGGCGAAGAAGCATAAACATCATGGGGAATGTTATTATGGACATTCCGCAATAAAATCATATTGACGGAGATTTTGTACTGAAATCAAAATAGGAAAGCTCTCCTGGGCAAGCGTTATCATCATTGATTTTTTGCTCAGGAGGGCTTTTTTTATTCTATAGGAAAAACGCTTTTACGCCTTAGCATGAAAGGTCTTTCCTATAGAGTAAAAATAATATGCGCAGGGTCTTTCCTGGCGAAGCGAGGATATTCTCATAAGAAGAAAATATTGCCATAATTTTTTCTGATATCCGGAATCCTGCCAAGGATATTTGTTGTTTTGTGGATTAAAAATTATTTCTGAGTCACGATGACGCGCATCCGGCTTTTAACGCCGTCCTCACTGGCATAAATGTAAGCTTTGCCAGCATCATGCGCAAAGACGGTGCCATTTTCGTCTACTGATGCGATGCAGGTGTTTGAACTTGAGTATACAGGCTGATTGCCAGAGGAGACAAGTGCTTTTATGTGTTTTTTGGCTCCAACTGCAAGTGTGATCTCGCTTTTTTCAAACGTGACTGTGGGCTTTTTTACAATCACCTCACAAGTCTTGCTGACGCCGTCTACCGTTACAGTGATGGTTGCCGTGCCGTTCTTTATGGTGGTCACGTTTCCATTGTCGTCTACCGTAGCGACACTTTTTTTATTGCTCTTCCATTTGGGGATGCTTTTAGAGGTGGATTTTACAATCAGACGGAACCTACGGTTCCGATAGAGGTTGACAGAGCTTTTGCTAAGATAAAGTTGTGGTTTTTTCACAGTGACAATGCAGCTTTCCGTTGTTCCGTCTGCGGAAGCTAAGATGGTTGCCGTACCTGGTTTTTTTGCTGTGATCACTCCATTGCCGTCCACGGTTGCCACGCTTTTTTTATTGGAGCGGAAAGTGACAGGGCGTCCTGTGGACGCAGTGGCGGATAGTTTGGCGCAATATCCGTTTTCCAGTGATATCGACCTGGCGCTTAGCTGGATCTTGGTGGCTGCCACCCGGACCGTGCAGCTTGCCTCTCCGTTTTTGATTTTTGCGGTGATCCTTGCCGTGCCAGCTTTTTTTGCGGTAATTTTTCCATACGTGTTTACGGATGCGACTTTTGAATTATTGGAAGAAAAAGAAGGCTTTTTTCCTGTAGAAGTGATGGCGGCAAGATAACATTCTTCTCCAATATTCATGACTTTGGAATAGCTGTTTAAAATTACAAAGCCAAGACTGGGCGCTGCCTGTGCCTCGAAAGAGGGAATCATTGAAGAGAATAATACGGATACAAGTACGAATACAGCGATTGTTGCGTGTAAGAATTTATTATTTTTTGCAGACATTGAATTCCTCCATTTCATAAAAGGCAGGAATTCCGGCAGGCATCCATATGCCGAACGTAACTGGCTTAGAATGCCTGAAATCAGAAATCACAGATTCTGTGATTGGTTTAATATAACATGGAACAGGTGATTTGTAAAGAGCAAAAATGAATATATTCGTGCTACAGCCCCCTTTTGAACAAGTGAATACTTTACAAAAGGGGGAGACTCAAGTAAAACTGCGTGTTCTTTTAGCTTGCATATTTTTGATATGCCTCAGGCATTGGAGTGCGTGCTTTAGTCCCGCTATGATACAAAAATACTCCAGCTGTTGTTGCCAATACGGCGGCGGCAAAGATTGCAAGATGGATCCATATGGAATCGCCGCTGTAGGAGAAGTATTCTGGTGCAAAAGTTCCCCAGAGGTTGAACAGCATATGAAACAGGATCGACAGGTAAATGCTTTTGCCTTGAAAGCATACATAGCCGCAGAATATTCCTACGACAAAAGCATAAGCGCCTTGAATCACATTGCCATGGAAAGCGCCGAACAGAAATGCCTGCAGCAAGTTAGCTGCGAAAAAGGGCATTGCTTTTGTGGCATATTTCAATGTGACGCCTCGAAAGATCAGTTCTTCGCTGATGGGAGCAATCAAGATGGAGTAAAGGGCGAGAAGCGGGGTGACATTTCCAAATCCAATGTTTTTCATCAGATCATCATAAGTTTGATACCACGCCGGATTTATAGCGGCAAGGAGCGCCATCAAATAAGTGGATAGGTACTGCATTGCGATCATCAGGAGCACGAGTCCTGCCAAGGTTTTAAGATTTAGAATCGACGACAATGCTCTGCGGGGCTGTTTTTTGGGCACGAACCGCTTCCAGTACCAGAATCCCAAGGCAAATGCTGCAATCACCGCATAAACGGCAGAGATTGCTGCAAGAAACTGGCTGTCCATAATAACGTCTATGATGCGGTTGGGATCTGTCATATGGTCAAGGAATTGGGGATCGGAGGCGATTGCCAGGATCAGTTTTAAAATCACGGCTGCAAATGATACGATAATCTGGATCCCGAAGGCAAGGAGCACTGGGAGCAGGCAGAATAAGATGCTGCCGGTTTTTTTTAATATCTTCATATTGGTAAAACCCCTTTCTGGTTCAGTTTGTTTTGTGATTCTATCATTGTAACAATACAGAGAAAGAATTGCAATGGAAACGCAAATCATTCTGAAAAATAAGGGGAAATCTGTTGCATTTTTCGCCATATTGTTATAAGATACAGATTGGCGTATATTTATACAATTTTACTATGAAAGCATGTGCGAGATTCATTTTGTGCAAGGAGCGGCTCTCCTATAGATTGAGAGCATCCATGCGGCGATGGATGGCAAAGACAGGAGGATTTATATTTATGAAAAATTGGAAGAAATTAACAGCGATATTGGCGACAGGAGTTTTGGCTGCTGGTCTTTTGGGATGCGGAGTTCCGGCAAATACCGTGCATGCTCCGGAAGACATGTCTGGAAAGAAGATTGGCGTGCAGCTTGGGACCACGGGAGACACCTTGGTGACAGATGAATTTGGCAAGGACAACGGCACTAAGATTGAACGTTATAAAAAGGGCGCAGATGCCGTGCAGTCTTTAAAACAGGGAAAAATTGACTGCGTGGTTATCGATTCAGAGCCAGCCAAGGCATTTATTGACCAAAATAAAGATCTGACGATCTTGGAAACCGAATATACGGACGAAGAGTATGCAATCGCAATTGCCAAGGACAATACGGAATTGAAAGATAAAATCAATGGAGCGCTTGGGGAATTAAAAGAAGACGGCACCCTGGATCAGATTATGGCGAATTATACGGGCGACGATACCATGGGAACTTGCCCTTATGAATCCCCGGAAGACGTGGACACTTCCAACGGGAAGCTGGTCATGGCGACCAACGCGGCATTTAAGCCTTATGAGTATTATGAGGATAATAAGATCGTAGGCATAGATGCGGAAATGGCTCAGGCAGTGGCAGACAAGCTTGGAATGGAACTGGAAATCCTGGATATGGATTTCGACGCCATCATCAATGCGGTGCAGTCTGGAAAGGCAGACATTGGCGTGGCAGGAATGACCGTAAATGAGGAGCGGCTTCAAAGCATTGACTTCAGTGATACTTACGCCAAGGCAAAACAGGTGATCATTGTCCGTTCAAAATAGGAGGAAATGTCCAAGTGCAGAGCTTTATGGATGAATTTACACTGAATTTTATAGAGGGCAATCGGTATCAGTACATAATCGAAGGATTAATCAATACCCTGATCATCTCTCTGTTTGCAGTATTGGTAGGAATTGCCATTGGATTTTTGGTGGCGATTATCCGTTCCAGCCATGATAAGACTGGGCATATGAAATTTGCCAATTTCCTGTGCAGAATCTATCTTACCGTGATGCGGGGAACGCCTACGATGATTCAGCTTCTGATCATTTACTATGTGATATTTGCAACAGTAAATATACCAAAGATTTTCGTTGCAGTGGTGGCGTTTGGATTGAATTCCGGCGCTTATGTGGCTGAGATTGTCCGTTCCGGCATTATGTCCGTCGATGAAGGACAGTTTGAAGCAGGACGCAGCCTGGGACTGAGCTACCGGCAGACGATGCGGTTCATTATTATGCCACAGGCGTTTAAAAATGTGCTTCCGGCTTTAGGAAATGAATTTATCGTGTTGTTAAAGGAGACCTCCATCAGCGGTTATATCGGGTTGACAGATTTGACACACGGCGGAGATATTATAAGAGGAATTACATTTTCGGCGTTTATGCCGCTGATTGCGGTTGCCTTAATTTATCTGTTGTTGGTAACGGGGCTTTCCTGGTGCGTCAACAAGCTGGAGAGGAGGCTTAGAGTCAATGAGCGGTAAGGTATTGCTGGAAACAAAAGAATTAGAGAAGAAGTTTGGCGATCATCAGGTGCTTCGTGGAATCAGCACCAAGATTTGCCAAGGCGAAGTGGTGGCCATTATTGGGCCTTCTGGATGCGGAAAATCTACGTTTCTGCGTTCTCTGAACTTGCTTGAGACGCCTACAGGAGGAAGCGTGATCTTTGAGGGCAAAGAGATTACCGCCCCTGGCACGGATGTAAATAGAATCCGCCAGAAGATCGGCATGGTGTTTCAGCAGTTTAATCTGTTTGCCAATTTAAGCATCCAGGATAATATCACCCTGGCTCCGGTAAAATTAGGGCTGATGAGCAAGGAGGAAGCACAGAGGCGCGCAAAAGAATTGTTAGAGCGCGTCGGGCTTCCGGACAAGGCAGATGCTTATCCGGCAATGCTCTCTGGCGGGCAAAAGCAAAGAATTGCCATTGCGCGATCTCTGGCAATGAATCCAGATGTGATGCTTTTTGACGAGCCTACTTCGGCTTTGGATCCAGAAATGGTAGGAGAAGTATTAGGATTGATGAAAGACCTTGCAGCAGACGGCATGACTATGGTGGTGGTGACCCACGAGATGGGATTTGCCAGAGAGGTGGCGTCCAGGGTGCTGTTTATTGACGAGGGCGTGATCTGTGAAGAGAATGCGCCGCAGGAATTTTTTGAACATCCAAAAAATCAAAGATTGCGGTACTTTTTATCAAAAGTATTGTAAAATGGTATCAGAAGGGCGCCAGATGGAGGGATCCACGGCGTCCTTTTCTCGAAGGGAGGGAACATATGTCATTTGCACATCTTCATGTCCATACGGAATATAGCCTGTTGGATGGATCCAACAAGATCAAAGAATATGTGGCGCGGGTAAAAGAACTGGGGATGAACGCTGCTTCGATCACCGATCATGGCGTTATGTACGGCGTGATTGATTTTTACCGGGCGGCGAAAGAGGCGGGGATCAATCCCATTTTAGGATGCGAGGTTTATGTATCGCCAGGCTCAAGATTTGATCGCGAAAAAGTGGAAGGGGAGGACCGCTATTTTCATTTGATTTTGCTGGCGGAAAACAATACAGGGTATCAAAATCTGATGAAGATTGTCTCACGGGGATTTACAGAAGGATATTATTACCGTCCCAGGGTAGACCGGGAACTTTTGGAAGCGTATCATGAGGGGTTGATCGTGCTCAGCGCCTGCCTTGCGGGGGAAGTGCAAAAGCTTCTGTTGCGGGGGTTTTATCAGGAAGCCAAAGAAGCGGCTTTGTGGTATCAAAGGACGTTTGGGCGTGGGAATTATTTTCTAGAGCTCCAGGATCACGGCTTGCCAGAACAGCGGCAGGTAAATCAGCAACTGATGCGCCTTTCTCAGGATACGGGGATTGAGCTTGTGGCAACTAACGACGTGCACTATACGTATGAGACGGACGTTGATTCTCATGATATCTTGTTATGCATTCAGACCGGGAAAAAATTGTCTGATGAAAACAGGCTCCGTTATGAGGGCGGGCAGTACTTTGTAAAGTCCGAGGAACAAATGCGCGCCCTGTTTCCCTATGCGCCGCAGGCATTAGAAAATACGCAGAAAATTGCAGACCGCTGTAAGGTGGAGATTGAGTTTGGAGTCATCAAGCTGCCGAAGTACGATGTGCCACAGGGCTATACATCTTGGGAATACCTGCAAAATATATGTCATCAGGGATTAAAGCGGCGTTATCCTGTAGTGGACGGCAGGACGCAAATCCCAGGGCAAGAACCCATGAGATTTGCCAAGCTGCAACGGCAGCTTCAGTATGAGCTAGATATTATCCGCCAGATGGGGTATGTGGACTATTTTTTGATTGTTTGGGATTTTATTCATTTTGCGAGAGAAAATGGCATTGCCGTGGGACCAGGAAGAGGAAGCGCAGCGGGAAGCCTGGTGTCTTATACTTTGGAAATCACCAATATCGACCCCGTTCGCTATAATCTGATTTTTGAGCGGTTCCTGAATCCAGAACGTGTCACCATGCCGGATATTGATATTGATTTTTGCGTCGAGCGGCGGCAAGAGGTCATTGATTATGTCAGCGAAAAATATGGCGAAGACCGGGTGGTGCAGATCGTTACCTTTGGTACGATGGCGGCAAGAGGCGTGATCCGTGACGTGGGCAGGGTGATGGATTTGCCTTATGCCTTTGTGGACAATATCGCAAAGCAGATTCCAATGGAGTTAGGAATCACCATCGACAAAGCGATGAGGATGAATCTGGAACTCAAAAATCTCTATCAAAATGACGAGAGCATCAAGAAGCTGATCGACATGTCAAAACGTCTGGAAGGGCTTCCGAGGCATACTTCCATGCATGCGGCGGGAGTGGTTATCAGTTCCAAAGCGGTTGATGAATTCGTGCCTCTTTCTAAGGGAAGCGACGGCGCAATCACCACGCAGTTTACCATGACTACCTTAGAAGAGCTTGGACTTTTGAAGATGGATTTCTTGGGACTTCGAAACTTGACCGTGATTCAGAATGCCGTAAATCTGATCCATGTTAGCCAGAAAGAGCGTGATCCTGCTATCAAAGAGGAGCAATTGCTGGACATTGACGAGATAGATTTTGACGATAAGGACGTGCTTGCTTCTCTGGGGACTGGGAAGACGGATGGCGTCTTTCAACTGGAGAGTGCCGGGATGAAGAACTTTATGAAAGAGTTAAAGCCACAGAGCTTGGAAGACATTATCGCAGGTATTTCTCTTTATCGCCCAGGTCCGATGGATTTTATACCTGCCTATATTCTTGGGAAAAATAATCCGCAAACAATTACTTATGACTGTCCCCAGCTAAAGCCGATCTTAGAGCCGACGTACGGGTGCATCGTCTATCAGGAACAAGTAATGCAGATTGTACGGGATCTGGCAGGATATACTCTGGGAAGAAGCGATCTGGTGCGCCGTGCCATGTCGAAGAAGAAAACGTCGGTAATGGAACAGGAGCGGAAGAATTTTGTTTATGGCAATGAGGAAGAAGGAGTTCCAGGCTGTGTCAGTAATGGGATTAGCGAGCAGGTAGCCAACAAGATATTTGACGAAATGATTGATTTTGCAAAATATGCGTTTAATAAGTCCCATGCGGCTGCCTATGCAGTGGTGGCGTACCAGACCGCCTATCTCAAATATTACTATCCAGTGCAATATATGGCGGCGCTGATGAGCTCTGTGATGGATCATGTGGGGAAGATTTCGGAATACATTTTTACCTGCCGGCAGATGGGGATCCAGGTGCTTCCGCCCAGTATCAATGAGGGAGAGAGCACGTTTTCGGTATCAGGAAACGCCATTCGTTACGGGTTGTCCGCCATAAAGAGCGTCAGCCAGTCCTTTATTGAAAAGCTTTGTCAGGAGCGAAACGAGCGCGGAAAGTTCACAAGCATCAAAGATTTGCTGACCCGGATGGCAGACCGTGAGATTAATAAGCGCGTGGTGGAAAACTTAATCAAGTCAGGTGCCTTGGATCATTTGGGCGCTACCAGGAAGCAAAGCATGATGGTGTATGCAGGGATGATGGATGACATCGCCCAGGACAAAAAGAACACCATGGCGGGACAGATGACGCTGTTTGATCTGGCAGGAGAAGACCAAAAGGCAGAATTTGAAATTAAGCTGCCGGACGTGGGAGAGTATTCCAAGGAAGTGTATCTGAGTTTTGAAAAAGAAGTGCTCGGCATTTATATCAGCGGTCATCCTTTGGAAGAATACGAGGCAAAATGGAGGAAGAACATAACCAGGCTTACTACTGATTTTCAGATTCAGGAGGAGAGCGGGCATACCCGGGTGCAGGAAAGCGAGTTAGCCATGGTCGGTGGAATGATTTTGGACAAGACCATAAAATATACAAAATATAACCAGACGATGGCCTTTATCACCTTGGAAGATTTGGTAGGGACGATGGAAATTATTATCTTTCCAAACAGCTATGAGAAATACAGTCGCTTCTTGAATGTCGATGAAAAAGTATTTGTCCGGGGAAAGGCTGTCACCGAGGACGAGAAAAATGCCAAACTGGTCTGTGAACGGATCTATTCTTTTGAGGACGCCAAGCAGGAGCTTTGGCTGCAGTTTCCTACCAGAGAGGACTATCAGCGCCACGAGGCAGAAGTATTCGAACTGTTAAAAGAAAGTGACGGAAATGACGGCGTTGTTGTCTATATTTCCAGTGAAAGGAGGATGAAGCGGCTTCCTCCCAGCAGGAATATTGCGATTATGCCTGAAATGTTAAACACATTGACTAAGGTCTTGGGTGAAAATAACGTAAAAGTTGTAGAAAAGAGTATTGAAAATCTTCCTAAAAGAGATTAGAATGTAATAGATTGGAAAAAGTGAGAATTAGGACAGGAACAGGAGGGATCATTTATGGCGAATGAAGTTCAAACAATTGGCGTGCTTACCAGCGGCGGAGACGCACCAGGAATGAATGCTGCAATCCGCGCGGTAGTGCGGCAGGCGATTGTCAAAGGAAAGAAAGTAAAAGGAATCAAGAGAGGCTATGCCGGGCTGCTCCAGGAAGAAATTATAGATTTGCAGGCGTGCGACGTATCAGATACCATCCAGCGGGGAGGAACTATCCTGCAGACGGCAAGATGCAAGGAATTTACCAAGCCAGAAGGGCAGCAGCTAGGAGCGGAGATCTGTAGGAAGCACGGCATCGACGGCGTGATCGTAATCGGCGGCGATGGTTCTTTCAAAGGCGCACAGAAGCTGGCGTCACTGGGGATCAATACTATTGGGATACCAGGAACGATTGACTTGGATATTGCCTGTACCGAATATACGATAGGGTTTGACACGGCGGTAAATACGGCGATGGAAGCGATTGACAAGGTGCGTGATACCTCCACTTCCCATGAGCGGTGCTCGATCATCGAGGTAATGGGACGCGGCGCTGGTTATATTGCGCTGTGGTGCGGCATTGCCAATGGTGCGGAAGACATTCTTCTTCCTGAGAAATACGATTACGATGAACAGGCGCTGGTAAATAATATCATTGCTAATAAGAAAAAGGGCAAAAAGCATCATATCATTATAAATGCAGAGGGAATCGGTCACTCTGCAAGCATGGCAAAGCGGATAGAGTCGGCTACAGGCGTGGAGACCAGGGCAACGATCCTGGGTCACATGCAGCGTGGAGGAAGCCCTACCTGTAAAGACCGTGTCTATGCGTCCACCATGGGAGCGCTTGCAGTGGATTTGCTTTGTCAGGGCAAAACCAACCGGGTGGTAGGTTACCGTGACGGTGAGTATGTGGACTTTGACATTGACGAAGCGCTTGCGATGCAGAAAGAGATTTCAGAATATCAATTTGAAATCTGCAAAAACCTTAGTCTGTAAGGAGCGAAGAGGCATGATTACAAGTTCTTCAAACCCGCAAGTCAAATTAATGATGCAGTTGAATAAAAAGGCAAAAACCCGCTATGAACAGCGGGTTTTTGTGGTGGAAGGAATGAAAATGTGCCTGGAAGTGCCCAAAGAACGGATTCAGAAATTGTATTTTTCAGAAAGTTTTTTCCTGGATATAGAGAAGCGCCGGCCGTGGGAAGGCTTTCCATATGAGGTGTTGTCAGACGCTGTATTTCAAAGCGTCAGCGATACCAAGACGCCCCAAGGAATTCTCTGTCTTGCGAAAATGCCGCAATATGCTTTGAAAGATCTGCTAGGACAGCGTCCTCATCTTTTGGTTTTGGAAGATATTCAGGATCCAGGAAACCTTGGCACGATGATCCGCACAGGAGAGGGGGCTGGCGTCACAGGCGTGGTGATGAGCAAAGCGACTGTGGACATATTCCATCCCAAAGTGATCCGTTCTACAATGGGTTCTCTGTTTCGGGTGCCGTTTTATATTGCGGAGGACTTGACTGGGACAGTCTCTGCGCTGAAGGAAAAGGGCGTTGTTTTTTATGCGGCGCATTTGAAAGGAAAGCTGTCGTACCAGGAGGCGGATTATGGCAAGCCCTGTGGATTTTTGATTGGAAATGAGGGAAATGGATTAAGCACAGACATTGCCAGCTTTGCGGACGCTTACATTCACATACCCATGGAGGGAAGCGTAGAATCGCTAAATGCCGCCATAGCGGCGGCGCTGTTGATGTATGAGGCAAAGCGGCAACGTCGATAATTATTCTTCGATCACATGGATTTCCAAGAAATCAAAGTCAATCTCTTCCACGAAATTGTCTTGATAAAATCGTGCTTTGGCATGGCGCTTGAATTCCGCTACGGTTGCGTCAAGCCAGAGGGGCTTGCTTAAGTCGAATTGGTAACATGCTTGTTCTAATGCGTTGAAAATTTTATGGGTGCGGGTGTCGTTGCCGTCGTCCGTGATAACGGTATCCCGTAGAAGATGATTGTCCTGAAATATTTTAAACCAGATGCGCATGGTAAGTCCTTTCTGCAATGATGCTGCGGTTTGCGTATTACTTTATATTAGGTGTTAAAAGGTCTTAAAGTCCCTTGGATTCCTGGTATCTTTCTTCCACGGAAAGAATGCGCATTGTTTTTGGTATATAGATTATTCTTCTTTGAAATAGTGCGCAAGGTCTGAGAACAAATTCTCGGTCTGTGCTTTTTAAAGACGTGACGTAGACAATGCGGTTCTTATCCTGGACAATAAAGGGACATAGTCCGTTTTTGATACACTCCCGAAACATAATGATACGACCTGTTCTGCCATTACCATCTTGAAACGGATGGAGCCTTTCGTAAGCGGAATGCAGCTTTGCGATAGTTTCAAGATTTTTATTGAATTCTTTGATTAAGTCTTCTGACAAAGGTGCGTCAATGGTTGCAAGCATATGATTAAACATTAGAAAATGTCCGTTCATTTCTTCTATATCCTTAGCCCCGTAAACATCTTCTGATACAGGAAGAAAGCCTTCTTCAAATAAGGCGCTGTCTGATATTCTGTAAGCGTGCTCCCCTCAATTTTATTTGAATTATATGCCAAAGCCCTTTGCGTGAAACCGTAAATTCCACTTCTATCATTATGTTTTTTTTCTACATTCATGCACCACGTCAAAGCATTTGCAATATTCATATCATGATTTCCTCCATTCAGTGCGCTTTTCAGCACAAACAGGCAATTCATGAAAGATTATATATCAGAATGTATAAAAAGTAAACTGTCTGCGAGCTTGAGTTTCCCCATTTTGTAATTCATAGTGACAAAAGGTCTTGCTGCCTTTGGCAGCATAGACATCTTGCACAAAAAGTGCTTGAAAAGCTAGCTTTTCAGAGCGCTTTTATGTGCAAAGTGTTTTCATCACTTTGTGATGGAAACCTTTTGGCACTATGAATTACAAAATGGGGAAACTCAAAAAAATGAAATCTTTACACCTGCCGCAGATTCTGCTATAATAATCACATTAGAATACTTTGATAACACAAAAGATATCTGAAAAGAGCGTAGATCTTATTATGAGAGAGAATAGATTTACGCTCTTTTTCATCTTTCATATCATCAGGAGGAGGGTGTTACGAATGGCGAAATACGTTATGGCGCTGGACGCTGGAACCACAAGCAACCGATGTATTCTCTTCAATGAAAAAGGGGAAATGTGCAGCGTGGCGCAAAAAGAGTTTACACAATATTTCCCGAAGCCGGGCTGGGTGGAGCATGACGCCAATGAGATTTGGTCAACTCAGCTTGGCGTGGCCGTGGAGGCGATGCAAAAAATCGGAGCATCGGCAAAAGACATTGCGGCGATCGGAATTACAAACCAGCGGGAGACGACGATTGTGTGGGACAAGCATACGGGGGAACCTGTTTACAATGCGATCGTGTGGCAGTGCCGCAGAACCTCGCAATACTGCGATCAGTTAAAAGAACAGGGGCTGACAGAAGAATTCCGCTGCAAAACCGGGCTGGTGATTGACGCTTATTTCTCTGGAACGAAGCTGAAATGGATCCTGGACCATGTAGACGGCGTCCGGGAACGGGCGCAGCAAGGAGAGCTTCTCTTTGGCACGGTGGAGACCTGGCTGATCTGGAAGCTGACCCGGGGAGCAGCCCATGTGACCGATTATTCCAACGCTTCCAGAACCATGCTGTTTAATATCAATACCTTAGAGTGGGATCAGGAAATTTTGGAACAATTGGATATTCCGCAGGGCATGCTACCTGAGGTGAAGCCCTCAAGCGGTATCTATGGGATGGCAGATTCATCCTTTTTTGGTGCAGAAATTCCGGTTAGCGGAGCTGCGGGCGACCAGCAGGCTGCTCTTTTCGGACAGACTTGTTTTCATGCGGGGGAAGCCAAGAATACTTATGGAACAGGATGTTTTCTACTGATGAACACAGGGGAGAAGCCGGTGTTTTCCAAGAATGGCCTAGTTACCACGATTGCCTGGGGCATAGATGGCAAGGTAAGTTATGCCTTGGAAGGGTCGATTTTTGTGGCGGGTGCGGCAATCCAATGGTTGCGCGACGAAATGCGGCTGATTGACAGCGCTGCGGATTCCGAGCATATGGCGAAGAAAGTAAAAGATACCAACGGATGCTATGTGGTTCCGGCATTTACCGGGCTGGGGGCGCCGCATTGGGATCAGTATGCCAGGGGAACTATCGTGGGGCTTACCCGGGGCGTCAACAAATACCATGTAATCCGCGCCACGCTGGAATCTCTGGCGTACCAAGTTCATGACGTCTTGGAGGCGATGAAAGCAGACGCCGGGATGGCGCTGAATTCTCTGAAAGTAGACGGCGGCGCAAGCGCCAATAATTTCCTGATGCAGGTTCAGTCTGATATTATCGACGCTCCCGTAAACCGTCCCAGCTGCGTGGAGACCACTGCCATGGGCGCGGCATATCTGGCAGGCCTTGCCGTAGGATATTGGGCAGATAAGGAGGAAGTGATCAAGAATTGGACCATTGACCAGACTTTCCGTCCTCAGATTTGCGAAGAAGAGCGGCAGCAACGGATCAAAGGATGGGAGAAAGCAGTAAAATATTCTTATGGATGGGCAAAAGAAAGGTAGATATCATGTACGACGTAATCATAATAGGCGCAGGCATATCAGGATGCGCCTGTGCAAGAGAACTTTCCAGGTACAGGCTTTCCATCTGCGTGCTGGAACGAGAAGAGGATGTGTGCTGCGGAACATCCAAGGCAAACAGCGCCATTGTCCACGCAGGCTTCGATGCAGAGAACGGCTCTCTGATGGCGAAACTGAATGTAGAAGGAAATCAGAAGATGGAGCAGCTGTCGAAAGAGCTGGACTTTCCGTTTCAAAGAAACGGCTCCTTGGTCGTGTGTCTGGACGAGGAACAAGCGCCGGATTTGCAGGCGTTGTATCAGAGAGGAATCCGAAACGGAGTCGAAGGTTTAAAGATCATTGACAGAACAGAGCTTGTGAAACTGGAGCCCAACATTTCAGAGCACGCGGTGAAAGCGCTTTATGCGCCCTCCGGGGGCATTGTGTGTCCCTTTGGGATGACATTTGCGTTTGCGGAAAATGCGGCGGCTAACGGTGTCAAATTTCAATTTGAAACAAAAGTAACTGCGGTAGGGAAGCAGGAAGACTTTTGGATGGTAAAAACCAGCCAGGGAGAATTTCAGGCCAGATACGTGGTGAATGCGGCAGGCGTGTATGCAGATGAGATTCACAACATGGTAAGTGCCGACAAGCTTCATATCACGCCAAGAAAGGGGGAATACTGCCTGATGGACCATTCTGCCAAAGGGTTTGTCAATCATACGGTATTCCAGCTTCCGGGCAAATATGGAAAGGGGGTGCTGGTTGCGCCTACCGTCCATGGAAATATATTGGTGGGCCCGACAGCCGTGGATATCGAAGACAAGGAGGGCGTATCCACCACCCAGGCAGGGCTTGAGGAGTTGTTGGACAAGGCGTCGGCGACGGTAAAGAATCTGCCAGTGCGTCAAATTATCACTTCATTTGCAGGCTTGCGCGCCCATGAGGACGGTCATGAGTTCTGCATCGGGCAAGTCGAAGGGGCAGAGGGATTTATAGACTGCGCCGGAATTGAATCTCCAGGACTTACCGCCGCTCCGGCGATTGGGAGGATGGTGGCAGATATCATTCGAGAACTTGCATGCCCCCAGGAAAATTCAAATTTTGTGGGAACCAGAAAAGGGATTTTAGATCCCAGGTCTTTGGAGCATGAAAAACGAGCGGAGCTAATCCGGGAGCATCCAGCCTATGGCGCGATTGTCTGCCGTTGCGAGATGATTACTCAGGGAGAGATTGAGGACGCCATAAGCCGTCCTCTGGGGGCGAAATCCTTAGACGGCGTGAAACGAAGGACCAGGGCTGGAATGGGACGCTGCCAGGCAGGATTTTGTTCACCGAAAACCATGGAGATTTTGGCAGAAAAACGGGGTTTGACGCCCTCGCAAATTACCAAATGCGGCGGGAATTCCCATTTGATTGCCGGGACGAATAAGGACAGAATATAGTTGAGGAAAAGGACATGATAAAGTATGACATTGTGATAGTTGGAGGCGGTCCGGCAGGTCTTTCGGCCGCCCTTTCGGCAAAGGAAAATGGCGCAGAATCCATTTTAGTGCTGGAAAGAGACAAGGAACTAGGCGGTATTTTAAATCAGTGCATCCACAATGGCTTTGGCCTGCACACGTTTCAGGAAGAACTGACCGGGCCAGAGTATGCCGCAAGGTTTATTGAGAAGCTAAAGGAAGCTCAGATTGCGTATAAATTAGATACAATGGTGATTAGCATTTCCAGCGACAAGGTAGTGACGGCAATGAACGGCAAGGATGGCATTCTTACGATACAGGCAAAGGCAGTCATTCTTGCCATGGGATGCAGAGAGCGTTCCAGGGGCGCCCTAAATATCCCAGGCTACCGTCCGGCAGGCGTCTATTCCGCCGGCACGGCGCAGCGGCTAGTCAACATCGAAGGTCTGCTTCCCGGGCGTGAGGCAGTGATTTTAGGCTCAGGGGATATCGGGCTGATCATGGCAAGGAGGCTGACTCTGGAGGGTGCGAAAGTGAAAGTGGTCGTAGAACTGCTTCCCTATTCTGGTGGTTTAAAGAGGAATATTGTCCAGTGTCTCGATGATTTTAACATTCCTCTGAAATTGAGCCATACGGTGGTGGACATTGACGGCAAAGACCGGGTAAAAGGAGTAACCATTGCCCAGGTGGATCAAGACAGGAAGCCTATTCCAGGCACGGAGCAATATTATGCCTGCGACACCCTGCTTTTGTCCTGCGGCCTGATTCCAGAAAATGAATTATCCCAGGAACTGGGCGTTGCGATCCATCCAGCCACTTCTGGCCCACGGGTGGACGAGAGCTTTCAAACCAGCGTCGAAGGTGTGTTTGCATGTGGAAACGTGCTCCATGTCCATGACTTGGTAGATTTTGTTTCCAAGGAGGCCAAGGCAGCGGGCAGACATGCAGCCCTCTTTGTGAGAGACGGCGCAGGCCGCAAGAAATGCCGGGAAGTTCCCATTTTGGCTGAGAACGGGGTGCGCTATACCGTTCCTTGCTCGATCCATCCAGAACAGATGGAAGATGCGCAGACCGTACGGTTTCGTGTAGGAGACGTATATCGCAATTGCTTTATCTGCGTCTATTTGGATGAGAATTGCATCAGCCGTAAGAAACGCCTGGTGGCAGTTCCGGGCGAGATGGAAGAAGTGATATTGCAAAAGAAAGACTTGCAGGCGGTCCTGGGACTGTCCCAGATCACGGTGAGGATTGAGGAGGCTTAAGGAAATGGAAACGAGAGAATTAATCTGCATCGGCTGTCCCCTGGGCTGCGCCCTGAAAGTGGAAATCGACCAGGGCAAGCCAGTGAATATTACAGGAAATACCTGCAAAAGAGGGGAAGATTACGCTAGAAAAGAAGTCGTCAATCCCACCAGGATCGTCACAAGTACCGTGGCGGTGGAGGGAGGAAGCCAGAGGACAGTATCGGTCAAGACCAGGGAAGATATCCCCAAAGAGAAGATATTTGAGGTTATCAAAGCGCTAAAGGGAGTAAGCGTGCAGGCTCCGGTCCATATAGGGGATGTCGTTGTATGCAACGCGGCTGACACTGGCGTGGACGTGGTTGCTACCCGCAACGTCATATAAAATAATAAGATCCAAGAATCACCAAAATCCCCCTGCCGCATAGGATAATGCAGGGGTTCTGCGTTTCAAAGCAGCAGCCCCAATACATAAATTGGGAGGAATATCATGCGTCTGTGTGAATTGAGGGAAAAAGAGGTCATCAATGTCTGCAACTGCAAATGCCTTGGATTTGTAGTGGATATTGATATTGACGTGTGTACGGGGATGGTCCTGGCGCTGATCATTCCAAGTTGTGGAAAAGTCTGGGGGCTTTTTGGCAGGGGCAGCGAGCTTGTGATACCATGGAGACAGGTAGTCCGGGTAGGGCCAGACATTATTTTGGTGGAAATTCCGGAACCGGAGCGAAAGTAAAATAACAGAAACGTGACCGATATCGGGGCGATCAGTAAAAAGGACAAAAGAGATGAACAGCGTATACCGCAACATATTTCGGGCTATCCACGAGGGCAGATGGCTCAGCATAGAATATCGAAATAAGGAACAGCAGATCTCAAGGTACTGGATTGGAATTTATGACCTCGATCCTAAAAAACGCACCCTGAAAGTGGAAGGAATGCATTTAGGCAAATATACCACGCAGACCTATGAGACGATTTATATGGATGCCATTCTTTCCTCTGCAATCGTAGAGGGCACTTACTGTCCGGTAAATCAAAGCCTGGTAAGGGATATTTATCAGAATCCCCATAAGTACAAAAGTATTTTTGACCATACAGTTAATTTGAAGATCTTAAATTATCTGGAATCGTGCAGCCGCATGGATACCGTGCCGTATTACTCTGATTTTGAACTGATCCGCTATCTGGACCGCGAGAGCTTTCAGGGACAGGACTATGAACTCAGTGAAGAACAATTTCAGATGATTGTCAGATATTTCCAGTACCAGACAGCGAAAAAGCAGGGACACGAAGGAAAACTGAAGCTGCAGCAGTTAGCTATGAACGTGCTCAGCATTCATACGTCCAGGGGGCTTTATGTCCTGGCGTATCGCAAATTGCAGCTTGACGTCAGAAAAAGAACTCTGCGCCCTGGCGAAGAAATCATGATCTGCACAGAATATGCCATAGACGGCGTAAAGGAGCATGTGCGCAGGTTTTTGGATGCAGAGGAATATGAACTGCTGAAAGATTTTGAGAAGAATCAGGAAGAGATCAAGGAATGTATCAAAAATCATGGCAAGCAGGTTCTTGAAGTTGACGACATGCCATATTTGATCGGTCTTGGGATGGATATCATCTTAGATTTGCACAAGGAATATGAGGCGGTGATTGACATGTATCAGAATCAAAAGGTGACGGTCCCTCTGCGGGCTTTTTTCGGGGAGATGGTCAGCAAGCCCCTTCGCAGGAAAGCATATCCGATCGTGCTTGCTGACCGGCGGGTGAATTTGGATCAGCTCCTTGCGATCAACAATGCCATGAAATATCCAGTGGCGTATATTCAGGGACCGCCAGGCACAGGCAAGACAAGCACCATCATCAATACCATTGTCACAGCGTTCTTTAACGAAAAGACGGTTTTGTTTGTCTCTTACAATAATCATCCCATCAATGGAGTGGTGGAAAAGCTGCTTGACATGAAATATCAGGACAAGGCGATTCTGTTTCCAGTGCTGCGCTTGGGGAATTATGAGAAAATGCAGGAAGCACTGGAGCATATAGAGCAAATTTACGAACAGGCTCAGAAAATCAAGGTCTATGAATCCACGCTGGAAAGGAATAAGGATGACCGGATTCAGCGTGCCAGAAGACTATCTGGCCTGCTGCGCAGGTATGAAGAGCGCCTTGACTTGCAGGAGCGCAAAGAAACGATACATCGGATGCTGGAGTATGAGAATCAGCAGCAATTATCGTTGCAGATGCTTCCATTTCAAGCGGATCTGCAGGGGAGGCAGATGGAACAGATCAAGCGCAGGCTGGAGAAGACAGGAGACATCACAGAGGAAGAGGCGTTTCTTTTGTTAGATGAGAACGAGGAAGAATTAAAGAAGTATCTTTATTTTACATCCGCCAGGTATCTTAAAAAGCTTGATTTGCCCAGGCATAAAGAATTAAAGAACATCATACAGATGGGAGACAAGAGAGAACGCCTGGAAGGATTTGCAAAGTATTTGGGAAAAAAAGAGAATATCAGGAAACTGCAGGAGATTTTCCCGATTGTAGCGACCACCTGCATCTCCGCTCATAAGCTGGGGGAGCCATGTCCCATGTTTGACATGGTGATCATCGACGAAGCCAGTCAGTGCAATACGGCGGTTTCTCTGGTGCCCATTATCCGGGGCAGCAGCCTGATGCTTGTGGGAGATCCTCAGCAGCTTAATCCAGTGATCCAGCTTGAAGAGCTGGTGAACCAGAAACTGCGGACCAAATATGGGGTTGCCGAGGAATATGACTATCGGAAAAATTCTATATATAAGACATTTCTCGCTTGCGACGCAGTCAGTGACGAGATCCTGTTACATTATCATTACCGCTGCCATGAGAAAATCATTGGATTTAACAATAAGAAGTATTACAATGAAAGATTGTGTGTAAAGACTAAAAGCGCCGAAAAGGAACCTCTCTTATATATAGATGTCAAGGGCGATAGCAGCGGCGGAAAAAACACTGCTCCTGCCGAGGTAGAAGAAATCATCGCTTATGCTTCCAAAAACAGGGAGAAAAGCATAGGCGTGATCACCCCTTTCGTCAATCAGCGCAGGCTGATAGAAGAAGCTGCGAGACAGGCATATCTTGCCAATGTGGAGTGTGGCACAGTTCATGCGTTTCAGGGGGATGAGAAAGATATCGTTCTGTTTTCGACTGCCATTACGGAACAGACTCAGGCGGGGACCTATGAATGGTTAAAAAATAACAAGGAACTGATCAATGTAGCTACTTCCCGGGCAAGGGACAGGCTGGTCATTTTGTCTGATATGGAAAGTTTGCAGCGTTTGCACTTAAGGAATGAGGACGATGACTTGTATGAATTGGTACAATATGCCAAGATGAATGGAAAGTTACAAGTCACAAAAAAGAAAGCGGTTTCCCGGGCGCTGGGCGTCAAGCCTTTTACTACGGATACAGAGGAAGCATTTTTGAAAAACCTTACACATGCGCTGGAAAATATCTGGCTCTTGGACAATCGTTTTCAAATTCAGCAGAAAGTGGAGATCTCGACGATCTTCCCTGCTAATTTATCTCCAGATGGCTTATTTTATTCGCAACAATTTGATTTTGTGGTTTATGAACAGCAGATGCAAAAGCAGGTTGCGGTTCTTGCCATAGAGTTGGACAAAAAAGAACATTTGGACGAAGAGCTTCTAAGACAGCGGGACCGTCAGAGAACAGAGCTTGGAAAGAAGATTGATTTGCAGATGATACGGGTGGAACATTCTTATGCCAGGCGATACAACCATATTAAGGAGATTTTGATCAATTTCTTTTCTGCCAAACATTGAGAGGCAAAGCTATGTTTCTTGAGTTTCGTTTGACAAGCAGAAAAAAGAAAGATATACTGAGAGTAAATATCTGTACCAAGGAGGGGAATTCTATGAAGTGTCCATATTGCAGCAGCGAAAACACCCGTGTGATTGATTCCAGGCCCGCCGACGATAATAGCTCTATCCGCAGAAGACGGCTGTGTGACGATTGTGGGAAGCGTTTTACCACTTATGAGAGAGTGGAAACCATTCCGCTGATTGTCATCAAGAAGGATGATAACAGAGAGCAGTATGACAGGTCAAAACTGCAGGGAGGCATTTTGCGGGCATGTCATAAACGCCCAGTGTCCGTGGCACGGATTGACCAGCTGGTAGACGAGGTGGAAGCTGAAATCTTTAACAAAGAAGAGCGTGAAATCGTAAGTTCTAAGATTGGAGAGATTGTCATGAACCGTCTTCAGGAATTGGATCCTGTGGCTTATGTCCGTTTTGCGTCAGTTTACCGGGAATTCAAAGATGTCAACACTTTTATGGATGAATTGAAGAAGATGCTGGAACCGTGAGCATTATTAATGAAGTAATGCTTGATGGCGAGCATTAGAATGGAAGAAAATGCTGGATCAATGGGCACGATAGGAAGCAAGAAGGGCAGGAGAGTAAAGAGATGCTGGAGAAGTTTTACCCCAATGAATATCTGGATTCTGCATACGAGATAGAATATGACCGATTATATGAGGAGGGATATCGGGGAATTATTTTCGACGTAGATAATACGCTGGTCCCTCATGGCGCTCCGGCAGACCAGCGCGCGAAAGAATTATTTACCCATCTGAAAGAGCTGGGATATCAGTGTTGTCTGCTTTCTAACAACAAGGAGCCACGGGTTAAAATGTTCAATGACCAAGTACAGGTGCAGTATATTTTTAAGGCTGGTAAACCTAAGGCGTCTGGTTACCGGCGCGCCATGGAACTGATGGGGACGAATCAGGACAATACCTTGTTTGTGGGGGATCAGATCTTTACAGATGTGTACGGCGCCAATTGTGCCGGAATCCGTACCGTGCTGACAAAGCCGATTCATCCCAAAGAGGAGATACAAATTGTGCTTAAACGGTATCTGGAACGGATCGTACTGTTTTTTTATCAGAGAAGGAAATAACATCGATTTTTAAAATCAAAAAGCAGGAAAAGCGGAAAGAAGTTGTCTATTCTTTCACGGACTGCCTGTTTGTGCGGACAAACACAAAGAATGGAGGAACGAAGATGAAAGTAGCAATCGGTAATGACCACTCAGCGGTGGAATTGAAAAATGAAGTGATGGAGTATGTAAAAAGCCTCGGACATGAGGTGATCAATCTGGGCACGGACAGCTCAGAGAGCTGTCATTATCCAGTGTATGGCGAGAAAGTAGGACGCGCAGTGGCAGATGGCGAGGCCGACTGCGGAATCCTGATCTGTGGCACAGGGGTTGGCATCTCTCTGGCGGCCAACAAGATCAAAGGAATTCGCTGCGGCGTATGTTCGGATACTACCACGGCACATCTGATTAAAGAGCATAATAATGCCAATGTCATTGCATTTGGAGCCAGAATCGTAGGAAACGAGCAGGCGAAGGACATTGTTAAGGCGTATTTAGAGGCCGAGTTCATGGGCGGCAGGCACCAGACGAGGATTGACATGATCCGTGAGATTGAAGAAAAAGGTTGAAATTTCTTCCATTATAGTATAGAATGAAAAAAGTATGTAGGCAAAGTATGCCCAGACATAGTTTAAGGAGGAAATTTGAATGATTTCAGCAGGAGATTTTAGAAACGGGATTACAATCGAATTAGATAATAATATCTACCAAATTATTGAATTTCAGCATGTAAAGCCAGGAAAGGGCGCAGCCTTTGTGCGGACAAAATTAAAAAATATCAAAAGCGGCGGCGTTGTGGAGAAGACGTTCCGTCCTACGGAAAAATGTCCGCAGGCCCGTATCGACAGAGCGGACATGCAGTATTTATATTCCGACGGGGATCTCTTTCATTTTATGGATGTGGAAACCTATGAGCAGATTGCATTGGATGCAGAGTCTATCGGCGACGCTTTGAAGTTTGTAAAGGAAAATGAAATGGTCAAAATGTGTTCCCACAATGGCAATGTGTTCGCAGTGGAGCCGCCTCTGTTTGTGGAGCTTAAAATTACAGATACAGAGCCTGGGTTTAAGGGAGATACGGCGACCGGTGCGACGAAGCCGGCAGTGGTAGAGACAGGCGCTACCGTATATGTTCCTCTGTTTGTGGAACAGGAGGACGTGATCAAGATCGATACCAGGACAGGAGAATACTTGTCAAGAGTCTAAGCTTTATAGATGCCATTTGAGATTATGCGTTTGGCGTATTGTAGAATGTTTTATTTTTGAAGAAAAGAATCGGGGTAATTGTGCAGCAAGGCGTTGCATGGTTGCTCCGATTTTGCGTCCCTTGCGGTTGATCAATCCTAAAAGTCTGCGATTTTAAGTTTTTTTTAAGAAAATTCTTGAGTTTTATTTTTGAAATCTCTATTATAATGGCAGAGTAACAGAGAGAAAGAGTAAGGAGCAAAAAGAACATGGAACAACAGACAATTCTGGTGGTGGACGATAACAAAGAAATCGTGTTTTCTTTAGGAAAGCTGTTGGAGTATGAAGGTTACCGGGTGTTAAAAGCATATGACGGAATCGAGGCGCTGGAGGCTTTGAAAGACAGCCAGGTGGATTTAATCTTGCTGGACGTGATGATGCCCAGACTCAACGGGCTGTCAGCGCTGATGAAGATTCGGGAAAATAATCAAATTCCAGTGATTATCCTGTCGGCGAAAACACAGGAGAGCGACAAGGTGTCCGGGCTTGTGATGGGGGCGGACGATTATGTGGAAAAGCCGTACAATCCGGCAGAACTGACCGCAAGGGTGGCGGCGCAGCTTCGGCGTTACCATGCTTGGGGCGGGGGCGCTCCCAAAGCACAAGCGGAGCAGATCGTAAACGGAGGACTGGTGCTGGATAAGCAGACGAAGACTGCTGCGGTGGACGGGGCAGAAGTAAAGCTGACAGCGACAGAATATAAGATTTTAGAGCTTTTGATGGAACACCCAGGACAGGTATTTTCAGCAGAAAAGATCTACGAACGTGTCTGGAAAGAGCTTGCCACAGGCGCAGTGGAAAACACGGTGATGGTACATATTCGCCATATCCGGGAAAAGCTGGAAATTGATCCGAAAAATCCAAAATATGTAAAGGTGGTGTGGGGCATTGGCTACAAAATGGAAAAGTACTGAGATGAGAGGGCAACTCAAAGAATTTATTCTGGAGATCTTAAAAAGGGACGAAATCCGTCTGATACCTGGAATCGGATGCACAGTGCTTAGTTTTTTTTTGATGGAGGTTATCCTGCATGGAAGATTTTTAAGGACAACGGAAACGATTTCAAGAAGCGTTGTTGTGAACATTTTTCTGGGAATCGGCGTCTGGGGGATGCTAAGCTTTCTTCTCCGCTATCAGAATCGCAGATGGAAGCCTGCGCATGAGAGGTTTTATAAAGAGTGGAAGCAGAAACTGAAAATACAGCAAATTTGGCTGGTTATTGCGGAAGTTATTGCGTTGTGGGCTGCTCTTGTAAATTTTCGCTATGTCTATAATCATTCCTGGATGTATGATAATTTCAGTACCGGATATGCGTTAGTATTTACGGCGGCTTTCCAGTGGATCGTATGTGAGGGCGTGACATTGCTTTATATGAAACGCAAGCTGGAGGAGTATATGGAGGCTTTGGAAGTAATTAATCAAAAGAATCTGGAGGCTGCGTTACGCAGCGAACAGATGAAAGTCGATTTGATTTCCAATGTGTCTCATGACCTGAAAACGCCTCTGACCTCGATGGTGGGTTACATCGAACTGATCAAAAAAGAAGAATTGACGGACGTGCTCAGTGATTATGTGGAAGTCCTTTCCAGGAAGGCTTTGAAATTAAAAGAGATGATTGACAGCCTTTTTGACCTGGCAAAGACCAGCAGCGGAAATGTGGAATTAAAGATGGAACCATTGGAAATGAACTGTCTGATCGAGCAGGTGCAGGCAGATATGGGGGACCGGATTAAAGAGAGCGGCAGAGAATTAGTGGTGTCTTTGACAAAAGAGGATACGGAATTTACGGCGGACAGCGGCTATATGTATCGTATTTGTCAGAATTTATTGGAAAACGCTCTCAAGTATTCCCAGGAGCATACCCGTATTTTTCTAAAAACTACCGTGATTGGGGAGCAAGAGCATCAGCAGAAAGTCCGTTTTGAGATCACTAATACGGCAGGCTACCGGATGGAATTTACCAAAGAGCAGATTGTGGAGCGCTTTGCCAGAGGAGACGAGTCTAGGAGCACAGATGGCAACGGGCTTGGGCTTGCCATTGTCAACACTTATTCAGCTGCTTTGGGGGGAAGCTTTGATGTGAACATTGATTGTGACCAGTTTAAAGCAGTCGTGGAATTTTTGAAATAATTTCGAGTTTCCCTATTTTGGCACTATGAATTGCAAAATGGGGTAACTCAAATTGAAATAATGCTTTGCATATGAAGAAAAATGTGTTATACTATGCCTGATGTTTCCGTTTTGGAACAAGTGTCAGGCATATCCTCTATAAAAGGCTGAGATTGCCAGGGATGCCATAAGTTCAGAATTAGAAAGGAAGTATGCTCATGAAACATGTAAAGACATTAAATACAAGGAAATTACAAAACACAGTCAAGAAAGGCGGATGCGGGGAATGCCAGACATCCTGCCAGTCTGCCTGCAAGACAAGCTGCACGGTAGGAAATCAGAGCTGTGAGAACCGCTAAGTTCCTCAAAATCAGCAGATAAGAAAAACACAGACCGTTCGCCACAGACGAGCGGTCATTTGTGCGTTATGTCAGCGACGCAGTTTTGCACAGTGGTTCAAGGATGCCAGGGCAGGATCGTCATGCGGTGGAGAATCGTGCTTTGCAGGACGTTATCTGGCATATTTGAGAAAGGAAAGAGAGGAATCGGCAGTGGTTCACCAATATAAGAACAACGGCTATAACATTGTATTAGATGTAAACAGCGGCGCAGTACATGTAGTGGATGATGTTACTTATGAAGTAATTCCCCTGTTTGAGTCAGGTACGAAAGAAGAAATCATAGAGCAGTTAAAGGAAGCTTATCCCCAGGAGGAGATTGCGGAGAGCTATGACGAAGTAAAAGAGCTTGCTGCGAAAGGGGAGTTGTTTGCAAAAGACGAATACCAAGATTACATGGAACAGTTTCGGGACAGGCCCACGGTAGTAAAAGCTCTCTGCCTGCATATTGCCCACGATTGCAACCTTGCCTGCCGCTATTGTTTCGCGGAGGAGGGAGAATACCATGGCAGGAGGGCTCTGATGCCCTTTGAAGTGGGAAAGGCGGCGCTGGATTTTTTAATTGCCAATTCCGGGAACCGAAGAAATCTGGAGGTGGACTTTTTTGGCGGCGAACCCTTGATGAATTTCGAGGTGGTGAAAGCTCTGGTATCATACGGCAGGGAACAGGAAAAAGTTCATCATAAAAACTTTCGTTTCACGCTTACCACCAACGGAGTTCTTTTGGATGATGAGGTGATGGAATTTGCCAATCGGGAAATGGCAAACGTGGTGCTAAGCATAGACGGGCGCAAGGAAGTACATGACAAGATGCGTCCGTTTCGCAAGGGCGCAGGCAGTTATGACATGATTGTTCCGAAGTTCCAAAAGCTTGCAGACAGCAGGAACCAGGAGCGGTATTATGTGCGCGGCACGTTTACCCATCACAATCTGGATTTTTCACAAGACGTGCTGCATCTTGCAGATCTGGGATTTAAACAGATTTCCGTGGAGCCGGTGGTGGCGCAGCCCGAGGACGATTATGCCCTTAGAGAAGAGGATTTGCCACAGTTATTTGAGGAATATGACAGGCTTGCCGTTGAGATGATCAGACGTTATAAGGAAGGCAGGGATTTCAATTTCTTTCATTTTATGATTGATTTGGAAGGCGGTCCATGCGTGGCAAAACGTCTTTCCGGCTGCGGGTCTGGCACGGAATACCTTGCAGTGACGCCTTGGGGAGATTTTTACCCTTGTCATCAATTTGTGGGAAGCGAGGACTTTCTGATGGGAAATGTCACCGAGGGCATCGTTAATAAAACATTGCAGGGTGAATTTAAAGGCTGCAATGTCTATGCAAAAGAGAAATGCAGCAATTGTTTTGCAAGGTTTTACTGCAGTGGCGGCTGTGCTGCCAATGCTTATCATTTCCAGGGGAACATTACAGATACTTATGACATCGGTTGCCAGCTTCAAAAGAAGCGCATCGAGTGCGCCATTATGATAAAGGCGGCGTTGGCAGAGGAAAACTGATCATTTTGTAGTGCTTAAGTTACTGGAAATTTAAAAACCGGGCGTTGATATGCTTCGTCTGGTAAGTGAAAAGACAAGAAAGGATAAAAGAGTGAAAGAATTTGATAATTCTTTCACAAACTACCTGTTTGCGCCAAAAAGCGCGGCGAATGGAGAAAGGGAGAATGAAGTTCTTTGACTGACTGTTTGCATGTGCTAGAAAAGCGCACAGAATGGAGGAAATTATGAAGAAAAGCAAAGCTATGGGGATTTTGGTTTTGATTTTAGCGATTATGGCGGGGATGTCATGGTATGCCGGAACCATTATCTCGACGGTTGGCGTAGGAGAGAACCGCAACATTAAGCTGGGACTTGACCTGGCAGGCGGTGTTAGCATCACCTACGGAGCGGTGGAGGACAATCCATCCGAAGAAGACATGAAAGATACCATCTACAAGCTACAAAAGCGTGTGGAGAACTACAGTACGGAAGCAAGCGTATACCAGGAAGGCAATGACCGTATCAACATCGAGATTCCAGGCGTTTCTGATGCAAACGCTATCTTAGAGGAGCTTGGCAAGCCGGGCTCTATGGAATTCCAGAATGAAGATGGAGAGACGTTGTTAAGCGGTACTGACATTCAGAATGCACAGGCGGCTACGAACAAAGACCAAGTCACTGGAAATACGGAGTATATCGTGGAGCTTACCTTGACGGACGAAGGCGCAGTGAAGTTTGAAGAGGCTACTGCCGCAAATGTTGGCAAGTCGATGCCTATCGTCTATGACGGACAGACGATCAGCGCTCCCAGAGTGAATTCTGCGATCAGCGGTGGCAAAGCCCAGATTGACGGCATGGAGAGCTTCGAGGCTGCGGAAAATCTGGCGTCTACCATTCGTATCGGTTCTCTGACTCTGGAGCTTGAGGAGCTCAATTCTAAGGTCGTAGGGGCGCAGCTTGGCGAGGAAGCGATTTCCACCAGTTTGAAAGCAGCGGCAATCGGTTTGATAATTGTGATGCTCTTTATGATCATCGTTTACCTGTTGCCAGGATTTACAGCCAGTCTGGCGTTGATCCTGTATTCTGCGCTGACCGTATATGCATTATGGATTTTTGACATTACCCTGACTTTGCCGGGAATCGCAGGTATCATTCTGTCCATCGGTATGGCGGTGGATGCCAATGTCATTATCTTTGCCCGTATCCGTGAGGAGATTGCAGCCGGAAAGACGGTAAACTCGGCGATCAAGCTTGGATATGAGAAAGCGTTGTCTGCAATTGTGGATGGCAATATCACTACGTTGATTGCAGCAGTCGTGCTAGGCATGCGCGGTTCAGGACCAGTAAAAGGATTCGCATACACGTTGGGAATCGGTATCGTATTATCTATGTTTACTGCATTGGTAGTGACCCGATGGCTGATGAAATGTTTCTATGCTCTGGGACTGCAGGACGCAAAATTCTATGGCGCTGCCAAAGAGATCAATACGATTAAATTCCTGAAGAAGAAAACGATTTTCTTTGCGATATCCTTAGTTGTCATCGTGGCAGGATTTGTCGGCATGGGAATCAACGGTGCCAAGGGAAACATGCTCAACTACAGTTTGGATTTTGTAGGCGGTACTTCCACCACGGTGACCTTTAAAGAGGACTATTCGATTGCGGATATTGATGAAAAGATTGTCCCAGTGATTGAAGAAGTGACTGGGGATCCCAATGTCCAGACACAGAAAATCGAGGGAAGCAAGCAGGTAGTCATCAAGACTCGTTCCTTGGAACTGAGCGAACGTGAGGCTGTCAATCAGGCGCTGATTGATAAGTTTGGCGTCGATCAAGATGAGATTGTTGCTGAGAATATCAGTTCCACCATCAGTTCTGAGATGCGTTCCGACGCAGCGTGGGCAGTGATTATCGCTACCATCTGTATGCTGATTTATATTTGGTTCCGTTTTAAGGATATCCGTTTTGCAGGAAGCGCGGTGCTGGCATTAGTTCATGACGTGCTGGTGGTGCTGGCGTTCTATGCAATCGTGCGGATTTCCGTGGGCAATACCTTTATCGCTTGCATGCTGACCATTGTGGGTTACTCGATCAATGCGACCATCGTAATCTTCGACCGTATCCGTGAGAACTTAGGTGGTGCGAAGAAGAGAGATCCTGAGGTGATAGAGGAAATCGTTAACAGAAGCGTTACCCAGACGCTGACCCGAAGCATTAATACCTCTCTGACAACCTTTATCATGGTATTTATGCTGTTCATTCTGGGCGTTAGCTCCATCCGGGAGTTTGCGCTTCCGTTGATGGCAGGCATTATCTGCGGAGCATATTCTTCTGTATGTATAACCGGCGCCTTGTGGTATGTGTTTAAAATAAAATTTGTTAAGAAATGATAACAGTCTAGGGCTGTTGCAAAATTGTCTTATATGCAATATGAATGAAAGTGCCATATGGTGTATATAGCGGCTATTTTGTGACAGCCCTATTGTTTTGTTCTGAAAATTACATAGAATGTAAGAAATTATGGCAGTAGTTTTCATATAACAGGAATATCAAAGGCTTCCATGGTTCTTTGAGTCTTGCTTTCATGGTGCTAAAATGCATTTCTTACCTTTTGTATGAGAAAATATTTATTCTCAAAGTTTTTGAATTGTATGGCAAATTCATAAAACTGTTGTGTTTCGCAAACACCTAAATTTATCAAATAATGAAAGGAGAAAAGAATGAGAGGAAGAAAAAGGTTGCTGGCGGGGTTGCTGGCAATCCTAATGGCGTTTGCCGGACTGTCATTATATAGCATGAAGAAAAATGCGGCAGAATCAGGGGATTATCAGTATGTAGTCAGTGAAGATGGCGCCAGTTTGACAATTACGAAGTACACTGGCAGCGGCGGAGCAGTGGTAATTCCGTCAGAGATGGATGGGAAGAAAGTGACCAGTATCGGACATGGCGCCTTTTCAGATTGCATTGGTCTAAGCAGAGTGGAAATCCCGAGAGGGGTGATTGAGATCGAGGATTCTGCCTTTTCCGGTTGCAGTGGCTTAGAGAGCATCAAGGTGGCAGAGGGAAATGGAACTTATGACAGTAGGGAAGATTGTAATGCGATCATACAGACAGAGACAAATGAGCTTCTGTGTGGGTGTAAGAATACAAAAATCCCAGAAAGCGTGACCAGCATCGGGGATTATGCCTTTTTAGGTTGCAGTAAAAGCCTTATTATTTACGGCTTTCCTAGTTCGGAAGCAGGGAGGCATGCAAAAGAGAATAGCATTACCTTTGAGATTATTGCTCCTGCAGGGACCTCTACGAGGCAGGCCTAACGTCGGAAAAGTCCAATTGCGTCTATGATGGAAAGCCCAAGACGCCGACCATGATCGTGAAATTGTATAACAGCGGCCATGTCGATGCAGAGCTGACCGTGCAGACGAGAGTGTCAGATCATGTGTGAAAGTTCTCTGGACTGCCATAATGAATTTTCAGACAACTTATATGCTTGATGATCTCAATCAAGGTTTTCATACCGCTTTGCCAGTTCATTTTCATCTTTGATGTCATTCAGATAATGACTCGTATGAAAACTATTGATTATCCTCTTCACTTTTCCAATATTTCTGAGCCCATGCTTCTGCATCGTTTTCTTCAAGTTTATATTTTCCAGCCACCTTTTTTATAGATTGCGCCAGATATATTAATGCCCGTATAATGATATTCATTATCCATGTGGTTTGCGCCTTCGTCAGAATCATGATTTCCACCATTATATTTTTAATCGTAATGTCTTTGAGTTCATCTCCCGTAATCTCTGTATCTTCTGGGTGAAGTGCCCAGTATAGCTGAATCAGGTATTTTTGTCCTGAAATAAATTCATGAAAATGCTGTCTTTTATCGTATGTTTTGCAATCTCTGTTTTTTCCATTCTTTGTTCCTTTGATCCCCGTTTTCATAGCAACGAAATAATCAGGTGTCATCTTGGCTTCATTATACAAAAAAACATTCTAGTGTGCTGACACATTTATATCTGGCGAAACTCTGCAGAAGGATTGTTCATCAGCAAGACGGAAGAAGGAGGCGATGCGGTGGCATCGTTGACTGATGACAACGCAGTCTGATGGGCAATCGGGCAAGGAGGTTTGCCTGAATATAAATGTGTCAGTACACTAGATTCAAGGGTGGTTTCTAAAGGTATGCTATAACTTGTTCTAGAGCAGCCATGTTACAAGTTAATAGCTTCCCTCGCTTTATGGGAGTGTGAAATAACAAGTTAGATGTTGAACAAGCTTTTCATAAAAAGCTTCTGGCATCATCCTTGTGACGGCGAGAGAAACTCAGAGCTGTGCACGTAAATCAGCGAAGCGTTTAATCGTAAAAACAAATTTTTATCTTATGCATATATTTTATTAGATATGCAAAATAGCATGGAAATATGACTTGCTGGAATTTGATAATAAAAAATATATTGCAGTTGCAGATAAAATAAAAAAGAGGTGTTTTTATTGAATAATTTTAATCCAAACGCGATGTTTCAGCCGCCAAATTTTTTTGGTTGGGGGAGAAACTTTAACAGAAATTATAACAGAAGCTATAATCAAAACAATAATCGGTCTTCAGGCAACTGTCCGTCTGAGGGAAACAGCGCTGCGTCACATGATTCTCATCATTCGAATACTCCAGAAGCGGCAGAAAATGAAACTTTTCGTTGTTGCGCTCCTGGATCAGAACAACCGGGACAAAAGCCAAATCCGTCATGTTGTCCTGGCAAATGCGAAGACCCGCATCACCCGGATTGTCCTCATGAATGCGAAGACCCGCATCACCGAGACTGTCCCTGTGAATGCGAAGACCTGCATCACCGAGACTGTTCCCATGAATGCGAAGACCTGCATCACCGAGACTGTTCCCATGAATGCGAAGACCCGCATCACCCAGATTGTCCCTGTGAATGCAAAGACCCGCATCACCCGGATTGTCCTCATGAATGCGAAGGCCTGCATCATCGAGACTGTTCCCATGAATGCGAAGACTTGCATCACCGAGATTGTCCCTGTGAATGTGAAAGCTTGCATCATCTGGATTGCCCTTGTGAATGTGAAGAATCAACTTGGCAGGAATGCTCTCATAAATGCGAAAAACCAGGCTTGTCAGACTGCTTCTATAAATGCGAAAAGCCTGATCGGCCTGTTTGTTCCGTTGTATGCGCAGAGCCAGGACCTCAGGGACAACGAGGAGAACCAGGACCTCCTGGCTGTCCTGGTGAACGAGGAGAGCCAGGACCTCAGGGACAACGAGGAGAACCAGGACCTCCTGGCTGTCCTGGTGAACGAGGAGAGCCAGGACCTCAAGGGGTAACAGGTCCACAAGGGCCTCAAGGCGCAACAGGCCCGCAGGGACCAAGAGGAGAACAAGGAGCGCGTGGTCCGGCGGGACCTCCTGGTTATCCGCAAAGCAGCATATTTGCATCTTTCTTGGGACAGGAGATTATATTACCAGAATGCGCCAGTCTTCCGCTTAAAACGGCTATACCAGATATCACCCGGAATATAACGCTTTGCAAGGATTATTCTTTACGGCTGACCCCTGGATGGTATGCCGTTTATTATTATATTTCCACAAAGGTGAAAAGGCATGACTTTATAAAGCTTACGCCCATATGCAATAATTGCGTGCAGACGGCGTATGCCGCTTACGCAGAGGCGGCAAAGAGGAACGAAACGCTTGTGATATCAAGATATTTTATAATTGAAGCCCCTAATGAGTCCACATTGTTTTTTGTATGGGATTCTTCCGCTGGCGCTTCTGTAATCAACATGAACCTAAGCGTAGAAAAGCTAAACAGGCAATAATTCAAAGGGGAGGGAGGAACTTATATGCCGACAATAAGTCTTTGCATGATTGTTAAAAATGAGGAGATGCATATTGCACGCTGCCTTGACAGTGTTGCAGAGCTAGTAGATGAAATCATTATTGTAGACACTGGTTCCGTGGACCGAACTGTGGAAATAGCGTCCAATTATACATCTATGGTCTGTTCCCATGCATGGAAGGATGATTTTGCTGATGCTAGAAATTACTCGTTTTCAAAGGCGACGATGGATTACTGTATGTGGATGGATGCCGATGATGTTCTGGAAGAATCGGAGAGGGAAAAATTTTTACAGTTAAAGCGAACATTGTCATTGGATGTAGATGTTGTAATGATGAAATATCATACGTCTTTTGACGAGTGTGGAAACCCTTCTTTTTCTTATTTTAGAGAAAGATGGATCAGAAATTGTTCCAAATATCGTTGGATCGGTGAAGTTCATGAAGTGATCCCTCCAACTGGCAACGTCATATATTCTGATATTGCCATTTGTCACAAAAAAATTAAGGCAGGAGATCCGAATCGCAACTTGAAGATTTATCAAAAGGCGTTGGCTGCTGGAAAACATCTAGATCCACGGCAGCAGTATTATTATGGGAGGGAGTTATTTTATCATAAACAGTACGAAGAAGCTGCTTCCGTGTTGGAAGAATTCCTGCTTTCCGAGAGCGGATGGGTGGAAAATAAAATAGAGGCTTGTTCTGTCTGTGCAAACTGTTATCGTTGTCTGGGACGGGAGCAGTCTGCGCTGAACAGTCTTTTGCGCAGTATGAGTTTTGATTTGCCGAGAGCGGAATTGTGCTGTGAAATTGGAAAATATTTTTTAGAACACGGACAATATGCGGTTGCGGTTTATTGGTATGAGACCGCGTTGAGCAGACCCAAAAATGAATGTTGTGGCGGTTTCGTTTTGCCAGACTGTTATGATTATGTCCCTCTGTTACAATTATGTGTATGTTTTGACAAAATGGGAGACCTGAAAAAGGCAAAGGAGTACAATGAACGGGCGGGAGCCTGTAAGCCCTATTCCAAAGCGTATCTTTATAACAAACAGTATTTTGACGGGGTACAGATTTCTTAGGGGCTGTCGCACTAACATAAATTGCAAGACTTTTTGAACAAGTGAATATATTAACGCGCCTGCTCCCAATTATTTATCTTATAGAAAAATTCGTTGAAATCGCCTATAAGGATTAGAGTGTCAAAAGGTCTGAATTTCTCTTGCAGGCTAATGTTCCAATCTTGTGCACAAATATCTGAAAAAATTTGCTCTGCAATGAAAATCAGCCTTTTGACAACCTGATCCTATAAGATAAAAGCTCTCTGGGCAGGATCGTTCTGGTATGTATGGGAAAATATCGCCGAAACGATTCGCCGCAAGCTAAGAATTCTGCAAAGAAGTATTCTTCTTAAAAATCATGTAGCAAATAGTCAGAATATACATATAGTGTTTGTAGAAAAAGACAATATTTTAGTGCTTTTTCAGATAATTTAGAAGGGATGTGGATATTATGGATAATAAAAATGTATGTAAGAACTGCCACAATCAATGTCATCCTGTATGTTGTGAACGTGGTCCTGCGGGACCTAGGGGAGATCAAGGACCAGCAGGACCGCAAGGAATCAAGGGAGATGCTGGCTGTCCTGGTCCAAAAGGTGATAGAGGGGAACCAGGTCCTATGGGGCCACAGGGTATACCTGGAGCTCCAGGAGCCAGAGGGCCGAGAGGGAATACCGGGCCAGTAGGGCCTACCGGAAACACCGGACCAAGAGGGTATGCGGGACCGAGAGGTTACGCCGGACCACAAGGTATTCAGGGTATTCAAGGCGTGCGCGGCGATATCGGACCGAAAGGTGATCCAGGCTGCGAAGGACCGAAAGGCGATGTCGGACCTCAAGGACCAATGGGACCAACAGGACCGACAGGTCCGGTTGGTCCACAAGGAGATATTGGCCTTCAGGGACCCAGAGGAGTCCCGGGACCAACTGGTGTGACAGGACCGACAGGTCCTATGGGACCGCAGGGTGTGACAGGTCCGCAGGGAATCCAGGGTGTGACAGGGCCAATAGGAATCCAGGGGCCGAAAGGCTGTCAGGGAGATGATGGTCCGGTGGGAGCGACCGGAGCGACGGGAGCAACGGGAGCGACGGGAGCAGACGGAGCCACAGGAGCAACCGGAACGACCGGGGCGACGGGAGCAACCGGGGCAGACGGAGCGACGGGAGCGACAGGGGCAACGGGGGCGACGGGAG
>CAJTJY010000017.1:44826-85957 GCA_910576975.1 uncultured Lachnospiraceae bacterium
CAGACGGAGCAACGGGAGCAACCGGGGCGACAGGAGCAACGGGAGCAGACGGAGCGACAGGGGCGACAGGAGCAGATGGAGCAACGGGAGCAACGGGGGCAGACGGGGCGACGGGAGCAACGGGGGCGACGGGAGCAGACGGAGCGACAGGAGTTGCGGGTACCGGAGCGATTATTCCCTTTGCATCTGGACTTCCGGTTTCCTTGACGACGATTGCTGGAGGGCTTGCTGGATTTCCTGCTTTTGTTGGATTTGGAAGCAGTGCGCCGGGGCTTACGCTTTTAGGTTCCACAATAGATATTACAAATGCCAGCGGAACGCTTTCCAATTTTGCATTTCAGGTTCCGCGCGACGGCATAATTACTTCGTTTAGTGCGTTTTTCAGCACAACCCTGGCGCTTTCCTTGGTAGGCTCCAATTTGACTGTCCGTGCGCAAATCTATCAATCGGCAACGCCAAATAATGTATTTTCACCGATTGCGGGAACATTGATCAATCTGACGCCGACACTATCCGGAATAATATCTATTGGCACGTTGTTAAACGGCTCTTTGACAGGGCTGAATATTCCAGTTACGGCTCAAACCCGGTTGATGCTGGTATTTTCGGCAACGGCAACAGGATTATCTTTAGTCAATACAGTTGCAGGATATGCAAGCGCCGGCTTAAGCATAAACTAATGATGTAAAAGATAAAACAGGAGCTGTCGCACCAAGTGATTGGCGCGCAGCTCCTTTGAGTTACATCAAAGTTTTATACCTGAGTCATTACCTGCTTCCCATTTTGCTTATGGCATTCGTGTTTTTCAGAAAAGTTTGCTTCCTGTCTTAGTTTCCGTACATCATCGAGCTGTTTTCTTCAATAGCGCATAGATTTTGAAAAATCAAAATTTGCATAGAAAATGACGCTTATTTATAGATGACAACTTGGTCATTTTCCAATATGATTGTGCTGCCCTGGGGGATGATATTTTCATCGCCCCGCTTGATCAGGGCGATCAGGATGTTTTCTGGAAGATTAAGTTCGGCAATCGAACAATTGCGCCAGTTATGATTTTGGGTGATGAGGATTTCTTTCAATTTGCCGTCATTCTCGCTGCGATAAGAAGGAACGCTTAAAATCACGGTGTCACCGGCAAGGATGGTGGTATTGCCACGAGGAATCAGAGTGTCGCTGTCTCGTTTTACCATCAGAGCGAGGCAGCCAGTGGGAAAGCTTACTTCTTCGATTTTGCGGTTTTCCCAGTTGTGTCCTTTGGGTATATACATACGCATCAAAGTCAGGTCGGAATCATCTTGATAGTCGTTGAAAGTTTTTCGGATATCAGAGCTGTAATCGACCATGTCAAGCTTTCTTGCTACCAGAGGAAGCAGAGAGCCCTGGAGTGCGACAGAGAGCAGCGAGATAAAGAACACGATGTGGAATAAATCGTGTTCTAAGGGAGTGCCTTCTGCAATGACCAGAATGGCAAAAACGATCGAAGCAGCCCCGCGAAGACCGGACCATGATACCAGCAGACATTGCCGCAGAGAGGAACGGAAAGGCAGAAGAATCAGAAATACGGCCACAGGGCGGGCAGCAAAGGTCAAAAACAGAGCGATTAGGAGCGCAGGCATCACCAGCCCAGGCAGTCTGTGAGGGAAAGAGAGCAGCCCTAGCAGGAAGAAAATTAAGATTTGCGCAAGCCCGGTAATTCCATCGAAGAAGTGAACCAAGGTGATCTTGTTGTTGATATCGCTGTTGCCCAGGATAATGCCGGTGAGGTATACGCTGAGATAGCCATTTCCATTGATCAGGGTGGGCAGCGCATAAGAGAACAGTACCAGGGCGATGACAAAGACAGTGTCCATGCCTTGGGAGATCAGTTCTCCTTTCTGTAATGCCCAAATGCCGAAAAAGGCGCTGGCAATGCCGATCAGGATGCCAAGTCCGATCTGGCATAGCAGCATCAATGGCACAGAGGTGTCAGTGTTTCCGGAGATCATGGCAAGGGCAATCATGGTCAGCATGTAAGCCATAGGGTCATTGCTGCCGCTCTCGATTTCTAAAAGAGGCGCAGTGGAGTGTTTGAGGTTGAGACTTTTGGATCGCAAGATGGAGAACACGGAAGCGGCGTCAGTGGAACTTAAAACGGCACCGATCAGAAAGCTTTCTGAAAAGGAGAAACGCAAAATCAAAAAGCAGAACAGGCAAGTCAGCAGTGCTGTAGCTACAACGCCCAAAGTGGATAACAGTACGGATTTTACGGCGACAGGACGAGCAGTCTGCCATTTGGTACCAAACCCGCCGTAAAACATAATGAAGATCAGAGCAATGGTGCAGAGCTGTTCTGTGATAATGTAGTTGTTAAAAGAAATTTTGAAAAGTCCGTCAGAGCCGAATATCATACCAAGAGCCATGAAGCACAGAAGTGCGGGCATTCCAAATTTGCTGGAAAATCGATTTGCTATGATACAGGAGAGGATGACGGCACAGCATAAAAGAAGCATAATTGCCATAACGTTACGTCCTTTCTGTATGTATTTGAAGCGCAGATAGATAAAGTTATTTTTATGATAAACGTTGTTGGCAGAAATGTCAAATCTACATGAAAAAAATAGGGCTGTCGCACGAATGTATTCACCCATTCGTGTGACAGCCCCATTTTGAAATAGCGAAGCTGAATTTTTTGCAATGGAATCAATGCTTTTTAGACAGCGCATTTCGAATTACGCCGTCTGGGTCACTGACCAACAAAAGGACCAGCCAAATGACTAATCCAAGAGTTACTGCGGAAATGCCCAGAAAGCAATCATTTAACATCTCCTGTGGGGCGGGTGAAAAATATGCCGCCTCTGACTCCAAGAATTCAAAAATGGCGTCTGCCAGCCACATCAGGGAAGCTCCCCAATAGATCAGGCTCAAGGTCCCGAGCTTCAAATGATTCTTCCCATCCTTAAAATACCACAGGACCGTGGTGACGACCGCTGCCAAAACAGCTGTCAATAATGTCATGACAATTCTCCGGCGCCAGAATCCGAAGATTGTTGCGGACGTTTTTCAATGCTTGCTGAAACTGTAACCATTCCGACCCAGATTCCGGTAATCAAGACGGCCATCGCCACGCCCACAGTGGACATTTCATGAAGCATCTCGGCAGTGTCAGCAGCATTATTTGCAGCAGATAAAAATGGGAACCAGGGAATTAGCTCTCCATGCCAGACATGCTCAAAAGCAAGAAGGGCGGAGCCGCCCCACAACATATGATTGAGCCATTTTAGCTTATGGGAAAAGGGCGTTTTTGCAGATTCTGCGGGCGCAGCATCATGTCTGTCAGTTTGAGCTGTATTTGCTTGTTCCTTTGATTTGAGTACCTTATGTACCACGGTGGTGACAGCGGCTTCCCCGGCGGGGATTAAAAAACATGCCATATGAAATCCTCCTTTTATAGTCTGCATGAATTGAAACGGGATGCTTTGGCGCCATAGCTTCTCTGCAGCGCGTTTTGCAAGGACGAGGTGTTTTAAAACTTTTGATACTCTGGCATTTCAGAAAACAAAAGCATATAATTCCCTTCTGGAAATCATATGCTTTCATAGACATATATCATAAAATCTGTATCTAAGCATTAACCTGTTAATTGTCCAAATTCATGCAAACACTTCTGTGTTATTAACCAGGCTTCTGCCTAGTGCTTTTTTCATTATAGCGGTCATTGCCACAAATGTCAACGATTGATTTCCTCATTCAAATATTGCAGGATCTGCCCGATGATGTCGCTGACAGACAAGCTACTGGCGCCAAGGACAATATTTTCACATTGGTTGATGGGGATCAGCAGTCTTTTGGCGTTGCTTTGACCCACGGCAACAGCCATGGCGGGCGTTACTTCGCCGAACATAGAATCCGCAATCACAATTCCGATTGGGCCGATAATGATATCGGCTTTGCGGCAACCTACGATTACGGCATTTTCTCCAGTAGCCGCATGGTCGGCGCCAGCTTTGAGCATATTGGAGGAGGCGAGGGAATTCGTTCCCACGGCAGTGATTTCCGTAGCGGGATAAGCCTTTTTGATAGAAGCTACAATTTGCTTTCCAAGACCGCCGCCTTGGGCGTCAATAATTAAAATGTTCATCGGAAAACTCCTTTTGAAAAGGAACAATCCCCTCAGATTGAGGGGATTGCACGCTTTGTTCTTGCTTTATGCTTCCGTCTTTACGCCTGCCCAGTCGTCAAACTTGGACATTACAGCGTCATAAGTTCTCTGAGAAATATCTGGGAGATCTTTGCCCCAGGATTTGGTAGCGGCCTTGAAACCTTTTTCAAAAGCGGCACGCATTTCCTCAGCTTTCTCAGGATCATCACCAACCAGGCCTTTTGCAAACTCAATGATACGGTCGGAAGTCTTCTCTACGCCCCAGTAGCCGTCGTCTGCGATATCAGCCTGTGCCTGTGCTTTGACCTCGGGGCTGACTGTGAAATCGCCGCTTGCAAGGAATTTCCACATGTCGTCTGCCTGTCCGATCCGGTGGCCCTGGTTGCCCATCATCTGCTGCACCAGGCTTCTCATCTGTGCAGTTCTCTCTTCAGCGTCTTTCTTTAAACGTGCGACCACGTCTTCTTTTGCATAGGTTTTCTTAGTAGCGGAAGCAGCGGTGCCTTTTTCATATACCACGCCGTCTTTCTTATCTTTCTCGTCTGCCTTGGCAGTCTCAGTGTCGTTTTTGTAATTGTTTTGATAAACACTTGATGTATAAGCTGTGGTACTAGTAGTATTGCTTACATTGTTTATGCTCATAATGTGCCCCTCCTTGGCAATTAGAAATGGTTATCCGTAACCTGTTAATATACTTCTACCAATTATATCGGAGGCGGGAGGAAAAAATTAACACTAGATCCGCAAAAAAATCGGGGAAAAAATTGACATTTATTAGAAAAAATGTTTAACTATTGTTAGAAAGATGTATACAAAATACAGGAGAAGCGCTATGGTAGAAATGAAATTAAAGGCATTCGCCAAAATTAATCTGGGGCTGGACGTGCTGAGGCGGCGGGAAGACGGTTATCACGAAGTTCGCATGATCATGCAGACCATAGGACTGTATGATAAGATCATCCTTAAGAAAATAAAGAATCCAGAGATACAAATAAAGACCAATTTGTTTTATGTTCCAGAAAATGAGAATAATCTGGCATACCAGGCAGCAAAGCTGCTGATGGATGAGTTTCACTTTGATTTTGGAATAAGCATTGACTTGCAGAAATTTATCCCAGTGGCGGCAGGAATGGCGGGGGGCAGTTCCGACGCCGCCGCCGTGTTATATGGCATGAACCGGATGTTGCGGCTCAACTTATCCAAACGAGAGTTGATGGAGCGGGGAGTGAAGATCGGGGCGGACGTGCCTTATTGCATTATGAGAGGAACAGCGCTGGCAGAGGGAATCGGAGAGAAATTAACCTCATTGCCGCCCATGCCGGGGTGCAGGGTGTTGGTGGCTAAGCCAGCCGTCAGTGTTTCTACGAAGTTCGTCTATGAGAATCTCAAGCTGGATGACGACATAGTGCATCCTGATATAGATATGCTTCTTGAGGGGCTAAAAGAAAGTAATTTAAAGAAAGTCGCTGCCAATATGGGCAATATTCTAGAGAGCGTCACGATCCCCTGTTATCCGGCGATCGCTCAGATACGGGAAGAAATGATGCGGCATGGAGCGCTCAATGCGATGATGAGCGGCAGCGGGCCAACCGTGTTTGGACTGTTTGAGAAAGAAGCGCTGGCGGAGAAAGCCTATGCAAGCCTGCGGGCAGGGAACCTGGCAAAACAGGTGTATCTGACCGATATATTTAATAACCGAAGATGAATCTGCAAGGCAGGAGGAATGAGATGACGGACCAATTGGAATTAAATATGAACGCCTATCTTCCCTTGCGTGACGTCGTGTTCCACACGCTGAGAGAGGCGATATTGAAAGGAGAATTAAAGCCAGGGGAACGTCTGATGGAACTGCAGCTTGCCGCCAAGCTGGGGGTGAGCCGCACGCCGATTCGTGAGGCTATCCGCATGTTGGAGCTTGAGGGCCTTGCGGTCACTGTTCCTAGAAAAGGCGCGCAGGTGGCCAAGATGACAGAGAAAGACCTGGAGGACGTGCTGCAGATCCGGCGTGCCTTAGACGAGTTGGCAGTGAGCCTTGCCTGCGACAATATGACAGAGGATATATTGGAGCAGCTTCATGAGGCGTTGTTGCGGTTTGCAGAGAGCACTCGTATGGGAAATGTAAAGCAGATTGCTCAGACAGACATGGCATTTCATGAAGTGATTTATCAGGCGGCGGATAATCCTAAGTTGGTCAGCCTGCTCAACAACCTTCGGGAGCAGATGTACCGTTATCGTGTGGAATACCTGAAAAAAGATGACGTATATCCTGTACTGATTGAGGAACATGAGAAGATCTATGAAGGATTGAAGCGCAAAGATAAGGAGACCGTGGTCAGGATTGTGGGCAACCATGTGGTAAATCAGGAGATGAAAGTCAAAAATATTATCCATGAACAGGAATAAACAGCAAAATATGGGAAAGCATAAAGGATAAGCGCAGGCTTATCCTTTTTTGTCATCTTATTGGGGCTGTTGCACTAACATAAATTACAAGAAATAAATTTGTTCAAAAGGTCTGATCCTGATAAGATAAAAAGCCCTCCGGGCAGGAGCGTCGTGCGTGCTGGTGCGAAAGGAGAAGTGTATGGCAACTCAGATTACTTCGGATTTGCAGGAAAATATCAGAAATTTTGAAGCGTTATTTTCAGACTGCGAGGACATCAAAAAGCGAAAAATTAAGGTTGGAGAGCATTTTGGCAAGGAATGCTACATTGCCTATATCGAGGTGGCTTTAAGCAACGTGGACTGGAAAGACTCTGCCGTGGGTAAGCTTTTAGAGAAGCTTCGCAGCTTGCCGGAGCAGGAGCTTACAGATTATGTAAAAGAGAATGTAGGGGGTATTTCTGACGCCCAGCCTTTTGGCACCCTTGAGGACGCGGCGCAGGGAATGCTTACCGGGGACGTGCTGTTTTTCCTGGATGGATATCATAAGGCTTTAAAGATCCCGGATAAAGGATATCCGGGCAGGGGCGTTTATGAGACGGAATCGGAAAAAGTTATCAGAGGTTCCAACGAAGGGTTCTCGGAGTCGGTCAAATTGAACACGGCGTTGATTCGAAAACGTTTAAGGAGCCCCCATGTAAAGGTGAAAGAAACCTTTGTCGGCAGGCGCACCAATACGAATGTGGACTTGGTTTATCTCAAGGATTTGATTTATCCAGGGATGTTGGAAGAAATGGAAAGACGGCTCAAGGAATTTGAAATTGACGGGACCTTGGACAGCGGGATTATTGAACAGCTTACCGAAAAACGGAAATATTCTCCCTTTCCTCAGTTTCAGACCACGCAGCGGCCAGATCGTGCGGCGATGGCGATTTTAGAAGGAAGGATTGTCCTGTTGTCCGATAACTCTCCGGTAGCGCTGATCCTTCCAGCAACTTACAATACGTTTATACAAACCAGTGACGATTATTACAGTCGTTGGGAGATTGCCTCTTTTACCCGGGCGCTCCGTTATCTGGCGTCTTTTCTGGCGATGATATTTCCAGGGCTTTATCTTGCCATGACCAATTTCCATACGCAGATACTGCCAACCGATCTGTTGCTGTCTTTGGCGGCGTCCAGAGAAGGAGTGCCGTTTCCGGCAATGGTGGAGGTTATATTGATGGAAATTGCATTTGAGCTGCTGCGGGAGGCGGGAGTGCGTCTGCCAGGGGCAAATGGAAATACCATCGGCATTGTCGGTGGCTTGATTATCGGACAGGCGGCAGTGGATGCCAACATCGTCAGCCCGATCGTGGTAATTGTGGTGGCGTTGACGGCGCTGTGCTCGTTTGCCGTGCCCAACGAAGAATTTGCAACGGCGTTTCGGATTCTAAAATTCTTGTTTATTTTCCTGTGCGGGTCCATGGGCTTTTTTGGATTTTTGGCAGGCGTGCTTGCCGTGCTGATTCATCTATCCCATCTGGAAAGTTTCGGCATCCCGTACCTGGCTCCTTTCGTAGGCGCAGATTTAAATGGATATCAGGACGAGCGTGACACGTTTTTGCGCCTGCCGTTAGAATTTTTAAAGAAGCGTCCAGTGTATACCAGGCAAGGGGCGCGTACCAGGCTAAGGATGGAGCGCGGGAAAGAAAAAGAATAAAGGAGAGAATATGTTTGCAGATAATTGGAAGATCTCGTTACGACAGATAAGAAGGCTCTTGATTCTGGATCTTTTTGGGATGAGCAGCTTGATGCTTCCTCGAATTTTCTCTTCTATGAAGGGCGCAGACGGGATCTTTTGCCTGTTCTTGGGAGGCGCGGGAGGCATGGCGCTGTTGTGGCTGATGGGAGCAAACTTAAAACGGATCGAGAAAGATTATTATCATTACATGAAAAATACGGCAGGAGAGTTTTTAGGCGACGTTTTCATGGCGTTTTACTTCCTTTATTTTGTAACCTTGTCCGGGTATGTGTTGTATCAGCTTACAACGCTGGTGCTATCCTGGCTGCTTCCGGACGGTTCCTGGCTTGGCGTGAGCTTGTTGCTGCTGCTTTTGGGCGTTTATGGCAGTATTCAGGGGATTGAGGGAAGAGCAAGAGTGTATGAGATTATTTTTTGGTTTTTAGGGATTCCGTTGTTGATCATGTTGTTTTTTGCCGCAGGGGATGTGAATCCATCCTATTGGACTCCGATTGTGGCTTCTCATGGGAGCTCTCTTCTAGAGGGCAGCGTCGCCGTGTTGATTTTCCTGCTGCCAATCACGGCGTTGCTTTTTTTAATACCCTATTGCCGAGCGCCAAAGAAGATGGCGGCCTGTGCAAAATCGTCGCTTTTTGTGGTGATTTTTGTGAATTTGGTGATTTATCTGATCCTCCTGGGGATCTTTGGGACCAACACCATGGGGGTGTTAAGCCGGCCGGTGATCACTTTGATGGGCATGATCAAGCTGCCAGGAGGTTTTTTCACCAGACAGGACGTGCTGATGACGGCAGTATGGTTTTTTGCTCTGTTTGCCTTGTTAAATACCGGGATTTTCCAAGGCACGCTGCTGATTAAGGAATTATTACAAAGACCTCAAAACCGCTGGTGTGTCTGGGCGACTGCCGTACTGGTATTTTTCATTGCAAAAGGTTTTTTTGAACATAGTTTTCTGGAAGACGTGTTTCAACGATATCAGATATGGGTGGCATTGCCAGGCATGTTTTTGATCTTGCTTATCCTGTTGGCAGCGCACAAAGTAAGAACGGGAAAAAGAGTCAGGGAAGGAGGAAGTTCCTGATGAAGAAAAAAATGTTTGCCGCACTGATGGCTATGCTATTTTTGTGTGGCTGTGAATCCGTGGAACTTGAGGAGCGAAGCTTTCCGCTTGCAGTGGGCATTGACTTGCAGCAGATGGAGGACTCGCAAGATGGCGAGCAAAATTTGGTGGTGAGCTTTGACTTTCCAGATTTAGCCCAGATATCAGACAAAGGCAAGACGACGGACACCCCCATGGGAATGTCGTTCGAGGGTGTGGACTTGTATCATGTAGAGAAATCTTATGAGAACAATACCAACCGCCTGCTGGACTTTAATCACATCAAGGCGGTAGTGCTTGGGGAAACGCTTCTGAAAGATCAAACGCATCTGCGCAGGCTGCTTCTGGCATGGGAACGGCAGGAGGACGCCGCCAGGAATATCAGTTTGTTTCTGGCGGGCAGCTCTGCGGCAAAGATTCTTTCGCTTACCAAGGAAACAGAAGGCTCGATGGGCAAATATTTAGAAGCGATGCTGGACAGCCAGAAAGATTTTAGGCAGAACAAGATTGCCGCTATCGGAAACTTGATGAACCAGTGGCACAACCAGAATGAATTGCTTTTGATCCCGGTTTTGACAGAGCAGGGAGAGCGTCCTGTCATCACGGGATATGGGGCGGTATTGAACTTTGAATACTGTGGAACGTTGTCTGTGAAAGAAGCGATGCAGGCGTTTCTCTGCCAGAACCTATTGCAAAAATTTACTTACGAGGTGGGAGCAAGCCAGGTGGCGGAGATCTCAGATATAAGAGTGACTTCCTCTGTGGAGGAAACAAAAGACGGGCCAGTGGTCACAGTATCTGTCGCCGCAAAAGGAAGGATGAAGACGGGACAGATTAGTTCTGGGGCACAACAGTTGCAGATGGAACAAAAAATCGAAAGACAGATTGCGGCAGACCTGCAAAAGACGGCAAAAAAATTGCGGCAGGATTATGGAATTGACATCACAAACAGCTTTGTGTCCCTTGGAGGCCAGAACCGGAAGCTTTACTGGAAGTATAAGGATATTCCCGGAATTTACAACCAGAAAGCCAGACATGTATTCCAGGTGGACATTGACTTGCTGAACTGGGATTAAAAAAATGTATAAGCTTCCGTTTTATGGAAATACTTTCCTTAAAGACGAGGATGTCAAAAGATCGAAACCTTGAAATATTTTTCCGGCAATCAAGAGGAATCTTTTGACATCCAGATTTGGAAAGAAATTGGAAAAAGGAAGGTAGGAAAAGATGAGAAGCTTTATAAAGACAGGATTGATTATGGCGGTATCAGCAATGTTGCTTGGCGGGCTTTGGCAGCACAGGCAGCAAGGCATGACAGAGGAAATTGCGGGAAAAATCATTCGCTTCCATGTGCGGGCGAACAGCGACGCTAAAGCAGACCAGGAGCTAAAGCTCAAAGTGCGGGACGCAGTGGGAGCCTATATGCAGCCAAAGCTTTCTGGAATTTCAGACATTGCGCAAAGCCGCAAGGTGGTAAAAGACAATTTGAAACAGATAGAACAGGTAGCTTCTGGCATTATTGCATCAGAGGGATATACATATGGCGTCAATGCGTTGCTTGCGGTCACAGAGTTCCCAGAGAAGACTTATGGGGATTATACGTTTCCAGCGGGGGATTATGAGGCGCTTGAGGTGATCATCGGAGAGGGAGAAGGACATAACTGGTGGTGCGTCATGTATCCAAACCTCTGTTTCTTTAACAGCGCTTACGAGGTGGTTGACTCAGAGGCGGAAAAATCTCTAAAGCGCGCCCTGACGCAGGAGGAATACAAAAGCCTTATGGAAGGCAAAAATTATAAGGTAAAATTTGCGCTGGCAGAGCGGATTCGGGAATTATTTGAAAATGATTGATGACACTTGCATTTTTATACTAAATCAGGTAATATATATATGCATGAGCTATTTTGTGGAGAAAATAAGATGGACCAATTTGAGAACAAGAAATATGCTCCCATTGGAGTCTTTGATTCTGGAGTCGGCGGCCTTACGGTGGCACGAGAGATTATGCGCCAGCTTCCTCAAGAACGGATTATCTATTTTGGAGATACTGCCCGGGTTCCTTATGGAAGCAAATCCAAAGAGACCATTATCCGCTATTCCAGGCAGATTATCCATTTCTTGGAATCCAAGGGGGTAAAGGCCATTGTGGTGGCGTGTAACACGGCAAGCGCGTTTGCCTTAGAGGAACTCCGTCCAGAGATCAAGATGCCCATTATTGGCGTGGTAAAGCCAGGAGCGAAGGTGGCGGCAGAGCTTACCCAAAATGGAAGAATCGGCGTTATTGGAACAGAGGGAACTGTGGGAAGCCATATTTACACAGAAATGATTCACAGGCATAATCCCCATGCCACGGTGCAGGGGAGGGCGTGTCCGTTATTTGTTCCCCTGGTGGAGGAGGGATGGCTGAAAGATCCTGTCACCATAGAGGTGGCGAGGCGGTATCTTTCTTCTTTTCAGGAGTCGGACATAGACACTCTGATTCTGGGATGTACCCATTATCCCTTGCTTCGTTCCATGATTCGCGAGATTATGGGCGAGCAGGTGAATCTGGTGAATCCCGCTTACGAGACAGCGCAGGGGCTTGGGCGTCTGCTGGAGCAGCACCAGCTTGTCAATGACGGCAAGGAACCGAAAGAGCCTATGTATCAGTTTTATGTCAGTGATGCAGCAGAGAAATTTAAAAAATTTGCCAATTTTATTTTGCCCTGTGAAATAGAAAAAGCGCGATTAATACATATTGAGGAGTAGCCATGACAAAAGACGTACTGTTATCGATCCGGGGACTGCAGTTTGCATCCAAGGAGGAAGAGGATGTAGAGCCGGTAGAAGTCATTACTGCCGGAGATTACTACAAGAAAAATGGAAAACATTATATTATGTATGATGAAGTGATGGAGGGATTTGATGGAAATACCAGGAATGTGCTCAAGCTTACAGAAGATTCCCTGGATATAACCAAGAAAGGCATCTCCAACGTACATATGGTGTTTGAAAAGAACAAAAAGAACGTCTCTTATTATAACACGCCCTTTGGCAGCCTTTTGATTGGCATTGACGCTAAGAGCGTGGATATTGCAGAGACCGAGGATGATATAGATGTGAAAGTCAAATATAACCTGGAAGTGAATTATGAGCATTTGGCGGATTGCTCTATTTCTGTTCATATTAAGTCCAGGGAAGCCCGGGATTTTTCCCTTTCATAGAGAATGCGGCATGTTATCGGGGAGGAGTCGTTTGCCGTGTCGTTTTGCGATGACCTTGAAGTTATTGCGGACAAGCGCGCGGCGAAAGAAATAATGATTGATTGTAGTTTTATGGACATTGCAATGATGTTGGAGGCAAGACAGGGCTTAGTCAGGCAAATTTTGTGTTTGCACGGCACAGTGACGAACTGCGAAAGGAACTGGCGGAATATCTGCAGAAGCATGATTACTGTCAGTGTATCATTTAATAATGATTAAAAATAAACAGGAGGTAGTTAGGTATGGAAAAGCCAGTATTAGTGATCATGGCGGCAGGCATGGGGAGCCGCTACGGAGGATTGAAACAGATTGATCCCATAGACGAGCAGGGGCATATCATAATGGATTTTTCCATTTATGACGCATTGGCCGCAGGCTTTGAAAAAGTAGTTTTCATTATTAAAAAGGCAAATGAGGAAGCTTTTAAGGAGTGCATTGGAAACCGGATGTCTGACAAGATAAAGGTCGAATATGTATATCAGGAGCTTGAGAAGCTTCCAGAAGGCTTTTCAGTGCCAGAGGGAAGAGAGAAGCCTTTTGGGACAGGTCATGCGATACTTTGCTGCAAGGACGTGCTGGACGGACCGTTTGCAGTAATCAATGCAGACGATTATTATGGCAAACATGCTTATCAGGCAATCTATGATTATCTGACCAGTCACCAGGATGATGAGAAATATCGTTATGCCATGATCGGATATTACCTGAAGAATACTCTGACGGAGAATGGGCATGTGGCGCGGGGAGTCTGCCGCACAGATTCCGAGGGATTCCTGACAGGAATTGACGAGCGGACCCACATTGAAAAACAGGGAGAAAAAGCAGTATTTACAGAAGATGATGGACAGACTTGGACAGAAGTTTCTATGGACAGCACAGTTTCCATGAACATGTGGGGCTTTTCCAAGAGCATTTTGCAGGAACTGGAAGACGGGTTTGTAGAATTTTTGAAAAATGATCTTCCGGCTAATCCAAAGAAAGCAGAGTACTTTTTACCTTTTGCAGTGGATGATTTGCTCGCTCAGGGAAAAGCAAGCGTGCAGGTACTGAACTCTCAGGATAAATGGTATGGCGTGACTTACAAGGAAGATAAGGAAATGGTCGTAAATGCGATTTCCCGTTTGAAAAAAGAGGGATTGTATCCAGAGGAGTTTTAAACTTTTTAGCAGCATAAAGAGGGAATTTTGTAAAATAACAGGAGATTCTTCAAAAGATGAAGAGGAGGAATTATATGGAAAGCGGGAAATTGTTGGAGAGCGCCAAGGAAGCGGCTTTGCACTTTGCAATCTCAGACGAGCTTGGAATGCCTAAGCCATGGGGAAACGGACATATCAATGATACTTTTCTGATCGAGGGAGAGAAGAGATATATTCTCCAGCGAATGAATAAGAATATCTTTACCAAGCCTTTGGAATTAATGGAGAATATCGTAGGGGTGACATCCTTTTTAAAAGAGAAGATCATAAAAGCAGGCGGAGACGAGATGCGGGAGACATTGACGGTGATTCCTGCCAAGGATGGCGCGTCGACCTACCAGGACGAACAGGGAGATTACTGGCGCATGTATTACATGATTGAGGATGCTGTCAGCTATGACCAAGTAGAGTCAGAGCAGGATTTTTATGAGAGCGCCGTGGCTTTTGGAAATTTTCAGCAGCTCTTGTCAGATTATCCTGCAGAAACCCTTCATGAGACGATTCCAGGTTTTCATGATACCAGGGCAAGGTATCAGGTATTCTGTCGCGCGGTGGAAGAAGATGTCTGCGGCAGGGCGAAAGACGTAGCGGACGAGATCCGTTTCTTCCAGGAACGGGAAGCTATCGCAGGCGTGCTTGGTGATTTGCAAGCGTCGGGCGAGCTTCCGTTGCGCGTTACGCATAATGATACCAAGCTGAATAATATTATGATGGATAAAGAGACAGGCAAGGGCGTCTGCGTTATTGACTTAGATACGGTAATGCCTGGCCTGGCAGTTCATGATTTTGGAGATTCCATTCGTTTTGGAGCCAATACGGCAGCCGAGGATGAACAAGATTTATCCAAGGTAAATTTTGACATTCATCTGTTTGAGCTGTATACCAAAGGATTTCTCAAGGGTTGCCAAGGGAGCCTGACAAAGACGGAAATCGCCATGATGCCTATGGGTGCAAAGGTGATGACTTACGAATGCGGAATGCGTTTTCTGACCGATTACCTTCAGGGTGACACTTATTTTAAAGTTCACCGGGAAGGGCATAATCTGGATCGTTGCCGTACGCAAAAGAAGCTGGTGGAGGATATGGAGGCAAACTGGCAGGAAATGGAGCAGATCGTAAAGAAGTGCAGCGAAAATTAGCAATTACATAAGGAACTATCAAGTAAAGCGGCAGGATATGGTATTTGTATAGACAGCAATCTCCATATGCTGTCGCTTTATGTCAATATATCAATGATCTTTGAGTTTCCGGGGTTGTCGCACGAATACATTTTACTTGTTCAAAAGGTTTCCATTGCAAAGCAATGCAAACAAAATGCAAGAAAATCATCTTGGGAAGCTAGCTTCCCAGAGTGATTTTGTGCATTCTGTCTTTGCCGCATCAGCGGCAAGACTTTTTGAACAAGTAAAATGTATTCGTGCGACAACCCCGGAAACTCAAGAGATATGATTGACATAAATTTCAATTACTAATTCTCTGGTGGACAAATAATTGTTTACTAAATAATGGAAGTGTGCTATACTCAGAGTAATAAAGATTAGGAGGTAATTTTCTATGGCAATTTTAGTTACAGGCGGAGCAGGTTATATTGGAAGCCATACATGTATCGAGCTGATTAGCGCCGGCTATGAGGTAGTCGTAGTGGACAACTTGTCAAATTCCAGCGAGGAAGCAGTAAAAAGGGTAGAGAAGATTACTGGAGCGAAGATTCCTTTTTACAAAGTAGATCTTCTAGATGCCGAGGCATTAGAAGAAGTGTTTGCGAAAGAGAGCATTGAGAGCGTTATTCACTTTGCAGGCCTGAAAGCAGTCGGGGAATCAGTGCAGAAGCCTTTGGAATATTATCATAACAATATCACTGGAACCTTGATTTTATGCGACGTGATGCGTAAGCATGGAGTAAAGAACATTATTTTCTCCTCTTCCGCTACTGTGTATGGCGATCCGGCTATTATCCCTATTACGGAGGAATGTCCCAAGGGAGCCATTACCAATCCTTATGGACAGACGAAAGGAATGCTGGAGCAGATTTTGACGGATTTCCATGTGGCAGATCCAGAGTGGAACGTAGTGCTTCTGCGTTACTTTAATCCGATCGGCGCACACGAGAGCGGCATGATCGGTGAAGATCCGAAAGGGATCCCTAACAATCTGGTGCCCTATATCGCTCAGGTGGCAGTTGGCAAGTTAGAATGCCTGGGCGTGTTTGGAGATGATTATGACACGCCAGACGGAACCGGAGTCCGGGATTATATCCATGTAGTGGATTTAGCAAAGGGACATGTTAAGGCGTTAAAGAAGATTGAAGACAAATCGGGTGTCAATATTTATAATTTGGGAACCGGAAATGGCTACAGCGTTTTGAATGTGGTAAAAGCATATGAGAAAGCCTGTGGGAAGACGATTCCTTATAAAATTAAGCCAAGACGTGCTGGAGATATCGCAACCTGCTATGCGGATCCCTCGAAAGCGAAAGCAGAACTGGGATGGGAAGCAGAGTTTGGCATTGATCGGATGTGCGAGGATTCCTGGAGATGGCAGAGTGCAAATCCAGACGGATACCGCAGCTAAATTTATAGAACCCGTTCATTAAGAGAGGTTGTTGCAAATTGCAGCGTATATACAATATGTGGATCAGATTTTTGAGCTATGGATATCATGTTTTGTATATAACAGCTATTTTGCAACATCCTCTTGTTTATTTTATAGGATTAGGATGTCAAAAGAGGCTGTCGCATTGACACCTTAGTCCTATAAGATGAAAAGTCCTCCGGTCAGGATCGCTCTGAGGTACTACATCCGCCCGGCAGCTACCAGCTTTTGGCGCTTTTCTGAATAACGAACCGCTGTTTCCCGGGTTCTCGCATCGGTGGCATATTGCTTGAACGTGTCCCGGTCCACTTTTAGCCTGGCGTCCATGGTTTTCATTACGTCTGAGATATGCATGGTTTTTTGGAATCTGGAATCCGTAAAATCCACCCGTTGATTGGTGGAAAAGAGGATAACTACGGGCTGGGCATAATTTTTCTGGTTTTCTTCGATCACAATTCCTTTCTGCCCATTGGAAAATTCTACGCATTTGCCTCCAGGAAGGATGTGAATGCATTGGGTCAGCGCCGTGACGAATGCAGCAGGATAATGGTCTGTGTGTTTCCGTAGGAAGCGGATCGCTGCAAGTTCAGAGACTGGTTCCCGGTCCAGGTTCATGGAAGTCATCTCATCGAACATCGCAGCAGTGTGGAGCACATGGGAGCCGTTTTTCCAGCGGATATTTTTGGGCATTGGCGCAGAGACATTGTGCTCAAGCCTTATCATCTGCCCTGTAATTTGAAGCGCAAGCTCTGGGAATTTGTAATCATTTCGATCTGGATGCAGCATCTGATATCCTTTTTCCCGATAGCCTCGGATTAAACGGCGTTCGTCCGGGGAAAGCAGGCTTTGGCCTTTTTCGAGGATTTCGCCTGGCACCATCAGCATCCCAGCGTCCTGCAAAAGAGCTGCACATACGATGGCGAGCTGTTCGGGATAAGGATAATGGAGCTTATTGACCATCATCGAGGCGAGAATAGCTGTATTCAGGCTATGCTTATATACGTAGTCCCCGCTGCTGCGCAGCGTTACGGCAAAGTTAATCCGGTGGTCTACTGTGCCGAACTTCCGCAGGATTTCCTGGGAAAGAGACATGATGTTCTGGGGCTTCATGTTGTTTAACAACAGGGTCAGGTCATCCTTTAACCGGAAAGTGGAGACCGTGAGGAAACGTTCTAATTCGATGTCTTCCTGAGAAAGAGGCGGCACAGGCTCAGCAGGTTCTAGGATATAGAGCCCCCATAAGCCGAAATTCTTTATGCTGGAAATGCCCTGCGGAGTCAAGCGTGTGTCACGTTCATACAGCATTACGCCGTTTTTATTGTAAATAGGGCGGGCGAGGCGCATTCCAGGCCGCACATGGTTCAACTTTATATATTGCACAAAAACACCTCCGGTTTCGTCTGTTTGCTCATTACGCATAAAAACGAACTAACGTTCTCTTGCATAGGAGCAAGGTATCAGTTATATTATGATTATCGGATAAATTTGTTTTTTCTCTTATAGGCAATTTTGTTGAAATTGCCTAGATTGATTCGGGGTCAACAGGTTTGAAATTCCCTTGCAGTCCAATTTTCAAGATTTTGTACCATGATCTTGAATCTTCTCGCAAAATCAGGCACAAAGAGAATCCGAGAATACGAATAATACTTTTGGAGGAAGGGAAATGAAAAAAGCATTTCTAAAGAAACTAGCGTTTTTTCTGGTTCTATGCGCCATGTTCCCTATCAAGGCGGACGCCACCCAGCAAAAGATTGACAAAGTGCAAGAGGGGATCAACGACCTCAAGCAACAGGAAGAAGAGGCGCAACAGAAAGCAGATCAGCTTACGAAAGAGGCGGGAGGCCTGGAAGGAGATTTGGCAGAATTTAATAATCGGCTGGCACAGGCAGTTGCAGAGCTGAATCAGACAGAAGAACAGCTCAAAGTAACCAGGCAAAATCTCAAAGACACCAGGAAAGCTCTCAAAAAAGCGTCCCGAAAGGAAAACAGGCAGTACGAAGCCATGAAAAAGAGGATTCGCTTTCTGTACGAGATCAATCAGGAGGGAATTATAGAGGTTCTTCTTGGCGCCGAAAATTTTGCCGATTTTTTGAATAAGACAGAATATTTTGCGAATATTCACCAATATGACCGTGATATGCTGGATGAATACCGTCAGACCAAGGAGGAGATTGCCAGCAAGAAGCGTGAGCTTGATGCGCATGAGGATTCTTTGGCTGCGCTTTTAGCTCAGCAGGAGGGGAAAAAACAGGAGCTTGACGATCTAGTAGCAGATACCTCCTTGCATCTCAAAGCTGCGAGGCAGCAACTTGCAGACGCTCAGTCCAATGTTGCCAAGTATAAGCAGGAAATTGAGCGGCAAAAAGCATATGAGGCGGAACTTGAGGCAGAGAAAGCAAAAGAGGATGCTAAACGTCTTGAGGAAATCCGGCGGCAGGAGGAAGAGAATAAGAGAAATCAGATCAGGCGGGAACAAAATAAAGTCCAAAGTCAAAATAACGGCGGCAAAGACCAGAATCCGCCTGCGGTGAAAGGGGACGCTTCAGATGTTTCCCTTTTGGCGGCTCTGATCCAGTGCGAGGCAGGGGGCGAGAGCTATGAGGGTAAGCTTGCGGTAGGCAGCGTGGTGATCAACCGGGTGAACAGCTCCCATTTTCCGAATACGGTCGCCGGGGTGATTTACCAGGGCGGACAGTTTTCCCCAGTGGCAAGCGGAAGATTTGCATCTGTGCTGGCGCAAGGGGCAAACAGCAGCTGTACCAGCGCTGCTCAAGAGGTTTTAGGAGGGAATATTACCACGAGCTGCCTGTATTTTAGACGGGACGATGGGAGTATTCCGGGCATGGTGATTGGAAATCATGTTTTTTATTAAATTATTGTCAATACAACACGGCGAATTAAAATTTATGTATGATAAAAGGGCAGGCTTTTTGGCGTAAAATTCATCGCCATTGAGCTGCCACAGTAATGCTAAAATGGGGAAACTCAAATTTTATGAAATACATTGCAAAAAAAGGGAAAATGTGATAGGATATTTTTAGTGAGGACTGGGAACATGGGAAGCAAGAAAGCGGCATGTATCTTACAGATGCATCGGCAAAAATATTGTCAAATCTGTTTTCCTTTTTTTTAATAAAAGATTGTTAAAAAAATAACATACATATCGCGGAATTGCCCAAAATGTTTTCAGACAGGGCACTAGGGTTCACTGGACCATGATAATAAAAGGTAAAGGAGAAGAAGAAAATGGCAAAGAAAGTTGTATTAGCAGGCGCATGCCGTACTGCAATCGGAACTATGGGCGGAGGATTAAGCACGACTCCGGCGCCAGTACTGGGATCTATCGTGATCAAAGAGGCATTGAACAGGGCTGGTGTTCCGGCTGACAAGGTAGACCATGTATACATGGGCTGCGTAATCCAGGCAGGCTTGGGACAGAACGTTGCGCGTCAGGCTTCTATTAAGGCAGGTTTGCCCATTGAGACCCCGGCAGTTACCGTGAACGTTGTATGCGGTTCTGGTTTGAACTGCGTAAATATGGCGGCACAGATGATTCAGGCAGGAGATGCTGACATCGTTGTCGCAGGCGGAATGGAAAATATGTCCATGGCTCCTTATGCAGCTATGCAGGGCCGTTATGGTTACAGAATGAACAACGCAACATTGGTAGATACCATGGTCAACGATGCATTGTGGGATGCATTTAACCAGTATCATATGGGAATTACAGCCGAGAACGTGGCAGAGAAGTGGGGACTTACCAGAGAGCAGCTTGACGAGTTTGCAGCAAGCTCACAGCAGAAATGCGAGAAAGCTATTGCAGAAGGCAAGTTCAAGGATGAGATCGTTCCGGTAGAAGTAAAACAGAAAAAGAACACGGTTGTCGTAGATACAGACGAAGGACCACGTCCTGGAACTACTGCAGAAGGCATTGCAAAGCTTCGTCCCGCATTTAAGCCAGATGGAATCGTTACGGCAGCAAACGCTTCCGGAATCAATGACGGCGCGGCAGCGATCGTTGTAATGAGCGAAGAGAAGGCACAGGAATTAGGCGTGAAGCCGATGGCGACTTTCGTAGCAGGCGCTCTTGGCGGAGTAGATCCTTCCATTATGGGCGTTGGACCAGTTGCTTCCACCAAGAAAGTGTTCGAGAAGACAGGCCTTACCATCAACGATATGGACTTGGTAGAGGCAAATGAAGCTTTTGCAGCACAGTCTTTGGCAGTTGCGCATGATCTTGAATTCGATATGAGCAAGGTAAATGTAAACGGCGGAGCAATTGCGCTCGGACATCCTGTCGGAGCCAGCGGATGCCGTATTCTGGTGACATTGCTTCATGAGATGCAAAGAAGAGACGCTAAGAAAGGTCTTGCAACACTGTGTATCGGCGGCGGCATGGGATGCTCCACCATCGTGGAAAGAGATTAACTTGTACTTTTCAAGTGCCCCAATGGCGCGCTTGACATGAAATAAGGAGGATAAGCATGAAAGTAGGTATTATTGGAGCAGGAACCATGGGTTCCGGAATCGCACAGGCATTTGCACAGACAGAAGGATACGAAGTATGCTTATGCGATATCAACGAAGAATTTGCAGCAAACGGCAAGAATAAAATTGCTAAGGGATTCGAGAAGAGAATTGCAAAAGGCAAGATGGAGCAGGCGGCAGCAGATGCGATCCTTGCAAAGATCACCACAGGAACCAAGGAAATTTGCGGCGACTGTGACCTGGTTGTAGAGGCAGCTTTGGAAGTGATGGATGTTAAGAAGCAGACATTCAAAGAACTGCAGGATATTGTAAAGAAAGACTGCATGTTTGCTACCAACACCTCTTCCCTCTCGATCACAGAAATCGGCGCTGGCCTCGACAGACCAGTGATCGGCATGCATTTCTTCAATCCTGCTCCGGTTATGAAGCTGGTTGAGGTAATCAAAGGCGAGAACACTCCTGACGAAATGAAGGACAAGATCGTTGAGATTTCCAAAGCAATCGGAAAGACTCCGGTAGAAGTAAACGAAGCGGCAGGCTTTGTGGTAAATAGAATCTTAATCCCGATGATTAACGAGGCAGTTGGCATCTATGCAGACGGCGTTGCATCTGTAGAAGGCATCGACACGGCAATGAAGCTGGGCGCAAACCATCCGATGGGACCTCTGGCTTTGGGCGACCTTGTGGGACTGGACATCTGCCTTGCCATCATGAACGTATTATATGACGAGACAGGAGATCCCAAGTACCGTCCGCATCCATTGTTAAAGAAAATGGTTCGTGCAGGAAAGCTTGGAATGAAGACTGGAATCGGTTTTTACGATTACAGCAAGTAATTACTGAGCTCTTAAAAGGGAATCACATTGAGCAACATCTGGCAGCGGGGATGCCGCAGGAATGCGGGACAAGCATAGTCTTGTTCCCGTCTGCTGCGGCACCCCCTTGATTGCTAAAAATATAAAAGAAAGTTTGGAGGAAAAATATCATGGATTTTTCTTTAGATAAAAAACATGAAATGGCGAGAACTCTTTTCAAAGAGTTTGCGGAAAATGAAGTAAAGCCTCTTGCACAGGAAGTTGACGAGACAGAGAAATTTCCAAGAGGAACCGTAGAAAAAATGCAGAAAATTGGATTCATGGGAATCCCAATTCCAAAAGAGTACGGCGGACAGGGCTGCGATCCCCTGACTTATATCATGTGCGTGGAAGAGCTGTCTAAAGTGTGCGGCACCACAGGCGTTATCGTGTCTGCGCATACCTCTCTCTGCTGCGACCCGATTATGACTTATGGTACGGAAGAGCAGAAGCAGAAATATCTGGCTCCGCTTGCAAAAGGAGAGAAGCTTGGAGCTTTCGCACTGACCGAGCCTGGAGCAGGTACGGATGCGCAGGGTTGCCAGACCAAGGCTGTGTTAGACGGCGAGGAATGGGTATTGAACGGATCCAAATGCTTTATTACCAATGGCAAGGAAGCAGAAATATATATCGTTATCGCAGTGACAGACGTCAAAGTAGATGCAAGAGGAAGAAAGAAGAAATCTTTCTCCGCATTCATTGTGGAAAAAGATACTCCTGGCTTCTCTTTTGGAACCAAGGAAAAGAAAATGGGTATCCGCGGATCCGCTACATATGAACTTATTTTTGAAGACTGCAGAATTCCAAAGGACAATCTCTTAGGACCGCAGGGCAAAGGATTCCCAATCGCTATGCATACTTTGGACGGCGGACGTATCGGTATTGCAGCACAGGCGCTGGGTATCGCAGAAGGCGCGCTGGATGCGACTGTTGCTTATACCAAGGAGAGAAAGCAGTTCGGACGCTCTATCGCGGCACAGCAGAATACGCAGTTCCAGCTTGCGGATATGGCGGCAAAGATTGAAGCAGCTCAATTGCTGGTATACAAGGCGGCTATGGCAAAAGCAACACAGAAAGTTTACTCCGTGGAAGCAGCGAAAGCAAAATTATTTGCGGCTGAGACCGCTATGGAAGTAACTACGAAGTGTGTTCAGTTGTTCGGCGGCTATGGCTACATTCGTGAGTACGACGTAGAGCGCATGATGCGTGACGCTAAGATCACAGAGATCTACGAAGGAACTTCTGAAGTTCAGCGCATGGTTATTTCCGGCGCATTGCTGAAATAGCCGTAAGTGAGCGACGAAAATGAAAACATTTTCCAGGCGTTGCTTGCAGGCAGCCAGCGTATATAAAAAAATAAAACATAAGGAGTGAATTACCGTGAAAATCGTTGTATGTATAAAGCAGGTACCAGATACCAAAGGCGGAGTTAAGTTCAATCCAGACGGTACTCTGGACAGAGGTGCAATGCTCACTATCATGAATCCGGACGACAAAGCCGGTCTGGAAGCAGCATTGAGATTGAAAGAGCAGTATGGCGCAGAGGTTACCGTACTTACCATGGGGCTTCCCAAGGCTGACGAGGTACTCCGTGAAGCTATGGCAATGGGAGCTGACAACGGCATCCTTGTAACGGACAGAGTGTTAGGCGGAGCTGATACCTGGGCTACTTCCACTACTATTGCAGGTGCAATCCGCAACCTGGAGTACGACTTGATCATTACTGGACGCCAGGCTATTGACGGTGATACGGCACAGGTTGGACCTCAGATTTCTGAGCACCTCGACATCCCAGTTATTTCCTATGCACAGGAAATTAAGATTGATGGGGATTATGTAGTCGTTCAACGTCAGTATGAGGACAGATATCATGAATTAAAAGCAAAGATGCCTTGCTTGATCACTGCTCTTTCTGAGTTAAATGAGCCGCGTTATATGACACCAGGCGGAATCTTCGATGCGTATGACAAAGAAGTGACTGTATGGGGCAGAGCAGATCTCAAGGATGTAGACGATTCTGACCTGGGATTAAAGGGATCACCGACGAAAATCGCAAAAGCATCTGACAAAGTGAAAAAAGGCGCTGGTGAGAAGGTTGTTCCTGATACGGCAGAAGATGCAGTCAGCTATATTGTAGGAAAATTGAAAGAGAAGCATGTAATCTAAGCATTGGGTCAATCAGAAGATGAATTAGATTGCGAATATCCGTAAAAATAAGGAAAGTGGTGAAAATAATGGGTTTAGAAGCATATAAAGGAGTATATGTCTTTGCACAGCAGGTAGACAATGTATTGAGCGGAATTGCTTTTGAATTACTTGGCAAAGCAAAAGACTTGGCAAAAGATTTAGATACAGATGTGACAGCAGTGTTGATTGGTTCTGGAGTAAAGGAGCTGGCAGACCAGTTGGCAGAGTACGGCGCTGACAAGGTGATCGTAGTGGATGATCCAGAATTGAAGGAGTACAGGACAGAGCCTTATACGCATGCCCTTTCATCTGTGATTAACCAGTACAAGCCGGAAATTATGCTGGTGGGCGCTACTGCGATCGGACGTGACTTAGGTCCCCGTGTTTCTGCAAGAGTAAAAACTGGCTTGACGGCAGACTGTACCGTATTGGAAATCGGCGATTTCCCATTGAATCCAGTACCTGGCAAAGAAGACGAGCAGAAGCACAATCAGTTGCTGATGACCCGTCCTGCATTCGGCGGCAATACCATCGCAACGATCGCATGCCCGGACAACCGTCCACAGATGGCAACGGTACGTCCCGGCGTTATGCAAAAGATTGATCCTATCAAGGGTGCGAAAGCTGTTGTAGAAGAGTATAATCCTGGATTTGCCCCAGACAGCAAGTATGTGGAAATTTTAAATATTATCAAATCTGTAAAAGAGACAGAAGATATTATGGAAGCAAAGATCCTGGTGTCTGGCGGACGTGGCGTTGGAAGCGCTGATAATTTCCAGATGCTAAAAGATCTGGCTGCAGTAATTGGCGGAACCGTAAGCTGCTCCCGCGCAGTTGTTGAGAACGGCTGGCTTCCAGTAGACTTACAGGTAGGACAGACTGGCAAGACCGTACGTCCTAACGTATATTTTGCAATTGGCATCTCTGGAGCAATTCAGCATGTTGCAGGCATGGAAGAGGCAGATATCATCATTGCGATCAACAAGGATGAAGATGCTCCGATCTTTGATGTAGCTGATTATGGAATTGTAGGAGATCTGAATAAGATCGTTCCGGCTCTGACAGAAGCATTGAAGGCTGAAATGGCAGAATAATCATAGGTAAAAAGGGCTTTTCTTCTGCAAAAGGAGGAAAAGCCCTTTTTCAGCTTTTAGAAAATGGTTTATGATTGTGAATGGAAAGTGAGGAAAAGCGTGAAAAAGCAATGGAAAATAAATACATCTTATCTGGTAGAGCTGGCGCTTTTGATTGCCGTGATTTTGATCATGGCATTCACTCCGGTCGGATATATTCATACTTTGGGATTGGAAATTACATTGATCGTAGTTCCGGTGGCAGTGGGGGCGGTTGCCATGGGTCCGGCGGCAGGGGCAATATTGGGAACGGTTTTCGGAATCACCAGCTTTATCCAATGCTTTGGCATGAGCCCTTTTGGCGCCATGCTATTAGGCATCAATCCAGTCTGGACCTTTTTGGTCTGCGTTCCTACCAGGGCATTGATGGGCTGGCTGACAGGGTTGCTCTATCAGGGCTTTCTCAAGGTCAGCCCCTTAAAGAAAATATCAGTGATCCTTGCAAATTTATGCTGTCCATTGTTGAACACCTTGTTTTTTATGGGGACATTGACCCTGTTTTTCTACCAGAGCGAGTATATTCAAGGAATTGCAAAGGGGATGGGAGCAGGAAATCCCTTAGTTTTCATTTTGTTGTTTGTAGGGATTAATGGACTGGTGGAAGCTGCCGTTTGCTTTGTGGCAGGAAGCGCCATCTCTCAGGCGTTAAACACGGTAATCCGGCATAGTTCCAGCAGGTAGCAAGTTATGAAAATACAGAGGAAAAATGGCATAGATTTCAGATGCAAGGCAGTGATATGCTGTATCTGCATGTGCCTGGCAGGATGTGGGATAAATGGCGAAGCAGTCAGAGTTCAAAGTGTTGCATCAAAAGAGGCGGGAGAATATGTTTCCAAGGAACAAAAGAGCAGCAGTATGCGCAGAGAAGAGAAAAAGCGTATGCAATCACGAAAGAACCAGGCTATCCAGGACATAGTATCGCACAGTGATGGCAGACTGACCGCAAGTTATCCGGTGAAAGAGGATTTTTGGCAGTGGCTTTATGAACAATATGGAATCGAAATCCTTGCTAGCTTGCAGCAGAAAGCACAGGGAGCAGAATCAGATATTGAGTGCTGGTATCAGTTGACCGGAAAATCTCTTCATGTGCTTTGGGTGGAATATTGCCGTGCTACAGGCGCTAAAGCCGTTGATTTGGATAAAGTTTATGAGAAAGAATGTGCCAATGAAGATCAGGTGGTATTGGATTTTACCGGGGATCTTAATCTGGCAGAGGGCTGGAGCACTACCAAATATCTGGATAGCCAGCCAGGCGGGATCGAGGAATGCTTTTCTACGGCATTGTGGCAAGAGATGCAGGCGGCGGATATTTTAATGATCAATAATGAATACGCCTATAGTAACCGGGGAATGCCTTTGTCCGGAAAGGCGTATACGTTCCGGGCGAATCCTGAGAGGATTTCTGAAATTGTCCAGATTGGCGCGGATGTGATATCCCTGGCGAATAATCATGTATGGGATTATGGAGCGGATGCGCTGCTGGATACCCTGGAGGTGGTCAAAGAGGCTGGGATTCCTTATGTGGGGGCAGGAAAGAACTTAGAAGAGGCCATGAAGCCTGTATATTTTATTGCAAATGGCAGGAAGATTGCCATCGTAGCCGCCACCCAGATTGAACGTTCTTTAAATTATACCAAAGAGGCTGCGACTGCACAGCCCGGGGTATTAAAAACCTTGAATCCAGAGAAGTTTCTGTCTGTGATCCGGCAGGCGAAATCTTGCAGTGATTATGTGATAGCCTTTGTGCACTGGGGGACAGAGAATACGAATTATTATGGAAGTGATCAGACAAAGCTTGGACAGTCATTTGCAGACGCAGGGGCAGACGTGATCATCGGCGGACATCCCCATTGCCTTCAGGGCTTTGATTTCTTTTATGGCAAACCTGTGATCTACAGTTTGGGAAATTTTTGGTTTAATGATAAAACCATTGACACGGGATTGTCCCAGGTGGTGATTCATACAGACACCAATGAAATTGAATTCCGGTTCCTGCCATGCGTCCAGAAAGGCTGCGTTACTTCCCTTGTGGAGACGCCGCAAGAAAAGCAGCGCATATTGGACTTTATGCAGCGCATTTCCGCTCCCGGGGTTTCTGTGGACGGAGATGGAGGCATAAGGGAAGTTCCATAAATGAGATGCAGATAGTTAGAGTTGTTTTTTTACATTCTCCGTGATAAAATAAAAACGGTTTAAAATTAACTCAGAAGGCTTTATTTTTGAATAGAAACAGGAAAAGAGGAGGATATTATGAGTAAAAAACCTACGGTATTGATGATTTTAGATGGCTTCGGATTAAATGAGAAGCATGAGGCAAATGCGGTATATCAGGCGAATACCCCCAATATTGATGGCTTGATGAAGGAATGTCCTTTTGTCAGAGGCAATGCCAGCGGGCTTGCCGTAGGGCTTCCCGACGGACAGATGGGCAATTCTGAGGTAGGTCATTTGAATATGGGCGCCGGAAGAATCGTATATCAGGAATTAACCAGGATTACCAAAGAGATCGAAGACGGTGATTTTTTCAAGAATGAGGCATTGATGGCAGGGATCAAAAATGTAAAAGACAATGATTCTGCGCTTCATCTTTACGGCTTATTGTCAGATGGCGGCGTGCACAGCCATAACACGCATCTGTACGGCCTGCTGGAGATGGCGAAAAGGGAGGGCATAGAGAAGGTTTATGTGCATTGCTTCCTCGATGGACGTGATACGGCTCCTACCTCCGGCAAGGGATTTATGGAGGCGCTGGAAGAGAAGATGAAAGAGATCGGCGTCGGTGAGATTGCCACGGTTTCCGGGCGTTATTACGCCATGGACAGAGACAATCGTTGGGAGCGGGTAGAGAAAGCTTACCGTGCCATCGCAGAGGGCGAGGGAATCCGTGTGCCCAACGCCGTGGAGGCAGTGGCGGCTTCTTATGCGCAGGATGTGACAGATGAGTTCGTGGTTCCAACCGTGGTAGAAAAGGATGGGAAACCTGTTGCAACCGTAAACGACAAAGATACCATCATCTTCTTTAATTTCCGGCCAGACCGTGCAAGGGAGATCACCAGGACATTCTGCATGGACGAGTTTGACGGTTTTGAGAGAGGAGAGCGAAAGCAGGTTGCCTATGTCTGCTTTACGGAGTATGATGTGACCATCCCTAATAAATCGATTGCTTTCCATAAGGTAGAGCTGACCAATACTTTCGGGCAGTTTTTGGCTGAGAATGGCAAGACGCAGGCAAGGATTGCGGAGACAGAAAAGTATGCCCATGTCACGTTCTTCTTTAACGGCGGAGTGGAGGAACCCAACAAGGGCGAGGATCGTATCCTGGTCAATTCTCCGAAAGTGGCGACGTATGACTTAAAACCTGAGATGAGCGCTTACGAGGTCTGCGACAAATTGGTGGAAGCGATCAAATCTGATAAATATGACGTGATCATCATCAACTTTGCAAACCCGGACATGGTGGGACATACTGGCGTGGAAGCCGCGGCAATTGCAGCAGTGGAAGCAGTGGACGCCTGCGTGGGAAAAGCAGTGGCGGCGTTAAAAGAGATGGATGGAACCATGTTCCTGTGCGCAGACCACGGAAATGCAGAGCAGTTGGTTGATTACACGACTGGGGAGAGCTTTACGGCACATACCATCAATCCGGTTCCCTTTATCTTGATTAACTACGATGACGATTATACGCTGCGCGAAGGCGGATGCCTGGCAGACATTGCGCCTACCCTGATTGAAATCATGGGAATGGAGCAGCCGCAGGAAATGACAGGAAAATCTCTTTTGGTAAAACGGTAAGAGACAGCAGGAGAATGGAGGATGGCAATGAGTATTCAGGAATTTAAGCCAGTAAAAGAAGGCAAAGTGCGTGAGGTCTTTGACAATGGAGACAGTATGATTATCGTGGCGACAGACAGGATATCTGCCTTTGACGTGATTTTGAAGAATAAAATTACACAGAAAGGGGCGATACTCACACAGATGTCAAAGTTCTGGTTTGAGTTTACAAAAGACATTGTGCCAAACCATATGCTTTCAACGAATGTTGCGGACATGCCGGAATTTTTCCGAAAAGAAGAGTTTGACGGCAACAGCATGAAATGCAAGAAGCTTCAGATGCTTCCAGTGGAGTGCATCGTGCGCGGGTATATTACAGGCAGCGGCTGGGAGAGCTATCAGAAAGAGGGCATGGTTTGCGGCATCCGCCTGCCAGAAGGACTGTTGGAATCCGAACAGCTGCCAGAACCCATCTATACGCCGACGACAAAGGCGGACCTCGGTCTTCACGACGAGCACATTACATTTGAAGACACTGTGCAAATTTTGGAAAAGCTGTATCCAGGCAAAGGCGCAGAATATGCGGAAACGATTGAGAAGTGCACGATTGCACTCTATAAGAAATGTGCTGAATATGCACGGAGCAAGGGAATTATCATTGCGGACACCAAATTTGAGTTTGGACTGGATGAAGATGGAAACGTGGTTCTCGGGGATGAGATGCTTACTCCCGACAGCTCCAGGTTCTGGCCGTTAGATGGCTATGCACCAGGAAATTCCCAGCCTTCGTTTGACAAGCAGTTTGTCAGGGACTGGCTGAAGCAACATCCAGACAGTGATTATTTTCTTCCAGAGGAAGTTGTAGAGCGCACAGTAGAGAAATACAAAGAGGCATATCAGATGCTGACTGGAGAAACGTTCTAACGGATTACAAAAGATTTCATTGCAAAAGAATGGAGGAACTTATGTCAACAGACAGATATAACAGCCCCTTGTCGGAACGCTATGCAAGTAAAGAGATGCAGTATATTTTTTCCCCAGACATGAAATTCTGCACCTGGAGAAAGCTGTGGATTGCTCTTGCAGAGACAGAGATGGAGCTTGGATTAAGCGAAAATGGTCAGCCAGTGATTACCCAGGAGCAGATCGATGAATTGAAAAGTCATGTGGATGACATCAACTATGAGGTTGCAAGAGAACGGGAGAAGCTGGTGCGGCATGATGTGATGAGTCATGTTTACGCTTATGGGCAGCAGTGCCCCAAAGCGGCAGGCATTATCCATCTGGGAGCCACTTCCTGCTATGTGGGAGACAACACGGATATCATTGTAATGCATAAGGCGCTGAAATTGGTGCATAAAAAATTGATAAACGTCATTGCCGAACTGGCAAAATTTGCGGATACTTATAAAGATCTGCCAACGCTGGCATTCACTCATTTTCAGCCAGCGCAGCCTACCACTGTGGGCAAACGGGCGACGTTATGGCTTCAGGAATTCTTGATGGATTTGGAGGATTTGGAATATGTCACTGCAAGTCTTAAGCTTTTAGGCTCCAAGGGAACCACTGGAACACAGGCAAGCTTCCAAGAATTGTTTGCAGGGGACCAGGAAACCATAGATAAAATTGATCCCATGATTGCAAAAAAGATGGGATTTGAAGAGTGCTATGCAGTATCTGGCCAGACGTATTCTAGAAAAGTGGATAGCCGGGTGGCAAATATTCTGGCAGGCATTGCAGCCAGCGCTCACAAGATGTCAAACGATATCCGTCTCCTTCAGCATCTGAAAGAGGTAGAGGAACCATTTGAGAAAAATCAGATTGGCTCCTCAGCCATGGCGTATAAACGCAATCCCATGAGAAGCGAGCGCATTGCGTCTTTGGCACGTTATGTCATGGTGGACGCCTTGAATCCGGCAATTACCTCCGCTACGCAATGGTTTGAGCGGACGTTGGATGATTCCGCCAATAAGCGTCTGTCTATTCCAGAAGGATTTCTCGCCGTGGACGGCATTCTGGATCTGTGCTTGAACGTAGTGGACGGACTGGTGGTCTATGACAAGGTAATCCGCAAACACATGATGGCGGAGCTGCCCTTTATGGCTACGGAAAATATTATGATGGATGCAGTGAAGAACGGAGCCAGCCGCCAGGAAATGCATGAGAAGATCCGCCAGCTTTCGATGGAAGCAGGCAAAAACGTCAAAGTGGAGGGCAAAGACAATAACTTGTTAGAGCTGATCGCCGCAGATCCGGCATTTAATCTGACTTTGGAACAATTGCAGCAGTCTATGGATCCTTCCAAGTATGTAGGGCGCGCCCCGATACAGGTAGAGAAGTTCCTTGCCAATTCTGTCCGTCCGGTGTTGGAGCAGAATCGGGAACTGCTTGGCATGACTGCGGAGATAAATGTATAGTTGATTTGAAGAGGGCTGCCGCATGAAAGAGCGAGGAAAGGTATCTTGCGCTTTGATGGGGGCAGTTCTTTTATTATTGATTTCATAGGCTTTTCAGAGATAAATGTCGCACAAAAAGTGACTTTAAAAAGGCGAGAATATGTTTCAATTGTTTTAAGAAGTATATGCTGACAGTGTTTGTGTTATTGTCGTCCTTAAGAGAGAGCTTTGAAAAAGGAGAGATGCTATGTTAAATGCAGATATCGAGATACAGAAAATTGATTATGAAAAGAGTGTAAAAAATTTGCTAGGACGGATCATGCCGAAATTAAAAGACAAGCCAGAGGCAGGCATGGCGGTTCGTCTTTTGCAGAAGCTGGGCAATGAGGCGCCTGACGTATTCTGCAATCTGATACGATATATGCCTGCGCAGGGTAAGGCAAAGCTGATCTGTGAGCTGGTAAGCCAATATCAGGAAAAGCTGACTAGGATGGTAAACGACGCCCTATCCTTTCATGAGCTTGGCAAGAATATTGTCTTGGGAAGTATGTTTTTTCAGGCGTCCGGGGAAGGCTTGTTGATTTTTGCAAGAAATGTAAAGGTAAATTACAGTGGAATTTTGGACAATGAGGCAGTGCAGAAAAAAGTGGAGCACACCGTGCAGCAGTATGCGGACAATAGTTTTCTCAAGAATCATCCAAAACTAGTAGGATTACTGAAAGAAAATGCCAATGTAGCGGCTAAGGCGGCTGCCGTACTGGTTCCAGAAGCCATTGAGAAAAAGGCGTTGAAGATTATTGAGTCGCCAGAAAATAAAGAAAAAATGAGGGTTCTTCTTGAGAATGTCTTGGAACAAGAGGGACTAGTGTTGAAAATCGGACAAATTCATATCTTAGAAACAGATGAGGATCCGATCAGAGATTTTGCGGCGTCTGATATGGAAACAGAAGAAATTGTTGACGGTCATTTCAAACGCCAGCAAGCGCAAAAGCCTGGTTTCGCCGTATCAGAAGAAATGGAGGAGTTAGTATTGGAGGCTTTGTCCAAATATTTGAAAGCGTCTGTAACTTAAGATTTTATATTACTCCAGCGGTTAAATATCGCAGAATTTAGATAAGTAAAAACGGCGATATTTAACCGCCAAAGAATATCCAAAGCATCGGCTTGCTTCTTTCGTATAATTACCAGGTTTCTGTAAATACTGTAAACAGAAGACTTGTGTAAGGATGTGCGAAAGGAGATTATTATGAGCTTGTGTTTAAAGATTACTGACGTCCATGCGAGGGAGATTCTTGATTCCAGGGGAAATCCTACCGTGGAAGCAGATGTGACTGTGGAGACGACCAGCAATGGGAAAAAGACTACAGGGCGCGCCGCAGTTCCCTCAGGAGCGTCCACCGGACAATTTGAGGCTGTGGAATTGAGAGACGGGGAACCAAGGTATTTCGGTCTTGGCGTTCAAAATGCTGTAAAACATGTAAATGACAAAATAGCAAAGGTCCTGATCGGGAAAAATGCTTTGAACCAGGTGGAGATCGACCGATGCCTGATCGCCGAGGATGGAACGGACGACAAGATCAATCTGGGCGCAAACGCCATGCTGAGTGTTTCCCTTGCAGTGGCAAGGGCAGCGGCAAAGGCAATGGAGCTGCCTTTGTATCAGTATTTGGGCGGAACCAATGCCAAGAGAATGCCCGTGCCGATGATGAATATTTTAAATGGGGGACGTCATGCAGATAATACCGTGGATTTCCAGGAATTTATGATTATGCCTGTGGGCGCCAAAAGTTATCGTGAGGCGCTGCGCATGTGTGCCGAGGTGTACCATAACCTCAAAAAGATTTGTGAAAAAGAAGGGCTTTCCACAGCAGTAGGGGACGAGGGCGGTTTTGCACCAGATCTTCCAGACACGGTCGCTGTGCTAGAGCTGATCATGGCAGCGGTAAAAGCTTCGGGTTATGTGCCAGGAGAAGATTTTAAAATTGCCTTGGATGCTGCAGCCAGTGAGCTTTATGATGAGAAGACAGGGTTGTATCATTTCCCAGGAGAGTCTAAAATCAAGGGAGAGAAGGTTGCGCGGGATACGGCGGCAATGATAGAATATTACCGGGATTTAATTGGGAAATTTCCAATTATTTCTATTGAGGATGGTCTGGATGAGGAAGACTGGGACGGCTGGCAGGCTATGACGCAGCAGCTTGGAGAACGCATCCAACTGGTAGGAGACGACTTATTTGTAACCAACACAAAACGCCTGGACGCAGGAATTAAGCTGCAGACCGCAAATGCGATCCTAATCAAAGTTAATCAGATTGGAACATTGACGGAAGCCATGGAGGCTATTGAAACTGCTCACAAAAATGCATACCGGGCTGTGATTTCTCACCGCTCTGGAGAGACAGAAGATACTTTCATTGCGGATCTTGCAGTGGCAGTCAATGCCGCACAGATTAAGACAGGCGCCCCCTGCCGCGGGGAGCGCACCGCAAAATATAACCAGCTTCTGCGTATCGAAGAGCAGCTTGGAATCGTGGCAGAATATAAAAATCCATTTGATAAGTTCTAAAATCCCTCCGAAAGGGATCTGTGATGAACTTATATGCCGCAAGGGCAATGTATACTTCGGTACAAAAGAAAAAGGACGCAATAGAATGATGATGTTTCTCTGGAATATTGTTGACACACAGTATGCCGTGTTTAATAAATTCTGCTACCCAAAATCACTGAGATGTGTTAGAATACAATAAAAATGTTTTACAATTTAATACAAGAAGGAACTCCTCTGCCGCCGGGTAGTGGACGGGCACCAGATTTCATATCGTTAGGCCATGGTAGATATGAAAATCTGGTGCTGTTTTTTCTTGTAATTGTACGCTCGGAATCCCCCTAATACCTGCTTTAACAGTTAATGCTACGCCAAATGCAAGCAAATTTAACTGCCAGAGCATGCCGTCTAGGCATGCCTCAAAAATTTGCATAGATCTGACAAACATTTTCTCGCAAAATCAGGTGCAAAGAGACTCCGGGAATAGATGTGAGAAAACGGGAGGAATTATCATGAATACGTCCAGAGAATACGCGAAATATACCAGCTTGAATGTCCTGGGGATGATCGGGCTGTCCTGTTATATTTTGGCAGATACTTTTTTTGTGGCAAAGGGGCTGGGAAGCAATGGGCTTGCCGCTCTGAATCTCGCCATTCCAGTATACAGCCTTATTCACGGCACAGGACTGATGCTGGCGATGGGAGGAGCGACGCAGTTTTCGATCTTGAAAAGCCAGGGTGCACAGCGGCGGGGCAGCCAGGCTTTTTCCCTGGCAGCGATGCTTGCGTGTTGTTTTGCCGTTTTGTTTGTACTGACTGGGATTTTCGGGGCGGGAATGGTAACGCGGCTATTGGGAGCAGATCAGGCAGTGTACCAAATGTGCAAAATATATCTCAAAGTGCTGCTGTTATCTTCCCCAGCATTTCTTGCCAACGACTTACTGCTTTGCTTTGTGAGAAATGACGGGTGTCCCCAGCTTGCGATGGCGGCTATGCTCGGCGGGAGCTTTTCTAATATTATCTTAGATTATGTATTTATCTTTCTGTGTAAAATGGGGATTTTTGGGGCAGTATTAGCGACCGGGCTTGCGCCAGTCATCGGCATCGGTATTCAGTCGGCGTATTTGATCCGCAGGAAAAATACGTTTCATTTGGTAAAGACAAAGTTTGCGCAAAAGGAAGTGTTTAAACTTATGGCAGGGGGCGTGCCGTCTTTGGTGGCAGAGCTTTCTTCTGGAATCGTCATTGTAGTATTTAATGGAATCATGCTTTCGCTCCAAGGGAATACGGGAGTTGCCGCTTATGGGGTGATCACCAACCTGTCGCTGGTCGTAATTTCTATATTTACGGGCATTGCCCAGGGAATTCAGCCCATTGTCAGCAGATGTTATGGAGCGGGGGAATCAGAAAAGGTCCGCTACGTGTTCCGCTATGCTGCAGTGACGGTAATGGCATCCTCAGCTTTGATTTATGTAGGGATGTTTTTGGGCGCAGAGCAGATTGCGGCTATTTTTAATAGTGAGGGAAATGTAAGATTGCAGCAAATTGCCGTGTATGGAATCCGGCTGTATTTTATAGCGACAGCGTTTGCAGGATTCAATATCATTACTTCCATCTATTTTACTTCCATCGACAGGGCTAGGCCTGGAAACGCTGTGTCTTTGCTGCGGGGCGTTGTGCTGATTGTGCCTTTGGCGTTCTTAATGTCTGCCACGCTTGGCCTTACGGGACTATGGCTGACGTTCCCTTTGACGGAGCTTTTGACTGCGGGCGCAGCGGCAGTTTTGTATTTCAAATCAAAATAAAGTACGACAGATGTTTCCATCTTTTCCTTTGCGGGGCAAGAATTTTGCCAAAACATCAAAAAAAAGTTCCAATATATCCAAAATTATGTTAGAATAGCGAAAGGTATTTTGCATGTTCAGGCATGCATGGATCATATTAGAATAAGTAAATAGAAGATATATGAATGGAGCAAAGATATGACAAAAGTAGTAAAATTTGGCGGCAGCTCACTTGCAAACGCAGGACAGTTTGCCAAGGTTGGAAAAATTGTTCGCTCAGACGAGAGCCGCAGGTATGTGGTTCCAAGCGCGCCAGGAAAACGCAATGCAAAAGATATAAAGGTGACAGATATGTTGTACCAGTGCTATGCCATGGCTGAGGCAGAGCAGAATTTTGCGCCAGCGCTGAAAAAAATCCAGGAACGTTATGAATCTATTATTAATGGCTTGAATCTCACGTTGTCTTTAAATAAAGAGTTCGAAATGATTGCTGAAAATTTCAGACAGAAAGCAGGGGAAGATTACGCCGCATCCCGGGGCGAGTATTTAAACGGCATTATCATGGCAAACTATCTAGGATATCAGTTCATTGATGCGGCAGAAGTGATCGTATTTAATGATGACGGGGAGTTTGATGCAGACCAGACCAATCATATTTTATCTGCAAGGCTTAGAGACTGTGAGCGGGCGGTTATTCCAGGATTCTATGGTGCCAGAAAAGACGGCAGGGTGAAGACTTTTTCCAGAGGCGGTTCTGACATTACCGGTTCCATTGTGGCGAAAGCGGTCCAGGCAGAGATTTATGAGAACTGGACGGATGTTTCTGGCTTTCTGATCGCAGATCCCAGGATTATCGCTAAGCCGCAGGTGATCAAGGTGATCACCTACCGTGAACTGCGCGAGCTCTCCTATATGGGGGCGACAGTGCTTCATGAGGACGCTGTGTTCCCAGTGCGCAAAGCGGGAATTCCGATCAATATCCGCAACACCAACGCACCAGAGGACGAGGGCACGCTGATCGTGGAAAGCACCTGCCGCATGCCGGATTACACGATTACGGGAATTGCGGGAAAGAAAGGCTTTGTAGCGGTAAATATTGACAAAGACATGATGAATTCCGAAGTGGGATTTGGTCGCAAGGTGCTGGCGGCCTTTGAGGAACATGGGATTTCTTTTGAACATCTTCCATCTGGGATTGACACCATGACAGTGTTTGTCCATCAGGAGGAATTTGAAGGAAAAGAACAACAGGTATTGTCTGCGATCCATCGCCTGGCGCAGCCAGACAGCATTGAGTTAGAAGGAGATATTGCCCTGATTGCAGTAGTTGGGCGCGGAATGCGTTCTACCCGGGGGACGGCTGGAAGGATTTTTTCAGCCCTTGCCCACGCCAATGTAAATGTAAAAATGATTGACCAGGGCTCCAGTGAGCTCAATATTATCATTGGGGTGAAAAGCTGTGATTTTGAAACGGCGATCAAGGCGATTTATGATATTTTCGTTGTGACCCAGATTTAAGTGCGGGAGCTTTGGCAAATGACAGAAAATAATCAAAAGACGGAACTAAAGCGTTCTGTCAAGCAGAGAAAAAAGCGGGAGATCAAATGGGATAAGCTGGATAATACAGCACATATTTTTCCGGTGATTGCCGGGGAGAGCATGAGCAATGTATATAGGATATCCGTGACCTTGCATGAGGAAGTGCAGCAGGAATTACTACAGGAGGCGTTAGAGAGGGTTCTTCCCTGGTTCGAGGTATTCAGCGTGCGGATCCGCTACGGCGTGTTCTGGTACTATTTTGAGACCAATCAAAAGCCAGCGCCTCAGGTAAAAAAGGAATACCGCTATCCCTGCCAGTTTATTTCCCCAAACCGCAACCGGAATTATCTTTTTCGAGTCAATTATTATCGCAATCGGATCAACTTAGAAGTGTTTCATGTGCTTACAGACGGCATGGGCGGGATCACTTTTTTGCGGGAGCTGACGTATCAATACCTGCGGCTCGCCCATCCAAAGCTGCAAAAACAGCTGGGGGACGGCCTGTGCAGCGATACGTCTTTGAACCGGGAAGACAGTTATCTCAAGAATTATAGAAAAAGCCACAGAAAAGGTTATAAGACAGAACGGGCGTTTCAGGTTACAGGAGAGAAGCTGCCGCCCATGGAGCTTGGAGTGATGCATGGCTACATGTCGGTTTCAGAGCTGAAAAAAGCTTGCAATCGGTATGACGCATCTATCAATGAATATCTTGTGTCATGTTTTTTGTGGAGCATATATCAAGAATGTTTGCATGGTGCGCCGGGAAAACGCCCCATCAGTTCTTGCGTCCCAGTCAATTTGAGGCCTTATTTTGATTCCATCACTATGAAGAATTTTTTTGTAATCGTGTCAGCGGTATTTCATCCAACCAAGGAGAGCTATGATTTTTCAGAAGTGGTGCAGATCGTATCGCAAAGCCTGCGCAGCCAGATCAACCGTGAACACTTGGAAAATCTTTTTGCCTACAATGTGTCCAATGAGAAGAACTTTATGCTGCGGGCCGTGCCCTTGTTTCTCAAAAATCTGGCGATCCGGCATGTTTATCGTACCAGCGCATTGGCAAATACCACTACGGTTACAAATATTGGGAATATCAAAGTGCGCAAGGAATATCAAGATTACATCAAATGCTTTAGTTCCTTTCTCTCCATGTCAGAAGGGCAGAATATCAAAGGAACCATTTGTTCTTATCAAGACACTTTGGTGTTTACCATCAGCAGCAGCCTTGCAGATACTTCTGTGCAGCGGGGGGTGTTCCGCAGGCTTGCTGAAGACGGGGTTGTGGTGCAAATTGAAACGAATGGAGTATATGGCGAATGAGAGAGTGTAAGAAATGCAGGGTGGAAGTGCTGGATGATACCAGCGTCTGCCCTCTTTGCAGCAGCGTGCTGGAGATTACAGGGGAGCATCCTTGCCATACAGGTTATCCTGATGTGAAAGCAGTATCCCGCAAGTTAAATTTTGTGGTGCGCCTCTATAGTTTTTTGGCGATTATCACGGAGGCTGCCTTGGTGATTATCAACTATCTATTTTATCATGGGATGTGGTGGTCGGCAATCAGCGGAATCGGAATCCTCTACTGTTATATTACCTTAAAGTATTCTCTGCAGAGGAATCATGGATACCAGAAAGTGATTTTGGTTCAGGTGATCGGAGCAGTGCTCTTAGTGATTGCAGCAGATCATATCGTGGGGTATCAGGGATGGTCTGTCAACTATGTGCTTCCAGGGGCGGTGATGTTGCTGGAAGCTACCATTGCGATACTGATGGTGGTAAACGCTTCTAACTGGCAGAGTTATATGCTGATGCAGATATTGACGGTAATGGTATCTGGCGCTTGCATGATTTTTTGGAAATTCGGGGTGATTACAAATCCCGTCCTGACTTTTACAGCGCTGGCGGTATCTCTGTGCATGTTTTTGGGAACATTGATTTTTGGAGAGCGCCGGGCAAAAACGGAGTTGAAACGGCGCTTCCATGTATAGAAGAGCCTGAGTGGCACAGTAGGAGGAAAAATGCAGGAGGTTAGCGTACGGGGAAGGGTCATCCGTGATATGATCGCTCATGTGACCAACGACCATTTGATTGGAAAAAAGATTAAGACGGGAGAGCTTCGGAAAAACCTGGTAGAGCCAAAGTGGAAATGCCCAGACTGCTTTCGCATGGAAGAGATTGAGATGCCACAGTTTCAGATGGAGCTTTTACGCAGGAAAGAAGCTCCAAGGAAAGATTACGTGATCTTACAGCTCCATGGGGGAGGCTATATTGGGGCGATGCGCAATGCCTACCGTTCTTTTGCAGGGCTTTACAGCGAAGTCAGCAAGGGGATGGATGTGCTGACGATTGATTACCGGGTGGCTCCGGAACATCCGTTCCCAGCTGCGCTTGAGGATGCTGTAGAAGCTTATGAGTGGCTCAAACGTGCCGGATGGCATGGCAGACAGATCATTGTGGCAGGAGATTCGGCCGGAGGAGGGCTTGCGCTTGCGCTCTGCTTGTATCTCAAAGATCATAGCCGGAGTCTTCCCGGAGGCCTGGTGCTGATGTCTCCCTGGACAGATATGACTGCGAGCGGTCCCTCCTATCTGGATAATTATGAGCGGGATCCTCTGTTTGGGAATACCACGGACAGCTTGATTTACAACCGTGATTATGCAGGATGGAATGACTTGAAAGATCCCTATCTTTCGCCAGTGTTTGGGGATTTCTGGGGATTTCCGCCGATGCTTATTCAGGCAGGTTCCCAGGAAATGCTTTTGAGTGATTCTGTGACATTGGCATATAAAGCGAAACGTCAGGGAGCAAAAGTACGGCTCAGCGTCTATGGGGGCATGTTTCATGTATTTCAGATGGGAATGATGATGATGCCAGAATCCAAACGAGCTTGGAGAGAGATAGGCAGGTATTTCCAGGTGGTTACTGGAAAATAAACTGCCGTGATGCGCAGTGCTTTGCATGGCGGTTCTGACCAGAGAGATTTGTGTTCTTATGAATTGGGGTGTCGAAGAGCTTAAACTTTCCCTTGCAGGTTAACGAAAGCTTTTCGACACCTTGACCCTTATGGGGATTTCAACAGAATTTCTAATAAGAGCACAAAAAGGTTCTAGCTGCATAGCATAAAAGCAAATGCATGCAGGAGTCTTTTATGATTCATATACTGTTACAAGTACTTGGGGGAACGGGGTTTACATTTCTAATGACCACGCTGGGAGCGGCGGTGGTATTTTTCTTTCGAGGTGCCATAGATGACCGAGTGAACCGGGCGTTTCTGGGATTTGCCTCAGGCGTCATGATGGCTGCCTCTGTCTGGTCACTGTTGCTCCCATCCATAGATCAGAGCAGGGAACAAGGGCTGCTGCCCTGGCTGCCTCCAGCAGCAGGATTTGCTTTTGGGGGAGTCTTTTTATATTTGGTGGATAAAACGCTCCCCTGGTTTCATGCTGATTATAAAGGAAAAGAAGCCGGAACGAAGCTTCTGGTGCTGGCAGTCACGGTTCATAATATACCAGAAGGCATGGCTGTGGGGCTTGCTTTTGTGCTGGCGGGACAGCATCCCAAAGAACCAGCATATCTGGCGGCTGCGGCAGGGCTTGCCTTAGGAATAGGAATCCAGAATTTTCCAGAGGGAGCTGCAATTTCTCTTCCGGTAAGGCAGGGTGGAGCCAGTGTATGGAAATCTTTTTGGATCGGATCTCTTTCGGGGATTGTGGAGCCTCTTGCGGGAATTTTGGTGTTTCTGACAGCTTCTGTCGTGGTAGTTTTGATGCCTTGGCTGCTTGCATTTGCGGCGGGGGCAATGATTTATGTGGTGGCAGATGAACTAATTCCCCAGGCGCAGCCCGATGAAAGCAGCAATTTTGGCACAATTGGCGTTATGGCAGGATTTTTGTTGATGATGGTTTTGGACGTGGCGCTGGGATAAGCGTCTTATTTCCGCCTTTTGGCGTCATGAAATCAAAAAGAGGGAGAACTCAAAGGCTTTCAATTTGAGTTTCCCCATTTTGCAATTCATAGCGCCAAAAGGTTTCCATCACAAAGTGATGA
>CAJTJY010000018.1 GCA_910576975.1 uncultured Lachnospiraceae bacterium
GGGCGAATTTGAAGCAGCCCACAATGTAATGAGCAAACGTGGATCACCATACCTGCGAAAAGCCATTTTTCAAGCCGCCCTGGTCGCCGCCTTTAAAGACCCTGTATTAAGTGCCTATTACCAGAAGAAGAGGGCGGAAGGCAAGCATCATTTAACCTGTATCGGTGCTGTGGCGAGAAAAATGTGCAACATTATTTATGCTGTTGTGAAGAATAATCAGCCTTATGTTCCAAAGGCTTAAATCCTTTTCCCTTTCCAGCCTGCCTGACAGCAGGTCTTGTTGTCGTACTCTTTTTTCTATTAAATTTTCTTTTGATTTTTTCATTTATCTACTTGACTTTTAATAGTTGGTCTTTCCAAACTGCTCATAAGCTGCGGCTACCTTGCCGCCTTTGTCGTAGGCAAAAATGCTCTTGCCCTCTGCGGTGGCTTCTACCGCACGGATGGAATGGGGTATTTGGGCATCAAAAACTTTAATCCTCTGCCCGTAGGCACTCTTTACCGTTGCGGTAATCTCTTTAGAGATATTCGTGCGTGGCATTACCATCGTCATTAAAATACCGTCAATCCGCAGATGGGGATTGATTTGCCGTTTGACCTTAGAAACAGAGCGAAGCAACAGCTCTAAGCCTTTGGCAGAAAGATAGTGGGGCTGTGTCGGGATAACCACGCTGTCAGCCGCCGCAAGTGCATTGATTGTCAGCATCCCCAAGCTCGGCATACAGTCAATAAGGACAGTATCGTAATTTTTTTTTACCTCATTGATGCAGGTTTTCAGCACACTTTCACGGCTTATGGCATTGATGAGCCTTACTTCCAAGCCCGACAGTTCAATGTTGGATGGGAACAGGTCAACTCCCTCGTCATGGTGCAGGATGCTTTTGGAAACATCGACGGATTTATCATCAATAATATCCTGCATAATGGTTGAGAGTGTATTGGGTAAATCGTCTGGTCGGCTGTAACCGAGCGACATCGTTAAATTTGCCTGTGCATCGGCATCAATGAGCAGAACTTTCTTACCCTGCTGTGCCAGAGTTACGCCCAGATTGACCGCCGTGGTGGTCTTTCCGACACCGCCTTTCTGGTTCGTCAGAGCGATTACTTTGCAATTTGACATAGGTTCGTCCTCCTTTCGCATAGATTTAGCCACTTTGTCAAGGTGGCTATGTAACAATATCAGAGAACGACAGAACGCAAAAAAGCCGCTTACTCTTAAAAATCAATAAGAATAAGCGGCTCTGTGATGTGCCTTAGACATATTCAATTTTCATTCTCTTGACGGGTGCGTTTACAACCTTGAATATCAGCTCGTCAACGCAGTCCGTATATCTGCCCTGCTGAATGAGCTGGTTTTTCAATTCCACAAGGCTATGTAATAAAATGCTCCGTTCATTGCTATCCACATACAAATGGTTTTTCTTTTCTCTCATAATCAACACCAACCTTTTTTGTTTTCATTATACAGAGAAATAACAAGCCAATCAAAGGTACGATTCGGACAAAAAAATAAGCGTACCACTATTTCTAATGATACGCTTATCATATTTCATTCTCTAATCAAGGTCGATATAAACGGTTACGTTTGTTTCTCTCCATTGATTCTTCCTTACATACTGTCCGTTAGCCTTTCGATAAGCTGCCGCCTGCTCGAAAGATAGCGGTAATTCAAAGGAAAGAGAACTCCTACCTACTTTGTATAGCCGCCTGTGCCGCAGCCAACCGTGCAATCGGAACACGGAACGGAGAACAGGAAACATAATCCAGACCAATCTTATGACAGAACTCTACGGAAGAAGGATCTCCGCCGTGCTCGCCACAGATACCGATATGAAGGCTTGGGTTCACTGGCTTTCCTAACTTGATTGCTGTCTCCATCAACTTGCCAACACCTGTCTGGTCAAGTTTTGCAAACGGATCATTTTCGAAAATCTTAGCATCGTAATATGCATCTAAGAACTTGCCTGCATCGTCACGAGAGAATCCAAACGTCATCTGCGTCAAATCATTGGTACCGAAGCAGAAGAAATCAGCTTCCTTTGCAATCTCATCAGCAGTAAGAGCAGCTCTTGGGATCTCGATCATGGTACCAACTTCATACTCTAATTCAACGCCTGCTGCAGCGATCTCGGCATCAGCAGTCTCTACGACAACTTTCTTAACATATTTCAGCTCTTTGATGTCGCCAATCAACGGAATCATGATTTCCGGCTTAAGCGCCCAATCAGCATGTGCTTTCTTAACATTGATTGCCGCACGGATGACAGCGCTTGTCTGCATCTTTGCAATTTCAGGATAAGTAACTGCAAGACGGCATCCACGATGTCCCATCATTGGATTGAATTCATGTAAGGAATCAATCAATGTCTTAATTTCTACTACAGATTTGCCCTGAGCGTCTGCAAGCTTCTTGATATCTTCTTCATCAGTCGGTACGAACTCATGCAGAGGCGGATCCAAGAACCGGATAGTCACTGGGTTGCCTTCCAGAGCTTCGTATAATTTCTCGAAATCTCCCTGCTGATAAGGAAGAATCTTGTCCAATGCAGCTTCTCTCTCTTCCACGGTATCTGCGCAGATCATCTCACGGAATGCAGCAATTCTGTCCTCTTCAAAGAACATATGCTCTGTACGGCAAAGACCAATGCCTTCTGCTCCCAATTCACGAGCTTTTTTAGCGTCAGCAGGCGTATCAGCATTGGTACGAACCTTCAAAGTCCTATACTTGTCAGCCCATGCCATAATTCTTCCGAATTCACCGGCAATCGTTGCATCAACCGTAGAAATCAAGCCATCATAAATGTTACCTGTCGTACCATCGATAGAGATTGGATCTCCCTCATGATACTCCTTGCCTGCCAGAGTAAACCTCTTGTTCTCCTCGTCCATGGCAATATCGCCGCATCCAGATACACAGCAAGTTCCCATGCCGCGCGCAACAACTGCTGCATGGCTAGTCATACCGCCGCGAACAGTGAGGATGCCCTGAGCAGCTTTCATGCCAGTAATATCTTCTGGAGAGGTCTCAAGACGCACAAGAACAACCTTTTCTCCTTTTTCAGCCCAAGCAACAGCGTCGTCTGCAGTAAATACAATCTTGCCGCAAGCAGCTCCTGGAGAAGCGCCAAGTCCTTTTCCTGCCGGAGTTGCAGCTTTGAGTGCCGCTGCATCAAACTGCGGGTGAAGCAATGTATCCAGGTTACGAGGATCAATCATTGCAACTGCCTCTTCTTCCGTTCTCATGCCCTCATCCACCAGATCGCAGGCAATCTTAAGAGCAGCCTGGGCAGTTCTCTTGCCATTACGAGTCTGCAACATATAAAGCTTCTCATTTTCAACCGTAAACTCCATATCCTGCATATCTCTGTAGTGATTCTCGAGCGTTGCGCATACTTCTGTAAACTGTTTATATGCCTCTGGGAATTTCTCTTCCATCTGAGCGATCGGCATCGGCGTACGCACGCCTGCAACCACATCCTCGCCCTGTGCATTGGTAAGGAACTCTCCCATCAGCTTCTTCTCTCCAGTTGCCGGGTCACGGGTAAATGCAACGCCAGTACCACAGTCGTCACCCATATTGCCGAACGCCATACTCTGTACGTTTACTGCAGTACCCCAGGAATATGGAATATCATTGTCACGGCGGTATACATTCGCACGTGGGTTGTCCCAAGAACGGAATACAGCTTTCACCGCGCCCATTAACTGCTCCTTAGGATCATCTGGGAAGTCACTGCCGATTTTCTCTTTGTATTCAGCCTTAAACTGAGAAGCAAGCTCTTTCAAATCTTCTGCTGTAAGATCTACGTCCTGAGTCACCCCTCTGTCAGCTTTCATCTTGTCAATCAGCTCTTCGAAATATTTCTTGCCAACTTCCATAACTACGTCAGAATACATCTGGATAAATCTTCTGTAGCAGTCCCAAGCCCAGCGAGGATTATTGGACTTCTCAGCAATTACATTTACAACAGTCTCATTCAGTCCCAGGTTCAAAATGGTGTCCATCATACCAGGCATGGAAGCTCTTGCGCCAGAACGAACGGAAACCAAAAGCGGATTCTCAGTATCGCCGAATTTCTTACCTGTAATCTCTTCCATCTTGCCAATGTACTCATTAATTTGACCCTGGATCTCCTCGTTGATCTGACGTCCATCCTCATAATACTGTGTACAAGCTTCCGTCGTGATTGTGAAACCCTGTGGCACTGGAAGGCCTAAGCTAGTCATTTCAGCAAGATTCGCGCCTTTTCCACCAAGAAGCTCACGCATGCTTGCATTTCCCTCTTTGAAGAGGTAAACCCATTTGTTTGCCATTTGAAAATTCCTCCTACATACTTATAGTAATTATTATGTGATTCATCCGTGTTCTGACAATCACTTATCCATTCACAGGGAAAAGCCTGTCCATGGATAAGTGATTGATGTTCCAGTGTACGCTACACCAGACGGCGGATTCTCACAAATTAGCACTTGCATGCACCCTGCTTTAAAAGTACATATAAATATTGTAACATACTTTTTTCGATTAGCAACATTTTTTTCTTGATTCTGGACACTTTTTTCCAAAAACAGGCATTTGGAAGATACTCCAAATGCCTGTTCCCATTAAAAATCAAACTTCTCAGCAAAGTATGCGTCTAAGTCCTCAATTTTAATCCTTTCCTGTTCCATCGAATCACGGTCACGCACAGTTACAGCGCCATCGTTTTCCGACTCAAAATCATATGTAACGCAGAAAGGCGTCCCAATCTCGTCCTGTCTCCGGTAACGCTTTCCAATATTCCCCCTGTCGTCAAATTCGCAGTTAAATTTCTTAGACAACTGAGCATAGATCTTTTCCGCGCCTTCATTTAATTTCTTAGAAAGAGGCAGCACGCCAATTTTCACCGGAGCCAATGCCGGATGGAAATGAAGCACCGTCCTCATATCCGGCTTTTCTTCCGTTCCAAGATTTTCCTCATCATAAGCTGCACACAAGAACGCCAGAACCACCCGGTCTGCGCCCAGGGAGGGTTCAATGACATAAGGAATATACTTCTCTTTCTTTTCATCGTCAAAATAACTCATATCCTGTCCAGAGGTATTCTGATGCTGGGTCAGGTCATAGTCGGTGCGATCGGCAATGCCCCACAATTCGCCCCATCCAAACGGAAACAGGAATTCAAAATCCGTGGTGGCCTTGCTGTAAAAAGCAAGCTCTGCCGGATCATGGTCTCGCAATCGCAATTCTTCTTCTTTCATGCCAAGCGACAACAGCCAGTCACGGCAGAATCCTCTCCAATATTGGAACCACTCCAGATCCGTGCCAGGCTCACAGAAGAATTCCAGCTCCATCTGCTCAAATTCCCGGGTACGGAATGTAAAGTTTCCGGGAGTGATCTCATTTCGGAAAGATTTCCCGATTTGGCAGATCCCAAAAGGAATCTTCTTTCTGGAAGTTCTCTGGACATTCTTAAAGTTCACAAAAATGCCCTGCGCCGTCTCCGGTCTTAAGTACACCGTATTTTTGGCGTCCTCTGTAACGCCTTGGAACGTTTTAAACATCAAGTTAAACTGACGGATATCTGTAAAATTATGTTTCCCGCAAGTAGGGCAGGGAATCTGGTTGCTCTCTATAAATTTCACCATCTCTTCCTGGCTCCATCCATCGACGGAAGATTCCAACGCAATCCCCTTTTCTTCTGCAAAATCTTCGATGATCTTGTCAGCGCGGAAACGTTCATGACACTCCTTGCAGTCCATCAAAGGATCTGAAAATCCGCCAAGGTGCCCAGAGGCAACCCATGTTTGAGGATTCATCAAAATCGCACAATCCACGCCTACGTTATGGGGATTTTCCATGACAAACTTCTGCCACCATGCCTTTTTGACATTATTTTTCAACTCCACGCCAAGATTTCCATAATCCCAGGTATTGGCAAGACCGCCATATATTTCCGACCCCGGATACACGAAGCCTCTGGCCTTAGCCAATGCCACGATTTTTTCCATCGTTTTTTCCATGATTTCCTCCATTCTGTGCACTTTATAGCACAAACAGGTAGTTCGTGAAACAATTAACAAATTCTTTCACTCTTTTACCTCTTTCTTTTTCCTAAAAACAATACCCTCTTACTTATAAACGATATAGACCAAAGACAACTCTTCCCCGTCCCCCGCTTCCTCTGGAACTTGAACGGTTACTGTGTCTTTCCCTTTCAATGATGTATAATCCGAAGACATATATTGCACGGAACCGTCTACCTTGACTTCCACTTTCTCGCTTAAAACGACCACCTTATAATCTGTATCTACCACTTCGGTATTCTCGACACTTCCAGCCGCTTTCCCATCCTTTATCTTTGTAAAATCTGTATCAAAGGTAAATCCTGCTGCCAATGCCTGCGGAACAGTGCCAGAAAACAGCGTCACTTCATTAAATTCCTGATAATCCTCATAGCCAGCATACTTCATATAAAGTTTTGCCGTCCCTTCCTCCACTGAGAACTTATCAATGGTCACGCTGTTCTTTCCATGCTCCTCTTGATACTCTTGTACTCTCTCCTCTGCAAATGCTTTCAGCTCTTCTTCATCATAGTAATCTTTGTCAAAATCCGCAATAGCCGCTCCAATAATGGAGCCTTTCTTCTGTATATATACAGTATCACGGTCTGCTTCCAAAGATTTTCCGCATGCGCTGAATAATCCGGTCATCAACAGACAAACCAGACTGATGGAAATTATTCTTCTCATAAATCAACCTCCTAAGTCTTAACGTGAATCTCAAATATTATAACCTTTTCGGTGATTTATTGCAACTGCTGATTTTCTTTGAGTTTCCCCATTTTTTATAACAGCCGGCTTTATAGTGCTAAAAGGTCTTGCATAAAAAGCGTCTGAAAAGCTAGGTTTCCAGAATGCTTTTATGTGCAAAGCAGGGCTATCGCACTAACATATTCGCTTGTTCAATAGGCTTACATTGCAAAGCAATACAAACAAAATGCACATAAACATTTTGGGGGTGTCGCACTAAGATATTTACTTGGTCAAAAGGTTTCCATTGCAAAGCAATGCAAATAAAATGGGGGTGTCGCATCAGCAGCAAGATCTTTTGAACAAGCCAATATCTTAGTGCGACACCCCTCTTTCGGTACTATGAATTGCAAAATGAGGAAACTCAAATGAGTTTCTCATTGGCAAACAACCTTTCAAATCCTTGGTTTTCTTCCAGCACCTGCAGCGAATGAAACTTCCTGTCTATGTAAAATTTCATGTAATCATTCATAACCCATTCTAACTTTTCCAAAACCTCGAGTGAAACTGTAAACGTATACAATTTTTCAATGCGTGAAGTGAGAATGTATTGCAGGGTATACAAGGTGGAGCCGTCGAGCTCGCTGACATGCTTTTTTGTGCCACAATCTTTGCAGAGCGTTCCCCCTCTGTCCACCTGAAAATAAGAAAGCTGTTCTTCTTTGCCACAATTCAGGCAAGAAAACACATTGGGAGCTTCCCCGTTCTCTGCCATGGCTCTCAGCTCAAAGATCCTGCGCACCAGCCGATTCGGCAGGCTTTGATTCTCCAAAGCCCGCAACGACTGGTACAAAAGCTTCAGCATCGGCGTCTCGTCCATATTTTCCCTAGCGTAATAGTCTGCCAGCTCCAGAAAATAAAATCCATAATAAGCTCCGTCCAAATCTCTCGCAAGATCTCGAAAATAATTGGAAATATCAGCTTTAACGACCGTATAGGAATTTTTTCCCTCAAAAGCTTCAAACTGCCCAAATGCAAAAGGATTACTCGCCGCCATCACCTGGCTGCCTGGACGTCTCGCTCCCCGGGCAAAAGCTGACATTTTTCCCCGTTCCCTGGTCAGAATTACAATCCGCTTGTCATATTCCCCCACCGGGGCTGCTGATAACACCATGCCCGTCAGCACTATGGTCTGCCCCATATCCGTTCACACTCCTGTCCAATCCATTGCTGCCGGCAAGCATGCTGGCAGAGGCGTCTCTATATGCGCTCTCTGCCTCCTGACGGCTCTTGTAGCTTAAATAATCCTCAATGCTTCCGGTACTTGAAAATTTTATCCATTCCTGCTCTATCATTGCGGCATCCCCCTGTTCTTCTGTTTATCTGCTGTACTTTTCCATCGGAAAACTTTAGCCAGCGTTATCTCTATATCTTAGGGTTTCCTGTCCGCATATGCTTATACTATCAAAATCTGGCAGAACTGTTTCTGCTTTCCATCCTTATCTCAATAGTCCTCATTCTCACGATAGCCAAAATTTTTGATCAGATAATCACTGTCCCGCCAATCCTTTTTCACTTTGACCCAAAGCTTGAGATTGACCTTGCAATCCAGCAGGCGCTCGATCTCATACCTGGCATTGGTGCCGATTTTTTTCAGCATGTTTCCGCCCTTTCCTATAATAATGCCCTTGTGAGAATCACGCTCGCACACGATGGTAGCGTCGATATCCACGATCCCCTTTTTACCACGTTCCTTCATCCGTTCGATCGTCACTGCAATGCCATGAGGCACTTCTTCCTCAAGTGCGTGAAGAGACTTCTCGCGGATGATCTCTGCCACAATCTGGCGTTCTGGCTGGTCGGTAATCGTGTCTTCATCATAGAACATCGGTCCATAGGTCAGATATTTAAAAATCAAATCAGGTAAAATCTCCGTATTTTCCCCCCGCAAAGCAGACAGGGGAACAATCTCCGCAAAATCGTACTCCTTTCGATATGTGTCAATAAAGCCGAGAATTTCTTCCCTTTTTACCATGTCTGTCTTATTGATGATAAGGATCACTGGCGTATCTGTCTTCTTTAGCATTTCTAAGATATGCCGTTCCCCTGCGCCGATGAAATTGCTGGGTTCCACCAGCCAGAGAATCACATCCACCTCCCGCAGCGTCCGTTCCGCCACATTTACCATATATTCTCCGAGCTTGTTTTTCGCCTTGTGTATTCCGGGGGTATCCAGAAATACGATCTGTCCCTTGCTCTCCTCTGTGTATACCGTCTGAATCCGGTTTCGGGTCGTCTGCGGCTTTTTAGAGGTAATGGCAATCTTTTGCCCGATCAGGCAGTTCATCAAGGTAGACTTTCCCACGTTAGGTCTGCCAATCAGCGTCACAAATCCAGATTTTAAATTCGCTTCCATATATTCTCCTTTAGTATTTAATACAGGTTTTTCAGCTCCTGAAACAATTCTTTCTCTTCCGTAAGCTTCTCCTCATTGCCAATGACGCAAAATGCGTTTTCTTCCAGCACTGCGCGGACAATCCCAGATAAGCTTCGAATATCCTCCTGGCGTGCATTGAGAATTTCCTCCCGCTCCTTCTGCAACATCTCATCCGTCACCCCCGTCAAATAAGCTGTTGCGCTGCGCCCGGTCTTTGCGGCAGGCGTCAGAGGCGCATCCAGGGCGCTGAAAGTTCCGATAATATATTTGGTCATCTCTTTTTCATCCACGTCAAACTGTTCTAAATATTCCGGGATCCCCTGATATACCTGATTGGTCGCTCCCAGGTTGGGATCACGGTAGGATGTGAAATAGGCGTCGCCTTTTCTAGTAAAGCCGCTCATGCATCCATAAGCGCCTCCCTTTACACGGACGTTAATCCAGAGGTAATCATAACTTAGCAACACTTTGAGAATGCGCAGCGCTCCTGTATAGACGTAACCTGCTTTGCGGAAATTGCCTGCTCTGGAAACATACTGCACTTGGGACGCATCCAGGAATCCTTCGTTCTTACGTTCCAAAAGCAGCGGCTTTTTCTGAGTTTCTCTTTCTTTTTGCTGCAGAACGCCTTTGAGCCCGTCTAGTTCCCGTTCTACGCAAGCCATGCCCTCGGACTCAGCCCCGATGCTCACCATCATGTTTTGCTTGCAGAAAATTTCTTTCGCCAAGTCTTCCAGCGTCTGGCTTAACGCATCCTTTCGCTCCTCAAAATTCTCCTCCAACTCCTTGACAAGCTGATAAAATTCAATTCCCTGCGTCATATCCGTATATTTTGCGCTCTCAGAAAAATAGGACATGGCGCGCATTGAAGAAATGGAATGTCCCGCAGCGCTTAAGCTCATCTGCAGCCTTGATTTCAGCTGCGCTAGGATCTCATAGAGACGCTCTTGCGTTCTGTAATTGCTCCCAGACAAAATTTCTTTTATGATTTCTATCGCTTTGGGAATCTCCTGATAGAGCGCTTTCGCTTTCACTTCATATTTCAACGAGACAAGTTCTTGTTCCACATGTGGATAAATCCCAATACTGCTGAAAATTCCGCCCGTATGAAGATTAATCTCGTTGGCAAGTTCCTGGAAAGAATGGGATTTCGTATCCACATATCCCAGTACGGATTTTAGAATGCCCAAATATGGAATCTTCTCTGGGGCAAGCGCCGTGACGTCAAACATAAAGCTGAAATAAGCAATTCCATTGGAGGCAACGTCATGACACAAAAACAGCGTATCTTTGACATATTTCTCACGAATAGAAAGCTTCTCCCCTTCTTTCTTAATATCCTCCCTTGTTAGGACAGGCAGCTTCTGCATGTCCTCCGGCGCCGAGGGTTGCTCCTGATATGCTTTCAAGTGATGGGTAAAAGCAACAATTTCCTGCTGCTCTTGCACGCTTAGTGAATCCTTGTATGTCTTAAGCTTCTGTGCGAGAAGCTCTTCTTTTTTCGCATGAAGACCATGCTTAGGCCTTGCTATTACCACGGCCGCATGCGTATTATCCAGCAGATACTGACGGATCAACTGCTCAAAATAACCTTTGTCTGCCTGTTCCTTCAAAAACTCAATCACGCCAAGCTCCTCGATATGCAAAAAAGGCTTGCCGTCATCATACAGCCAGCTATCCAGGCATTTAATTCCAAACATTAATCCCTTGGGATAGGAGCCAAAGTCTCCCTCACGGTATTGAAATTCATAACTGTTAAGCCCGGCAAGCAGCGATTTGCGATTGACGCCCTGCTCTGCCTGTTCTTGCAGCACCCGCTTTATAATCTCCAAGAATTCTTCTTTCTTGTCTATATTGCTGTTCTTGGCTATGATCGAAAACATCGGCTGCAATGTAGAATTGTCATACGATGCCATGATGTCTTTTGCAATCTTAGCGTCCAAAAGCGCCTGTTTTAGAGGAGCGCCAGGCGCAGAAAGCAACGCATAGTCTAAAATATCGAACGCCACATAAAGCGTCTTATCCAGAATAGTCCCCGTACTTACATTGTAAGACAGATACGTATTGTCTTCCAAAGATTCACCGCTGGAAATGTGATAATCAAATTCCACCTCCCGGACTTCTGAGAATGGCTTTTGTTGCTTGATCTTAGAATCCACTGCAATCTGTTCAAACTTACTGAGATATTCCCGGTCGAGCCAGTCTAATTTTTGCGCCATATCCATATTTCCATAGAGATAAATATAAGAATTAGCAGGATGATAATATTTCTGGTGAAACGCAAGGAATCTCTCATAAGACAATTCCGGGATTACATCTGGATCTCCCCCAGACTCAAAGGAATAGGAGGTATCAGGGTAAAGGGCGCTTAGTATCTCCCTGCTAAGCACCTCGTCGGGAGAAGAAAACACGCCTTTCATCTCATTGTAAACGACCCCGTTCACCGTAAGAGGCGCATCCAGGTCATCCATTTCATAGTGCCATCCTTCCTGGCAAAAGATTTCTTTGTGCTTATAAATATTGGGATAGAGCACCGCATCAAGATATACCTCCATCAGATTTTGAAAATCTTTATCATTACAGCTTGCCACCGGATAAATCGTCTTATCTGCATAAGTCATGGCATTTAAAAATGTATTCAGGGAACTTTTCACCAACTCCACAAAGGGATCCTTCACCGGAAATTTCTCAGAGCCGCAGAGAACAGAATGTTCCAGAATATGCGCTGCTCCTGTGCTATCCAATGACGGAGTGCGGAATCCGATATAAAACACCTTGTTCTCATCATCATTGGAAATCAAGCTGATTTTCGCCCCGCTCTTTTTATGCCTAAGCAGGCAGCCCACAGACTTAATGTCTTCCAGTTTTGTTTCTTCCAGCACCTCATATGCTGCCAAATCATTTACCTTCATAGTCCTAATCCTTTCAATATGCTTAACTTAATAAGAGACCGTCACACGAAGATATCTACTTGTTCAAAAGGCTTACATTGCAAAGTAATGCAAACAAAATGCGCAAAGATTATCTTGGGAAGCTAGCTTCCCAGAATTATTTTGTGCATTCTGTCTTTGCCACATAAGCGGCAAGACCTTTTGAGCAAGTAAATATCTTCGTGCGACAGCCTCCTCGGTTCGTCCTTTGATGTCAGAATCCTTATGACAGACGCACGACATTTGAAGCCTGCGGCCCTTTTTCTCCTTCTACCACTTCAAAATCCACTGCCTCGCCATCCTTCAATTCCTTGAATCCCTCCATGTTCAGCGCAGAAAAATGAACAAACACGTCATTACCCTTTGCATCTGAAATAAAACCATAACCCTTTTTAGCGTTAAACCACTTTACCGTTCCCTGCTGCATAAAAATGCTTCCTCCTGACTCCCTTTACTCCTTAGCACTAAGGTAAAGGTTAGCACATTTCGCCTGTATTGTCAATGAAATCAACGGCTTTCGCCTACTCCTGCTTCAAAGAAACTGTTAGATGGTTATAGGGTATCTCAATATGGTTCTCATCAAATACGGCCTTGATCTCTTCCGTCAGCCGCCATTTTACCGTCCAATAATCTGAGGCAGCTACCCAAAGCCTGCAGCCAAGCCGTACGCTGCTGTCCTCCAGAGCGTCTACAAATACTTTGCACTCTTCCTCTTTGAGCCGCGCATCTTCGTTCTCTGCCATCCTTTCCAAAAGAGCTTTTGCCTTTTTGACGTCGGCTTCATAAGAAATCCCAACATATAAATCTACACGCCGTTTATCCGCACAAGTCACATTGGTAAGGCTGGAATTGGCAAGCGTTCCATTGGGAATCACCACTGTCCGGTTATCGGTAGTCGCTAGCTTGGTATAAAAAATCATTATTTCTGACACGGTTCCCTCATTTTTGTGCGTGTCTTCTATAATATAGTCCCCAACTTTAAAAGGTTTAAACAGTAAAATTAACACGCCGCCCGCAAAATTAGCAAGGCTCCCCTGTAATGCGAGACCTGCGGCAAGACCTGCAGAACCAAGCACCGCCACTACAGAGGTAGTAGCTATTCCCAACTGACTGATAACCGCCAGGACTAAAATGATATTCAATAAAATCTTGACGGAAGAATCCATGAACTGGCATACGCCTGCATCCAGATCGGAACGCTCCAACGCCCTGCGCAACAGCTTTCTAAGCCATTTGATGATCCGTCGTCCAACCACGTAGATCAAAAGGGCAAACAGCATGCGCACGGCAAAATCTCCAAGGATTGGAACTAATTTATCCACATAGCCTTTCAGCACTCCCGGCTCCGCCATTCTCTGCAGATCTTCCAGATCTGCCAAGTTGTCTGTCACTCCTTTCCCATCAGCATTTGCCAAAATCATTGGGGGCGTAAAATCCCCCATAATCACTCTGTTCATAAGCTCTCCTTTCATCGTACATAACGTCTGTGGCAGCGAAGAACGAAACCACAGCTTTCCCTCTTTCGCAAGGATTGTTTTATTGACACAGGTCATGAAATTTACTATAATTATAATATAGATTGTGCGTGTAAAGCAAATAGTATTTTAAAGATTATTTTGGAATGGAGGTATGTAGTATGAATGGACCGCCTCTCATCAATATTGTGGATGTTATCCGTCATTCTTTTCATCATCTGGATCCAAGGCTGATCAACCATGGAGAACGTGTCGCCTATATTCTTATGAAGATGCTAGAGGATACCAGAAGATATACCCAGCAAGAAAAACAAAACATCTTTATGCTGGGGCTGCTTCACGACATCGGGGCATACCAGGAGGAAGAAATTGATTCCATGTTAAGCTTTGATCTCAACGACCGCATGGAACACTCCGTGTTCGGCTACCTCCTCTTTAAAACCTTTTCCCCTCTGCCGGAGTACGCAGATATTATTTTATACCATCATCACTGTAATGCTCAATACTATCCGGTTCCCATTGACAGTTATCACAGAGACATTGCCAAGCTGATCTATCTTGCAGACCGCATTGACATTTTCTGTGTGATGAGCGATGCTGATAGTTTGAATTCCTATTTGGAAAAGAGCAGCGGAGCAGCTTTTCTTCCCTCTGATATCCGTTGGTTTTGGCATTCAGAGGAACAATATCATCTGCTGGAGCATATTCAGTCCATGGAATACCAGCAGGAATTAAACGCTTACATCAGGGATTATTTTACCCTTACAGAGGCACAAATACATAATTATCTTAAAACCTTTATTTACTCTGTAGATTTTCGTAGCGAATACACGGCGCTGCATACCAACTATGCTGTTCAGTTAAGCGGGAACATTGCGCACACCCTGAGAATGAATGCCGATTCCCTGAAAACCGTACAGCTTGCAGCCACGCTCCATAACATTGGCAAAATCTCCCTGTCCTCCAAAATGTCTGACATAATGGATTACAATCAGTACATGACGGCTCTGTACCAAGCTTCGACCCAGGATGTGACTCGCAACATTCTTTCTGGAAATGTAGAATCGCAAATACTGAAAACCATTAATGATTCTTTCCTGTTGCTGGAATCCTGGACTAACAACCGGACTATAAATTTCACTCCTTCCCCGGTTGCCGAAGTCGTTGCCTTATCCTATCTGATGAGCAACGCCCTCGCCTGTCAGCGGAATGCCTCGCTGTCTTGCCAGGCAACGCTCTTTGACTCATTACGCAAAAAGTATCAGGCTTGCAATATGAATGGCAGCATCTTAGAGGCATTGGAAAAGAACTTTAATCAGATCATTGCGCAAACACAGGCATTTTGCGCTGGATTTTACAATATCTATCATCATATGATGGACGAGGATCACTCCCTGAACATGATTCTGATGCACTATAATAATAAATATTAAATCTGCAAATCAGTCATACAAGCTAAGAGGGGGCTGACGCAAGAATAACCAAATCACCTATCCATGCGTCAGCTCCCTTTTACTGTAAAACATATGCCAGCTGATCCTTTTCAAAATATCTTCCAAATTGTCTTAAAATATCATCACATCAGCCTCAGATTAAGAATCAGTCCCCTTTCGCTGCATCCAGGCAAATGCCGCCAGACAAATCAAAACAGACAGCAAAGATCCTCCCGGCGCAGCAAGCCCCATGGGAAACAGCGTGTCTGCAAAGTATCTTGACGTCAGGAACGCTCCAGGTATGCGCACGCAGACGATAGACAGGAAATTATGAAAAAACGAAATTCCTGATCTGCCATACGCACAGAAATAACCGCTGAATGAAAAATGTATGCCCGCAAAAATACAATCCCAGATATATCCCTTTAAATACTGTGTCCCCAGCAAAACGACTGCTGCATCCGCCGTAAATGCCCTTAAGATTCCGGAAGCGGCAAACTGCGCAGCCACTGACACTGCCAACCCATATCCCACCGTGATCAGCACAGCATAGCGCAAAGTCTCTGCCGCACGGTCATGCTTGCCTGCCCCGATATTCTGCGCAGAAAGGGCAGAAACTGTGGAAAGCATGGTAGAAGGCACCAGAAACACCACGCCGATTATTTTTTCGACAATTCCAACCGCAGCAGCGTCATTCAGCCCTCTTTGGTTGGCAATCACGGTAATCACGATAAACGCGATCTGAATAAATCCATCCTGCAGCGCCACCGGGACGCCGATCTTTAGAATTTGTCCCATGGTTTCCGGCTGAGGGACAAAATGCCGTCTTTGCAACCGGACTCCCGTTTTCTGCCGAACAATAACCGTCAATGCCAGAACCACGCTCAGCGTCTGGGAAAGGGTGGTTCCCAATGCGGCTCCCGCAGCTCCCATCTGAAATACGCCGATCAGCAGATAATCCAATGCAATATTGGTTGCACAGGCAACCGCAATGAAATACATAGGGCTCTTAGAATCTCCCAGTCCCCGAAACACCGAGCTTATAATATTATACGCCGTAATAAATGGAATCCCGGCAAAGCAGATCGTAAGATATGTAACCGTCGCCGGAGCTGCCTGAACCGGGGTCGACATCAGCGAAACGACAGATTTTACCAGTAGCAAAAGCAAAGCCGTAAATGCAGCAGACACTCCCATAAACAAGGTCACCGTATTGCCAATTGCCCAGGAAGCACGTTCCGGCCGCTTGGCGCCGATAGCTTTTCCAATGGTTACCGTAGATCCCATGGCAAGGCCGACTATCATCACCGTCAGCATGTGCATCACCTGGCTTCCAACAGAAATCGCCGTGATTTCCTGCACTCCGTTAAACTGCCCGATAATAAATAAATCTGCCATCCCATATAAGGTCTGCAAAAAATACGATAAAATATAAGGCAGCGAAAAATATGCAATATTGCGAAACACGCTGCCAGATGTCAAATTCCTTTCCATAATCTTATCCTCAATCCCTCTATACTCTGCCACTTTCAGGCTGGCGTTTCCAAAGGAATTGAATGACGGCAATGCAGACAAGCCCCATCGCCGCAAACGCCGCCGTAGCTCCATAAAAAATCGTCTTTTCTGGTTCCATCCAGGAAAACAGTCCCGTTTCCACCCGCAACACAGACATCAGGTTCGCCCCCATATGCGCCAGGAAAGCTCCATAAAAATGAGCTGTTTTTTCCAGGAGCCAGGCAAGAAGAAATCCTAAAATCCCTGCGTAGACAAACTGGACTAAATTCATATGAAGCGCTCCGAACAGCAGTGCCGAAAGCGCCATGGCAAGGATACGGCTTTGCCATTCCCGCCTCTTGCCCTTTTCTGTTTTTTCCTCATTATCTAAGATCATCATGTCGCAGAGCCTTGCATAGACCACGCTGCGGTATAAGAGCTCTTCCAAAAAAGGCGTCAGCAGACAGGCTCCGAGAAGCTCATACAAGAGCCCTCCGGCAAAAAACTGCTGATTCACTTCCTGATACCCCTGTGAAACTTCCTCCAGGGCAGAAAGTATCAATATATTATTAAGTGCAATGCCAACAAAGGCTCCGGCGAAAAACATCAGTACCCCGTTAGAAACCCGGACCGCCATCGTTTTCTTGTTCCATTCCAGCTCCATATGTTCCCAAAATACTGTAGGCTGTGCTTTATCTTTTTGATAATGCCAGGCAATAAAAGGAATGGTCACCGCTGCTACCACCGTATGCAGCATCATATACTGCTCCTGGGGATCTGCTCCTAAAAATACTGCTAACATCGTAAACAGCGACATTGACAGATTGGTCACTACAAAATAAATAAGCACTGGATAAATTACATTCCATGATTTAAATACTCGACTTTCTCTTAGGAGCATATCTCTCAAACCTTTCTTTGCCAAATCATTTATGTTTTTCAATTCTCCTTGTTAAGAGAATCCTTCTATGCATGTTCCGCCCCTTCCTCTTTTGGACGTTCTAACACTTCGATGCCGCTGGCGTCATCCTCAATCTGCATTTGAATCTGCTTTAATTTCGCATCCTGGGCAATTGCACGCATGATACGATTCACGTCCTCTGGGGAAAACATCCCGATCGCTTTAGACAAGTCCCCGATATTCTCCCGGTTAAATACCAGGCACCCTCCTTCTTCCAGAGAGACGGAAATACAATTCTTTGGATTAGACACGTCCCCCAGACAGATACGGTTATTCTCATAGTCGCACTGAAACTTGACGCCATTGTAATCTACGACGCCGTTCTCATCCGCCATCAGAGAATACGGCGCCTGTTTATCCATCCCCAAAATTTTTTGAATCGCCTCGTCTGACACCGTGTGATCAGCGGCAGTTTGAATCTCCCATGTTCCAAGTTCCCGAAAAACAGCTTTGCTTTCGCTGCCAGCCTGTGGCGCTTGTTGTTCTTGGGCATTGCCGCCTTCAAGCAACCGTTTTAGTTCCGCTGCCGCCCTTGCGCCGCTTCCTAAAACATAAGCTTGTGTCTGTTCCTTTTTCTGATCCAGCGCTTCTTTGCCGCGCTCTTGCAAATCCTCCTGATACTTTGCAATCGCATGGTCTGCCTCATGCAATAGCCTATCCCATTCTTTTGATGAAAATTCATGAATCACCTTTGAGCTCTCGCCAATCTGTCCTGTCGATGGCTGATTCTGTTTTGCATACCCTGAAACTGCCTGTGAAAAATATCCTGTTCCGTTACTGGCTTGTACTCTGTCTAACATACTCATTGCTCCTTTCTAAAGATAAAAAAGACACTTATCTCTACCCATCCTTGAGATATAAGTGCCTTCCATAGCTGACTTATATATCGGCAATATTTCAGAAAGACTTAAAGCATTTTCCCATAATTTACAATCACTGACTCTCAACCTGGCTGTTTTCCAGGAAATCCACCACTTGCGGCAAACTGTCAAAAATCGCAAGCACCCCTGCTTTTTTCATCTCATCAAAATCCTGTTCAAATCCATATGTGACCCCAATGCAGTCGATCCCTGCCTGGCTGGCTCCCTGGGCGTCATATTTGGTATCGCCGATCAGCACTGCCTGGCTGCGGTCTTGAATCGCAAGACGCTTCATCACATCTTCGAGCACCTCTATTTTGGTACTTGCGCCTGCGTCGCTGGCGCCTCCAATCAAGTCAAAATACTGATCCAGCTTTAAATATTCCAAAACCACGTGACAGAAGTCTTCTCTTTTGGAAGAAGCAACGCCAAGCTCAAAGCCCAGTTCTCGCAGCCGCTTCAAAGAACTTTTCACATCCGGGTATAAGAAACACTCATAAACGCCCACCGTCTCATACCTCTGCCGGAAAAAAGCAACAGCCTGATTTGATTTCTCTTCTGAAAATCCATATTCCCTGGCAAACGACTCCACCAGCGGCGGCCCGATAAAGCGTTCCAATCTTCGCTGATCCGTCTCAAAGATTCCAAGCTGTCCCAACGCATGGCGGACGCTCTTAGTGACGCCCTCCCCGGTATTGACCAAAGTTCCATCTAAATCAAATAATACCGTAGTTTTTTTCATTTTTCTATGACATCCTCTCTAGCAGGTTCCTGCGCTTCTCATCAAACAACAATTCCTTATTATAACGGTAATACCGCTCACATGCACAGTTCTGCAGGAAGCTTACGCTATCAGAATTAGAATTTAATTCTGTAATAAATATTACCATTTCCTGGCTGTTCCCAAAAGCCCCCTCCAAAAAGTCAAAAACATATTCCAACATCTGGCCAGCCTCCCGACGCTTAGATTCAAAGCTTTCATTTTCCTGGTGAAATAGCTCTTTGACATGTAAAAGCGCCGTTTCTCGTTCCTGGATCCCCTCGATCTTCAAGGACTGTTGCAGACTTTCCAATGCCGTGATCACTCTTTTACACCTTTGATCTTCCTTTCGTCCCAAAACCTGCGCCTTTTTCTTTGTATTATAATTTAAAATATATTTATTTAACACATCTGAGAACAACTGCTGTCCGTTTGGCGCTTTGGGTCCAGAAATGACAAGTTCCTTGTATTCTACTAGGCATTCGTGGAGCTCTTGCATATACCACTCCAACTGCATCGAGGCGCGCAATGTCTCATTGACCCTAGAAATCAGCAATCCTAACACGCTGAGCCTCTCGTCAAAAGAGGCATGCGCTACTTTTTTAAGAAGGACTTGATCTGGATTCCCTTTTAAAATCTCCTCAATCTGGTAATCAGTCTGATACTTGCCATATAATTCGAGATAGTTGGCAAAATCTTTGGCGATCTTCGGATGCTGGATATACTGCGCCACTACTTCCCGGTCCGCTATTTTTCCCATTTTCTCGTACACTTGAATCAAATTAGATAGATCTTCCCAGCCTCTTGGCGTAGCAAAATTCCTGCCGTCTATGGTAGTCTCCATCTGATAGAAATTCTGTTTTCTGATATTCAAATAGGAAACCACTGCTCCATGAATTCCCTGACTGTAAGCATATTCTTTCCAAACCTCAAAATCTGCTTCCACCTCGATCTTCTTCACCCGGTCCATGGTGACTACGTCAAACTCCCGTACAGAACGGTTGTACTCCGGCGGATTCCCCGCTGCCACGATCACCCATCCTTGCGGTATTTTATGATTTCCAAAAGATTTACACTGCAAAAACTGAAGCATTGCCGGAGCCAAGGTCTCTGAGACACAGTTGATCTCGTCTAAAAACAGGATTCCCTGGCGCAAGCCTGTCTCTTCCATCTTCTCGTAGACAGAAGCCACGATCTCACTCATAGTATACTCAGTAACGGCATACTCGGTGGACTGGTACTGTCTTTTCGAGATAAAAGGCAGGCCAATAGCGCTCTGCCTTGTATGATGGGTGATAGTATATGACACTAGGCCGATCCCGCATTCTTTTGAAATCTGTTCCATAATCTGTGTCTTGCCAATCCCCGGGGACCCCAGCAGGAAAATAGGACGCTGACGGATCACGGGAATTTCATATTCCCCATATGCATCCTTTCTTAAATATGCCGCTATGGTATCCTTAATCTCTTGCTTCGTCCGCTTTATATTCATGGCTACCTCCATATTTACCGTACTATGTCCACAGTCTGTCCCAATTCCCTCTCGTCTAAGATGAGCTTCATCGCCCAGGGCGGCACGTCCACGTCCAGATAATCGCCCTGAAAGAACACAAACGCCGTGTCAAACGGAGGCTTTTTCAAAGGAAAGGCGCCATATCCATCTGTAAAATAGATCAGCCCCCGCAACTTGTGAAAGGTCTTTTTTGCCAGCAGTGTGCTGACATACTCAAATGCTGGGCGAAAATCTGTTCCGCCCAGCCCCTTGAGCTCAAATTGCTCCATATAACTTTGCAGCTCTTGCTTGTTCCGAATGACAACATCTGATTGAACATTTTCATCACACTGAATAATATGAATGCAAAATTTACGATAGAAAGACTGCGACTGGCTTAAGATGCCATATGTCTCTTCCAAAAACTTCTGGACAAGCCCCATTTTGCAGGACATAGATGTGTCAATCACGATTACGAAATCTTCGATCCGCTGTATTTCTTGTGTCTCCAAATGTTCAATCAAAGGCATGTTCCCATATAATTCCATGCCATAATGATAGAAAATATAATCGAAGCTGTCCAAGTCCACTTTCATTTCTTCCTTCCAAACGCAGAATTTCTTCAAAAACTCCCGATAATCATAGCGCTCCCGGTTTTCCACGTGAAGCTGCTCTTTCAATCCTTGGGCATCTTTTGCAGCCTCCTTGGAAAAAGTTTCCAGCTCCGTCTCCATCCTGTCCCTGATATCCTTCCATCGATTCTGCTGTTCCATAGGGGCTTTTGCAGTTCTCTGTTGTCTCCACAAAGAATGTTCATCAACGGCAAATTCCTGAATCAGACGCGCCACGACACGGATATCGGGCCTGGCATTTTGAAGAACCCAGAATATCCCCTCCCCATTGAGCACCGAAAGCTTTTTTTCAAGCCCCTGATACACTGCTCTGCGATAAGGCTTTGGCGCAACTCTAAGGCAGCGGCAAGGCAGTCCGTCGATGACTGATTCCACTGCGATGTCACACGCCAGATCCCAAAGCTGCTTGTCCTCATCCCCTCTTGGATTCCAGATATGGCCCATCAAGCAATGAAAAATACTGTGTAAATAACAGCGGTTTGCCAAAGAACTCCCGCTTCGATAGTGCTCCATCAAAAATTCAGGGTTATAGCGCAAAATCTCGCCATCTGTGGCAGTACGCCCAAGCTCTATTGATGGCTGCAGCGCCAGGCTGTGAAGCGCAACATCCAAAAAACGCAGATTCAGATAGAGCTCGTTTCGACATTCTCTGATAATCTCATTGCATATATCCACCTTTTTTGCCAATTGTTCTTCAAACATCCTGCCGCCCTTCCTCTTAGATTACAACTCAAGCTTCTTTTTGTTTCCTGGAAATCTGCTGTGTCCCACATCCAGCAACATGCTGACTGCTTCCGTGTGTCCCCGCAGCTTTGCGGCTTCTAGGAACAGCTCTAGCTGCTCACGCTTGCCAATAAATTCCTGGGCAAGCCAGCGCAGATCTTCCAAGTCGTCTTTTGACAAAAAATAATTCGCCCCCGCCTCAAGGTGTTCTGACAGCCAGCCAGCATATTTTCTTCTTGCATACTCTTCCAATTTATATGGATAGCGCAGCCTTGACACTGCCATTTCTATCACATTTTTTAAATCCATATTGTATTTTCCAATTTCAAAGAGCCTGTCATATTCCTGAAAAACCACGCGCGTTTGAAAAAAAGCATTGCGATACTGAATCCCAACTCCATGCGTCTGGGTCGAAGTAATCCTCGCAGGAGTATTCTCCACAGCCTCCTCGTAAAACTCTGGAAAGACAAGACGAAATATAAGCTCTTGCGACTCCTGCTCTTCTTTCCCTGGCTTTGCATAGCAGTCGACAATCACTTTCTGCTTTAAATCCTGCAAAATCTCCCGCAGGCAGGAATTTTGTTTCAGCCAGTGCATTTCCAGCTTGGAAAGGCGCCTGCATCCCGTAAAAGCGCCTGCACCTATAAAGGCAATGTTACTGTAGAAAGATAATTTACGCAGCTTCACACAATTATAAAAAATATATCTTCCCAGTCTTCGCACTGTCTTAGGCAAATACAACTCTTCCAGCTTTTCTCCGCAGATGCATGGAAAACCGCCGTCATATTGCGGTTCCTGCTCGATCTCCTCTGCAAAAGCATATGCCGACACTTCCGTCACTGGAAGTCCTTCCAATTCTTCTGGTATCACCACGCTTCCGCTGCTACCGTAACAACGGAGAATGCAAATTCCATTGCCCCTGGCTTCATATGCAAAGTTTTCTTCCATATTCTTACACCTGCCCTTTTTTTGTTTCCTTTTGCCTTTCTAATAGTTCCTCCAGCATCTGCCGAACCGTCTTTCCATTCAGCGGATGGCGGTAACAGGGCGCAAGTTCTGCCATCGGTTTTAATACAAAGTCCCGGTTGTGCATATCAGAATGCGGAATTTGGAGAAACTCAAGATCTAGCACTAAATCATCATAAAAAATAATATCCAAGTCCAGCGTCCTAGGGCCCCAATGAATCTTTCGTTCCCGGTGCGCCAGTTGCTCCACCTCATGCAAAAACTCCAGTAATTCCACCGGAGATAGCACCGTACGCAGCTTTATCATGCCGTTTAAAAAATCTGGCTGCTCCACTCCGCCGTAAGGCTTGGTCGTTATAATCTTGGATTCAAGCTCCACCAGGCAGCCTTTGTTTTGTTTCAAAGCCTCTATGCCCTTTTTGATATATTCTCCCCGATCCCCAAGATTAGAGCCAATCGCAACATAAGCCTGATGCCAGCTGCGAGTGATTTCCACGGAAACTGTCTCCACTGGAAGCCCGATGGGCGCCCAAGGCTTTAAAACTTCAAGAGTCACTTTGTTTATTGCTGGAAATTCCAGCAGCAACGCCCTTGCCATCTGCTCTGCCACAGCCTCGATCAGTCGAAAAGTATGTTCTTTCATATATTTCGTAACAAAACGGGCAATTTCACCGTAATTAATGGTAGCTGTCAGATCATCCCTTAATCCTGCTTCCCGAATTGGAAGATACGCTGTTACATTGATCAGGAATTTTTGACCAAGCTTATTTTCTTCCGGGAATACGCCATGATTCCCAAATACCTCCAGATTCTTGATATGGATCTGGTCTTGCCCCCAATCCGTCATTTTGCTTTCCATCCCTTCCGTATCGCCTCTGCCATCTGAATAGCCCTCTTATTTTCCTGGACATCATGGACCCGCACAAACGCACAACCTGCCAAGAGGGCAAATATGGTAGTTACCAGCGTTCCTTCCACACGTTCCGTCACTGGAAGCTGCAGTGTCAAGCCAATAACGGATTTTCGTGATGTTCCCAAAAGAAGCGGATATCCAAGTTCCTTTAATTCCCCAAGCCTGTCGATCACTTCCAGATTCTGCTGATAACTCTTTGCAAAACCCACTCCGGGATCAAGCATGATCTTATCCGGGGAGATCCCCGCTTCTTTGGCAAGATGCAGCGTTTCTTCCAGATCCGACTTTAGATCCTCTATAAAGCTTGCGTATTTTGGCTCCTTGCGGTTGTGCATCAGGCAGCAGCAGACGCCAGACTCTGCAATTAATGACGCCATCTTATCATCGTGTTTTAAACCCCAGACATCATTGACCATGTCCGCTCCTGCCGCAATCGCCGCCTCTGCTACCTTGGCTTTGTAAGTGTCAATAGAGACTGGTATATCGAATCTTTGCTTTATTTTCTTTATGATCTCTACCGTCCTTGAAATTTCCTCTTGCTCTGTAATCTTTTGATATCCTGGCCTAGTGGATTCGCCTCCTACGTCAATGACGTCTGCGCCTTCTGCAATCATCTGTTCCACATGCTGCAGCGCCGCATCTTCTTGGCTAAATTTTCCTCCATCTGAAAAAGAATCCGGGGTGACATTCAAAATCCCCATGATATAGGTAGTATTTGCTGTATCAAATGTTTTATTTCCAATTCTCATCTTGTCTCTCCTTTACCGTCTCATCATCTGCCAGAATTCTTCTTGGAAACATCGATTGTCTGCAAAAACGCCCCGGGTGGCTAAAGTAACCGTCTGTGCTCCTGACTTTTTGACGCCCCGCATTGTCATACACATATGTTCCGCTTCTAGCATCACCATTACGCCTTTTGGCTTTAGGCACTCCATTAATGCGTCTGCAATCTGCGTCGAAAGCTGTTCCTGGATTTGAGGGCGTCTCGCATAGACTTCCACTGTCCTCGCCAGCTTGCTTAATCCCACCACTCTTCCGTCCGGGATATAGGCAAGGTGCGCTTTTCCAAAAAAGGGAAGCAAATGATGCTCACAGACAGAATAAAACAAAATGTCTTTCTCCAATACGATCCCGCATTGTTTCGCTTCAAACGTCTTGCTTAACGCTTCTTGCGGATTCTGATCCAATCCAGCAAAAATCTCCTCATACATCCGGGCAATTCTGTCTGGAGTCCCCTGAAGACCTTCTCTGCCTATGTCTTCTCCAATTCCCTCCAAAAGCAAGGCGACCCCCTGTCTGATTTTTTCCTTATCTATCATAGTTTCACTTCTCCTTGAGAGTTTCACGCAATTCTTTCAGATAAGACAGCGATCCAAATGCCAGTATCATTGACATTTGCTCTTTTTCTGCACTCTTTAGGGCGGAAGATACCGCTTCCTCCATATTGGGGCAATAACGGACCTTTTGATGATACTTGCTCGCTTCTTTTGCCAATGCCTGTCCATCCATCGCTCTTTTATGAAAAGGAGTCACCGTGTATACCTTCCATGCCAATGGCAGCATGATTTGCAACATCTGCTCATGCTCTTTATCTGCAAGTACTCCTATTATATAAATTATTTTGTAATTTGTAAAACCCCTTTTCAAAGTTTCCTGCAATTTTTTGGCAGCCCCGACATTGTGGGCGCCATCCATCACAAACAACGGCTCTTTAAAAACCGTTGAAAATCTGCCTTGCCACCTAGCGTTGGAAAGCCCTGTCCGCAGTTGCTGGTCTGTAATAGGAAATCCCATAGTTTGCAACACCTTTGCCGTCTCAATCGCACAGGCTGCATTCTGCACTTGATATGCGCCAGACATGGAAAGGGCAAGCTCACCCAAGCCAGGATAGCAAAAATGCAGCATTCCGATCCCTGTATCATACCGGACATGCTCTGCCTGCCTCTCATCGCCGTAAACCAGGGCAACCCCTTTCCTGCAACATGCCTCTTCGATCACCTGGCATACCTGCGGCTCCTGCTTTGTGGCTACCACTGGACAGCCCTCTTTGATAATCCCTGCTTTGACTTTGGCAATATCACGCAGGCTGTTCCCTAAAAACCTCATGTGATCGATACTGATAGAAGTAAGGACGCTGACCAGAGGCTTGGTTATCACATTGGTAGCGTCTGTCTCCCCTCCCATTCCTGTTTCCAACACTACGACTTCGCATTTTTTGTGATAAAAATAAAGAAATGCCGCCGCCGTCTCCACCTCGAACACGGTAGGCTGCATTTTACCTTTTGCTTTCATTCGTTCGCAAGCAGTCTTCACTTGAGCTATAACCTCTGCAAACTCCTCCCAGCTAATCCGTTTCCCATCAACCTGATACTGCTCCCTGCGGTCAAATACAGCAGGCGAAGTGTATGTTCCCACCCGAATCCCGGCCTCTATTAGGATAGAAGAAAGCATAGCGCACACAGAGCCCTTTCCGTTAGTGCCCGCCACATGGATAAATTGCAGCTTTTGCTGGACATTGTCAAGCTCCGCCATCAGCTCCCGAATGCTTTCAAGCCCTAATACAATGCCGCCGCTGTTTTCAATCTGTTCTAAATATGCCTGCACCTCTGCTTCATTGATCATCTTTTATGTCCTCCTGTGATGCTAAATAAATTTCCTAAATTAATATAAAAGATCTAAGGTAATTATGCAACAACCATTGTAAAATTACCTCAGTCCTTTACAAAACTATTGTTGCACAGTCTGAACTTCTGCAAGCTGCTCCACTTCTGCAACACTAAGCTCCGTATATTCTATAATCTCCTCAAATATTTGATTTCCTATCCTATAAGTGTGAAGACTCAGCTCTGCAAAACCCTAACTGCAAATGCCTGTTAAGTTTTTAACCCTCTGTCATTTTGCCATGTTTTTCCATATATGTTCATCCTTCGATACGCAAATTCACCATTTTATAAAGAAAATCTTAATATTTCCTGTCCGAAACGTAAATTTTACATTTAGCAGTTGACTTTTCCTTGAAAGTGAGCTAATCTTTGCTATGTAAAAATGCATATTCATAATTTGTTCATAATAAATTCATATATATGGAGGGAACTTATGATTAACCAGGCAAAAAACACTTTACAAAAGTTTAAATCAAGATACAAAGCACATCAGACAGAGAAAAGAGAGCGTAAAAATTCCATCGAACGTAAAAAATTGCTAAAGCCAGAACAAAAAGAAAAACTAATTACCTATTTAAACCGTTATTCCCTGGTATTCCACTACATACTTGCATGCGCCATATGCTTCTTGATCGAGGTCATATCAAGGCACTCCTTTAGCGACGCCTTTGCATTTATGTTCGACCGCGGGCTTACCTATTTATATAATTCATTGATTGTATTCACCTCTCTTCACTTAGTATACTTTTTCCGAAGAAGAGCATTAATGCGTACCATCATCAGCGTCGTGTGGCTGTTTCTGGGAACCATCAATGGATGCGTGCTGTTAAAGAGAGTTACTCCCTTTACCTACACGGATGTAAAGCTGATTAACGACTTGTTTACCATGAAGAGTAATTATTTCAGCAATGGAGAGGCCATCGCCGTCATTCTGCTGGTGGCGTCAGTCGTTACAGGAATCATCGTATTGTGGAAAAAAGGTCCCAAATATCAAGGAAAGCAAAACCGGCTGGCAAGCACCCTTGCCATTGGCTTATTTGCATTTTTAATCCCCATGGTGACAAATGCGGCAGTCAGCAGCAATATTCTTTCGGACTATTTTGAAAATATTGCACAAGGTTACAAAGATTATGGATTTGTTTACAGTTTTTCTGCCAGTGTCATGGACCAGGGCATGACCGCTCCCAGAGATTATTCTCAGGAGGCTGTGGACGCCGCTTTGTCGAAGATCGATCAAAAAGATAGCGACGTCGAAGAGCTTCCCAATATTATCTGCGTCCTCTTGGAATCTTTTATAGACCCAAAAGACGTTAAATTTTTAAACTGCTCCCAAAATCCGATTCCTAATTTTGACCATTTATACGAGAATTTCTCTTCCGGTTATTTGACAGTCCCAGTAGTCGGGGCAGGCACTGCAAATTCAGAATTTGAAATTCTGACTGGCATGGGAATGCAGTTTTTCGGTCTTGGAGAATATCCTTACAAGACCATCCTAAAGTCCAAATCCTGTGAAAGCATTGCTTCCGACCTTGGAAATAATTTAGGGTATGGCACCCATGTGGTACACAACAACGGCGGTAATTTCTACAGCCGCAAAAACGCTTTTACGCAAATGGGATTTGACAGCTTTATTAGCAAGGAAATGATGAATATTCAAGAGTACACGCCTCTGGGCACCTGGCCCACAGACGATATTCTGATCGGCGAAGTGCAAAAAGCTTTAGATTCAACAAAACAGCAAGACTTTGTATACACGATCACTGTTCAGGGACACGGCGCTTACCCTGCTGAGAAAGTAATTGAAAATCCTGAAATCACTGTGACTGGGGCTTCCGATGAAGCTAAAAATAATGAATGGGAATATTATGTAAATCAACTTCACGAAGTAGATAAATTTATTGGCAACCTGATTGAAATGCTCTCTCAGAGAGATGAAAAGACAATGTTAGTACTTTTCGGTGATCATCTTCCCACCATGGGGCTGACTAACGAAGACATGAAGAGCAACGATATCTTTAAGACAAAGTACGCAACCTGGAACAACTTTGGCTCCGAAAAAGTCAACCAGGACTTAACTTCCTACCAGTTACTTGCAAGCATCACCGATCAGGCTGGCATCCACGAAGGCACTATGTTCTCTTTCCATCAAAACAATCAATATTCCATAACGGAAGAACAGCGCCAGGATATGAAATTGTTGCAATATGATATTTTATACGGAAAACACTATGCTTATCATGGAAAAGATCTTTATCCTGCTTCCGAGTTGCAGATGGGCGTACTAGACGTCACCGCAGAACAGGCAAAAGCTCTGACGGACGGACTGCATATCTATGGCAGCAATTATACCAAGTGGAGCAAAGTGTTTGTCAACGGAACGAAAGTACCCACCTCCTTTATCAGTGATAAAGAGCTTGTGATTTCTTTGAACGATCTGGCTGACGGGCTTAACAACCTGGTGGTCAATCAGATGGGCTCTTCGGACACGATATTTAGAAGCTCCAATGTAATTTCTTACTTAAAGCCCGTAGGAGAGGCGCCCGTGTCTGAAGACGCTGCCACGATAGAAGATACTGTCGAAGAAACGCCAAGCAGCATTGACCGGGCTATCAATCAAGAAGCTGAAACCGGACTTTCCAACGGCAGCTCTAAATCTTTAGAACTGCCTGTCAGTTAAAACACAAAGGGGCTGTTCGTACAAATGTATTTGCCTGTTTAAAAGGTCTTGCCGCTCATGCGGCAAAGACAGAATGCACAAAATTACTCTGAGAAGCTAGCTTCCCAAGATAATATTTGTGCATTTTGTTTTCATTGCTTTGCTATGTAAACCTTTTAAACAGGCAAATACATTTGTACGAACAGCCCCTTTATTATAGCTCCCCTTTTACTGTGCAAAGATTCTACGCAGATACTGCCCTTTGCTACATATGGGAATCCACCACGATCCCCTTGATTTCTTCCTCCAGCAGCTTCTGCTGTTCCAAAATTTCCTGCGTATTCCTCACAATCTCCTGCTGTTTTCGCATTATGTCGTCCACATTGAGATCTGTATCTGGCAGATAAGATTTTTTCGCTTGCTGCTTTTGCTCATTGAGGTTTTCTTCCACTTGCTGTGCCTGCTTCTCCCGCTCCAGGCGAGCCTTTTCCTGTTCTGCCTCTTGCTGAACTTTCTCTTCTTTCCCTTCCTTGGCTTCTTCCACAACCTCTTCCAAATCCTTATCGATCTTATCAATGGCCTCGTCTTTGATCATGCCGATAATTTCATCACTGGAAGCTTTCAAGGAAGCTTCTTGCGCCTTTGTAGCGTCCACCATGCCATGATGCTTGAGGTTCTCCTGATTAATCCCCTTGATGCCCTGCGTGGCGGCAGCAATTACCTTGTGCGCTTCCTGATACTGCTTTTTCCATTCCCCTGCTTCCTCATTGAGCATCTTTACCTGGGCTTTGTAATCTTCATTATTTTCGTCTGCATACGCTTCTTTCAATTCGTCTTTTTGTTTTCGAATCTCCACTAAATGCTCTGACGCTTCCTTGGCCGCATCCTTGCTAGACTGTATCTCGTCGCGGCACTCCTGAAGCACAGCGTCTATTTTACCATCTGACTCAAACTGTTTTTTTACAAATTCCATGGCTTCCTCCATGGCTTTCTTTTTCTTTTCCTCAATCGGATCCTGAAAAAGGTTCAATTCAGAAGCCTTTAAATTGCCATTCTTAACTTGTGCCTGCTGTTCCTGCTGAATCGCTTCTTTCTGCGCGACTTGCTCTTTTCCTTTAGAAGTCGCAATGGCATCCGCACTGATTGCATTGTTAACTTTCATAGCTCTTTCTCCTTTCCTCTGTCGACCTATAAATTATATCGACATCTTGCAGCGCCTTCGTAAGATTTTTGCGTGAATGACCATTTTTCTGTCTTAAACAGCGCCCCTGGCATTAAATCACATAATCGAGGTTCCCTTTGACCTCCTGTTCCCACTCCACCATGTCTGCAAGGCTAACCTCGTCGAGCACCCCGTTTATCGCCTCATAGAGCATCTTCCAAAGACGCAGCGTCACACAATCTCCCTGCCTGAAGCAGTCGTTATGCTCTCCCTCCAAACATGCGACAGGAGCCAGACTGCCCTCGATCTGGCGCAAAATCATGCCCGCCGTATAATCTTGCGGATTCTTGGCAAGCAAATAGCCGCCTCCAGGTCCCCGCACGCTCTTCACATAGCCGCATTTTTGCAGCACAGATATGATCTGCTCCAGATATTTTACTGATATATCCTCTTTCTTCGCCACATCTTTCAGGCGCACTACTTGATCCTTTTCTAAAGCAAGATCAAGCATGAGCCGCATTGCATAGCGCCCCTTGGTAGATATCTTCATAAGCACACCTCCTGATATCAGAAAAATATCATACAAGCTGCTGACTCAAATTTTCAAAAAACCTCGCCAAATGAACACCGTCCACCAACGCATGATGGCATAGGACGGACACAGGAATCAACGTCCTTTGATCTTGCTTAAAGTATTTCCCCCAGGTAATTCTCGGGTTGCTGTCCGCTGGCGCCGGAACAGGCTGTACAATGGAGGTATAGCTTAGCCAGGGAAGTGAAGAAATAAAAAACAGCGACATTGCATCTTCCCCATCATCGATGCCTCCCTGTCCGAGAGCCCGTTTCTGCGCCGCCTGCGCATATGGCAGAAAATCCATATAAGGCATGTCCGCATCCACCTCGCAATATGCATAGGTTCCATCTTTGAGCGCCACCGTATAAGAACTGAGGCATTTCTCAAATTCAATGATCTGACCATCTGCAATCCTGTGCCGGAACTCCCTGACGCCATTGGCAGCATTGGTAGCCGCATACAAAAAACTATGAAAAAAAGGCCGTTCTTTCTCTTTTATCTCCGTAAGCCATTCCGTAATATCTACGTTAACGGTGATTCCCACGTAAGGATACGCCATCGATGAAAAATACGCAAAATGCTCTCTTCTAGCATACTGATTCATGTCAATCACATGATAATTCATATCGCTTCACCTTTTGTCTTCTTTCTGTATTCCTGTTTTCTGGTAATTCATATTTGAAATCACCATCAATGCAATCTTAAAAAGCATGGCGTCTTCAAACATGCGGATGTCAAGCCCTAAGGTCTTTTGAATCCGTTCTAAACGGTAAACCAAGGTATTTCGATGAATGTAAAGCTGCCGCGCTGTCTCTGAAATATTGAGGTTATTCTCAAAAAACTTATTGATAGTGATGGTCGTCTCCTCATCAAAAGCCTCTGGCACCTGCTCCCCAAATACCTCTCTCAGAAACATTTCGCACAAGCTGGTAGGAATCTGATAAATCAAACGACCGATTCCCAGATTACTATAAGATATCGTATCACTGTCCGCATAAAAGATACTCCCTACCTCCAAGGCCATCCTTGCTTCTTGGTAAGAGCGGGCAATGTCCGGCAAAAGCTCCACGCAATTGCCGTACCCTACCCGGACTTTGACCATCGCCTCCGTCTGAAGATTGTCCACCAGCATCTTTGCCAATGCCGCTAACTCCTGATCTGAGCCCATCTCACGGACATCTTTCACCAAAATGACAGATCTCTCATCCACTTCCGTCACAAAGTCCCTGGTTCCAGACGCAAAGAGATTTTTTATCGTTTCCACCACCACGCCGTCTTTTTTCCCAGATACCTCAATGATAAAAACTACCCGCTGCGCCGCCTCAATATGTAGCTTCTTAGCCTTATTATACATGTCTACGACAAGCATATTGCCCAATACTATATTCTGAATAAAGCTATTGCGGTCAAACTGCTCCTGATAAGCTCCTACCATGTTCCGTATCTGGCACACGGCAAGACGGCCAATCATATATGCTTCTTCGCCGCTGGCACGGGCAAGAAGGATATATTCCAGCTCGTGCTCCACCAACACTTTGAAAAAATGGCATCCTGAAAGCATTTGGCTCTCTGCCATCGATTCTGCAAATAGTTGGATCGCCCCCTCTAAATTGTCCTCTATTTCACAGGTAGACGTCAGAAGCTTACCCTTATCGCTATACAATGACAAATCTACTCTGGAAATCTCCTTGATCTCCTCCAATATCACTTGTAATTTATGGTTTGATAACATTACAATCCCTCTCTTATCCCAGAACAATTTTAAAGCTCTATATGGATCAGGCTTTGATCATCCTAATCCCATATGACGAAAAACGGAAGCAACACATTTCTGCGCTACTTCCGTATCATCGTGTCTTATATTATATCTTACTGAATTAGTGGGTAATTGTCAATTCTGTTTCTTTGTCAAATACATGAATCTTATCAATATCCATTGCCAGCCTGATGGAGTCTCCAACTCTTGCCGTCGTGCTGGAATTAACTTTCGCTGTCAGGCTTGCTCCATTTACCGTGTAATACAGTAATACTTCAGAACCTAATAATTCGTATCCAGTTACCTTTGTATCAAAGATACCGTCGGTATGAGTCTCAAGAGCCAGCTTGGAATCATCAATATCCTCTGGACGGATGCCCAGGATCACGGTCTTGCCGTTATACTTGCCATTGATGAGCTTCTTAGACTTTGCCGGAGGCAATGTCACGCTGTCTTTGCCAAACTTGAGGATAGCCTTGTCGCCTTCTATAGCGCAAACCGCATCCATAAAGTTCATCTGCGGAGAACCGATAAATCCGGCAACAAACAGATTATCCGGCTCATTGTATAATTTCTGCGGAGAATCTACCTGCTGGATGATGCCGTCTTTCAAAACGACGATCCTGGTTCCCAGCGTCATAGCCTCTGTCTGGTCATGCGTTACATAGATAATCGTCGCACCCAGTCTCTGATGTAAAGAAGCAATCTCAGCACGCATCTGCACACGAAGCTTCGCATCCAGGTTGGATAAAGGCTCATCCATCAAGAATACCTTTGGCTTACGCACAATCGCACGTCCCATGGCAACACGCTGTCTCTGTCCACCAGACAAAGCCTTTGGCTTACGGTCTAACAATTTATCCAAGTCAAGAATCTTAGCAGCTTCCTCTACTTTTTTCTTGATTTCTTCCTTAGGAACCTTTCTCAGCTTCAATCCAAACGCCATGTTGTCAAATACCGTCATATGCGGATACAATGCATAGTTCTGGAATACCATTGCAATATCCCGGTCCTTTGGTTCCACATCGTTTACAACTTTGCCGTCGATGGAGAGCTCTCCGGAAGAAATGTCTTCCAATCCAGCCACCATGCGGAGAGTCGTAGATTTTCCACATCCAGACGGTCCTACAAAAATAATAAATTCTTTATCCTGAATTTCAAGGTTAAAATCTTTCACTGCTTCGAATCCATTTGAATATTTTTTGCAAATGTTCTTTAATGATAAACTTGCCATCTTATGATTACCTCCTATGTCTATTCCGCTTTTCAGAATTACTTTACTTTCTATATCTTAGCAGACTTTCAGCAAAAATGCTATCTGCAATTATACAAAAAGCCATCTCCTTTCTTGTCATTTCGAACAAGAATAGGATTCTGCCCTGATATCTTTCGTCATTTTAACGAAATCTCTTATGTTTTCTATACAAACTAACCAATTATAACTTGGAATAGCCAAAACCGTTTACCATTGCCTCCAGCCTCTGCCCGTTCTTGCAATAAGGACAGTTTGCCGGTTGATATGCTGCATAGCCTGGAATATCGTCTTCCTCGAATGCGCTCTCGATCGGAATCCCCTCTACCTCTTTCACGGTACTGAATACCGATACCACGCCTGCCACGCTGCCGCCGTAATACCTCAAGGACTCCAGGCTGCGCCGGATCGTCACTCCCGTCGTAGTAGTTGCCAGAAGCAGCAATACATGTTTGCCCGTTATAGCAGGCTTGACATTGTCACGGAACATGACCTGGTTATTGGCATTTATCTCCGGAGATACCACATATACCGTCTTATGCAGGTTTATCGTGGACAAAATATGCCTCTTTTCTAATTCCTCCGATAAGAATGCGCCTATGACCTCCGTACCGTCCATGCACACGATCGTATCCACCGTCAAGTGGCTGGTAAATTTGCCTGCCAGCACCTTTGCGACTTCTTTTGCCTCATTGATACGAGTCTTTAAGCTGGTAATGTCAATATAATAATTGATATGTGAGTGACTGGTGGCAAAATGCCCAGGCAGCGCATGAATCGCTGCCGCATTACTGTCCTTGGAATAAAATTTCATTTGACGTTTTTCCATAATCTCCTCCATTCTGTGATGCATCCAAAAGAAACAGACGTAACCTTATCTGACTCCGGTAGTTCCAAAACCGCCCCGATTCTTATTCTCCAAAGAATCTGTCTTAGAAAATACAATATGAGGCTGGTTTTCGATTATGCGGAACTGGCAAATCCTGTCATTTTTCTGAATCACTGTATCTCTGGTAGCATACACTGGCATCCGCCACATATCTTGATCCCCGCAATAACTTCCGTCTATGATTCCACAGCTATTGACCTGCAAAATGCCATAATTTTGAAACGTGGAACTTCTGGGCACCACATGCGCCTCATATCCTTTCGGCAGCTCCATTGCCACTCCCAAGGGAATCAGCTTAAAATCTCCTTCTTTCAGCTCCACAGTCTCGCTTGCCCGCAGATCAATCCAGTCTGACTTGCCATCAATATAAGCCAGCTCTTCTATGTCCTCAGTAAAATATTTAATTTTGATTGTCTCCATGACTTCTTACTTTCTCCTTATGCGCATTCTATCTGTCTTTCGCAAAGAAAGTGACGCTTATCCCAGAAGATTCATCACAGCCGGACTGTACCTCATCTCCTGATATGCATAATAGGAGTCGTCCTGCTTCTCCTGCTCCTGTTTCTCCTGTTCCTGCTTCAATTGTTCCTGCTGCGCCTCTTGAATTTTAGAATACAAGTCAATAAACTGCAGATAATCCTCGTAAGAAAAAAGCTGATCTAAAATACTCTGGTAATAGCTGTCCTCTACTTCCTGGACAGAAGCGCCCTGGCCTGCCGCACTGATAGAATAGGAACCGCCTGGGACATCTATTCCCTCATTCATAAAGCGCGTCACTTTCGCCACATAATTCTGCGTCTCTTCAAAAGGCGGTATCCCGCCGTACTTTGCCACATTGTTACTTCCTGCATTATATGCAGCCAGCGCAAGGCTTACGTTGCCGTCATACTTATCAAGCATCTGGCTTATGTATTTCGTCCCGCCCATGATATTCTGGTATGGATCGTAAGAATCGGTGACGCCAAGCTCCCTGGCCGTTGCCGGCATTAGCTGCATGATCCCCTGAGCGCCCGCCCCGGAAGTTGCATTGGGCCGGAAATCCGATTCCGCTTTTGCAATTGCCTTAATAAGATTCTTGGGCACATTATATTTCTGCGCAGCCTCTGAAAAAATCTCTTCCAAGGAAGCTGTCGTCTGCAAATAAGAAGAAAAATCTTCTCCCTGACCCACAGAGGAAACGGCTGCCTGCGTCCCTGTGGCGTCTGCGCCTTGTACTGCATTCACTCTCATTGTTCCTGCGGCTCCTTTCTGATGCTCGTTCAAATTGCTGTTAAAACTTGTTGCTGCAAATCAAAGCTTAATCCCAGCCAGCAGATCCCCAAGGCTGGTGGAAGCACTCTCATTGGAAATATATTCCTCTACTTCCTCGATCTTGTCCACGTCTATCATCTCTTCTTCTAACGCTTTCATGCTGAGGCTCACCTTATTGTCATTGGTGTTGAGAACCTTTACCTTTACTTTTTGACCTACGGTCAGCACCTCTGAAGGCTTCCCAATCCTTCTGTGTGATATCTGGGAAATATGCACTAACCCGCTAATCCCGTCTCCTAAATCCACAAAAGCCCCATAAGGCATCAATGATTCCACGGCGCCCTCTAACACGCTTCCTGGCACCATTCTGGCAATCTTGCGGTCATGCTCTTCCTGCTGCCTCTCTTTCAGAATCACCTTTGCTGAGAGCACCAGCTTCTTCCTGGACTCGTCTACTGTAATCACTCTGACTTGCACTTCTCGTCCCAGCCATTCCTCGGTAGCTTCCACATAAGATAAGTCCAGTTGGGAAGCTGGAATAAATCCCCGTATTCCCTCCACGTAGGCGACAACGCCGCTCGGCACGATGCCTGCAACCTTTACCGAAATCTCTGTGCCTTCTTCGAGGTATGTGCAAAGCTTCTCCCATGCCAGCACGTCGTTGGCTTCTTTCTTAGATAAAATAATATTGCCCTCTCCATCATCTATCCGCATGACAGTAGCTTCAATCACATCCCCGGCATGTACTTCCTCCAATGCCTGGAAGCCAGGATCATTGCTGAGATCTTCTACCTTGATGATTCCCTGGGCATAATATTTTAAATCCAAGGTCACCTCTTCCTCTGTCACGGCAATCACCGTTCCAGAAATAATATCGCCTTCTTTGATTTTACGGAAAGACGCTTCCAGTTCATCCTTATAATCTTCCATAGTCTCTGCCATAATTATCTCTCCTTTTCCGCCATAATTATTTTTATTTTACCAGAAACCCAACGAAAATGCCAGAAAAATATCAACAAATTATTCTGCGTCTCTCTTACTTTCTGCTACGGCTTGCATTTCATGCTGCCATCTAATCTGCTCTTTTAGAATCAATGAGTGCCAAATCAGCTCCTCTGCTTCCAAATCCTCTCTTCGCATGTCAACGGCTGTGATCTGGTGATTATCATAACTGGCATAGTAATAAATTCCTTTGTCAGCGTTACAACAGCAGCTATAAATAGTTACCTCGTATCCTCCGTCTTCTAGTTCGCAGCATCCCCGCTGCTGATCCACAGAATTAAGGATATGAAAAAACTGGCTAACGCTTTCTGTCTCCCCTTCGCCAGAACTGGAATTCATCCTCACAAACGCAGCCCTTACAAACCTTGACTGAGAGGACAAGTCGCCCGGAAGCCCAATCGCTCCCATTCCCCGGCTGTATGCTTCAAGCTTTAGCCCTGCGGCAAACTTATTTTCCGCCGCCTTGGCTGACAGATGCATATAATTACGCAAAGCCGACATTTGCATGTCAAAAGGTGGATTATTCGTCAGCACTCCCGCGGGATTATCATAGATTTTTCTTCCTTCTTCTACAAATTCCACGACGATCGATGATTCACGGTCTGAGATCATCCAATGAAGCTGCGCGGCAGGCAACTGGTCCCGAAAGGGGGTGTTCCACAAATTAACCTGTTCCACTAAGCTTTTTGCCTCCTTTACATTAGAACATTGACCAAGAAGCCATGGAATCAATTCAAACTGGGCGATATTATCCTTTCCAACTTCTTTCTCTCTGTAAACTGCATTTCCCACAAAGTTTAATCCTGCCATGCCAAGCCCTTTTTCATTTACCGCCTCATAATACAGCGGATAATTCTCTGCTGCACATGCCATGCCGATCATCGCATAATGCCTTGCCAGCGTCCCTTTGTCTCTGAAATACAAGGGATAATTCCTAGGGGTGACCAGTACTTTCTCCCTATAAGAAAAGTCATTATCTAATGTCCGTCCAAAATAAAAATCCTTCGTTTTGTAAGTTACTGCTGTGCACATAAGCCTCCTTAAATATAACATGCAAAATACTCATAGCTGCATTCTTTCTTCGTGATCCTTGCCAACGATATTTAAATAATATTCCTCAATTCCTCTATTTCGATACATGAAGCCAGTGTGCAAGCTTATTTGAAAATAGAACATTTACTTTGAAAGGGGATAAGATGGAAAAACTGCTATATGTAATGATGATAAAAAGAGGAAAATCATTCAATAAAGTTACAAAAGCCGTAATCACCAGGCATGTGGAAAATCTAAAAAAATTAGATGGCGACGGAAAAATAGAACTTTGCGGCCCGCTTCAAAGGTTATCCTGGCGTTGCTGGCATGGTTATTTTTAAAACACAAAGCTATGAAGAAGCCGAAGCTTTGTGTCAGTTAGAACCACTCGTTGCTGAAGGCTATGCATCCTATGTGCTTTCGGTTCTACAAGTAGCTGACAAAGAAAATAACTATTTATTGTAGGCAAAAAAACATTGCCCCGATCCGTCATCTAAATCATCCAGGCGGCGTCTTCCTTGAACAGGATTTCCTTTCTAAGCTCCTCGTTTTCTCTTTTCAGTTTCAGCATCTCTTTCATGTTGTCATACTCTGTTTTTGTGTTGGGGCTTATCTGGCATTCTTCTTTGAATTCATTGCGCCAGCGATGGATGGTCTCTTTGGAAACGCCGTATTCCGTGGTGATGCTGTTCATGGTGCGGCCTTCCTCTGAACGGAGGCAAACAATCTTCTTTTTAAATTCAGGGGTGTAATTTTGCGGCATAATAAGTACCTCTTTTCCTTGTAGATTGATTATATCTTATTAGCCACTGCTGTTACAACTTTACTTTATCACAACATCGCCTTCCAATTGAGACATGGAGATCGACCCCGCCTTACTGGGAACGGGTGTTTTGTCTCTCACGGGCACCGTCTCGGTCCCGCTCTTGGGCTCTCCATTCTCAGGGGGTGCAGCAAAGGCAGGAGTCGTGGAACACATACTCGCAGCCATGGCAAAAGACAAGCCAGCGCTTACAATCTTCTTCCAATTGCGCACTAAAAATGATTGTTTCATAAACATTGATCCTCCTTTTTGAATTTTGTAAATTATATATTACCGATTCAAAAATGAACGGTAATTTTGATTCCATTCTAAAATGAATTATTTATAAATCGGAGAAAATATCTTAAATTATCAATCAAATTTTTCACATTATATCATTAAATTTTATTTTTAATTAAAAAGCTGCTGACGGAATTCAGACCCATGACCTCCGCACTACCAAGAAGCTCGTTTTTCGGTCTTGACGCAATAAGCGTTTCACACCCTCGTCTGATATTTCTTTTAGTGTTTTTGTGGCAGTAGTAGCCATGACTCGTTTTACTCCTTTCTTGAATTATTCATAAACGCAAAAAAAGAGCCAGATGTCCTACGGTGACCACTGCCACTTGACATTCTCGCTCTACAAGCAATTTGCCCGCTTTCTCGAGGAAAGAACCACATATAAATATTAAACCGGCTGACATATAGGCTATTCAGGGAATTGGAACCTATTTCGCATGATGATAACCAAACTCTAACAAATCCATAAGTCAGAACACTATTAATCACCACGCAATAATATCAAAAGCCCTGACTATTCAGGGCTTCTGCATCAAGCTGCTGACGGGAATCGGACCCGTGACCTCCGCACTACCAATGCGACGCTCTACCGACTGAGCCACAGCAGCATTCTCGGTTATTGCTCCAACCGACTCGTCCAATATACTATATCTTTCTCTGTTTGTCAATATTATTTTACACTTTTTTTAAAAATTTTCCCCGGATCCGCTGCAAGGCATTATCAATAGCCTTGGGCTCTTTCTCCAAAACTTCCGCAATCCGTCGGTAATTCATCCCCTGAAGATGAAGCTGCAGTACCTGCTGCTCCAAGCCGCTGAGATTCTTCCTCAGCTTTTCCTGGATAGCCCTGGCGTTTTCCTGGTCGATCAAAAGCTGTTCTGGATTGACATTCTCAAAAGATTCCAACAAATCCAAAAACGTATCTTCCCCCTCCTGCCCCAGTTGCGCATTCAGGGAAATATATGTATTCAATGGCTGATGTTTCTTACGCTGGGACGCTTCCACCGCATGGTAAATCTGTCTGGTGATGCAAAGATCTGCAAAACGGTAAAAAGACGCATCCTGTTCCAGTCGAAAATCGCGGATCGCCTTAAATAACCCGATCATGCCCTCCTGAATCAAGTCATCCGTATCTCCCCCAGTTAAGTACATGGCATTGGCACGCTTGCGCACCAAGTTCTTATACTTATTCATGATGTAATCAGTAACTTCCTCTCTGCCGTCCCTCAAAAGCCCAATCAATAGCTCGTCTGTCTCTTTCTGAAAATCGATCTCATTTTGCAAAGTCATTTCCCCTGTCTGATAAAAGAATCCCGCCAGGCAGGAGGTTCCGCCGAAGTGTGAATTACATATTTCGAACAAAGAACCATCTTCTCCTCCACTAGCAGCATCCTGTCCTAATAGCGCAATGTTAGATTCTCTGGCGCACAATTTCATAGGCGAGCACTCCGGCAGCCACAGAAGCATTCAAAGAGTCAATGTCTCCCGCCATGGGAATCGCAGCCGTAAAATCACAGTTTTCCCTGACTAGCTTGCTTACGCCGTCTCCCTCACTGCCGATCACCAGCCCGATAGGTCCTTTTAAATTGAGCTGATACATGACAGTGCCGCTCATATCTGCACAGACAAACCATATTCCCCGCTCTTTTAACTCCTGAATCGTCTTGGTAAGGTTTGTAACCTTTGCCACTGGCGTATAATTTAACGCTCCAGCAGAAGCTTTGACCACTGTGGAAGTAAGCCCGGCAGCCCTGCGCTTGGGAATGATCACCCCATGAGCCCCGGCAAGATTCGCCGTACGGATAATCGCCCCCAAATTATGTGGATCCTCTATATTGTCAAGCAAAATCAAAAAAGGATCCTCTCTTTTTTCATCCGCAGCCTTGAGCATGTCCTCCACCTGCGCATATTCATAAGCAGCTGCATAAGCAATCACGCCCTGGTGCTTTCTCGTCTCTGACATCTGGTCAAGGCGCTCTTTCGACACATAATTAATAATCGTATCGTGCTTCTTCGCCTCCCGGATAATCGACCGCACTGGCCCGTCTTGGCAGCCATCCAGCACAAACAGCTTATCTATAGATTTTCCAGAACGAAATGCTTCCAAAACCGCATTTCTTCCCTCTATTGTCAGTTCTTCGTATCTCAATTACTTGCTCCTTTCCCGGTTTTCTGAAATCCCATTAGAATCAGCTCCATGATCCGCTCCATGCGGTCATCCAAATACAAATATCCCATCAGCGCTTCAAACCCCGTAGCCCTGCGGTAATCTCCCATCGTCGCATTCTTGGCAATGGTAGGAGACTTTGCATTTCTGCCGCGCTTATACACTGCCTCCTCTTCCTCAGTCAGTTCTGGCAACAGCGCCTGGATTAATTCCGACTGGGCATGTGCCTTGACCAGCTGGCTTGCACGCTTGTGCAGGTTATTTACATGCGTGTTTCCTTCCCCTACCACCATGGAACGGATCACAAGGTCATAGATGCTGTCCCCGATATAGGCAAGCACCAGCGGGGAATAACTGCAAAGCTCTGGCGGCTCTTTGCCAAATTTCTTTAAAATATATGCATTTATGCCCTTTTCCATTTTACCCCTTCTCTGGTATCTTCCAAGATAATTCCTTTTTCCAACAGTATTTCCCGGATTTCATCGGCACGGGCAAAATTTTTCTCTTTCCTTGCCGCCTTTCGTTCCGCTATCAGGCTTTCAATTTCCTCGTCTAAAATCTCTTGCTTCTTCTCAAGCAAGAGCCCCAGAATATCGCAAAGCTGCTTCAGGCGCATTGACAACTTCTCCAAAAATTGCTGGGAGCTATCCTGTGACACATTGGTATTGCAGAATTTTACCAGTTCAAAGACTGCTGAAATAGCGTCTGCGGTATTGAAATCGTCGTCCATCGCAGCTTCAAATTTGTCAACGAATGCGCTGCTCTCGTTCCAATGCCTGGATTCTGCCTCCGTCATAGCCGCCTGCTTGCTATTGTTCTTCAAGTGCTCAAGGTTTTCTGCTGCGTTTAAAATACGCTCCAACCCATTTTTCGCAGCTTCCATCAATTCCGCGCTGAAATTGAGGGGGCTTCTGTAATGAGCGCTGAGCATGAAGAACCGCAGCACCTGAAGGTCATATTTCTCACTGATTTCCCTGACTGTAAAGAAATTCCCCAAAGACTTAGACATTTTTTTATTGTCAATATTTAAAAATCCGTTGTGCAGCCAATACTTGGCAAACGCCGATCCATTGCACGCCTCGCTCTGGGCAATCTCATTTTCATGATGTGGAAAGATCAAGTCTTCCCCGCCGGCATGGATGTCGATCTCGTCTCCCAAATATTTCTTTGCCATAACCGAGCACTCAATATGCCAGCCTGGCCTTCCCTGGCACCAAGGAGATTCCCAGTATGGCTCCCCCTCTTTCTTTGGCTTCCACAATACGAAATCAAGAGAATCCTCTTTTCCTTCCCCGGTGACCTTGATCTCCCGGTGTCCTGCCTGAAGGTCGTCAAGATTCTTATGGGACAGCTTGCCATATTCTTCAAACTTGCGGGTACGGAAATACACCGTTCCATCCACCGCCGGATAGGCAAACCCTTTGTCAATCAGGATGGAAATCATTTGAAGCATGCCGTCAATCTCCTGCGTGGCAAGCGGATGCATTGTCGCAGGTCTCACATTCAAGCCCGCCATGTCTTTTTTGCACTCCTCAATATAACGGGAAGAAATCTCCTTGGCCGAAACGCCTTCCTCCACCGCCTTTTTGATAATCTTATCATCCACATCCGTAAAATTAGACACAAAGTTCACCTCATACCCCTTATATTCCAGGTATCGGCGCACCGTGTCAAATACGATCATTGGCCTGGCGTTTCCAATATGAATCAAATTGTACACGGTAGGACCGCAGACATACATTTTCACCTTTCGCTCTTCCAGAGGTACAAATGTTTCTTTCTTTCTGTTTAATGTATTGTAAACTTTCATGTATTCCTCCTGCTTTTTCCTCTATTCTTCTTTGGGACAATTATTACAGCGCAGCTTGCGAATCTCTTTCTCCAAATCAATGATCCGGTTGCACAGAGCAGAATTCTCATGCTGCAAAAGCGTAATATCCTCCATCACCGGATCTGGAAGATGCACCTGGTCCATATCGCTCCTGGGCACTTTTACATTGTCCCGTTTCACGATTCTTCCTGGCACGCCTACGACAGTACAATTGGGCGGAACCTCTTCAAGCACTACGCTTCCTGCTCCAATCTTGCTATTCTCCCCGACCGTAAAGGAGCCGATGACTTTCGCCCCGGCGCTCACCATCACGTTGTCACAAAGCGTAGGGTGACGTTTCCCTGTTTCTTTCCCCGTGCCGCCCAGGGTCACCCCCTGGTAGAGTGTTACATTATCACCGATAATGGTTGTCTCCCCGATAATCACGCCGCTTCCATGGTCAATAAAAAAACCTTTCCCAATCACCGCTCCTGGATGAATCTCAATCCCGGTTTTCCTGGCTGCTTTCTGGGAAATCCGCCTTGCGCGGAAATAGCGTCCTTTTAAATACTGACGGTGTGCTCTGCGGTAACTTAGCATCACCCTAAAGCTTGGATACAGCAAGACCTCCATCGGGGACTTAATTGCAGGATCCCGTTCACGGATAATCTCATATTCTTCTTTTATTTGCCGAAACATTCCCATTTCCTGAACGCTTCCTTTCTCGGGCAATCTCCTACTGCCTGACGCCAAAAGACAAACAGCGGCAACTCCATCTTCTTATTCAAGGTTAGTTTATGCAGAAACTTTCATTTTGTCAATAAGAAAAATCCATCCCTGCCAGGTTTCTTGCTGCAGAATGCGTCGTCCTTGCGCCTAGGACGTTTTCATCATCAACAATAAGCCTCGCACTACACCCATTCATTAAGGTATGCGAAAGTGTCTCTGAATAATTCTTGGGTCAATTGCGAGATATCCATTTCCCGTTTTGCCTGTGCGGCTGTAATCCGTTTGATCGTGCCGCCAGTTCTCCCAGTCTCAATTTGAAAGCAGCCGTTATTAGCATCAATCATGGCGTCTTTGACTTTCACTTTCATTACCTGAGCACTACGATTTTTAAGCAATGGGACCACTGCCCGCAGGCTGGTGATGCGCACCATCATGTGCGAAGCCGGAAAGCAAAGGTCATCGATCATCTCTTTTGCATCTTTGAGCGCATTCCTGCAAATGCGCTGCGCCTCTTCCATAGAAACCAGACGTTCCAGCAAAAGTTCTTTGACCTGCGCACTGCGCGCCCTTTGAGCATTAGATTCTTCAACGGCATAGACCAGGATTCCGCATAATTTTCTGGCACTGCGCAAAAGCAACACGCCGCCGTGTTCTACCGCAGTCTCCGCCTGCAGCCGTTTGTAATAATACGGATCACGACGGATAAACAAAGTGCAGCGCTCTTCTAAGATCCGGTTGGCAAATGCAGCCATCGCAGCGCCATCACTCGTGCCTGCACGCTGCCATCTGACGTCCAGATAAGAGTCTGCCACAGAAGCAGCCTGCACGAGCCCTTTTTGCTGATAAAATCCGATGCCAGACCAAATGCCGGACGGAAAAAATACAAATCCCTGCCCCTGGTAATAAGCAGGATCTGCCGGAAGTAAGAAAGCAAAAGGAACCTCTTTCTGTTCCAAATCCTGTAACAGGCGCCTCATGACCCGCCCCATCTTCCCTTGCCTGCGGACCCTGGCGTGCGTGGCAACCGCCACAAGGTAAGGAACCTTTTTTACAATGCCGCCCATCCAAAGCGCATAGGGATTTAAGTGAATCATAACATGGAAAAAGACGCTCTCTAAAGGAGCCTCTTCTTCCATCACAAGCACTTCATTATCGATGATTTTCCATTGGTAGTAGTAGTCTGTAAACGCCTTAGAGTCTTCTGGAAAAGCAGCTTCATACAAAGGCCTGGTATCTTGCTTTTCCTGCTGGCTTAAATATCGTATCCTTTCCTGCTGCATGTTACAGTTCCCTTTGCTTTGCGCAGCCGCCGCACCCGCTGCAATTTCTTTCTTTGTCAAACACTGCTGCGCTTGCCTCATACAAGCCAAACAGGCAACAAATTGCCTGGGAGGATATTCCCTCTTTCTTGCCTGTAAACCCAAGTCCCTCCTCCGTAGTGGCTTTGATATTGACCTGTTCTTTGGAAATCCCTAACACTTGCGCTATATTTTGTTCCATCTGCGCAAGATAAGGACTCATCTTGGGCTTTTGCGCCACGATCGTGGCGTCAATATTCCCAACCACATAGCCCTGCCGCACTAAAAGCTCTGCCACATGCGCAAGAAGCTTGATGCTGGAAATCCCCTCGTATGCCGTATCCGTATCTGGAAAATGCCTGCCGATATCACCCAATGCCGCTGCTCCCAACAGGGCGTCCATCACCGCATGTATCAGGACATCCGCATCTGAATGCCCCAAAAGCCCCTCGTCATAAGGGATCTCTACGCCTCCCAAAATCAGTTTTCTTCCTGCTGCAAGCTTATGCACGTCATAACCAATTCCAACTCTCATTTATTCCTCCGCTCTGTGCGTCTTTTCTGCACCTAAAGGCTGTTTGCATTTATTTGCCTTCATAAGTGATAATGCTGTCTATCTCATAGCCTGCGAGCTTCTCTCTGCCCTTTAATCCGGCAAGTTCCATCACAAAGCATATTTTTACCACTTCTCCGCCAAGTTGTTCGATCATCTTCACAATCGCCTCAATGGTACCTCCCGTGGCAATGAGGTCGTCGATGATAACCACTTTCTGCCCTGGCTTGATAGCATCCTTATGTATCTCAATCACTGCGCTCCCATATTCCAGGTCATATTCTGCACAGAGAGTCTCGCGGGGAAGCTTGCCTTTTTTGCGGACTGGCACAAATCCTTTGCGGGCTTCGTACGCCACGGGAACCCCGAAGATAAATCCTCTGGATTCTGGTCCCACTACCACGTCAAACTCCACGCCTTTCAAGCTCTCCATCAATCCGTCAATCGCAAGCCTCAATCCGTCCGCATCCTGCAGGATGCTAGTCACATCTCGGAAAATAATTCCCGGCTCTGGAAAATCAGGAATGCTCACTACATATTCTTCTAATTTTTTCATGATTTTATCCTCCTGTATCATCTTTTTAGACAAGGTGCTCTTTTGCGCACTGCAGCGCCGCTTCCACGGTGTCATCCATATCATAATACTTATATTGTCCCAGGCGGCCGCCAAAAATAACATTTCCTTCTTTCTTTGCAAGCTCTTGGTATTTCTCATATAGCGCTGCATTTTTCTGGTCGTTCATGGGATAATACGGTTCATCCCCCTTTTCCCATGTCCTTGGATATTCCCGGGTAATTACCGTCTTTGGCTGCATTCCATATTCAAAATGCTTATGTTCGATGATTCGCGTGTAAGGCACTTCGTATTCTGTATAATTGACTACGGCATTTCCCTGATAATTCTCCTCGCCTAGCACTTGCGTCTCAAACTTCAAGGAACGATATTCCAATGCTCCAAAACAATATCCAAAATATTGATCTATCATTCCCGTATAGACAATATTTTGCGCCAAAGCTTTGTATTCTTGCTGTTTTTGTAAGAAATCCTCATTCAAACGCACTTCCGTTCCTTGAAGCATGTTCTCGACCATCTTAGTGTATCCCCCGACAGGAATTCCCTGAAATTTATCATCAAAATAATTATTGTCATAAGTGAAACGCACCGGCAACCGTTTGATAATAAATGCCGGAAGCTCCGTGGCACGCCTGCCCCACTGTTTTTCCGTGTACCCTTTCACCAGCTTGTGATACACGTCCGGGCCCACGAGGCTGATCGCCTGTTCCTCCAGGTTCTTGGGATGCTCCACGGCATATTGCTGCTTCTGACTTTCAATTTTTTCTCTTGCTTCCTGCGGGGTTACCACTCCCCAAAGCTTGTGAAAAGTATTCATGTTAAACGGCATATTATAAATCTCGCCTTTATAATTTGCCACTGGAGAATTCGTATAACGGTTGAACTCGGCAAACTTTCCCACATACTCCCACACTTCCTGGTTAGAAGTATGAAAAATATGCGCCCCATACTGGTGGACCTGTATGCCTTCCACTTCTTCCGTATAAATATTTCCGGCAATATGACTGCGTTTGTCTATGACAAGGCACTTTTTCCCTGCTTTTTTTGCCTCCTGGGCAAATACCGCCCCAAACAAGCCTGCGCCGACAATCAAGTAATCATATGTTTTCATCCACAGCTCCTTCTCTTGTTTTCTGATAGTGTTCCCGTTACAGTATAGTATAACCGCATTTTTTATACAAGCGGTTTTTCTAAAATCCTGCAAATTGCAACATGGCAACAGCAACTTTCTTTTTTCGACGGCAAACTTCCAAATCCCCTATAAAATCTCAGCATTCCCGCATTTTTCTTTACGTAATTTTAACACCATTTCCCTATATGGTTCTGGTATAATATGGGTGAGGTGATAGAGATGGCAATTACCAGTATTTTAAATAGCAACGACGCAGAGATGCTGGAAAAATTACGGACAGAAAACATTCTTCTCATGGAAGAAAACAAAAAACTAAGCGAAACCGTAGACTGGATGCACGATACAATTTGGCGCCTTGTGCACATACAGCGTTCGGAAAATTAAGTTCTCTATTTTTTAACTTCGGACAGGCAACAGATACCAGAAGTATCAAAATTTTGCTTCATAACAACTTCCAAACCGCCGCATGAAGAAATGTACGTAAAGCTGTTACAGGCTTCATCCCCGACAAACTGCCACAGGCTGCAGATACATTGCTTCATGCGGTTTTTCTATATAAAATTAAGTTAACGCCTGCTTTACATCTGGAAGACATTGCAATTTATTTTCTTAAAAATTCAGATTGACAAGCTATTTCGAAATAATGCGCCCCACATTTTTAATCAATATGGAAATGCTCCCATCCTGGTTGGTGATAAACTCAATATGCTCACCGTCTCGATACTGTTCCATGGGGATTTTGATTTCTACCCCGGTATCCGTGGCAAGATACTGTTTGGAAAACTTGCGCAGAGCGCTCTCTGTCTGAGGCTCAATCTGCGTGTCTGCGCCAATATGGTATTTTTCTAACCGCTCGTTGACTTCGCCCTTGAATTCTTCTTTCTCCTTAAACACCTGATCCAGCACAGCCGGGACATCCACCGCCCCCGTCTCTTCCAACTGACGGTGAATGACTTGCTTGGTCTCCATCTGCACTTCGAACTGTTCTGAATCATTATAGTATTTTTTCTGCACCGCATCAATCGCATGAGTAACGATGGAAAGCTGCGTCTTGGGCGATAACGCCCCGCTGCAGTTTAGAAAAAGCTTTGAGAAATAATTGGTTTTCTGACCGTTGACCTGATATTTTTTCTCGATCAGGGAAATCGAAAAGTCAGACAGGCAAATCACTGCGGCCTCTGACAATTTTTGATTTTCGGTTGGCAGAATCGCCCGAAACTTAATGATCTCATTGGTATTTCCAAAAGCATCGGACTGCGTCTGATGCGTGAAAGATGTTTTATAATCCATCTTCAACAAGGCCAAATACTGCTCTTCTCCCGCTTCAAAAAGCGCTTCCACAAAATCCGCCTGAGGAATGTCAATATTTTTATTCATGATCCCATACAGGCAAGACGCCAGGCGCTGGCTCGCCTCAACGAAAACCGCATCTGCAAAGCCTGCCTTGGCAAGCGCCTCTATCTCCTGATATGCTTGAGAATCCTCCCTGTAAAACACACAAGTCTTTTTGTCATCCGTATTCAAAACCTTATTTACATGCCCACGAAGAAACTCTTCAAAATCCGATCCATAGTCAAGCAGCGTATCGGACAGCACAGGCATTCCCACGGTTGAGTCCAAAATGTGCACAATAACTTTCCGAAATCTGATTTCCCCTTTATCCATGCCGTTCTCCCTTTTATAACTGATGTGCTCTCGGATTCTCTTTGTGCCTGATTTTGCGAGAAGATTTTTTGTCAGACGTGCACAAATTTATGAGGCGTACCTGGATAGTACGTTAATTAAACTTGTGTGCATTTGGCGGAAAATCAGCCGTAAAAGCAGGTATAAAAGAGATTCCGAGAATACATAACTGTTTTATCTTCTGTATCAGTCTGTCACAAGGCGATTTCCAGCTCCACCGGACAATGGTCAGAGCCTAAAATATCCGTATGGATTTTGGCGTCGGTCAGTTTTTCTTTCAGATCGTCTGACACCAAAAAATAATCAATACGCCATCCGGCATTCTTCTCTCTCGCTCGGAAGCGGTATGACCACCAGGAATATACTTGTTCTTTGCCAGGATAAAAATACCGGAACGTGTCAATATAACCGTGGCTTAAAACTGTGGAAAATTTTTCTCGCTCTTCGTCTGTAAATCCTGCGCTTTTGCGGTTTGTCTTTGGATTTTTGAGGTCTATCTCCTGATGCGCCACATTTAAGTCGCCGCAAATAATCACTGGCTTTTTCGCCTTAAGCCCATCTAAATAAGCTAAAAAAGCGTCCTCCCATTCCATCCGGTAAGAGAGCCTCGCCAGCTCATTCTGTGAATTTGGCGTATAACAAGTCACTAGATAATATGCGTCATACTCTAAAGTGGTCACTCTTCCCTCTTTGTCATGTTGCTCCTTGCCAATCCCATATATCGCCTTTTGAGGCTTATGCCTGGTAAAAACGGCTGTCCCCGAATATCCTTTCTTCTCTGCATAATTCCAATAACTGTAATACCCGTCTGGCAGATCAAGAGAAATCTGCCCTTGCTGCAATTTTGTCTCCTGGACGCAAAAAAAATCTGCATCCAATTCCCTGAAAATATCCAGAAAGCCTTTCTGCACACAGGCACGCAAGCCATTTACATTCCACGAAATCAATTTCATATTCCATATGCTCCTTTTTTGATTTTCTGCTATACACTTAACGGCAAAGGATGTCTGATTTCAATAACCTCTCTCATTAATAACATCAAGTTCCATTCTTATAGCGTCATAAACAGCCTCAAAGTGAGTTACGTCAAATTCTATCCGCATAATCCCTGAAATATTAGATAATAACTCAACCCCTCTTTCACAAAGCAAAATAACCTTATTACGCCCATATTTTCCTTGAAAAAAGCCAATTTCATGAATGACATTTTGTCTTGGGCGCATGCCTCCATCCATGATTTCATCATCTTTTGTCAGTAAAACAATAGCGCAATTACAAAAAGCACTCGCCTTTTCCAGTTTTTCTACAATTGTCAATCCTCTGTTAGGCAATTCATCCAGTATAATTATTTCACGTTTTAATCTCTCCCGAATAAATTCCTTTAGCTTAAGTTTTAATAATTCATTATGTCCATAACTAATAAAAATTTTATTCCTCATTTTGCATTCGATCTCCCTTATTGCCTCACTTAGTCGTTCCATGAGACTACAATCATTTTTATCTAAAAAGGTATATGATCCTTCCAAAAATGCCTTAGCTACAACAGAAATCATTTTTTCATTTTTTTGAGAAATCATTATTACATACATATCAGGAGTAGTTTTTTTTAATTTTGACAATATGCTTAATCCTTCATTTGTATAGGTAGGAGGAAGCATAAGGTCAAGCAATGCCAAATCATGCCGCTCTATATTCATCACCTGATGAAAATCGATCATATTTTTACAATATGTTACCTGATGTCCCCTAGAGAAAAGAATTTCCATCAAGCTCTCAGCATATATTGTATCATCATCAATGAGCAATACATTCATACTCCGCTCCTAACTTTTTGATCGCCTCTTTAATTTCAGCATAATGTAATTGAAACTTTATATCACACTCAGACAATAAATTCCGATCGTCATATTCATAAAGAACTTCATTGAGATAACTGTATAATTGACGATCAACTTGCAACTTAAATTTGGGAATAATTCTCTCTTCTAAACTCCACCCGCTTTCCTCAAAGGCACAAATACAAATAAAATCTCCTTCGTGTATTTGGCGTCCCAAAGCGCAGGCAGTTTTATTTAAGTTATCAATAGAGAAACTCTTATCCGCAATCGCAGGGAGCCCCATGCCCTTGCAAACAAGCGCTCCATGAGAACTCATTCTTGTCGTGTTAAAAATTGCCCCACTGCACTGCCTCACAATCTCTAGTTCCTCAGGGGTTATGATATCCGTTATCAAAATGTAAGGTCCCTGCATTCCCTTTTCTCTTAACATCTGCAAATTTGTTGAAACAAAAACAACTCTTCCCTGTGCACAGCCCCAATTTAATCGTTGCGCTTGTTTATATTGAGAGGGAACATCTAAAGTATAACCATCAAATTTCAATAAATCTTCTGGCGATATAAAGTCCAAAAATTCTTTATTGGAAATATGCTTTTTTCTATGTTTTTCAACAAGGACGCTTAAATATCCCTTTTTTGTGATTGGATATTCCCGAACCTTAATAATATTTATATTTCCATATTCATCATTCCTAAAAAATATTTTTTTAGGAATTGCAAAAACATCGTCTATCACATCAATCATGTTGCAAATTATTTCATTAAAAAACGGTAATTTACAGTGCACATTATGTTGGTAATTATAACTTCTCAAGAGAGAGCCATCTACCGGATTACGCGTTACTACTGAGAAAATATTGCCATCATCCATAAATGGCTGGATATAAATTGCAGGAAAAGTATCTTCTTTATTCATTTTATTTGCGATCCTGTATGCCTGAGGCTTATCATCAAACCACGCTTCATATAATTTCGTGATGGCATATTGAATGCTTGTAAAATTATTTTTTATTATAAAATGCCTAGTCGGAATGAGACATTCTCTATAAACACTAATCGCTATAAATACAGGTACCTCCCATAACACTCCATGTTCTTTGAGCAAATTCTCAGCTGAATCAATAATATCATTACTAACATATCTATCTTGATAATACTTTCGAAACGTTTGTTTCGATAAAACAATCGTCTTCATCAATTGTAAATTGGTTTTTTTCTCCACCCTTGATAAATTTGCAATTGTCACACCAAATTCTTTTGGCGAGAGCTCTTTATCCGTGTCCCATATATTAATAAACAATAAAATCTCCCCTCCGAGTTATGTAAATTTCATCAATCCACATATTTACCATGATATTGATATCTCTTCTGCATCCTTTAGTATCTCAATAAAAACATCAGCTAATCCCTATTAATATTATACCTAGCAAAAGCAGCCTTAGCAACTAAATTTTTTCATACTTTGTAGGCTTATATATTAAAAAGGAGTAATAATCTACAGATTGGCAAGAATTGCTCTATTAGCTCATGCAAAAATCAAATAGAAACACTTTATCATCCGCTTTCCGGTGTTTCTGGTAGTCTTAATGAGCATTGAGGGCAGATGTCAAGTAACCGAAGCAGCCGGCGAACGCCGAATTTTTTGCCCAAACAAGCAACATTAGCAACACACATGAGAAAGAAGCTATTTGTTCAAAGCACAGGACCCTCTCGGGATCTTTAGATTCTCCATTCATAAACTTCGTCACTACTTTGCAAGCGAAATGTCAGCTCTCGGCAAACCGGAGGCTGACATATTGAGAATGAGCGGCTGGGAAACCGATTACGTCATGAAGTCTGTATATCGACACTCCATGATAGACAAACAAGAAAACGCAAAAAGAGAAGCTTCTGACAAGTTGCAAAACGCCTTGTTTTCTTAAAAATTCATGACAAAATTCTATATTATTCTTGAAAATAGAACACTAAAACGCCTGGTAAATATAGGCGCAAAAAAGCACAAATCCTTGACTTCACTAAGTGAATCCCGAATTTGCGCTTTCTCTGATCTAATGCGGAAGATGGGACTTGAACCCACACGTCTATACAGACACAAGATCCTTAGTCTTGCCTGTCTGCCAATTCCAGCACTTCCGCAGACAATTATGTATCGCCCTGTCGCTTGACGACTTAGACATAATAACAAATTCAAACACAATTGTCAATAGCTTTTTGAGATTTTATTTCTTTTCTATGATAAAGAGAAAGTAACATTCTTTGTCATCCATGCCGTACTCTTGCAGTAGCGTAAATTGCTTATGCAGGCGTAGCTGCTTTTTTACATAATTCTTCTCATTCGAGTACACGAACATCCTCCCTTGCCCCTTTAAAAGCTCCTGCGCCTGGTCAAATAGCATCTGATAAATCCTGTCGTGCGCTTCTTTGTCTCTCTTTCCGCGGTCTGGCATATTGGTGATGATCTCATCAAAAAGATATTCATGCGTAAACTCTGAAAAATCACGATTAATATAGTAAATCTCTCTGCCTGCAAGCTCTGCGTTCTCTCTTGCCTTTATGATGGCTTCCCCGAAAATGTCAACCCCGTACAAATACTCAGCCCTGCACACACGGTCCCGCTCAATCAGCATCGTTCCCACCCCGCAAAACGGATCCAGGACCTGCGCATTTTCTTTCATATACTGCTTTGCCAGCATCGCAATCAGCGCTGCCTGCTCAGGACGGATGGATGCCGCCACCGTATGCTTGCGGTAGGAAAACCGCTCGTCCTCGAGCCCTGAAAGCTTGATCAACGGCAAAAACTGCCCTTTGCGGTTCTCCATCAGACGGATTTCCACCTCATAATCTGAGGCTGAATTTTTCAGCCTGCCTCCTGTCTCCTGTTCCAGCGCAAATGCACATTTCTTGGTAAAAGCGCTGCGCTGTTCCAAGCTTCTTGGACTGTGAAGGCTGAGGCGAAAATAGAAATCATCTTCTGACTGAAAAGCTTTCTCTAGCAGCAATAACAAATTCGATTCTGCCAAAGCCCTTGCCGCTTCTTTTGGCTCTCCCGAAATTTGCTTGCTATTCAGCAAAAACAAAAGTTCCCGGTAAGTTCTGATTTCTAACACAGATTTGATACGGCTGGTAATCAAACGCACCCCGCTCTTTAAAATGGCGCTCTTGCCATCTTTGAGCTGCTTCGCCGTAATATTCTGGTGTTTTTTCCCAGTAGACAAAATAATCTCCCATGTATCATCATAGCCCTGAAATCTATGCTTTTTATGAGAAGCCCCCATGTCCACGAGCTTTCGCAAAGCGGCAAGCTCTTCTCTGAAATGTTTTTCCTCTTCCTTTGCAGGCGAAACCTGCTGAAGTTCTTCCAGACGCTTTTCCAGGCTAGTTCTGCAGGAAGAACAATCAAGGTTCGCCATCGCTTTCAAATACTCGCTCTTTACAAAAAGCTGCTCTTCTCTCTGATAAGCTTGATACAATAGCGGTACATGTTGATCCTGGTCCAGCCTGCCGAGGGTCATAGCGGCATTTTTACGTACCTTTGGATCTGGATCGTTCAATAATTCGGTAATCAGGCTAAAATCACCTTGAAGCAAGGCGAGCAACTCAATCCTTGCCTCCTCCTGCTTCAATTCCTGTTTGAGCGCAATCAGGCTTTTTCTTATATCCTGTCCAGCGCTTATATTTTCAAATAGCTCTTTTATCATAAATTCTCCTATAAGTCAGGACGCATCCTGCTCTGGCTCTGTGCCATGCTTATCGAGGTATTTCTGCACGTCCTTCTTAAAATTCTCCCATGCATCTGCGTTTTCGACATAATACAAAGGGCATTCTTTCCCAGTTACGTCATAATGCCGTATTACGTTGTCCACAGGCAGGTTAAACTTGCTACAGAGCCACGCAGTCAATTCCACCAGGGAATCATACGTTTCCTGTGTAAACTGCCCTGTGTCGTCCTTGTGGCAGCACTCAATGGACAATGTATCCACATTGCGGTCATTCGACGCATAGGAAATCTCCGTGCTTGGAATGCACTGCACGATCTCTCCGTCAATTCCCACGACAAAATGGCTGCTCGCCTTCGTAGTCTGCTTATCTTTAAGCCCTTCAAAATAGCTGCGGTTCTGTGCCGCCGTAGTCCCTGGATTCGCAGTATAATGAACCACGATCCCTTTTACCTTTTTTAGCGCCTCCTGAGGTCTGGAATACGGATTAGGCGTCAGAAGATCCACTTGATAATCTGGCGTTTCTGAGATCACTTTCTGTAAAAATCCCGGTTCTTCTTTCTTTTCTTTCTTTGTCTCATGCGCCGTCTGCGTCACGCTCTGAGTCTTCTCTGCCTGAACCTCCTGCGGAGCCTCCTCCTTATGGAATACTCTGGTTATGATAAACAACACTAAAAGCACTCCGATACAAGTCAACGCACTTCGTTTTACGATCTGGATCGTTCTCTTTTTCTTCTTACGGCGCCTTCTTTCCATGTATGCCTCGTGCCGCTTTCTCTCTTCAATGCTCACTGTAATCTCTCCGTTCTCTAATGGCTAATTTCCATCTGCAGCTAATTTTCCACATATGCCTGATCTTTGAACGCATACCTTATGAAATGGTCAAATGACCATAATGGGACGCCTCAGAGAGTATGCGTTTTTATCAAACGGCGATACCTGGGTTCTGTTACAGTATACACCCTTTTTCTCTAAAAGAAATTAAAAATCTTTAAATTTTTTGTAAGAAAAAAGTAAGTATGGCGCCATGATGCTTTTAACTAGATGATTGCAAATATCGCTCCATGCATTGCAACGTTTTTTCCAGCATTTCCCTGGTATGCGCCAACGAGAGAAACATCGCCTCAAACTGTGCCGGAGCAAGATAGAATCCCTGATTGATCATATAATTGCAATAATCTGCATATTTCTTTGTATCAGAGGTCTTGGCGCTTTCATAATCTGAGACTTTTTGTTGCGTAAAAAACAGGCATCCAAGGGAGCCGACATGATTTACCTGGCACGGCAGTCGATGTTCTTGTATCAATTGCTGCATCTGTCCATAAAACCAGTCGCCCATCTGATTCAATTCCTGATAATGCTCTGGATGATCTTTCAACAAGGCGAGCTGCGTCATGCCTGCGGCAAGGGCAACCGGATTTCCACTCAAGGTGCCCGCTTGATAGACGCCGCCCAAAGGAGCCACCAGTTCCATAATCTCTCTTCTGCCGCCATACGCCCCCACAGGCATTCCTGCGCCAATAATTTTTCCCAGCGTAGTAAGATCTGGCACAACGCCATAGTAGCCCTGGGCGCCCGAGGGACCCAGCCGGAATCCCGTAATCACTTCATCAAAAATCAGCAACGCATCGTATGTGTCGCAGATTTGACGAAGGCCTTCCAAAAATCCTGGAACTGGCTCCACCACCCCCATATTTGCAGCCACAGGCTCTACAATCACTGCGGCAATCTCTTCCCCGCAGCGTTGAAAATGCTCTCTGACGCTTTCCAAATCATTGTATTTGGCTATAAGCGTGTCTTTGGCGCATCCTGCCGGCACGCCCAAGCTGTCGGGAACCCCTGCAGTCATTGCGCCAGATCCTGCCTGCACCAGGAGCCCGTCGCAATGCCCATGGTAACAACCTGAAAATTTGACAATTTTATCCCTTTTCGTATAGCCTCTCGCCGCACGGATGGCGCTCATCACTGCCTCCGTCCCAGAATTCACCATGCGTACCATTTCCACAGAAGGCATCATTTCGCACACTAGCTTTGCCATATCCACCTCTATCGCCGTGGCAGCTCCAAAGCTTAACCCCTTTTGACATGCCTCCACCACGCTGTCCGTCACAGCCTTGTGACTGTGTCCCAAGATCATCGGTCCCCAGGAACCCACGAAGTCAATATAGCTTCTGCCGTCCTCGTCATAGAGATAAGCCCCTTTTGCATGTGAAATAAATCTTGGCGTGCTTCCTATGGAGCCAAACGCCCGCACAGGAGAATTCACTCCTCCTGGAATATGCTTTACCGCTTCCTGAAATAAATGTTCTGACCTTGTCATCTCTTTTTCCTCTCTGCCGCTCATGCCAAAGCACGCCTTAGCCTATGATTCCCTGATCGATGCATTTTGCAAGCTCTTTGGCAAAATAAGTAATATAAATATCTGTTCCCGCGCGAAACGCGCTTACTGCCATCTCACACATGACGCCGGCCTCATCGATCCACCCTGCCCGCGCCGCCGCCTTTGCCATGGCATACTCTCCGCTGACAGAGTAGGCGGCCACCGGGACATTCGTGTGATCTTTGACTTCACGGATCAAGTCCCCATACGCCATGGCAGGCTTTACCATCACGATATCCGCCCCTTCTTTTACATCTAAGAGCGCTTCCTTCAACGCCTCCCTGCGGTTATGGTAATCCATTTGATAAGATTTCCGGTCCCCAAACAAAGGCGCAGAACTTGCCGCTTCCCGAAAAGGACCGTAAAAAGAGGATGCAAACTTCACGGCATAGGACATGACAGGCGTTTCTTCATATCCATGAGCATCCAGCTTATTTCGGATGGCAGCAACCCGCCCGTCCATCATGTCAGACGGCGCTACCATGTCCGCCCCTGCCTGCACTTGCGAAAGCGCCGTCTCTGCCAGCAATTCCAGTGTCTTGTCATTGTCGACTTCTTTGCCGCGCAAAACGCCGCAGTGTCCATGGGAAGTATATTCGCACATGCAGACATCCCCGATAAGATACAAATCCGGGCAGGACTTTTCTGCCTGGCGAAACGCCCGCTGCACAATGCCGTCCCTGGCGTATGCGCCGCTTCCGACCTCGTCTTTGTGCGCCGGAATTCCAAAAAGCAGGACAGAGGACACTCCAGCGTCCATAAGCTCTGTCAGCTTTTCTTCCATACGATCGACGCTGTAACGATACTGCCCTGGCAGAGAAGAAATCTCTTCTTTGACATTATTTCCCTCTGTCACAAACAATGGGTATGCCAGAGAAGATTTATCTATTCTAGTCTCCCGCACCATTTTTCTCAGTACTGCGGTTTTACGAAGCCTCCGCGGCCTGTTTTTCAACTCCATCCCTATCTGCCTCCTTCTGTGTCAACGGCTCTTTCCTGCCAGGCAGGCTCCTTGGCAGCCTTTAGGCACGCTTCCACCAGATGGTCCAGCGTAGCTTTTTCTGCCATCACCGTCCGCATTCCCAGCGCTTCTGCCGCTTTTTGCGTCTGTGCGCCAATACATACGGCATGTACGAGGTCAAATGCCAACCCTGGCAAAGCCGCGGCAAATCCATGCACCGTCGAAGCGCTGGTAAATATCGCCAGATCAATTGCGCCTCTTTCTATCTGCCCCTTTACATCAATGATCGGACTGGGATTTTCATAGACAATCCGGTAAATGGGCAGCTCTGTGATTTGCGCCTGCGTTCTTTTTTTAATCTCCTCTGTCAGCTCTGGCGTCCCCTGTTCTGCTCTGGGAATAAGAATACGTTCCCCCATCTTTAAGGTCTCTCCCAGCAATATCCCCAAATGCCTTCCATCATAGACGTCTGGCATAAGAGCACACAAAAGACCTTTTTCCTCTAACGCTTTTTTAGTTCCTGGTCCAATGGCTGCAAGCTGCGCGCTTCCAAGAGCACGGATATCCTGTCTCCTGCGTTTAAGCTCGTCAAAGAACAAATCCACGCCTGCCGGAGAGGTAAACGCCATATAATGATAACCAGAAAGCCTCTGCAATTCTTTCTCCAGCCCGTGATTCTCTTGCAACCGTTCTATACGGATCGCTGGAAGCTCCAACACCTCCGCCCCCATGCTGCGCAGCCTGCCGCTCAAGGTTCCACTGCGTTCCTTTGGCCTTGTCACCAGGATTTTCTTTGCGAACAGCGGCTGTTTTTCATACCACTGCAGCTCATTTCCCAGTGCACAGACGTTTCCCACGATCAATACTGCTGGAGTTTGTACCTTTTTCTTCCTGATCACGTCAGGCAGATTGCCTAGATCTGAATTAATTTTTTTCTGTGCCGCGCCTGTTCCTTGCTGCACCACTGCCACAGGCATCTTTGACTCCATCCCGGCAGCAAGCAAGCCCTGACAGATATCAGATATTGCAAAAACGCTCATAAGAAATACCAAGGTCCCTTTCAGCCGCACCAACGCCTCATAATCAAGCTGCAGCCTTTCTCCCTCTTTCTTATGCCCCGTAATCACATGTACGGAAGAGGCAAGCTCCCGATGGGTAACCGGAATTCCGCCATATGCAGGCACTGCAAACGCTGACGTGACGCCTGGCACAACCTCAAAGGGAACGCCATGCCTTGCCAAAAGCTGCAATTCCTCCCCTCCTCTTCCAAAGAGGAAAGGATCTCCGCCTTTTAAGCGCACCACTCGTTTTCCTTGCAATGCCTGTTCCAACAAAAGCTCATTAATTTGTTGCTGCGCCATCGTATGACTGCCAGCACGCTTGCCTACGTCAATGGCCTCTGACTCTCTGGGGATCAAACGCAAAATCCCTTCTCCCACCAGCCGGTCGTATACCACCACTTCTGCCTGTTCCAAAATCTCTCTGCCTTTTATTGTCAATAATCCCAAGTCTCCGGGACCAGCTCCTACCAGCCATACTTTTCCTGCCATCAAACGATGCTTCCTTTCATTTCTTTTGGCATCGACTCTCCTAGGAATGTCTTGCCTTTCCCCTGTCCTTGCAAGAATCTTTCTTTCGCTTCTTGTTGCAGGTCAAGGATTTCCTGTTGCAATTCACGGGCGGAAATCAATCCACAGCCCTGCCCGCGGATAATGATCTGCTCTAAGCCATCAGAGGTTGCCACTGTCACCCGGTATTCCTTGGCATGTTGATGGGCAAATTTCTCAATATACTGGTCTGCAGTTTCCGCCTCTTTGGTAAAGACCACGTGGATGTTATGATAATCCAGAACCTCCTCCTTGCGCTGCTGCACACGGTAAGCGTCAAAAACCACGATCAGGTGAGCGCCCCGCATCCCTTGGTAATTGCACATGATATCCAAAAGCCTGCCTCTTGCACTGTCAATATTGAGCTCTGCCAGCTCCTTTAATTCCTGCCATGCAAAAATAATATTATAACCATCGACCAGAAAATATTCCTCTTTTTTATCCGGCATCCGAAAGGAACGAGTCGTAGGCGATACAGGCACACTTCCTTTTGCACTCTTTCTGTTCCAGCTTTTTCTGGCTTTCTTGGCGTCTTTCCTGTTCGCTCCTGACGTCCGCGAGAGAATAGCTTCTACCTCGTCCTCCCCAATCCAGGCTTCCTCCTGCCAGTCATCCTCTTCTTTCATTGCAGAAAGAGCTTGAATCTCAATATCCTCTGCCTGTTCCAAAATCTTGCGTACCCAAGGCGGCGTTTCCAGATGCATATATTCTTTGACCTGATGCCATTTTACCACAAAGCCAGCTCCATGGGCGCAAAATACCGAATCCGCAGCATTCTCCAAATCCCTCTCTGGATCATAGCCGCACTGCGCCATTACTTCTTGCGTATTGTGGCAGGGCCAATATCCTTTTAGGGTGCAAGTTAAGATCCCGTTCCCCCTGGCATACTGGGTCACTTCCCGCTGATAGTCTCTCATTCTGGAAGCTGGAGCCTCTCCCACGAAGACCGCCATGCCACCCAGAAGCTGAGGCGCTTCAAAGGCTCCATGCATCCGTTCTATATCGGTCATCGCCCGCCCCACCATTTGTTCTGGCACCTCGAGCCGAAACGCATAAATTGGCTCTAACAGTATGGATTCCGCTTCCATTAGCCCCTGACGCAGCGCCCGGTAAGTCGCCTGTCTGAAATCTCCGCCCTCTGTATGTTTCAAATGCGCACGTCCCGCTGTCAAAGTAATCTTCATATCCGTGATCGGCGCTCCGGTCAGCACCCCCTTATGTTCCTTTTCCTGCAAATGCGTCAATACCAGACGCTGCCAGTTGCGGTCGAGCATGTCCTCGCTGCAGGCTGTCTCAAACTTTAACCCGCTGCCTGGCTCTCCTGGTTCCAGCAACAGATGCGTTTCCGCATAATGCCTAAGAGGCTCATAGTGCCCAACTCCTTCTGCTGGCGCAGCGATCGTCTCCTTATAGAGGATCTTTCCCGGCCCAAAAGACACTTCTACAGCAAAGCGTTCCAATATCAGGCTCTTTAAAATTTCCAACTGCACTTCGCCCATCACCTGAACCCGGATTTCCTGCAGTTTTTCATCCCAGACAACATGAAGCTCTGGCTCTTCCTCCTGGATTGTGAAAAGATTTTCCACCATTTTTGCCATGTCGCAACTTTCCGGAAGCAAAACCTGGCTAGTCATCACAGGAAGCAAGACCGGAAGCGGAGAATCCTCTGTAACGCCCATGCCCTGCCCAGGATATGTGTTCTGCAGCCCTGTCAGAGCACAGATGCTTCCAGCAGCCGTTTCTGGCACAGTCTCAAATTTATCACCAGAATAAATGCGGATCTGATTTACCTTTTCCTGGCTTCCTGTCGGGGAGCTTTTCACTTTGAGGCTGCCCCCTGTGACCTTTACATGCGTCAGCCTGTTTCCCTGGTTATCCCGGGTAATTTTAAAAACTTTTGCGCCAAAGGCTTCTGATCTTTGGATAAAAATCGTATACATCTCGATCGCCTCGAGCAGCTCTTTGACGCCAATCTGTTTCAGCGCCGCCCCAAAAAAACAGGGAAACATCTTTCTCTGCCAAATCAGCTCCTTGATCTGTCCTAGCGTGACCTCGCCATGCTCTAAATAATATTCCAGCACATCCTCTTGGCACATGCTCACGTTTTCCTGAAATTCTTGGCTCTTTGTCTCTGTAAAGTCGAGACAGTTTTCTTCCAGTTTTTCTTTCAATTCTTTCAGCAATCCCTCCCGGCTGGCGCCTGGCTGGTCCATCTTATTGATAAAGAGAATTACTGGAATTTGATACTTTTCCAAAAGCTTCCATAGCGTACGGGTATGCCCCTGAACGCCGTCTGAGGCGCTAATCACTAAAATGGCATAATCAAGTACCTGCAACGTCCGTTCCATCTCTGCGGAAAAATCCACATGCCCCGGGGTATCTAGCAAGGTCACCACGGTATGCGCTAGCTTTAGTACCGCCTGCTTCGAAAAAATGGTGATTCCTCTTGCCCGTTCCAGCTCATTGGTATCTAAAAAAGCATCCTGGTTATCCACTCTTCCAAAACTGCGAATCGTGCCGCTGCTATATAATAACGCCTCTGAGAGCGTAGTTTTCCCTGCGTCTACATGAGCCAATATTCCGACGCATATCTGTTTTACCGGCTTAATTTCTGATAAATGATCCATAGAAAAAGCCCCTTTCCGTTTTGATCACCGACTTTTATAATATCATAAAGCCATGCGTTCGTCGATAAGCTTTTCCGTTTCCAGGCGCTTACTTTGAAAAGCTTAAAAGACTGCAGGCAAGCTCCTTTCCAAGCGCCTGAGCCTCCTCCTTCGCTCCGCAAATCTGACCCTTTTTATAATGACTGCTCCCTTCCCCGGCATACATCCCAGTCAGCTTCAGCCTTCCTGTCTCCTGCTCTAGTCTGGCATAAGCGGCGATCGGGGAGCTGCATCCACCTCCTAAGGCAGTTACAAAACTGCGTTCTGCCTGGGCGCACCAAGCGCTTTCCTGATCAAAAAAACTCTTCAGGCAAGAATAGTCTTCTCCCATTCTTCCCTGAACGGCGAGAATTCCCTGGCCTGCTGCGGGTAATAGCTCCTCTACCGAAAAGTAACGGCTGATCCTCTCTGACAGTCCCAAGCGCTTCAATCCCGCCGCCGCCAAAACCAGGGCGCCATATTCTCCCTGATCCAGCTTTTGAAGGCGGGTCAGCACATTTCCGCGAATGCTTTTGACTTCCATATCTGGAAACAGCTCCCTTAGCTGGAGCGCGCGCCTTGCGCTAGAGCATCCCAAAGGCAGCAGGGGATCTAGGCTATTGGCGCCTCTTTGCAAAACTAGCACGTCCCTGGCGTCCTCCCTTTTGGAAAAACCCAGCAGCGGAAGATCTTCTGGCACCTGCATGGGCACATCCTTTAAGCTGTGGACAGACACATCGCTGCGATTTTCTCTGAGTGCATGATCCAGCTCTTTGACAAACAATCCTTTGCCTCCGATTTTATCCAGTGCGCGGTCTAAAATCCGGTCCCCGGTGGTCTTCATCGTCACAAGCTCTGGCTCAATCCCCTTACAAGAACGCCGAATCTCTGCCGCCAAAAGCTGCGCTTGTACCACCGCCAAGCGGCTCTCCCTGGTCCCAATTCTCATTTTCGGCACAATCTTCACGCTCCTTCCTCTGGTTGCAAGAGCAGCTTTCGGATATCCTTTGCCACCTTGGCTGCCTGACGGTGATCTTTCCCCTGCGCCGTTACTCCCACGACGATTTCACCCGCCTTTACAATTCCTGGAAAATAAAAATCACACTTTTCCTTATCCGACGCTACATTCACTGGGATATGCTTATGATTGCACTCTCGGAAAATGGCGTCATTCACCTGATGGTCATTGGTAGCCGCCAGGACAAAATCTTGCTCGCAAAGCTCGCTGGGACGATAGCTGCGGTATTCCAGGACCAGCTTTTGCTGCTCATGTGCCAGCGCTTGCAATTCCCTGGCAATCTCAGGGGCGACCACCGTAATCCTTGCTCCAAACAAAAGCAGCATCTTCACCCGCCGCAGGGCAATAGTCCCGCCCCCGAATACCCAGATCTCTTTATCATTCATATCCACAAACAAGGGAAAATAACCCATTATTGCACCGCCTCCGAAAATGCCTGCCGGATGCTGTCGTAATGAAGAAAAATCCCTTGCCTTGCCAGCTCTTCAATCTGGGCTTTGTCTGCCAGCATATACCCCGCCGCTTCCGCTTGCTGCAGCCTGACGTCGGACTCATCAAAATCCAATACGAACCGGTAGACGTCTACGAAATAATTATCTCCTTCCTCTGGATTCTCCCGCTGGTAAGTAAACAGATATCCTCCCTCGCAGTCTGACACGTCAAGTCCTGTCTCTTCCTTTACTTCCCGCAGCACTGCGTCTTTTGAATCCTCCCCTGCAAGCGCTGCGCCGCCGGAAACCTCCCACCAGCCAGGCGCCCAGGCTTTGGTCATCACCCGCCTGGTAATCAGAAATTTCCCATCTGGGCGCATGATTACGCCTAGCACCGTGAGATGATATTCGCCTTCCTTCATATGCCAGTCATTTCGCTTCATGGTCTTTCCAGTCCGTTGTTTGTTTCTATCATAAATATCCCACAATTCCATTGCGTTTTCGTTCCTTTCTAACGATCTATGAACTCTTATATATGTTTTCCATAATCTCTACTGTCCTTCGCAAGGTCTCCTGTTCCGCCTGGTCGCGCAATTCAAACAGCAGCTTGCCCACCACTTTTGCCGCAGTATCTTGCACCCGTTTCTGAAACAGCTCTTTTTCTTGTTCTGACAGCTCTAAATGACGCAAGGGCTTTTCAAGCCTCCATATCAATTCCTTTGCGGCATCTTCCCCGATTTGCTGAATCCTGGGTGCCAGATCCCGGCACTGCTGCCAGTCCTCAAATTTTTGGATTTCTTCTTTTAAAATCTCTTCCGCCTGCTGGTACTGATAACGCATTTGTTCTGACTGTAGCTCCACGGGAAGGCTGTCCATGTCAAAATAGCGCACATGTTCCAGCCTGGCAATCGCAGGCTCCATGTCCCTGGGAACCGCTAGATCCAAAAAGACCTGTTCTTGTCCCTTTTTAACATGAACTTCTTTGCAACAGCCCAGGATCCCTTCCCTGGTAATCGTGAAATTGGGGCTTGCCGTTGCCGATACCACGAAATCACACCTCGGAATATACTGATACCGTTCCCCGTAATCCATGCGTTTTGCCCCTTTGGGGATATTCACCATGCCGCTTCGATACTGGCGGACTGTGACAGCGACATCTGCCCCTTCCTCCATAAGCGCCTGCGCTGTCAGCTTTCCCATCTCCCCGTTTCCAATCACGAGGCAGCATTTCCCTTTGAGGCGATATCCCAGGCTTTTCAAAAACTCCACGGCGTGATGCGCCGCTGAAAAATTCGCCTTGTCCAAAACTACATGGGACTTCACCCGCTTTCCCGCAGTGACCGCCATGCGAAACAACACCTCTAGCACCTGGTCGGCGCATTCCTGTTCCCTGGCAAAGGCAAGCGCTTCTTTTACCTGGGTTAAAATCTGGTCTTCTCCCATGATTTGGGATTTCAGCCCTGCGCTTAAATAAAATAAATGCTCCACCGCCTGTCTATTTTCACGCTCCACCAAATATGCTGCATATTCCTGTGCGGATAGCCCCTTTAAGCCGCACAAGAATTCCGAAAGCACAATCTTGGAATCTTTTGCAAGGCTGAGCCACAATTCCATCCGGTTGCAGGTGGAAATCAGGACGCATCCTCGTATCTCGGAATTTTTCTGGATCTGATCCATCGCAGAAGCCATCGCCTTTTTGGTAAAAGAAAAACTCTGCCTGATATCGATTTGCGCCGTGGTATAATCTATTCCAATCATCTTTAAATTCATGATTTCCCCCATTCTGTGCGCTTCACATCACAAACTATCTCTTATACAATTGATACAGCAGCGCATTTACAACCGCCGCCGCTACGTTGCTTCCGCCTTTCTGCCCCTTTGCGATAATATATGGCACTTTGAGGCTGCATATCAGCTCTTTGGACTGCTCGACATTGACAAATCCCACTGGCGTCCCAATCACCAGGGCGGGCGCAAGCTCTCGTTCCTGTACTAGCTCGTAAATTCGTACTAACGCCGTCGGGGCATTTCCGATTGCAAAAATAACGGGACCCTCTAGCCCTGCCGCCTTCTCCATACAGGCCGCTGCCCGCGTGGTTCCATTTTGCTTTGCTTTCTGCGCCACGTCGTCATCGCCCATAAAATTATAAGCCTCAATGCCAAGCTGCTTCAACGCCTGTTTGTTTATTCCCGCCATCGCCATCTGGGTATCCGTCACGATGGAGGCCCGGTTTCTTATTGCGTCAAGCGCCCGTTCCAGCACATCCTTGGAAAATATAAGATTTTTCACATAATCAAAATCAGCCGTAGTATGAATCACCCGCTTGACAATGGACGCACACGGCTCGTCTGGCGTCCACCCCATTTCGTTTAATTTCTGGGTAATGATTTGAAAGCTGCGCTCCTCAATTTCTTTGGGCAGTACCTGTTCTAATTGTATTTTCATCGCTGCACCTCCATGATACGGTAAACCGCCTCCATATCCAAATGGCTTCGCAAGGTGTCCGCCAGCAGGTTATATTGTGTTTCCTTATATTCTCTGCGGCTTTGCTCCTTTGCATGTGTAAAAACGACTCCTTTTTTTTGGGCGAGACACGAAAGCAATTCGCCCGCAATCCCATCTGCATCAAAAATCCCGTGGACGTATGTGCCATAAACGTTGTCCAGACAGCAGCCGTCCGCTTCCAATTCCTGGCTCGCCCCGGTCTGTGCCGCTATCTTTGCCATAGAAGCCGCCCCTTGTCCTTGGAACACCTCTGTCCTCCCCATGTGAATCTCATAACCTTCCAGCGCAAGCCCCGATAAGCCTTTCAAAACCCCTGAAAGAGTTCCCAGGCGCCCCCGTACCTGTGTTCTCGTCTTATTTTCTGTCAAAGTGGTCACCAAAGGCAGCAGCCCCATGCCTCTGATATCGCCTCCGCTTTCTACCTGCTGCGGATCCGAAATCGTCCTGCCCAGCATCTGATAACCGCCGCAAATGCCGAACACGGCGCAGCCCCCTTTTACGGCTCTGCAAATTGCCGCTTCCAACCCGGTCTCTCTAAGCCATCGCAAATCATCGAGCGTATTCTTCGTACCTGGCAGCAGAATCATATCTGGCGCTTTCAACTGAGAAAGGCTGGTCACATAGTGAAGGTTTACCTGCTCTCGTCCCTCTAAAACTGCAAAATCTGTAAAATTAGAAATATGTGGCAGACGGATCACAGAAAGATCCAGCAGCGCCCCTGGATTATTTGCCGCAAAACGCATCGTCAGGCTGTCCTCCTCCTCAATGTCCACCTGCATATAAGGCACCACTCCCATGACCGGGATTTTGGTGATTTGCCGTATCATTTCCACGCCTGGCTCTAAGATGCTTTGGTCACCCCGGAATTTATTGATAATAATCCCCTGGACCCTTGCCCTTTCTTCTGGCTTTAGGAGCATTACCGTGCCTGCAAGCTGAGCAAAGACGCCTCCCCGGTCAATATCTCCCGCCAGAAGCACTGGGGCGTCCAAAAGCTCTGCCAGTCCCATGTTTACAATATCTTCTTGATTTAAGTTAATTTCTGCCGGAGAGCCAGCCCCTTCGACTACGATCACCTCGTATTGCTGCTCCAACTGGCGGTATGCCTTTAAGATTTCTGGGATCAACTGCTTCTTATAAGAAAAATATTCTTTGGCGCTCATATTTGCCCGAACTTCCCCACCTACAATGACCTGGGAACCAGTATCGCAAGTAGGCTTTAACAATACAGGATTCATCAAAACAGAGGGCTCCACGCCTGCCGCCTCCGCCTGTACTGCCTGGGCGCGGCCCAGTTCCAGCCCTTGTTTGGTGACGAAAGAATTTAACGCCATATTTTGGGATTTAAAAGGACAGACCCGATAGCCGTCCTGCTTAAAGATGCGGCACAATCCTGCGACAATCAGGCTTTTGCCGACGCCCGACATCGTGCCCTGTATCATGATCACTTTTGCCTTTTTGTCCATATCTGTCCCTCTTTCTGATTCACCGTCTGCCTAATCTGACACAACGCCTGAATCAGCCGTTCATTTTCCTCTCTGGCGCACACCGCAATGCGATACCACCCTTTCAAAAGCCCCGGGAAATTACTGCAATCCCGGATCTGTATCTTATGTTCCAAAAGCAGCTCGGAAAGTCCCAGGATGCTTGAGAAAAAAATAAAATTGGCGGCATGTCCATAAACTTCTATAAAAAATCCTCGTTTATCTTCAGAAGAAAATAAGGAGAGCTGTTCTAACAGAAACTGCTTCTCCTCCTTTAGCGCCTTCCTGGTTTTCACCAAAAATCCTGTTTCTTTTGCTGCCGCAATCCCTGCCTCCTGCGCTGGGAGCGACACATTCCAGGGCTGGACACACGCCCGCATCCTCTGTAAGAGCATGGCGTCGGCGCTCAATCCGTAGCCCAGCCGAAGTCCTGGAATCCCAAAGGTCTTTGTAAACGCTTTGATCACAAACAAGCGCCGAGACTGGTTTAAGTATGATTTCATGCTGCAGCCCGTCCCATCTGCTGACTCCATAAAATCCACAAAGCATTCATCCACTACCAACAATGTATTTGTCTCTTGACAGCGCTTTAACAGCTTGCCCATCATCCGCCTGTCTGTCACTGTTCCAGTCGGATTGTTGGGATTGCAGACAAACATCATGTCAATGGAAGCGTCTAACGCGGCTGGAAGCTCCCGAAGCAAAAATCCCTGCCGCTCCAATAGATATTCATATGCAATCTCACAGTCGACGCTTTTTAACGCCTGTTCGTACTCCTGGAACGTGGGAACGATAAGTAGCGCTTTCTTTGGCTTTATGGCAAGAGCCAGCGTAAAAATAATCTCCGCCGCGCCATTTGCACATAAGATCTGTCCTGCGTCCAAATGCTCTAGCCTTGCAATCGCCTGCCGCAGCCTGAGACAATCTGGCTGCGGATAATGGCACGCCTTGTCCATGGCAGACCTTGCCGCCTCCACTACTGGCTTAGGCGCTCCAAGAAAATTAATATTCGCTGAAAAATCAATAAAATCGGGATAATTCCAATAATCCCCGCCATGCTGATACATCATTCTTTTCTCCAAAATCAGCATGGACTGCTATGCCATGTCTCTATAAATGCCCGCAATGTTGCCTGCCGTTTCTGGATAATTATCTTTCAAATACATAAGATACTGCAGGGCTGTTCCCTCATATAGATGGATATCCCCAAGCAAGCTCACTTCATAACAGTTTCGAATCACATTGATAATGCATTCTTCCGTGTGATCTTCCTTGCAGTTCTTACACTCTTTTAAAATATGTGCGATTCCAGTCTCCAGTTCCGCCTCCTCAAATGATTTTAGGTCAATGATGGGAAGCTGGCTTGCTCCTCCTGCAACTTCCTTTTTCGGCGTTCTCTTATATTCTTTGATACATTGTTTCGCAAAGCCGATATTACACGCCCTTCCCTGACACTGACCGCACAATCCTTCCCCTCTGCAGCAGTTTTCGAGATCATCTTCAATTAAATCCGCATTTAATCCTTTGTTTTCTACATGTTCCATCTGCATTCTCCTTCTATCATTTCCTAGCGCCTACGCCTATGCTACCGACAGTAATATGATTCCGCATTTCAATGCTAGCGCCAATGCGGCTGTCAGATACACTGTATCATACATCAAACGGCAGCTTCTTGCAATATCTTCCCGTTCCACAGGACGAGTCTCCTCTCCGATATAGGGCTTTTGATATTTCTCCCCGAAATACCATGCGTCCCCGGCAAGCCGCACCCCCAAGGCGCCAGCCATTACCGCCTCCGTCTGAGCAGAATTAGGGCTGGCATGGCAATACCTGTCCCGCCAAAAAATCCGCCATGCATTCCTGCCGTCTTGCCCGCTGATCGAAGATGCCAAAATCATCAGCAAAGCGCTGACTCTGGCTGGAATGAAATTCACAAAATCGTCTAATTTCGCCGCCGCCGTCCCAAAATAGCGGTAGGCGTCGTTCTTATATCCTACCATGGAGTCCATCGTATTGATAGTTTTATAGAGAACTCCGCCAGCGCCGCCAAAGCATGTCATAAAAAGCAGCGGGGCAACTGCCCCGTCAGACGTATTCTCGGCAACGGTCTCCACTGCCGCCCGGATCACGCCTGCCTCGTCCAGCCTGTCTGTATCTCTTCCCACAATCATGGAAACTGCTTCCCTGCCGGCGGCAAGCCCCTCTATGCGCAGCGCTTCTTCCACTTTCATGCTCTCTGTCTTCAATGATTTAGCGGCAAGCATAGAGCCGCACATTGCCGCCTCCACGACGATCCCTGCCACTGGGTGAAACAGGTAACAAAGTCTCAACGCAGCCATGGCCACACCTGTAACGCTTGCAGGAACGAAAACAGCCAGCACGATGCCCGCCAGCCTTTCGCCGCGCTTTGTACTAGGAAACAGACGCCGCAACACCTGTTCCAAGCGCTGAATCAGCCAGCCGATTGCCATCACCGGATGATACCAGCCTTTCGGATCCCCGATCACGGCGTCTAACAAGATTCCCAGAAACAACGCTGCCGTATGATAACATAAGTACATTCTTTTCCCATCCCTTTTAAATATTTATATGGCTTTTTGCTGTTCCTGGCGCTGCTTGCCCTCGCTGTGCAGCTCAAAGCGGCTCTCAATCTCCACCAGCATGTCCGCATATTGCTTTAGTTCTGCCGCCAGCCTGTCTCTGCCAATCCTTGCTGACTTCTTATATAAAATCCGGTGCTCCATGCTTGCCCAGAAATCCATCGACATGGTGCGAAACTGAATCTCCACCGGAAAATACTCCATGCCGTCCAAGCAGTAAACAGGAATTCCCACGATCACATGATAACTGCGGTACCCATTTGGCTTAGGCTCCCTAATGTAGTCCCTCTCCCGTACCACGATCAAGTCTGCCTGTCTTTTCAAGGCGTCGACCAAATTATAAATATCGTCCACAAAGTAACAGATCACCCTCACCCCTGCTATATCCTGCAGGTAGTCCTTGGCATTCATTACCGTGGGCTCCTTGTCTTTCTTTCTCAATTTATCTTCCAGGCTTTTCTTCTTCTTCATCCGGCTTTGGATATTATGAATCGGCCGCCCTGCCAAATCTTCATATAGATTATGTTTTAAAACATGCAATCTGGCAAGCAATACTTCCTTGGCGTCCTCATAGGGCTGGATAAATGTATAATATTCTTCCTCTGTCATGAGCTATCGCTTCCTCCTTATGTCACTCACTGTAGTATACCAGATCCTGGATGGAAAATCATGAAAATTTCAAGTACAAACTATAAATAATTTATAAAAATTTCTATTGCAACGGAAAACATACTTCCACCGTGAAATGCCGATCTTCAAAATATGCGCCGATTTCTCCCCCCATCTGTACCGTAAATTCCCTGGCTATGGCAAGGCCCAGCCCTGTGCTCCTACGGGTTCTGGACTGGTCGGTGGTATAAAAACGCTCAAAAATCGATTCCAACTCTTTCTTTTCGATCTCATCTGTCTCATTGGCAATACAAATTCTCGCATTCCCCTCCCAGGAATCCAGAGAAAAACGGTAAGATCCATTGCCATGCACCAAGGCATTTTTCATAAGGTTTTCCAGAATCCGTGAGAGCGCATGTCTGTCTGCCTTGATAAACAAAGCCTCCTTAGAAACAGATACTTGCGGTTCCAAACCCTTTGCAGCAAAATCTTCATAAAACATGGAAATAATCTCCGTAAAGCAATTTACAACATTGATCCGCTCAAGGTGCAGCGGAAATTCCTCAGCCTCGATCCTCGCATATTCAAAAAGCTGGTTCAAAATCTCCTGAAGCTCTTCTAGCCTTCGTTCCACAATCCTTACATATTCTTGCTTTTTCTCATCGGGCACGCCCGCCTGCAGCATCATCTGCACATATCCTTTCACAGAAGTGAGAGGCGTGCGGATATCATGGGAAATACTGGTGATGCTCTGGCGATAGCTTTTATTCACTTTCCGGAGCCTGCGCTGCTCTTGCCTTAACTGTTCTAGAACAAGATTCATGTGCCCAATCATCTCTTGCGTATCTCCCACAGCACAAACAGAGGTAAGCAGCAAATTGCTTTCCTCTGTTTCCAAAAATGATAATTGCTGGATTATATGCCCTATTTGCCTTTGATAACGCCAAAGCCGCAAGCATGACCCCGCTGCCCCAACCGTCAAAAGGATAACCGCCAGTTCCAAAATACATTCCATACGCTTTCATTCCTTATAGATCGCTTCCGTCATGCTACATCACATACTTTCCACCGCCTGTAACAGCAACGCTTTATTTGAGGTCCGCCCTTTGGAAATGCGCCGCTGCGAGCACCGCCGCAATCACAAGCCATGCCAGCGACACAACGATGCTGCGCACCAGAAATCCCGTCTCAAAATCTGTCACCGGACAGCTTGACATCAAATCCAGTACCCAATAGTTCGAAAGCTGAATATCCAGTCCATGAAACACCAGATCCAAGCCTGCGGTAAGGGTCGACGAAAATAGCAGCACTCCTATGCTCACTGCAATTCCTGCCGCAAGATTGCGGGTAAGCTCGCCCACCAGCAGAAATATCACAGCGACCGTAACTCCATAGATCATCTGAAGCGCCGCATACAGAGCCGCATCCATCCAGACTGTCTTAGAAAAAGTCTCCCATCCCATAAATGGAATTCCCAAGCATATGGAGACCGCCAAGACCGCAGCCTGAAACAGTATCGCAAGGACCATCACAGACAACAGCTTGCTGAGAAAAATTCTTCTTCTGGAATATCCCTTTCCCACGAGATTCTTAATCGAGCCGCTCCCAAATTCTTGTATTACAAAAATACTCACTAAAACCGCTAAGATCATCCCTGTAAAATGTCCGCCAAACATCTGCTGCAACACGCCTGTGACTCCGATCTTTTCCATCATTGACCCTTGAGAGCCTGCGACGTCAACCTGACTGCCGTCTTGATAAACGATCACCCCGCCTGTGCCGTTGGAAAGCTCCCCCTGGTTAATCTTATCAATCATTACAAGCGATCCATAGAGCAGCAGCGCCAAAGCCGCAGCCGTCAAGATCCCGAAATAAACAGATTTGCTTTTCCTTAATTTGAAAAACTCCGCATTCAGTAAATTAAGCATTTGCCTCACCTCCCAATAAATCCATGAAATAACCTTCTAAATCCTGTCCTGCCAGATAACTCTCTTTGAGCATCACGCCTGCCTGCACCAGTTCCCGGTTTATGATCCAGGAATCTTCCAGTTTTTCAAACACCCGCAGAACACCCGGTTCTGGCACGTCATAGCCTTTGATCTGACAATTCTCCTCCAAGACAGAAACGGCACGTTCCACATCATCGACCACGAGCTTGACACACCTTCTGCACCTGCTCTTTAGCTCATCTGCGCCAAATTCCTCAATCAAAACTCCTTCTTTGATAATTCCGTAGCTGGTGGCAATTTTCGACAATTCGCCTAAAATGTGGCTGGAAATCAGTATCGTAATCTGCTTTTCCTGATTGAGTTTCACCAACAAGTCACGCATCTCCTTGATGCCTTCGGGATCCAGTCCATTGATAGGCTCATCCAGGATTAGAAAATCGGGGTTGCGAAACAAGGCGATAGCGATTCCCAGCCTCTGTTTCATGCCCAGAGAAAAATTCCTGACCTTTTTCTTGCCTGCATTCTGCAGTCCCACGAATTCCAGCATCTGAGCGACGGCATGTTTTTCTGTAATGCCAAAGCTCTTTCTGACAATCTCCATATTCTCTCTCGCATTCATCGCCCCATACAAGCCGGGCTGCTCAATTAAGGTCCCTATCCGCTGACGCTGGCGTTCCAGATTGCGAGAGCCAAACAGCTCCATGCTTCCAAATGCAGGAGCGGCAAGCCCTGCCACCATGCGCATAAAGGTCGTCTTCCCTGCGCCGTTTTTGCCGATAAAGCCATAAATGTCACCTTTTTTGACATGCATGCTCACATGATCCACAACGATATGCTTGCCATATATTTTAGTAATTCCTTCCGTCTTTAATACGTCGTCCATACGGTCCCTCCTGTATCCTTTCCGTCTTTGCTCCTATTCTGCCTTGTTTACAAGAAACAGTATAGCAATGGATTTTTTAGAAACCTTATAGAAAATATAAAGAAAGTATAAAGTTTTATTTCATCTTAAACCCAATTCCCCACACGGTCTGAATATAGGTTTCTTCTGGCGAAATCTTCGCAAGCTTCTGACGAAGATTGCTGATATGTACGTTAACTGCGTTTTCCTGACCAAGAAATTCCTCATTCCACACAGATTGATACAAGTTGCTCTTTGTAAATACTTTTCCAGGATGACGCATCATAAGCTCAAGGATCAGATATTCCCGCTTCGTCAAAGACACCTCTTCGCCTGCCACTTGCACCTTAAGGCTTTCTGGATAAATCCTGATGTCCTTATATTCCAAAACCGCCTCATCCTGGGAACGCTGCTGTTCTCCTCTGCTCTGCCTGCTGCGGCGCAGCACTGCCTCAAGCCTTGCCAAAAGCTCCTGGGTGTCAAAAGGTTTCACCAGATAGTCGTCTGCGCCTGCCCGAAGCAATGCGATTCTAGACTGCACGTCGTCTCTGGCAGAAGCCACGATTACTCCTGTTTTTGGATATCTTTCTTTGATCCTGGCAAGAACTTCTTCTCCTGGCATCCCCGGCAGCATCAGATCAAGAATCACTGCCTCTGCCTGCTGTCTTTCCATGCAAAATAACGCCTCTGTCCCAGAAAAAGCCTGCGTCGCCTGGTAACCCTGGCCTGACAAAAGTTCTTTTAACATCTGGTTAATGTCCTTATCGTCCTCCACTATTAAGGCATTCATGCTCTGCTCCTTCATTTATCATTTCATTTGATCTGCTGCGCCAGCCCGCAATTGACCAGGTAAACCTCCCTCGCCTGTTCTGCCAGCAGGCACCCAATTCTGCCCACGGTTTCCCGATATTGCCTGTCAAAAGCTTTTATCGGCACAACGCCGCATCCTACCTGAGCCAGGGTAATGATCACGTTTGGATTTCGTTCCATTATTTTTTTTGTGATATCATAAGGGTCTTTGTGTTCTGCCATCCACTTTCGAATCCAAAGATGATATTGCAATATCACATCGGCGTCAAACAGCTCCTGTACGCTCTTTGCATTTTCTTCCACCACAAGCGGCTCACCGTCCCTGTGTTCTTTTCTCTGCTGCCGAGACAATGATTTTGCAATCTCGGCTTTTCCCTGGCAAACGCCTCCTGTAACCAATATCATTTTCTTCTCCCTGTCTTTGAAAAATTTGTCTCCAATTGTCAAACAGAATTCAATTTCCATCTATGAAGAAATATTATACCTTGGAACGCTTCGTGAAACAACTAAAATTTCTGCGATAGAACCAGACAGACAACGCCGCTCCTGCGCACCAGCCAATCGGCCAGGCGCTCCAGATTCCAAGATAGCCCCACCGGACAGACAATGCCATGGTCAGCAGAACCCGCAGAATCAAATCCGTAAACGTCGTAATCATAAACTGCTTCATCAGCCCTGCGCCTCTTAAGATGCCGTCTGCCACCAGCTTTACTGAAATTATAAAATAAAACGGCGACACAATCTGAAGAAAGCGGACGCCTGACAATAAGGCAAGTTCCGAAGGATGCTCCAAAAAAATCCGTATCAGAAAGCCGTTTGCCAGCAGATACAAAGCCGCCAGCGGCACACATAATACCCAGACCATTTTGACAGCCGCCCGAAATCCATCTTTGATGCGAGGCAGCATCCCGGCGCCCATGTTCTGCGCCGTATAATTGGAAATTCCATTTCCGACCGTGGTAAGCGAAGTAATCACCAGATTATTCAATTTCACGGCAGCAGAATATCCGGCAATCACCCCGGGGCCAAATCCATTGATCACGCCCTGGATCATAATGTTTCCGATGGAAATAAAACTCTGCTGCAAAATGCTGGGAATGGCGATCACCACGATTTTCTGAAACAGCGTTACAGAAAACAATACCTTCTTGCCGTCGGCTTCGATAGCCGCCAGTCTCTTTCTTACCACGATCAGAGCAAGGACGGCGCTTGCCCCCTGGCAGAGAAAGGTTGCCCATGCCACCCCCGCAACTCCCATATCGAACGCAGAAACAAATATCATGTCCACAAGGATATTGCACGTCGAGGAGACTGCCAGAAAGAGAAACGGCGTCTTAGAGTCTCCCAGCGCTGAGAAAATCCCTGTCGCCACATTATAAAACAGTAAGAACGGAAATCCCAGCAGATAGATTTGCAGATATAATTTGGAATCTGCATAAATTTCTGCAGGAGTGCGGATCAGCTGCAAAAGGCCAGAACAGCCAATCATGCCAAAAAGCATCAAAACTGCGCATACCACGGCGCTTGCTATCAGAGAAGTAGATACGGCTGTCTTCATATCTCTGTAACGCTTGGCGCCAAAAAGCTGGGAGACAATCACAGAGCATCCGATGTTGCACCCAAAAGCAAATGCGATAAAGATCAGAGTAATCTCATAACTGTTCCCCACCGCCGCTAATGCATTCTCCCCTATGAATTTGCCTGCTACAAAACTGTCTGCAATGTTATATAACTGCTGGAAGATGATGCTTCCAAACAGCGGCACGCAGAATTTCCATAAGACAGACTCCGGCTTTCCGACTGTTAAATCCATGTTCATATGGATGACCTCCTGAGCTGTTAAATTTTGTCGATCCATATTATATTACTCCAGGTGGGAAATATCAATATTTTTACTTGCGATAATATTTTATAAAATTTGAGCTTCCCCATTTTGTAATTCATAGTGCCAAAAGGTCTTGCTGCCTTTGGCAGCATAGACATCTTGCACAAAAAGTGCTTGAAAAGCTAGCTTTTCAGAGCGCTTTTATGTGCAAAGTGTTTTCATCACTTTGTGATGGAAACCTTTTGGCACTATGAATTACAAAATGGGGAAACTCAAATTTATAAAAACATTGATTTCGATATCATAGAGGGGTAAAATAACAAAAAGCAAGCTGTCCTTTTCCTTTCATTACTGCAGACGGCATGACGACAGGGGGCAAACCATGAAAAAAGCACTGCCAATCGGCGTAGACAATTTTGAAAAAGTAATTTCTGAGAATTATTTTTATGTTGACAAGACTTTATTAATCAAAGATTTGATGGATTTTAAAAGCGAGGTGAATTTATTCCTGCGCCCTAGGCGTTAAGCATACGCCAGCCAAATGGGACAGTATTGTGTGATTGACCTGACATTGAAATCTGCGAAACAGGCTGATTTCGAGACTGCTTATTATATGATAAAAACTGGAATCGCATCTGAATTTGAACGATACATGACGCTTGTGGAACGAAGCAAAGGGGCAGATTGAGCAGCTTATGGCAAAACATGCCTTGGATGTAAAGGTGCATGAAAAAGTCACCTATGAAGATATGGGCAACAAAGGCGAAAATCTATGGAACTCCCTCTGCTTTACTGGATATCTGACAAAAGAAGCTCAGTATTTCAAACATAGTTGCATTTATTTGAAGCTGCGAATACCCAATACCGAGGTATTGACAATCTATGAAAATACCATCGTAAACTGGTTCCATGAAATGATCCAAAAAGAAGATTTCCGTGATCTATATCAGGCGCTAGAGAACGGCAATTCCGAAAGTCTTTTGATATTTAAGAAGATTGCACGCATAAAGCTGCCGTATGATGTAACATTGACATGATACGGCAGCTATGTTTCCACGGCAGTCCTTTAGGACTGCGCCTTTAAATGAAAACGGTTTACCAGGTCATGGAGACGCTTCGACTGTCCAGATAATTCTTCGCTGGTATCTGCGCTCTCTTGTGCAAAAGAAGAATTAGACTGCACCACGTTGCTGATTAAGTCCACATCTTCTATAAGCTGTTTTAACACGCTTTCCTGATTTCGGGAAGCAGTGTTGATTTTATCCATAGAGCCCAGCGCTTTTTCTGATCCCTGCACCACTTCCACGAGAGATTTCGCTGTATTGTCTGCAATCTCAATGCCATTTTCCACTGCTTTTTGCGAACTTGCAATCAATGCCGCCGTCTGGTTTACGGCTTCGGCGCTCTTTGCAGCCAGTTGGCGAATCTCATCTGCCACGACGGCAAATCCCTTTCCTGCCTCTCCAGCCCTTGCCGCCTCTATGGAAGCGTTCAGTGAAAGCAAATTCGTCTGTTCAGCAATATCTTCAATTGTTTTCACAATCTTCTCAATCTCGCCAGAAGAATGACTGATATCTGACATCGCATCGATCAAATGATCCATTTCTTGATTACTTTTCTCAATATAGCCGCTGACATCTGAGACAATGCCGTTCGCCGCCTGTGCGTCCTTGGCGTTTTCTGCCACGTCCTGCGACAGGCTTTCAATCGAAGCTGCCAGGTGCGCAATCGCTGCAGCCTGCTCTGCGGCCCCCTCCGAAAGAACCTTGGCGCCGGACGACACATTTACGGAACTGGCAGACACTTCGTCCGCTGCAAAGACAATCTCATGGAGCGTATCATTTAAAGACTGTGCAATTTTTTCAATCGACGCCTGTATGGGGATGAAATCACCAATATAATCCTGGGTGATGGAAATATCCATATCGTTATCCGCCATCTGGGAAAGCTGCTGAGAAATATCCTCGACATAATTATTCATCGTGGCGCTGATATGGTTAAATGCCTGGGAGAGCTGCCCCAGCTCATCATCCGACTGAATGTCAATATGTATGTTTAAGTCGCCCGCTTCTAATTTAGACGCTTCCTTGGTAATCATGCCAACCGGATCCAAGATTCTGTTGATGATGCGTTTTACCGCCATCAGCAGAATAATGCCGAACAGTATCACAAGAAACGTTAATTTTGCCGCTCCCTCTACGATCGGTCCATAAAACTCACTGTTATCAACCGTCAAATGCAGCGTCCATTGCGTTTTACCATTTACCGATAAAGGAATCGCCACGGAAACCCCGCGCTTTCCCGTGCCATAATTCCTGCCCCCCTTAAGGACTGCGCGGCTTTGTTCCTGCCCTTCTTTTGACATGGCATGGAGCTTCTCTGCGTCCTGCGCCATGCTCTGATATCCAACTTCGGTCGCAGTTTTGCCCACGGCGGAGCTGTCAGCGGAATCCAGCAAGACTGTCTCATCCTCTGCCAGCGCCACCAGATGGGCAGAACGATAATCGGTGCTGACCAAAAGCTCTTCCTGCATATGATCCAGCCCGACGTCCACGCCAGACACCCCCAAGAAATTTCCTTGTGCATCCCAGACAGGAGAGATAATGCTGATCATCATAATATTTTTGCCCATCAGCTCATAAATATAGGGATCCATGATATACAGATCGCCCGTCTCTTTGATCTGCATATAATACTCTTTTTGATAATTGTCAAAGGCATCCTCATGTTTTTCAAACACATATCCTGTATTTTGCTCATTGGGATATACCACGGCTTCATAAGCGATATCCTTCTTATGGCTGCTGTAAGGCTTTCCGTCAGCGTCTGCAATCGCATTCTGTTCAAAATATGCAAAAGCAGTCGGAAATCCGTCCCCGCCTTCCAAAAGCCCTACTAAAGCAGTATCAATGGCGTCTCGTTGTTCTTTTGGATCCAATGCGGAAATATTTCGAAGCGCCCCTGCAAATCCTCCCACTTTCCCATATGCTTTTTTGATATCCTCTGTCACCAGAAAGGCATTTTCATAGGCAACTGCCGTTAGTTTATCCCGGTTCACATGAATGAGAGACCGGGCGGCAAGGACAGCCGCCATCAAAATAGTCAACAAAAAAATAATCGCAACGATCAGCGCCATTTTGGAAATGATTTTTTGGCTAAGACTATTGCTATTCCTAATGTCTGATCCCTTAGCGTTTTTTTCTTTATGTAACATAAGATTTCCTCCATGAGGCTGTCGCACTAAGATATTTACTTGTTCAACAGGTCTTGCCGCTGATGCGGCAAAGACAAAATGCACAAAATAATTCTGGAAATCTAGCTTCCCAAGATAATCTTTGTGCATTTTATTTGCATTGCTTTGCAATGGAAACCTTTTGAACAAGTAAATATCTTAGTGCGACAGCACCGTTCTTTTATTTTATGTGTCAGATGCTTACTTCATGCAAATTAAATGCAGAATCTAAAATCTCGCCGCCGCTGCCGCTGGAATCAGGATCAGCAATTCACAGACCTGCAAAAACCATCCTGCCAGATCCCCGGTGATTCCGCCAAATTTATCCACCGACATTTTATAGTACCAGAAAAACGCCAGCAGAGAAATTAAAACCGCCGCCCCTCCGGCAAACAAATCCAGTCTAAGAAGTCCAGCCATCACCAAAACAGCCTCCCATAAGAGAATTCTTGCGGCGCGCTTCTTGTTCGCCCCGCTAGAAAAAAGATAGACAAGCCCGCTGTCTTTGGCACAGGGAAATGCGGTTACCGCAAGCCCGCTAAGACAACGGCTTAAGATAAATCCCAATGCCGCAATGCGAATCCCCTCATGGGAAAGCTCTGAGGCAAGTCCGAAATAGGCGACAAAATACATGCAGCCGCCAATCACCGCAAATGCTCCCGCATGGGGATCTTTTAATATCTGCAACCGTCGTTCCCTAGTCTGCCAGGAGCTTAACGCATCCATGGTATCTAAAAAACCATCCATATGGATCCCCCCAGTAATCGATACAGGGAGCAGGGTCAGGCCTGCCGCATAGAGGATCTTCCCCATCGTCAGCCAGCTTGCGCAAACGCCCCACAAAAAAAAGCAGCCTCCCGTGACAACTCCTATCAGAGGGAAAAAGCACATTGCATATTCCATGCTTTCCTTTTCCCACTCCACCTTGGGCATCGGAATTTTAGAATACATCGCAAAAGCAATGACGCACGCCCTGAGATATTTCATCGCCGCCTCCATTCTATGGCAATCCCGCAGACCACTTCAATCACCTGGTCAGCCTGAGTTCCAAGATACTGGTGAATCTTTGCCATCTCCTCCAAATAGTTGCGAGTCGTCTCATCATATTCGATTCCGTCCTCAAACATGTTGTTTCCTACTATGACCAAGTGGCGGCTGTGATCCGCCAAATGGCAGATTCCCTTCTGAATTGCTTCTGTGGCATGTTCTCCCCTCCCAGCAGCAGCAAAGGTCTCGTTTGCCATAAGATTAGAGAGACATTCTAGCAGCAAAATATCATCGTGTCTGGGAGAAAGTTCTTCCAGATGCGTATACTGTTCCCATGTCTCAAATCCTTGTCCGGCGCGCATAGCCTTGTGGCGCCGTATTCGCTGCCTGCTCTCCTGGTCCATGGGCTCCATGGTGGCGATATACACAAGCCTTGGCGCAGACTGTCCCCGAGAATCTTTTGATTCATGCCGCTCTCTGCCAGAGACGTTCTTGGCACTCTTTTCTTTTTCTCGCAGTTTTACCGCAAGGCGCTCGGCAAATTGTGATTTTCCGCTTCCGCTTCCTCCGATCACAAAAACAACCATTTCAACCTCTATTCCAAGGGTACATAATTCTCAATCTCAATTTGAGAAAAGGTACTCATATTTTCATAAATGTGAAGTCCCATTTCCAAGAGTGGAAACAACGCCACCGCCCCGGTTCCCTCTCCTAAGCACATATCGCAGGCAAGGCAGGCAGACTTTCCCAGCGCATCCAATACCATGCCGCCCGCAGGTTCCTTTGATACATGGGAGGCAAGGATATAATCTGCAGCCAGAGGGCAAATTCTTACTGCGGCAAGGGCCGCCACGCCAGATATAAAACCGTCGATGACCACGGGAATCCCAAGAACCGCCCCTCCAAGAAAAACGCCTGTAAGTCCGGCGATGTCAAATCCTCCCACCTTAGACAGCACGTCTATGGGATCCCTCTCATCTGGACAATGCTTTGCAATGGCGCTTTTAATGACCTCTATTTTGCGGCGAAGCCCTTCTGTGGACAACCCGGCGCCTCTGCCCGTGACCTGCTCTGGGGGCTTTCCAAGCAGCAAGCTTGCCACTGCGCTGCTGGTGGTGGTATTTCCAATCCCCATTTCTCCAGTTGCAATCACGTCATATCCCTGTTGCGCCAGCTCTTTGACAACCGAAATCCCCACCTCTATGGCAAGAACCGCTTGCTGTCTGGTCATAGCCGGTTCTCTTGTTATATTCTTAGTGCCATACGCAATTTTTCTGTTACTGACTCCGGTAATGTCCGCCGCCATGCCAATATCTATGGGAAATAAATCGGTCCCTGTGTCTTGGCATAACAGCGCCGCACAGGATTTGCCATCTAGGAAATTCCCCGCCACTATGGCTGTGACCTCCTGTCCCGCCTGGGTTACTCCTTCTTCGACCACGCCGTTGTCTGCACACATGACGACTAACGCCTTTTTTCTAAGATGCACTTGGCTGGTCTGTTGAATCCCCGCAATCTGAATCAACGCCTCTTCCAGTTTCCCAAGGCTTTTTAAGGGCTTGGCAATTGAATCCCAACGCTGCTCGCAAAGCAAAGCCGCCTCCTGGTCTATAGGCTTGATCTGCCTTAAGCATTCTTCCAGCTTCACGCTTCTTCCCTCCTGACTGTTGCCTGGTATCTACTGCACATTTGCAAAAAATTGACGACAAATCCTGGGTTAGAATAGTAATACAGATGCGGAAATCCCGCCGCATAACGCTCCCCTCCCTGCATGCAATCCCATTCCCGGCTGCTAGAGGGCTTTCTGCCATGATAATTCTTGCCATTATTGGCGCAGTCAAAATAATGATATTCATGACCTGCAATCTGTTCTCCCGGCGGCAAAAGCTGTCCCTCGCCATTTGCCGTGATTGTCAGATAACCAAATCTGACAAGCTGGCTGCGGCGGCAAGCCGTCCCGGCAAATACGCCTGCCATCTTCCATAATTTTCCGTCCATATCTTCCATGTGCTCCTGCAGATACAAAAACCCGCCGCATTCCGCTAAGTAGGGAATGCCTCCTAAAATCCGTTCCCGGACTGACTCTTGCATCGACGTGTTGCCAGATAAGCGTTCGGCATGTAGCTCTGGGTAGCCGCCACATAGAATCAACCCGTCAAGTTCCTCCGGAAGATTTTGATCATGGAGCGGTGAAATCGGGACAATCTGCGCTCCCAGCTTTGTCAGCAGTTCTAAATTTTCTTCGTAAAAAAAGCAGAACGCTTCATCCTTTGTGACCCCGATCCGAAGCCCTTGCGCTCTTGTTTTTATACTTTTTAACTCTAACAGGCTCCGCTCCTGATGCATGGCAAGCTCTTGATATTTGATGTGAGGCGCAGTATCTGCCAACGCCAATAATCCCTCCAAATCCAGCGTTTCCTGCAGCAGTTTTGACAAGTTGTCCAGCTTCTTTTGAATATCTTCGATCTCTTCTGGCAGCACAAGTCCCAGATGGCGGCTTTCTATGACCAGCTCCGGGCATCGGGGCACATATCCAAAAACAGAGACAGACAATTCCTGTTCGATCCTCTCTTTCAGCCTTTGATAGACTGCGGCGGAAGCCTGGTTTAAAATCACCCCTGCAATGCGGCTGTCTTCCCTGTACTTGAGAAAGCCCTGGATCAGCGCAAGCACGGAAAGGCTCATGCCTTTGGCATTTACAACCAATACCACCGGGGTATCTGTGACCTTTGCCAGTTCATAGGAGGATGCCTGGACACTGTCTCCCCCGATCCCGTCATAGTATCCCATGACGCCTTCGATAACGGAAATATCCGCCTCTTTGGCTGCCTGACAGAATAAATATCTGGTGGTCTCTGTTCCAGTAAAAAAAGTGTCCAAATTTCTGGATGGCACCCCGAGCACCTTTCTGTGAAACAAAGGATCAATATAATCTGGCCCGCACTTAAAGGAGGCTGCTTTTAGCCCCCTCTGTTTAAGCGCTTTTAATATTCCGCAGGTCAGCAGCGTCTTTCCGCTACCGCTAGAGGGCGCCGCCAGCATAAGCCTGGGCGCTACCATTCCTCTCCCCAGGTATCCGCCAGCTCTCCATAACCATGCTGCCGCATGACGCTGCGGATCCCATCTTGAATCTCTTCTCTGGAATAGCCGCACTCATGCAAAAATTTGCTGCTCTTGCCGTTGAGATAGTCGTAAAAGAACAGTGACACTTTCAAATCCTCTAACTGTCGCCGTTGCTCCTGAGATTGCAGATGCTCATAAAGGAGGTTTTCCGCCTCGTTGATCTGACCATCCTCCGCCATCAGCCGCAGCTTTTGGTACAACTGCTGACTGTCTAGATCTTCAAATATAATTTCTTCCTCTTTCACCTCGTCAATGTTAAAAAGCAGCTTGAGCCACATGCGCACCATCTCGTGAATGATTCGCATCATGTAATCATTTTCAATCATTCTTTCCCTTTTGATCCGCCTTTCTCTGAAACTTTTCTTCCTCTACGATAAAACGTTGATGGATTGCCTTGCCGATCTCCCCCTTTTCATCCTTCGCCACAATTGAAAAAGTCAGCTTCCGTCCATCAACCATTGTGAGCTCAGATTGACACCATACTTTCATCCCTATCGGCGTAGGCGCCATATGATCTAGATTTAACTGGATCCCCACAGTCCCCATCCCTGGTTCCAAAACCTCGGCAACGCTTCTCCAAGCCGTTTCCTCCATCAAAGCCGCCATCCTTGGCGTGGCAAGCACGTCCAAGGTCCCGCTCTTATGTACTTTCGCAGTATCTTCCTTTGTCACTATGATCTCCTGATTTCCCTTGATTCCTGGCTGTAACATCATGATTCTCCTTTTTTGTATTTTAATGCTGTTTTTGCCACACTTGGCATAATGTAATATTATACCATATCGCCTTTGATTATAAAACAATAAAATAGATCTTGAGTTTCCGCATTTTGCAATTCATAGCGCCAAAAGGTTTCCATCACAAAGT
>CAJTJY010000019.1 GCA_910576975.1 uncultured Lachnospiraceae bacterium
CATTTTCACAAAGGAAAGCCCGGTATTTTGTCTATTTCAGTGAATAGATGAAATCGGGAAAGAGGCGTATAATTGTGCGCCAGAGGGGGTTATAAAGGGGGTAAAGCCCCAGCCCCAAAAAGCGAGATAAGCCCCGCCGCCGTTTGGCAGTTGGGGCTTATTTTTTCATTCCAGATATGATTATTTTGTCGCCATCGAAAGAGGCTACGACGCTTCTATTATTCAGATCCACACCCAGGGCAGCCGCCCAGGGCTTCGGTATTGAGAGCTTGAAGCCAACGGAACCGGAGCCGCCTTTATTGGCGATTAAGTTTAGTTCCCTTGTTTCAATTCCTTCTGTTGTTTTCTTCATTTCCTACACTTCCTTTTTGCGACGTCGCAACGAATTTTATATAAAAGAGGCTTCCCGGCCGCCCTTCGGTATAGCCCGACGGGTAGAGCTTGCATAGCTCGGCTTCACATCACCTATTAACCTTTCTTCCACGCGCCAGGCGCGGATCCTGCGGAGGTTTACGAGTTGCACCGTTTCCCCGGACGGTTTTAAGATTTTCACATTAAAAATCAGTAAAACTTGTTAGACGACATTCAGGCCGGGAAACCTTGATTTATACATAGCACCCATCCCACAAGCTGGGGAGCTTGCTTTACTTCTACCCGCCGGGCTTTGGACCGGCCGTCGGTGGTTTAGTGCCAGGGCAGCAGCTACGCCGCCGCCCGTTCAATTTTGAATAACCAGTTTTCCTCGTCTTCGGTTACAAGCCCGAAGTAAGAATCCGTCCGGGTAAAGTTGTATTCGATACCGAAGAACTGCAGGAGAACCATTTTATATACTTCCCATTGAGCCTGGCACCAGTCGGCAACCTTGCGCTCGCGCTTGTATTCTTCGGTATAATATTCATTTACCCGGCAGGCATCCAGAGCCTTGTCCCAGGAGATAATACAGCACTTAAGCTCCGCCCCTACTTCCGTTTTTAAAAATTTTTCTTTATTCAGCTTCATAACTTGAATCCCCTTTCTTACCATTCATTAAGCGTTACCCGCTTCGCTTCGTGATTTATTTCTACCTTATAGCCGTTACCATTTTCGTCCCAGTACAGATCGCCAGTATTGAAGTTAAACCAATTTATATGGCTTTTTTCGTCTTTCAGATTTTTAGATACATCCGCCAGAGCTTCCGGGCTTCCTTCTACTTCGTAACCATATGCCAACATTTATTTTTACCGCCTTTCTTGCTTCCGTTTTTTCTTCGTTCTTCCCTTAAGGTGTCTGTATCTTAACTCTGAAAAGACGGTACGTCAAGCGCTTTTTGAAAGTTTTTTAACTTTTTTCTTGACGGTAGAAAAGCCCTATATTACGCTATTTTCCAGGAGAGCCAGCGCACGGAAAAGCTATACAACAAATACCAGCGTACTATAAAATGGGCGAGGCTGGAGAGAGCTGTGCGTTTTACATTGCAGAAAAATTAGGAATGCCTGCCAGAATGTTAAAGACCGCAGTTTGCGCATCTTATGGCAAAGAGGCTGCCGCAGCATATCAGTTCCAGGAGCAAACATTAACGCAGTATAAAGTAAAACAAAGTCAGGTTAAAAAGAGAAAGCCAGTGAGAACGTCGGCGAATCTTTCAAAAACGTATCAAATTGGAGACAGCGTCATGGTGCTTCCAGACAAAAAAATTGGAATTGTCTGTGAAGAAATAAATGAAAAGGGAGTGCTCAGAGTGCAGCTTCCTAATAAGAAAGTATGGATTAATCATAAACGTGTGAAACTTCATGTAGCTGCGAAAGAATTATATCCAGAGGATTATGATTTTTCGATTATCTTTGATACAGTAGAAAACAGAAAAGCAAGGCATGAGATGGAACGAAAGTATACCACTAAGGAGATATGGGCGGAAGAGGAGTAGATAAACAGATCCTTGTAAAAAGGACATACAGTCAATTGCTGTATGTCCTTTTGATTTACCAAACCTTTACAAACAAAAGAATACTTACTAAAATCCAGGGGTTATAATTTTATTAAAAGAAGTAAAAAACAGGAGGAACTTATGAAGAAAAAAATGTTAACCCTGGTTCTTACGGCTGGTCTGCTGACATCTATTTTTGCCGGGTGTCAAGAAACGCCGAAAGAAAGCATTGTAAAACAAAAGGGCGCCGCAAATATCAAAGAATATCAGAGTGAAGAAGACACCGAAAGCCCGCTGCGGCAGGTATTGGGGGCGCCAGAACATTATGCCAATCAGGCAACCTACGAGAATGGCTCCTTAGTAATTGATACGGACGCCGAGGTGATTCTTCCAGATGTGAATTTCATGAATACTTATACGGTGTCGGCGCAGGAAGCAGGTCAAGAGCTGATTGACACAGTATCACAGGCTTTTTTTGATGGCGCCACATTTTACAGCGGCTATACTTATAATGTCATGACTAAGCAAGATTATCAGAACGATATCACCGTTCTTAAGAAATATAAGGCTGAAGGAAATCTTGATCCTTACGAGCATGGCATAAATGAGGAGACAGGAGAATTGTTTTTTGATATTGACGAGGTGATTGCCAATGACGAACAAAGAATGCAGGATGCGCCAGAAGAGATCTCTAAAGAGGAGGTAAAGCCTTCGTTTGGCTTGGAATACTGGGAGGACAACGGTGGAGGAGAGAAACAAAAAGCCGTGGATACGGATGATTTTTTTGGCGTGGCAGAGACAAAAGAGGGCGTTTATGATTATCGAATTTCAAAAACATTGGCGCCAGATCTTACATTTAAAATTGATAAGAAGAGAGAGGATTTAAGAGATGGTAGAGAATTTGCCGACTGGCTGGAAGGGGAATATGGCATAAAGCGGCATGCGGATCAGGAAAGCGGAATTTCAGAAGAACAAGTGAAAAGTCTTCTCGATATCTCCCAGGAAGATGCCGAGAAGATCGCCAAAGAAAAGGTGGAGAAGCTGGGGTGGAATATGGATGTGCATGACTGGGACTATGCAATATTCTACCATGGAGAAAATGGCATTACAAAAGATAATGTGCTGGATACCGGTTATTTGTTTCATTTTGTGAGAATGGTGGATAAGGTTCCCATAACCTATACAGCCTCCTATGGCGGAGGATTGGAGGATATGGACAGCACGCTGAGTCCTTGGAGTTATGAGAGGTGTGATGTGATCGTGGGGGGGGACGGCATTCAAAAGGTTGAGATCTTTAATCCTTATCAATTGGGAGAAATTCAAACGGAGCATGTCAAGCTGATGGACTTTGAGAGCATCGTTAAAATATATGAGCAGATGATGGAAGTATCCAATGCCAATATCAGTGAGCAACAAGAAAAGAGGACTTATCATATCCGCAAAATTGTCCTTGGGTATACTAGGATATATAATCCCAACACAGATAACGACACAGGGCTTTTAGTTCCGGCGTGGGATTTTTTCGGAGCATTTGATTTTGAGGCAAAGGGTTATTCTGGGACGAACAATGGGGAGTATTCCACGCAGAGTCAGATGACGATTAATGCGATTGATGGAACGGTAATTGACCGGGAACTTGGATATTAGTAAAACAGGAGGGAAACATCATGAAATTTGCGGAAGCGGTCATGCAGACAGCGGCGGCAGTCCGATGGAATTTTTTAGGATTTTATAAAAATCCCAGAATTATGATTACATTTTTGTTTTCCTTTATCTTGTGTTTTTTCTTAAGTGACCGGGCTATGATGGCGGCAAATCACTTTGACGCTTCCATGCAGGCGTTAGAACCGTTTATTTGGACGTTTGGAGATGCTTCCTCAATCCTTCTATGTTCCCTGATGTTGATACTATTGTTTATTGATTTGCCTAAATTAAGCCCTTTTACTCCTTATATGCTGCTGCGCATGAAAAAGGGCAGATGGCTTTTGGCACAGTTTTTCTATATATTTCTGGCGACGGTTCTTTACTTATTATTTGTGCTTTTGGTTACCAGCCTGCTCTGTATGCAGAAAACGTATATCGGTAATTTATGGAGCAAGACGGCGGCTTTGCTTGCCTATTCTCAAATAGGAAAAGATCTTTCCGTTCCCTCTACAGTGAAAGTGATGCAGAGCACGACTCCGGTTTCCTGCAGCCTTCAGATGATGCTTTTGCTGATTTGCTATGCGTTGACGTTAAGCTTTTTGATGCTGCTGGTTCAGATGAGAAAAGGAAAAAAAGCTGCTGTTGCAGCAGGTTTGATTTACAGCTTGTTTGGATTTTTGCTGGAACCAAAAGTACTGGCACGACTGCTTCACAAGGAGGAACATGAAATGTTTCAGATGCGCAAGATTGCAGGCTGGATCAGTCCCTTGAATCATGCCACCTATGGAATGCATGATTTTGGATATGACGCGCTTCCTTCGATTCTGCAGTCTTGTCTGATATTTTTGTTGTTCTTGCTGGCGTTGGCAATTTTGTCTTTTTGCACGCTGAAAAACTATAATTTTACTTCCTTTACAGGAGATTTAGAATGAAAGAGTTGTTTAAGGAAAAAGGCTTGTGGACGGCGTCTTTGTTCTGTCTGGCTGCTATGGCGGCAAACTTGCCGTTGGATAACATGAAATTGCCTTTGGAAACTGGAAGTTTTCTAATTTTTTTTAGCGCATCGTTAGATACAAAGACGATATTATTTTTAATTCCAGCAGCGTCAGTGTTGCCAATGGGGGCAACCTATGTAAGAGAATTTTCCAGTGGATTTCTAAAATTATATTTAGTAAGGATCAGTCGTATGGAGTATGTCAAAAGAAAAATCATTGAGATCTATGCTGGGGGTTTTCTGGTGTTTTTCCTTTCAGGAATCGTCTGGTTTTGCTTGTGCTTTTTGTTCCTTTATCCATTGGAATTTACTGGAAACATTACCTGGAACATGGTTTGCAAAGCACTGTCTTTGCTGCTTCGCATTTCTCTCATAGGAGGGATCACGGCAGAATTGTCGGGGATTTTTGGGACATTGTTTCAGAATTATTATATGTCCTATGGGTTGCCATTTGTCAGTTTTTATATGCTGATCATTTTAAAGGAGCGGTTTTTAAAGGAACTATATGCGCTTTATCCGGCGGAGTGGATCAAATGCGAACAAGACTGGGGGGCAGACAAAATAGGAATTTGGATTTTTTTGGGAGTGTTTTCTGCAATATTGATGCTGCTCCATGGGCTTGTGCTGTATGCAAGACTGCAGGAAGTTTCATAAAGAGGTTTTTGCATGTTCTATCACAATTTTCAAAATGAGAGTGAATTGCTAAATGCTTGTGCAAGTATGGAGCTTGGATCAATGCTCGTAGCAATAAAAAGAAAGGCAAATAGGATGGAACCATATATTGAAGTAATGCATGTTACAAAAAAATTTAAAGAAGATACTGTGCTGCATGACATTCATGTTTCCATGGAGCGGGGGAAGGTCTATGGATTTTCCGGCAATAATGGTTCTGGGAAAACCGTTTTAATGAAATGTATCTGTGGCTTTCTTCCAGTGTCTGAGGGAAGCATTCGTGTGGCAGGAAAGGTAATTGGCAGGGAAATTGATTTTCCAGAGAGTGTCGGCGTGATTATTGAGATGCCTGGTTTTCTGTCAAATCTTACTGGTATGCGCAATCTTGAAATACTGGCCGGACTAAGGCGCAAGATTTCCAGGGAACAGATCCGTCATGCCATAGAAAAAACAGGATTGGATCCAGATTTAAAAAAATCAGTGTCGAAGTACTCTCTTGGCATGCGCCAGCGGCTGGGGATCGCACAGGCAATTATGGAGGATCCAGAATTTTTGATTTTGGATGAGCCTTTTAATGGGCTGGATAAACATGGGGTGGCAGAGATCCGGGCTTTGTTGCTGGATTTAAAAAGGCACGAAAAAACTATTATACTTGCCAGTCACAACAGCGAGGATATTCGGATTTTATGTGACGAGGTATACGAAATGGATGGAGGGAGGATGCGTCTGTTATGAGAGAGAAGATTTACCGGATGGCGCTGCTTTGGTTATTGTTGTTCTTGCTTTGTCCTGGCAAAGTGTCTGCACAGAATCGGATTTCTATCGACGCAAGTCATAAATATCAGGGCATGGGAGCCTCCTTTGCAAAGGGATATGAGCCTTATATTGAGAAAAATACTATGATTCTGACAGTGCCTTTTGTCTCAGAAGAGAGAATGAAAGCAAATCAGATCACTGTGGGGATTGATTTTGAGCGGCAAGAAAACAGTCCGTTTTATTTTAAAAATTATCAAAAAAAAGTGACATTGTCCAAGCAGGGGATTTACCTTTACCAATGCCGTTTAAAACTAAAAAAAGACCGCATCAATGGTCAATACCCACTGTATCTGTGGGTAGAAGGAAAGGCGGCTCAGAGTGAGGAGCCTGCATTTCGTCAGGAGTTTACAATTTATGTGGAAATCACAGATGGGATTGCTCCAAAATCTGGGGAGGAAGAAAATAAGAATGAGGAGAATTTTTACAGAGTGGAGCAAGAAGCAGGGGAGGACGGGAATGTTTTTAAGGAGGATGGTTCTTCTGACGCATTTTCAGAGGGGACGTCATCGGGGCAGTCTCAAAATACAGAAGGAAAGATCAGCCAGCCTAGGCTGATCGTGCGTGAGAATAGCCTTCAAGGTCAGTCTTTAGAAGCTGGAAGCAGTGTATTTTGGAAGCTATCTGTTCAAAACTGCAGCAGCCGTCATTCGGTGGAAAACATAAAAGTTACGCTAAGCTGTGACAGTCATGAACTGGTATTTGAAAGAACGGCGTGGTATTTTGAAAAAATTTCTGCAGGAAATGAGATGGAACTCTCACAAAATGTCACAGCTGCAAAGAAAGCGGACACAGAATATGTGCAGGTACAATTCCAGATTGAATATCAGGACGCAGAGGGGGAAAGCTATACTTGCACAGAGACCTTGAATCTATGGCTGCAGCAGCCGGAACATGCCAGGCTTGCCAGTTTATCTTTTCCGCAAAAGGTGTATGCTTCTGATACAGAACTTTTAACTTTTCAGGTTCAGAATACGGGTCTTGCGCCTGTCTACAATGCAAAGGTACTTTTTCAGGGAACGGGGCTTTTTGCGCAGCAAGAGCTGTTTCTTGGAACACTGGAGGGCGGAGCCTCTTTGCCAGGAGAGCTTCAAGTATTTGTGGGTACGCTTGATATGGACGCCCAGGGGACATTGATCGAGGGTGCTACTGAAAAATATGGAGACACGATAGGAACAGTGGTGTTTTCCTATGAGAATGCTCAAGGAGAGGTGACAGAGCAGACACAGGAAATCCACACTTTGATCGAGGAGCCGCAGATTGTGGAATTGAAAGTGGAAAAAGAGGTGCCAAAGACCAATCAATGGTGGATAACGATTGTGGCAGGAATCATGTTGTTGTTAATTCTGGTCATCATCTGGCTGTATTTACGCTTGAGATTCTATCAGAGAATGAGGCATTGAGGGGGGACTCTATGCAAAAACATAACATTTATAAAGACATCGTATTACTTGTAGCAGCATGTATTGCAGCAGCAGGAATTGTTAAAGGGATCCAGTTCTGGAATCAAGAACAAAGCGCCTATGAATTTACGATAATATCCCAGTCTGAGCTGACAGAATCTGTGGTGCATGAGCTTGGAAAAATAACAGGATTGTATCAATTTACGCCAGTATCAGAATGCAGTATCACCTTAAAGCTAGAAGAATATACGATGGAAAGCACTGTTAAGGGCGTTTCTTTTGACGATTTTCCTTTGAAATGGCGTTCTGAGCAGACAACATTTCGGATGGGGAATGCCCCAGTATTGTTTTTGGGGAAAGATGCTTTTCAGGAATTTACAGACATTCATGGCAATCCGCCTGGAAAGAGCCAGATTACAGAATGGATCAGCCATGCGAGCGAATTGAAAATTGTGTTGCTTGACCAGGAGAAACCGTTAGGAAGCGCAAGCATTTGTGGGATTTTGGAAGAGCCTGCCGCAGGAATTTATATGGACAGGGCTCAGATGGAAACTTTATATCAGGAACTTGCTAAAACAACTGCGGGATGTGTGAAGATTCAGGGATATGCGAATCTGAAGCGGGCGAAAGAGATTCTGATGGAGGCTGGATTTCAGGTGGAGGAGGCAGGACAGGAGAGTCAGTAACGGTTGTAAGAGAGCAATCATATGAAAATTGTTAAAATCATGATAAAAGAAAAGTCAATATATATTTATTGTATTACAATAAATATATATTGACTTTTTGTGTTTTTTCGTATATCATGGAAACAAATAAAAAGGAGGTGCATGATGACTCAGAAAAATTTAAGTACTTGGTTGAAAGGCATTTTATTGGGGATCGCAGTGTGTGGCACGATTCTTTGCGGGCTGCTGATTCCCCTGTTCGGAAAGGATTTGATAGAGCAGAATCCAGAATTTTCCCATTGGTATGTTCCCTGGCTGGCAGTTCTTTGGATTGCTGCAATTCCTTGTTATCTGGTTCTTTATAACAGTTGGAAGATAACCGCAAAGATTTCTAGAGATCAATCTTTTTGTATGGAAACCGCCGTTTATCTTAAAAGGATTTGTATATTATCCCTCATGGACAGTGGATATTTTTTTATCGCCAATATGACTCTTTTATTTTTGCTGAACATGAGTCACCCTGGTGTGATGCTGGCATCTTTAGTCGTAGATTTTGCCGGAGTAGCGGTGGCAGTGGTAGCAGCCGTATTATCGCATTTGGTACAAAAAGCTACAGAATTGCAGCAGCAACAGGAACTGACAATTTAAAGGCGGGGGGATAGTATGGCGATTATTATCAATATTGACGTGATTCTGGCAAAGAAAAAGATGAGCGTTACCGAGCTTTCTCAAAAGGTAGGTATCACCATGGCTAATATTTCGATTCTTAAAAATGGAAAGGCGAAAGCCATTAAAGTAGATACGCTGGACCGGATCTGCCGGGCGCTATCGTGTCAGCCAGGAGATATTTTAGAGTGGAGAGAAGAGGAGGCAGAAAGTGAGAGAATTTTTTAATTCTTTCACCCGCTGCCGCTTTGCTCATATGGGATAAAGAAGTAAAAGAAGTGTAAAAATTTTGCTGTTCCTTTTCGTCTGAATGCCGGACATGTCGGGGTTTATGCGCCGGGCAGTTCTACCTTGCCGAAAAAAGAATAACAGATTTGGATTTCAGTCTTCGGAGCATCCCTTGGCGTTTGTCTTTTGCCAACTTTCATTAACAGCATATCCCGCTTTGATAATAGGATTTTTCTTATCCTTGTACGCAATTGTCGTTTATATATGCGTTGCTAATATAAAAGCATATTGGCACAGTTTCAATTGAGATTATTGCTGTTTCTTGCTATTCCATGTGTGTGATAAAATGTCTTTTAATACTAACATAGCGTCTAAATCATTATAACCATATCTCATTTTCAGACTATCGAGTAATTCTTTATTTTGATTATATAATCGTCAACCTCAACTTTTTCCTGATAGGTTGTTAATACTGGATATTTTTTTATACGCTTGTCCAGTCGATTTTTTGTTCTATTTTTTCGTCTGTATTTTCGATAATCTGTTCAACCTGTTTTATATCTATGTCAAAATCTATCAATTCATCCATTGTCACATGATACAAATTTGATAAATGCTTTGATTGACATATATCTGGCAATGTTTCATTAAGCTCCCATTTGGAGATTGTCTGTTTGCTTACCCCTAACTTTTCAGCAACATCCTCCTGCGTTTTGATTTAATTAAATTATAAATGACATATAGGTCAAAATCTACTAATTAAAAATTGCAATTGCGCCCGTTTTCTTGACATTAAAAAATGAAAGAGAGGGCATTTACAGAAGCTGAAATTCATTGCAAACATATTAGAGTTATGCTATCATAAGGTAAAAGATAATTTTAAGGCTGGAGGCAGGTTTTTATGGAAACTGATAAGAAACAAAAGAAAAAAGTAGGGTTGACAGCGATAATTACATTGTTAATTTGTTTGGCAGATATTTACATTATTATACATATTCCTAAGAATTATGCAGTACTTTCAGCGGCAGGGCTGGCGACCATTATATTTTCTATCCTCGCTCTAAATAGTTGGTTTAAATGGAAAGAGTTAGAGACAGAACGCAGAGACGAACAGTACAGCGATATCATGAAAGCGGAAAAGGGTTCCTATGTAGTGATTCAGAAGAAAGTTCAGGATCTGGATGAGAAATTAAATTTTATTGGGCAGAAAATTATGCCTCTGGAGAAAGCGGCAGAGGTGAATCAGAAAAAAATATCTTCTATGTTGGACAGCATTATGGAAGATCAGAAAAAGGTTGCAAAGATTACCATCAGCCGGAGCAAAGAAAATGCGGATGCCTTAATGAATTCTAATGATAAGCTGATGACGCAAATGGAAGAATTTCGTAATTCTATTGAAAGTATGCAAAAACAGCTTCTTTCCCAGCAAGGAGAATTGTTTGATAAACAAATTCAGGAAAATAGCAAGAGCAAGGATGAGCTTTTGAACAAGATTCTGGAATTAAAAGCTGCTTTCGAAAAAGAAGCTGGTGATATTACGGAGAATATATTAAATTCCCGCCAGGCAATGGAAGAAACTTATACCAAGACGGCAGAGGCTGAGTCACATAATATAGAGTCCATTGTAGAGTCTGCATTGTCCAGAGAGCAGCATATGCATCAAGATACTGTTTCAGAATCGGGATACAAGGCAGAAAAAGAGCCATCAGAGCTCAAAGAAAGACTTGAAATAGAGGAAAGCGAAGAACTTACACAAGAATCAGAAGAGTCATCGGAGCTCAATGAGAATCTTGGAATAGAGGAAAGCGAAGAACTTACACAAGAATCAGAAGAGCCATCGGAGCTCAATGAGAATCTTGGAATAGAGGAAAGCGAAGAACTTACACAAGAATCAGAAGAGCCATCAGAGCTCAATGAGAATCTTGGAATAGAGGAAAGCGAAGAAATCATACAAGAATCAGAAGAGCCATCAGAGTTTGAAGATAAACTAGAAATAGGAGAAATTGAAGAACTTATACAAGAATCAGAAGAGTCATCAGAGCTCAATGAGAATCTTCAAACAGCAGTAGGCGAGGAGTGGATTCAAGAATCAGAAGAAGTTCCTGAGGATCAAGATTCTATGGAACAATCCACAGAGTCCGAAGAGTCAAAAGAAGCGTTAACAGAGCAACGTCCAGAGATGGAGGCGTTATTAGAAGAGCAGCCCACAGAGTCCGAAGAGCCTAGATTAACCGCAGAAGAACAGCTTGCGAAGATGCAGGAACAGGCATTAACTACAGAAGAGCAGCTTGCAGATATTTTGCAGTCAGAAGCGTTATCAGCAGAGCAGCCGAGACAGTTGTCACAGCAAGAACAATTGTCCCAAAGCCAGTTATCAGAATTGCAAGGGACAGAAGAGGCATTAGAAGAGCAGCTCGCAGAGTCCGAAGATCTGAAGTTAACAACAGAAGAACAGCCTACAGAGGATGAAGAAGCAAAAATAATAGTAGAAGAGCGGCTTTCGGAGAACGAAGAACCGAGAGTAATTGTAGAAGAACAGCCTACAGAGATAGAAGAGCCGCAATTAACAACAGAAGAGCAGCTTGCCAGGATGCAAGAAATAAGATCAAAAGAAACTGTAAAACGGGCTTCACAGTCGGAAGAATTAAGATTAGAAGAGCAGCTTGCGCATATTTTACAATCAGAAGCGCTATTAGAAAAGCCTGTAGAACAGATGTCGCAGCCACAAGAATTGTCACATGGCGATTCCACAGAACTCAAAGATTTTAAAGAGATAGAAGAAAAACAGCCCATAGAGACGGAAGAACCAGAAATAGCAGAAGAAAAACAGTTCAAAGAGGTGGAGGAACCGCAAGTAACGATAGAAGAACAGCCCGCAGAGCTGGAAGAACCGCAAGCAACGATAGAGGAACAGCCCGCAGAGCTGGAAGAACCAAAAATTAGCGTGGAAGAACAGCCCGCAGAGCTGGAAGAACCGCAAGTAGCGGTAGAAGAACAGCCTGAACAGCTGGAAGAACCGAGAAGAACCGTGGAAGGACAGCCCGAAGAGTTGAAAGAATCGATAGGACAGTCAAAATTACTGTTAGAAGAAAAGGAGCTCCAAAATAGGAATTCAGCCAAAGAGGAACAGCCTTTAAAGAAAGAGGAGTCCAGTCAGTCAGCAGTTCAAGAAACTAAGATGCCAGCTTCCGCTCCCATAAAGAAAAGTTCTGAGTATATCATGAATCCAGAAGACATTGCAGCGCTGATTGCGAATACAGAATCTGAGATTCTTCCAGAGACTACGGAAAAATTTGAGATAGGGGAGAAACCGCCATTGCCAGATATGTCAGATCCGAATCGTCCCATGGGCCCAGAAGATATTGCGGCATTGATTGCAAATTTGTAAAGATTACTTTAGGAATAAGAGATTTTTGTAGAGGCTGTAGCACTAATATATTCAATTGGTCAAAAACTTTAGCCTCTTATGCGGCAAAGACAGAATGCACAAAAGCAATCTGGGAAGTTTGCTTCCCAGATAGCTTTTGTGCATTTTGTTTGCATTGCAATGTAAGCCTTTTGAACAAATTTATGTTAGGGCGACAGCTTCTTTTATTCTATGAAAAAAGATCTTTTGACGTTAAATTGTAAAAGAATTTTTCTTATAGGAAATAATATGCGCAGGGTTTGCCCCAGCGTAGCAAGGGTACTCGCACAAGCGGAAAATATTACTATGCAATCGTCCTTGGCGCAGCAAAGTGTGCAATCCTCTTAAGAATGAGGGAGCGGGGGAGTTGAAGCAGGCTTGCCCGCTTTGTTATTTGTTAAGAAACTTTCTAGTGTACTGACACATTTATATTCAGGCAAGCCTCCTTGCCCGATTGCCCATCAGACTGCGTTGTCATCAGTCAACGATGCCACCGCATCGCCTCCTTCTTCCGTCTTGCTGATGAACAATCGTTCTGCAGAGTTTCGCCAGATATAAATGTGTCAGTACACTAGTCAATCCAATAAGAAAAGGATTATAAAACTATTTTTTAGTATTCTAAATTTATTTTATACATATAATAAGGTAAAAAGGAACTATATATGAAGCGCAAAAAGACCATGAAGCAAAAATTGGCGGAAGTTAGTTATAAAAGGCCAAAATTGGAGAAGAAGTTAAATTTGATCGAAAAATCTTTTCAGGAAGTAAAGAAGATGTTAAATGAAAATACATGAAATGGTTAAACAAAAAGAACCCATCATGAGAGCGCATCTTCACAACAAGTTCTTGAAGTGCGCCTCCAGGGGTTCGAACCCTGGACACCCTGATTAAGAGTCAGGTGCTCTACCAACTGAGCTAGAGGCGCATGTCTTATTCCTTAAGACAAAAGTTATTATATAATAAAACTTTAAGAAATGCAAGAACTTTTTAAAAGTTTTTTAAAGTTTTTTTTGGAAAATAAGAAATAGTTATTTATACATCAATTGATTTGCAGATCCTTGACAGATGAATCGGAAAAGAGTAGAATTGTACTAACCTAATAATACAGATAAACGAAAAAAGGAGAAGCCTATGAAGAAAGCAGGAAAAAGAATACTGATAACCATTGCTTTGTTGTTGATTGCTTTTGTATATTATTATGTTACGATTCCGGCAATAAATATTCATTCCGTGGGTACCTGGTGGTTTTTAATCGGAGGGATTGCCGCAATAAGTATTTTGTCGATGGTTCGCAGAATTTTTGAGGAACATCAAACCGTGGAAATCAAAAAGGGTGGCATCAATTTAGATGTCAAAGCCGGACTGGTGACAAAGGCGGGGTTGTGCATTGCCGCTATTTTGTTGGTGGTGTTGGCAATCGGGGCACTTTTATCATCTCCGATTATTAATGCCAAAAAGTATCAAAAATTAATGGATGTGCAGGAACGTGACTTTGCAAAGGATATTTCACAGGTAGATTACAATACGATTCCTATTTTAGACAAAGACTCGGCAGCATTGTTGGGAAACCGAAAGATGGGCAGCATGGTAGATATGGTTTCGCAATTTGAGGTCTCTGGGGATTATAGCCAAATTAATGTCAATAATAAGCCTGTCCGGGTGACGCCGCTTGTTTATGCTAGCCCTATCAAATGGCTGACGAATCAGAGCAAGGGAATTCCGGCATATATCAAAATTGACATGGCTACGCAGGATACGGAGTGCGTCAAGCTCGAGCAGGGGATTAAATATTCCAAAGCAGAATATTTAAACCGCAACATATACAGACATCTGCGTTTTCGTTATCCCACCTATATTTTTACAGATCAGATTTTCTTTGAAATTGACGAACAAGGGACTCCGTTCTGGATTTGTCCTGTGAAGAAATTCAATGTAGGATTGTTTGGAGGAGAGACCATAGGACGGGTAGTGATTTGCAATGCTGTGAATGGAGAATGTACGGATTATGAGATTCAGGATGTGCCCCAATGGGTAGATAAGGTGTATCAAGCAGAATTGCTGATGAATCTCTATGATTACAGCGGTACGTTAAAACATGGATTTTTTAACAGCATCTTAGGGCAAAAAGATTGTCTTAAGACGACAAACGGATATAATTATATCGCTTTGGAGGATGATGTGTGGGTATACTCTGGCGTGACAAGCGTCAGCGGAGACCAATCGAACGTGGGCTTCGTATTGATGAATCAAAGGACGATGGAGACTCGTTTCTATAAGATAGAGGGTGCTACGGAAGAGTCTGCCATGTCTTCGGCAGAAGGTCAGGTGCAGAATCTTGGGTATCAGGCGACATTCCCGCTATTGCTCAATATTTCTGGTGAGCCGACATACTTTATGGCATTAAAAGACGATGCAGGCCTGGTGAAAATGTATGGAATGGTCAATATTCAGAAGTATCAGTGGGTGGCGACAGGAGATACGATCCGGGAATGTGAAAAAGCCTATAGTAAGCTGCTGAAAAATAATGGCATAACCAGTCCGGTTGATCAGGAACATAAGACTGTCACAGGAAAAATCAAAAATCTTTTCCCGGTAAATATAGAATCAAATACCCATATTTACTTTGCACTGGAGGGGAAAGAGGAAATTTTTGACGTAGATATGACAAACACAGATCTTTTGGAGATTGTAAAATATCAGTCAGGAGATACCATTGAAATCACTTATAGTGATGAAGATGAGCCGGCTCGAGTAATAGAAATTAAATAACAAGACAAGAGATAAATAAAGCTGTCGCAATTAGAACGCAGAGTGCATTCCTGTACTAGTTTCTATTTGCGGCAGCTTTTTACAGTGTCAGGCGTTGATGCATGAAAGATTGCCCTGTGGCGGAGAAGAAAAATGTCGCTAAAGCAAGCTGCCATAGGCCTTTTTTGTCATCTGGAGGCAATTAGTTTATGAATTGGGTTTCCCATAGCAGAAAACCGCTCTTCATATTCGGTCATTACATTGCCTTCGTTCATAAGCGGATCATGATGGAGATTTCTGGTAAATCCATCGAGGCGCCAGCCAGCTTCCTTTACTTCTTCTAAGGAAAAGTCAAACAGGGAGGAATTGTCTGTTTTGAATTCCACTCTGCCGTCTGTTTTTAAAATATGATCATAGCGTCTAAAAAACTCACGAGAGGTCAGACGACGTTTGGCATGCCGGTCTTTGGGCCATGGATCGGAAAAATTGAGATAGATCCGATCTACTTCATGTTCGCCGAACATCTCGCAGATCGTTTCTGCATCCATGCGGATAAAACGAATGTTTTCAAGGGGAGTTTCTTCCATTTTCTGAAGTCCCCGCACCAGAACGCTGGAATATTTTTCAATTCCTACATAATTGATATCTGGATTTTGCCTCGCAAGCTCTAGGATGAATCTTCCTTTTCCCATCCCAATTTCAATCTGTATGGGATGGTCATTTTTAAAAATATCGTGCCATTTTCCTTTTGGGTGGCATTCCTCCGGAATGCACCAGGGATTTTCGGCGATGGCTTCACGGGAACCTGGAATATTTCTTAATCTCATAAATATGTTTTGCTCCTTTAGACATGATTTACAATGAATTTTAACCAAAAGGTTGAAAATGCAGAGTCAATTGGCATTCTGCTCATATTTTACAACAGCGTTGTAAGGAAAACAAGAAAGAAATGTAAAAAGAACGTTTATAGGAAAGTTGCGTTGCTTCTTTGGATATGATATACTATAGAAAATGTAATAATTTTGTAAAGATTTAGATAACAGTTTGTTACAAAAGCAAAGGAAGAATAGGAACATAAAGGAGAAAATTTCATGAAGAACAAAAAGAGATGGAAAAGCCTGATGCTTGGAATAGTTTGTTTATTTCAGATTCAGGTTATTCCGGTTCAGGCAGAGAAATACTGGCCGGAAGGTCCTCAGATTGCAGGGGATTCAGCGGTTGTTATGGAGGCATCTACCGGGACAGTGCTCTTTGAGAAAAATTCTCATGATCATTGTTATCCGGCAAGTATAACCAAAATAATGACAAGCTTGCTAGCTGTAAAAAACTCTGGAATGGAAGAGGAAGTGACGTTTTCGAAAGAAGCTGTGTACAACACGGAAGGTTCGGGAATATCCCGTGACGTGGGAGAAGTAATGACAATGCGCAACTGCCTCTATGGCTTGATGTTGGAATCGGCAAATGAATGCGGCTACGCTATTGCAGAGCATACAGGGGGTAATTATGATAACTTTATTAATATGATGAACGAAGAGGCCGACAGGCTGGGTTGTAAAGACACGAACTTTAATAACCCGCATGGGCTGCCGGATGAGGATCATTGGACTTGTGCTTATGACATGGCATTAATTTCCAGAGAGGCGTTAAAAAATGACTTGTTCCGCATGATTGTAAACACCAGGCGTTACAGCATTCCTCCTACCAACAAGCATCAGGAGGAAACATACCTCTCCAATCATCATAAAATGAGGAATAATTACAAAGGGGACGAGCAGTATCTCTATGAATATTGTATCGGCGGCAAGACGGGCTATACCAGCGTAGCCGGAAGCACGCTGGTGACGTTTGCCGAGAAAGATGGCATGACATTGATCTGCGTGGTAATGCGTGAAATGTCGCCAAACCATTACACAGATACCAGGTCGCTACTTGATTACTGCTTTGAAAATTATCAAATCTGGAATATTGCTGAAAATGAAAAGGGTTTTGAAAAAAATATTTCTGATAATAAGATTTTTGGGGACGAGGACTCTTTTACAAAATTAAATGAAGAAGGATATATCGTTCTTCCGAAAGCTGTGGCATTTGAGGATGCGGTACCTAAAATTAAGAAATCCAAAAGAAACGGTAATTTGATCGGACGCATCGAATATAAATATGGAAAGCGCAAAGTTGGCGGAACTGATATTGAATTTACGGATGCCAAAGTCACAGAATTTAAATTTAAAGACGAGATGGAAGAGACAGCAGAACCGCAGAAAAAAGTTGTCACAATTAATATAAAGTATATCGTGATAGGAATTGTGGCAGTGGTTGGATTGATAGGATTGGGATTTGGAGTTTATCTTCTGGCAGATAATTTTTATTTGATTCGTTATAAGATTTCCAGCAGAAGACAGATGAGGAGCGGCTTAAAGGAGATTAAGGTGAGAAGACGGCGCCGCAGGAGATAGGATAAACATACGGCTTTCATAGGAAGATGCGGGATTTTGTATTTTCGAAAGAAAAACATCCCGCATCTTTTCTGACAGATGAGCCAAAAAATAAATTTGCAGTGCCTTACGATTCTTTATGTCCCAATGTGAGAGATCACTTTGCGATTGATTTTCCAGAGGAAGTAGCTGCTCATTGCCAGAGACATAAGCTCTGCAATCGGAAATGACCACCAGATATTACGGACATTTCCAGTTAGGGAGAGGAGGTACGCGACCGGAAGAAGGACAACTAACTGTCTGGCGATGGACACGATCATGCTGTAAACGCCATTTCCCAATGCCTGGAAAGCGCTTCCTACTACGATGCAGTAGCCTGCAAACAGGAAGCTGAGGCAGATAATCCGAAGCGCTGGGACTCCGACGGATATTAAATCAGGGGTGGCGTTAAACATGCTTAAAAGCTGGGCGGGGAATAATTCCATAATCACCAGCCCTACCAGCATGATGCCTATGGCGAAGTAGATGCTGGATTTAATCGTTTTGACAACTCTGTCCCGTTTGCCCGCGCCAAAATTGTATGCGATGATCGGTACCATTCCGTTATTTAACCCGAAAACCGGCATAAAGATAAAGCTTTGAAGCTTGAAATATAGGCCGAACACTGTTTGGGCAATCCCGTAAGCAGAAAGAATCAAGTTCATGCCATAAGTCATCACCGATCCAATAGCTTGAACCACGATAGAAGGCGCGCCCACAGCGTAGATTTGACCGATTAAGCGTAAATTCGGACGTAACGCATGAGGTGTCAGCCGTACTTCGTCATTGTACTTTTGATTCAGAATAATAGACAGTAATGCGGCAATGATCTGCCCGGTTACAGTGGCTATGGCAGCTCCGGCAGCTTCTAGCCTGGGGAATCCGAACAAGCCGAAAATCAGGATTGGATCCAGAATAATATTGATAATGGCTCCAACGCCCTGGGTAATCATCGTAAAAATTGTTTTCCCGGTGGACTGCAGCAATCGTTCAAAACAAATTTGCAGAAAGATTCCAAAAGAAAATACAGTACAAACGGTAAGGTAAGACACGCCGTAATTTCGTACCTGTTCCACATCTGTCTGACTGTAAATAAAAGGTTTCGCTGCAACTGCTCCGGCAATGGCGGAGACGGCATAACATAGGACAGATATCAATACGCCATTTCCAGCCACCTTATTTGCTTTGTCAAATTCTTTTTCCCCGAGAGTTCTTGATAGCAGCGCATTGATACCAACTGCAGTTCCAACCGCCACGGCGATCATCAATGTCTGCGCTGGAAATGCCAGGGATACGGCACGGACTGCATATTCTCCTACTTGTGCCACAAAGATACTGTCTACGATGTTGTATAGCGCCTGAACCAGCATGGAAATCATCATAGGCAGAGACATGCCGATTAGTAATTTTCCTATGGGCATAACACCCATTTTGTTCTCATGTGTTTCCATTCTATTTCTCCATTGCTTCTATATTAATATGTTTGAAAGTTACAAGTTACTATTTTACATGAAAATAAATTATTTGTAAAGTTTTTCATAAAATATGAGTATAATGAAAGTAAACGTTTAGTAATAGCCGATAGCAGGAGCGAATCATGTTTGCATGAATAAAATTGACAGGAATTTATATTAGGAATATAATAAAAAATCATGGAAAAGATCAAAAGGGATGGATTAGGAAAGATGATCTTTGATTTTAGATTTGCAAAAGAGAGATGATACAAAACCAAATGGGAGCGTGCTGTAAATGGAAAGTGTAAAAAGAGTGAAGAATTCAGAACAGATACCATCTATTTACCTTGTATCAATATTAGCAGCGGAAAAAATATTGAAAAAAATGCAGTCATTTTTAAAAAGTGAGAAAATACTATTAAAGAATGATAATTTTTTTGAAATTAATAAGAAGCAGAAGATATTGGTCCGTAAGATGGAGTTTTTTGTTCCAGAACACAAGATAGAAGATACCATAGCAAATTTAGAGAATATATTTTCTTCCAATCAAAAGGAGAAATTGCAAGGCGAAAATATGGATTTAAAAGAGATTAAGATTTCTCACTGCAAAAGCCAGGAATGGTTTTTGGATCGCAAGGAAATGCCTGTCAGCGTCTTTTTGAATATAAGAAACGATCAGTTTCATTTTCCTTTTGAGTTAAAATTGATACCATGTTCGAAGCAAGATATGTTTTCCGTGGAAAAGATCCGCCGGGGAATGTATGATCAGCAGCCTTTTGTGTATTATACATTTCCTTCGGAACAATATCTGGCGTTGGCATTTTATGTTATCTTAAACGAACTAGAGCTATTAAGAGATTTATCCTGGTATAAAGATATCTATGAAATGCTTCAGAAAGAATATCTGGAAGGCAGGAAATTGTGGGAGGGACTGCATCGGCTGATGATGGAATCTCCGATTCCATCCCCAATGAAGCGACTTGAGATTTTGCAAGGCTATCAGAATTATGGATATATGAGAAAACGCTGGAACAGGCAAGGAAGGTGCAGGCAGGAGCCATATCCTCCCTGGGCGCAAGTCATAGAGCTTTTAACAGCTTGCATAACCCCAGTGTTTGAAGCAATATTAAGAGATGAAATTTATTTGGCAGAGTGGATGCCGCAGTTTGGAAGGTATTTTGATTAGGAGGAGAAGATTATGACAAAGGCGATTAATGACGTCTTAAAACAGTTGGACGACCTGGTATGGGGGATTCCTCTGATTGTGCTTATTTTAGCAGTAGGGATTTTTATGACGATTCGTCTGCGGGGATTGCAAGTGAGACGGTTTTCTTTAGCGCTCCGCAATTTGTTTGCAAATGAGAAAAAGGGCGAGCATGGGGAAATGTCCAGCTTTGCCGCACTGTGCACGGCGCTGTCTGCGACCATTGGAACAGGAAATATCGTGGGCGTGGCAACTGCGCTGGTGGCAGGGGGACCAGGCGCCTTGTTTTGGATGGTGGTTGCAGCGATTGTAGGTACCGTTACAAAGTATGCGGAATGCCTGCTGGCGATTAAGTATCGAGTCGTGGCTGAAGATGGACATATCGTGGGGGGACCTTTTTATTATATCGAACGGGGGATGGGAAAAAATTTCCGATGGCTTGGGAAGCTATTTGCTATCTTTGGAATTGGCGCCGGGCTTTTGGGGATCGGGACATTTACCCAGATTAATGGGATAACCAGCGCGGTCAACAGTTTCTTTGATCCCGAAAATCAATGGTGTTTGCAGTTGTTTGAAAGAGAGTATTCTTGGAGCGTTATCATAGCGGGGCTGTTGCTGACTCTTTGTGTCGCTCTCGTATTAATTGGAGGAATTAAGCGTATTTCCAATGTGGCACAGGTAATTGTGCCATTTATGGCAGGAACTTATATCGTTTCGGCTTTCTTGATTTTAATGTTTCATATTTCTGAAATTCCGGCGGCATTTGTCACAATCTTTCAAAGCGCCTTTGGACTGAGAGCGGCAGCGGGAGGAGCTTTGGGGGCTATGCTGGCGGCAATGCAAAAAGGCGTTGCCAGAGGAATTTTCTCTAATGAGGCCGGACTAGGAAGCGCTCCGATTGCAGCAGCGGCAGTACAGACGGACGAGCCGGCGGCACAGGGACTGGTATCTATGCTGGGCACGGTGATCGATACCGTGATTATCTGCACAATGACAGGGCTTACCATAGTGATTACCGGGAGCTGGGACGTAGGGCTGGACGGCGTGGATGTAACTACTCGTGCATTTCAGATAGGACTGCCTTTCCAACCTCAGGTTTCTTCATTTATCCTCATGGTTTGCCTGGTATTTTTCGCATTTACCACGATCCTGGGATGGAATTATTATAGTGAGAAATGTTTGGAATATCTGATTGGCAGCCGCCCTGGGGTGCTCAAGGCATACCAGTGGCTTTACATACTTTGCGTCTTTATTGGACCTTTCATGACAGTTTCCGCTGTGTGGACGCTTGCGGACATTTTTAATGGATTGATGGCAATTCCCAACTTGATTGCTATTGTGGCGCTCAGTGGAGTGGTAGTGGCGGAGACTAAGAAGTATCTGCACAAAGTTGACAGCGGGCTTTTAAAGTAAGCGGCGTTTGATATTGCTAAAGGCGCAGAAATGCGCTGCGCCATTTAGCCGCCAAGTAAAGCGGTGTTACATAAGTTGGGCAAGAATTACGCTTGCCACGGTGCCTGCCAAAGTGGTAAGCAGCGCTCCAGGCAAGGTATAACGGGTTTTTTGAACTTTTGCGGTCATAAAGTAAATACTCATGGTATAGAAAATGGTTTCGGTGCAGCTCATCATAATAGAAGTAATCGTTCCATAGTAAGAGTCTGGTCCAAATTCCTTAAAAATGTCCAAGACAAGCCCTGTGGCAGCGGAGGAAGAGAACATTTTTACTATGGAAACGGGTACCAATTCTGCTGGGAACCGCAGTGGTTCGGTTATGACGCCTAATATCGAGGAGAGAAGATCTAAAAAACCCGATGCACGCAAAACTCCGACCCCTACCATCAGCCCGATTAAGGTAGGCATGATTCCGATAACAGTATGTAATCCATCTTTGGCGCCTTTGATAAAGTCGTCATAGACGTCATGGTGGGTGATCATTCCGTAGCCTACGATGGAAAAAATTAGAATAGGTATGATCGCATCTGAGAGAAAAAGGAGGAGATTCATAGGCGTCCTCCTTTTTTCTTGTATGTATGATTAGAATTTTCTGGCATACAGGACATTGCCTTGGCAAAAATCACGCCCACGAGGGTTGAGATGAAAGTTGCGATCATCGCAGGTCCCAGGATGGCCGTGGGATTTGCGGAGCCATATTGACTGCGGTAGGCAATCATGTTAACAGGGATCAATTGGAAAGAAGATACGTTTAGTATCAAAAACGTGCACATCTCCCGGCTTGCCACTTTGTGGTGATGGTTGAGTTCTCGCATGGATTCCATTGCTTTTAAGCCTGCGGGGGTTGCTGCCCATCCCAGTCCGAACATGTTGGCAATCAAGTTAGTGGAAATATACTCGTTTGCCTTATGATTTTTTGGAATATTGGGAAACATAAAGCGAAGGAGGGGATTCAAAAATTTTGCAGCCCCAGTAATAATTCCACAGTTTTCTGCAATGCGCATCAGTCCGACCCAGAGTGACATGACGCCGAGCATCGTAACGCATAATGTTACCGCTTCCTTGGAAGAATCAAGGGCAGCGCTGGTCACTGCTGAGAGATTTCCAGTAAGGGCGGCGTAAATAATGCCGATGACAATCATAAAGCCCCATAAGTAATTCAGCATAGCATCACTACTCCAAAAGTTACAGTTGTTTTATTCTATGTAAATTTGGAAAAAGTGTGACAGTTAATTATTTTTATGTTATACTTACCGTATATCTGTGGAAAACATTCAGCTAGGAGGTATTCTTGTGGATAATTACAATACCATTAACGACGTTTTAGTAAAGCTGTTTAATGAAATTATGGATATTGAGGAAAAAGCCATCATAACGGAAGAATTCAAGGATATTTCCAATACTGATATGCATATTATAGAAGCGATTGGCAAGAATCAGTCTAAGAATATGTCCACAGTGGCAAAAGCTCTGTCGGTGACAGTGGGCACGTTAACCATTGCAATCAATAATCTGGTGAAGAAAGGTTATGTAAACCGGATACGCAGTGAAGAGGACCGCCGGGTGGTCTTAATTTCATTGTCGCCAAAAGGAGAACATGCCTTTGACCATCATGAGAAGTTTCACGACGAGATGATTAAGGCAACTTTGGCAGATTTAGATCAGGAACAGACAATGGTGTTGATAAAGGCATTGAAAAATTTAAGTAAATTTTTCAGGGAGTATGGTAAGGAAGATTAAGGGGAAAATCTTTAAGTAAAAGATGGGGCAAAGTTGAGAAGGTAAGAGTGAAAGAATTTTTTTATTGTTTCACTAACTGCCAGTTTGTGCGACAAGGCACGGAATGGAGGTAAAATGAAGAAAAAGCTTGTAGTTTTAGCATGTATGTTATCTGTATTTGCTATTGGAGGGGGAACCGTGTATGCAGCGGCTTCCGGCGGGCAGCTGCAGGGACAGGAGGCGGCATTTTATTATGCCGGCAGCCATCACAATCAATGTTTTTATAATCTAGGCGTAGAAACTGCTAATAGAAACCTATGTTTAAATTATGATTGGAATCATTGCCAGGGCAATGGCGCCGGTGTTTCTAGCACGGGATATATTTACCCTTCTTCTCCTATCCAGGAAGTAGCGGCAACAGATACGGCAGTTAATCAGACAGTTGACGTAGCTGAGACGGCTGCATATACGACTCCGTACTGCGGGACATGCGGCGGTTACCATGACGGAGCCTGCCCGACTCCGTATTGCGGGACATGTGGCGGTTATCATGACGGAGCCTGCCCGAGCCTGAATTGCGGGACATGCGGCGGCTATCATGATGGAGCTTGTCCAAGCCTTGGATATTCTGGCGGCGGTCATCATGGCGGCGGTCATCATGGCGGTAGACATCATTAATTTTTAGTTATTAAGAACGGCTTTCGCATTTGTGCGAAAGCCGTTTTTTGGCATCAATTATGTGTTTACACGGAAATATGCAGCACAATGGTAGCTATTTTAAAGTACAAAAGAGTAGAACAGATATCGACGATGGTGGAGATCAATGGAGCTGCCATAAGCGCTGGATCAAGGCCGATATGTTCTGCTGCCAAAGGCAGCGTACAACCGATAAATTTAGATAAGATGATCACGGCGATCAAGGAAAGTCCGATAATCGCAGCCATTTGGATATCGCCATATTGAATGTAAATGCGCAGCCCGTTTACAATGGCAAGGGTCACGCTTACCAAGATTGCTACTCGGAATTCCTTAAAGATAACCCGGAATATGTCTTTGAATTTAATTTCATCTAGAGAGAGTCCGCGGATCATCAATGTCGAGCTTTGGGAACCGCAGTTTCCTCCAGTTCCAGTGAGCATTGGGATAAAGGAAACCAAAAGCGGATATAATTTAAACGATTCCTGATAATGGGTAATGATGGATCCGCTGACTGTGGCAGAAAGCATCAAAAACAACAGCCATCCAATACGGCTTTTGGCATGCGAAAAAACGGAAGTGTTGAAGTAGTTATCTTCTGTGGGCGTCATAGCAGCCATCTTAGTAATATCCTCGGTGTTTTCCTCCTGCATGACGTCCATGGCGTCGTCAAATGTGACAATGCCCACCAGGCGTTCCTCACGGTCCACGACTGGAATGGCAAGGAAATCATATTTATTAAAGACTTTTGCAACTTCTTCCTTATCTTCATGGGTGTCTACATGGATGACATTGGTTTCCATGATCTCTTCAATCTGCATGGAGTCATTTGCCATCAGCAGATCCTTGACAGACACCATGCCGATTAGCTTGCGGTTTTCTGTGACATAGCAAGTATAGATGGTCTCTTTATCTACGGCGGTTCGCCGGATCCGGCTGATCGCAGCCCCCACTGTCATTTCCTTTTTGATATTGACATACTCAATGGTCATGATGCTTCCGGCGCTGTCTTTAGGATAATTCAATATCTGATTGATCATTTTCCGTGTTTCTTCGTCGGTGTTCCTCAGAATACGGGCGACAACGTTTGCAGGCATTTCTTCAATCATGTCTACGGTATCGTCCAGGAATATGTCGTCCATCACCTGCCGTAATTCCCGGTCTGTAAGGGTGTTAATCAGGGTTTTTTGCATGTCACGGCTAATGTAAGAAAAGGTCTCTGCAGCCTCCTCCTTGGGAAGAAGGCGGTACATCAGGGGGATTTCCTTTTCATCAATCTCATCAAATAAAAGAGCGATGTCGGCAGCGTTCAAATTGCTAAGCATCTGCCTTAACAGGGAATATTTTCGTTCTGAAAGCAGCCCTTCCGCCAGTTCCTGGATCTCTTCAATCTCCATATCAACAAAATCGATCTCGTTTAGATTGATGTTATCAAAATTTCCCATGGCAATCCCTCCTTGTATATAGTGTTCAACATTTATCATTTTAACATACCTAAGCAGAAAATCCAATGAATTTTATAGCGCATCAAAGCCTGATGGTCTAAGTAAGCAGCCATTTTCATAGATATAGAGAGAACATACAAAGAGGCGAGAGTATGTATTATGAAAAAACATTTAATTAAGCGGCTTTCGATTTTGCTTTCCTTGATTCTGTGTATTGAGGCAGGATGTGCAGGAACTGTGGGAAATGAGCATACACAGCAGGCATTTGCGGAATATACGGATCAAATTTTTCGTTCTGAGGTGGCGGCGAGCACACTAAATATGCATTATACGTTGGCACATCCAGAAAACTATGGGATTTCCCAATATCATGTTACATATGGAACGATTTCTGAAAATACGGCGGAAGAATCTTCCGTCCTCCTGGAAAATTGGAGAAAGAAGCTCGAGGGCTTTAAGAAGAAAGAATTGACCGTTTCGCAGCAAATGACCTATGATATCATGATAGATTATATTGAAAAAGAGCTTTCGGCTCTGGGTACGGACGATCTCGGGGAGATTCTGCGTCCCAGCACAGGATTCCAGTCCCAGCTTCCGGTACTGCTGGCAGAGTATGTATTTTATGATGAACAGGATATTCAGGACTATCTAAAGCTAATTGCATGTACGCCTGATTTCTTCAGGGACATTATGGAAGCAGAAAAAAGGAAGTCAGCCAGAGGGTTGTTTATGGCGGATTTTGCCGTGGACGATATTGTCAACCAGTGCAATAATTTTACACAGTATCCAGAAAATAATTATCTGTTATCCACATTTGACAGCCGAGTGGAGGAATTGGCGGACCAATTGACGCCAGAGCAGAGAGAAGCTTATAAGGCGCAAAACCGTCAGCTAGTGTTGGAACAGTTAATTCCCGCTTATCAAGTCCTTGCCCAGGAGATGTCTTTGCTAAAAGGGACAGGAAAGAACAGCGGCGGTCTTTGTGGTCTGAAAGGCGGAAAAGAATATTATCGTTATCTAGTGATGGATGTGACAGGATCGGATCTTACCGTGGAGGAAATGCAGCAGCAGACAGAAGAGAAGCGGGAACAGGATTTGAAGGATTTGACCAAGCTGGCTGCAAAAAATCCAGATATCAGTGAAAAGTGCATCAATTATCAGCTTCCAACAGAGGAGCCAGAATTGATTTTAGAGGACTTACAGGAAAAAATGCGAGAGGATTTTCCGGATGCTCCACAGGTAGGATATGCGGTAAAATCAGTGCATCCCTCGCTGGAAGAATATACAGCGCCAGCATTTTACCTGACGCCCCCGATAGATGACATTTCACAAAACTGTATCTACATCAATCAGTCAAAGGGGGATAAAAAGTTAAAGCTTTATACGACTCTTGCACATGAAGGCTTTCCTGGACATCTGTACCAGAATGTGATGGAGCGTAGCAGTGGCCTTACGACGATTCGCAGCTTGTTTGGCAGTAGCGGATATGCAGAAGGCTGGGCGACTTATGTGGAAATGCAGTCTTTTTATTATGCGGACGTGGATCCAAAAGTGGCGGCATATATGCAGAAAAACCAGTCTGCGCTGCTGAGCCTTTATGCTACTGCGGATATGGGGATTCATCTTGATGGATGGACGCTGCGGGACGCAGTTGATTTTTTTGGAGGGTATCAGATTACAGATAAGCAGGTAATTAAAGAAATATACCAGCTTATTGTAGAAGAGCCTGCGCATTACCTAAAGTATTATATTGGATATCTGGAATTTCTAAATCTAAGACAGTATGCTATAAAAAAATATGGAAAGGACTATAGCAATTACCGTTTCCATAGAGCTCTGATGAAGATGGGACCGGCGCCGTTTTCCATATTAAAGAAATATCTCCCCAGATATTGGGAACAGTAACAAATAAAACCGCAGAATCAGTCAAATGCCTGGGGCATAGAGAAGATTCTACGGTTTTATGATATTCTTATGTATGCAGGAAATGCAAGTATAAGCATCATCCGCCAAGTGATTTCATCATTTGATCTACGGAAGCGGGATCAGAACCCAAGAATTTGAGAATCATTCCCGCAACCCAGATGCAAAACTTGCGAAGATATATAAATGCAAAAATAAATGCAATTCCAAACAGGATGCCAGTAAGCAGCCGTCGGATATTTGTGCTCTCGTAGGCTGTCAGCCGCTGCAAAAAGCCGTCAAAAATCAGGGGAAGCATCATCAATAGGACAACTTCAAACCGGGGATATCCCCAAAAAATGGCAATCGGTATGCCTGCAATCATGCCAATCAATTCCCCAGTGCATCGTGCACAGATTGGAAATTGTTTGCCCCTGAAATAGAAAGAACGGTCTGGCCTAGCGTGACAGCCAAAGAAAATGCGTAAGAATTTCCCCGCTTTACATTCCATAAAGTGCGATGCCTGCAGCGCCCAGGATTACAAAGTAAATAATGTAGAATACGACGCTGATGATTACGCTTACCAATGCGCCGATTCCTGCAGCTTTTGCAGTCTTAGGTTTCTGATCTTTCCATACCAGGAACAGAATCAGACCAACAATTGGAATACAGCATCCTAAGAGACCCCATAAAAATCCACCATTATCATTACTATTTTCCATTTTCTACACTCCTAACTTTTATAAAATTATTTTAAAGTTTATTAAAATAATATAAACTCAAGCTTTATTATGCCAGAATTTGTCGAAATTGTCAATATAGTAAAGATTTGAGTTTCCCCATTTTGCAATTCATAGTGGGGCTGTCGCACGAATGCATTCACCTGTTCAAAAGGTCTTGCCGCTGATGCGGCAAAGACAGAATGCACAAAAATCACTCTGGAAAGCTAGCTTTCCAAGATGACTTTTGTGCATTTTGTTTGCATTGCTTTGCAATGTAAACCTTTTGACCAAGTAAATATCGTAGTGCGACACCCACACTATGAATTGCAAAATGGGGAAACTCAATAGCAAAGACGGCACAATGGCAATGATCGATCATGGGCATGGTTTGGAAGATTGTTCTAACGTCATCAGCATCGCATACACGTCCCGCTTAGAAATTCCCCGGTCTTTTGCCACCAGCTTCATTGCTTCTTTATGCGAAATTCCCTGATCTTCATAATAAATCATATGCTCTTTGAGTGGAATTATTTCCCAATTTTGTTGTTGTTCTTCTTTTAACTGCTGCAGGCTTTTCCCTTCTATCACAAGAACGAATTCTCCCTTTGGCTCTTGTTCCTGGTAATAGGAGACTGCTTCAGAGAGCGTGGTAGCAAATGCTGTTTCGTATCGTTTGGTAAGCTCACGGCACAAGGTAATCTTCCGGTCCCCAAGAGCTTGTTGTAATTCTTCCAATGTCTTGCGTAGATGGTGGGGAGATTCGTAAAGAATAATCGTCCGGGTTTCCGATTCCAGTGACGAGAGAATAGCCAGGCGTTCCTTTTTATTTCTGGGCAAAAATGCTTCAAAGGCAAAGCGTCTGGTGGGAAGCCCTGACAGAGTCAGAGCAGTGATACAGGCGGCGGCGCCAGGCAAAGAGCTAACTTCAATTCCAGATTGATAACAGATCCGAACCAGTTCTTCTCCTGGGTCGGAGATTCCCGGGGTTCCTGCGTCTGTAATCAGGGCAACGTTCGTGCCAGCTTTCATTTTTTCTATGAGCTGATATGCCTTGTCAATTTTGTTATGCTCATGGTAACTAGTCATAGGTGTTTTGATTTCAAAGTGATTTAACAGCTTGATGGAGTTGCGCGTATCTTCCGCAGCAATTAAATCGACTTCTTTTAAGGTGCGCAGCACTCGAAGGGTGATGTCCTCCAAATTGCCGATCGGGGTGGCGCATAAAAATAATTTGCCTTGCATAGTCAGTCCTTTCTAAAATTGATGGGTTAATAGCCGTAGATATCATAGATTTCTTCGGTATATACGCCAGGCGCCTGATAGACAATCAATGGTTTTTCAACGGTAATCCTGGGATTTCCTCCCCGAAGGCCTTCTAACAATACCATGTTCGGCTCTTTGTCTACAAAGGGATATACTAGCTGCATCCGTTTCGGCTCTATGCCGTATTGATGCATAAGCACCAGAATTTCCGCAAGACGGAACGGGCGGTGCACCATGTAAAAACGTCCCTGTGGTTTTAAAATCCGGGCGCTTTCCCGAATCACGTCTTCTAAGCTGCATAAGATCTCATGGCGGGCAATTGCCTTAGCCGTATTGGGGTTGGTTAGTCCATGTTGTCCTGTCATGTAAGGGGGATTTGTGGTGACTACATGAAAAGAAGATGCCCCAAACTGTCTAGAGGCATCTTTGATATCACCGATTTCTATGTTAATTTTATCTTCCAGCTTGTTATAAAGCACGCTTCGTCTTGCCATATCCGCACTTTCTGGCTGAATTTCCAGTCCGGTAAAGTGTGCGCCCTGGGTCTTTGCCTCTAACAGGATAGGGATGATTCCTGTCCCGGTGCCAAGGTCAAGGACGGTTTCCTGCTGCTTCACTCGCACAAAGCCGGAAAGCAGCACGGCGTCCATGCCAAAGCAAAACTTTTTGGGGTTCTGGATAATGTAATATCCGTTGCGGTGCAGCTCGTCCAGCCGCTCCTGTTCCAATAATTCTACAGACATATTAAACTCCAATCTGTCAGGTGTCAATGAGCGTCGTCGATTTTGGATTTTCCTTTGTCCTCTAGCGCGGAAAGTTCCTTTAATTCTTCCGGGGATAATTTTGTATGATTTTTTCTGCGCTTCGGCTTAAAACGTATCTGGTCTATCTTGTATTCCCGGATCTCTTTTTCGTCGTCAATTTCTACAATAACCTTGACCGTCTGTCGTAAGACATTGACGCTCTGGACTTCTCCCCTTAAGCGATCGAACGTGGTAACGTAATCTCCTATGCTGGGGAGACGGCTGTTTAAATATTCATAAGTCTCTTCTTCATTTTTTAGACAGCACATCAGCCTGCCGCAGACGCCGGAGATTTTGGAGGGATTTAAGGATAAATTCTGCTCTTTTGCCATCTTGATAGACACAGGGGCAAATTCTGATAAAAACGTATTGCAGCAAAGGGGCCTGCCGCAGATGCCGATTCCGCCTAATATCTTAGTCTCGTCCCGCACGCCGATCTGGCGCAGCTCAATACGGGTCCGAAACACGGCGGCGAGGTCTTTTACCAGTTCTCGGAAATCAATCCGTCCGTCAGCGGTAAAATAAAATAACAGCTTATTGTTGTCAAAGGTGTATTCTGCATCCACAAGCTTCATTTCCATGCCTCGTTTTTGAATTTTTTCCAAGCAGATTCGGAAAGCTTCTTTTTCTTTCTGGCGGTTCTTCTCTTCTGTTTTCTCATCTTCGGGCGTGGCAATGCGTAATACAGGCTTTAAAGGCTGTATTACCTTTTCTTCTGGCAGCTCTCTGGGAGCGATCATGACAGTGCCGAATTCCACCCCTCTTGCCGTCTCCACGATCACATGGCTTCCCTGGACAAGTTCAAAAGTCCCAGGGGCGAAGTAATAGATTTTTCCAGCGGTGCGGAATCTGACTCCAACTACGTTTATCATTTTTTCCTCCATTCTATGTGATGTGCTCTCGGAATCTCTCTTGTAGCTGCTTTTCCGCCCAATGGACACAAATTTCATCAACGTGCCATCGGCACGCCTCATAAATTTGTGCGCATCTGACAAAAAATCTTCTCGCAAAATCATGCACAAAGAGGATCCGAGAGTACATTGTGTTTTTCAGCACAAATAGGTAGTTAGTGAAAGGGGCTGTCGCACGAATATATTCACTTGTTAAAAAGGTCTTGCCACTGATGCGGCGAAGACAGAATGCACAAATTTATGACTTATAATTTATGTTAGTGCGACAGTCCCTTTTCATGCTTAGTTCTCCTTTATGGTTTGCAAAAGCAATTCCATGACCAAATTAAAGTTAACATTGGCATTCAGGCGGCGTTTTGCCTTGTCCAGTGATTTGATAATCGTCTCGATTCCTTCATAGGAACTTTTGCTTGCCTGCTTTTTTAGATCAGAGATCTCATCTTTAAAAATAAGGCTATTAATATCAGAAGTCGCTTTATAGAGCAGGACGTCCCGATACCAGATGAACATGATATCGAAGTAGTCATTAATTTCTAACTTATAGTCGCTAATTTTCTTGATCGTCTCTGTCATCTCATGTAGTTCAAGTTCTTTTATCTTTTTTAAAAGCTGCAGCGCAGAAGTTTTGATTTCGTTAAAATCCTCAGAACTTGCAAGCTGAATGGCTTTTCCAACATTTCCCTGGGCAAAGGCAGTGCAAAAATCTGCCTTATAATCTGGCACTTGATATTTTTCCATTAGGAAATTATGGATCACGCTGTCAGGAACCGTTTTTAAATTCAAGGTAATGCACCTGGAAAGCATGGTGGGTAAAAATAAATCTGCGTTGTTGGTTAAAAGTATGATCACTGCATAGGCAGGTGGATCTTCAATCGTCTTAAGCAGGGCGTTTTGGGCTTGCTGATTCATCTTTTCCGCTTCACTGATGATATAAATCTTATAAGGGGAAGCGTAAGGCTTAATGTAAATGTCGTTATTGACCTGCTTGCGTATATCGTCCACAGAAATGGTATTTGGCTTCTCGTGGTGCAGATAGATGATATCTGGATGGTTCCCAGAAAGAGCCTGCCTGCAGGAATGGCATTCCATACAGCCGTCGGTCGAGCGTTGTTCACACTGCAGCGCCATGGCAAAGCTGTTTGCAAGAGCCATCTTTCCTGCCCGGTCCGGCCCATGAAAGATATAAGCATGGCTTATTTTGTCCATGGAAATTGCATTTTGTAAATGTTCTTTAATCTGTTCGTGTCCAATGATATTTGAAAAGCCTGCCATAATTTCCTCCATTCTGTGCATATTTCAGCACAAACAGGTAGTTAGTGAAAGAATAATCAAATTCTTTCACCCTTTCCTCCATTCTGTGCATTTTTGCACAAACAGGTAGTTAGTGAAAGAATAAAGAAATTCTCTCCGTATGATTTTTCATTTCTTGTTCAGGTATTGCGAACAAGAACTTTTCTTTTGTGAAGTATGATTTTTCATTTCTTGTTCTAGTATTGCAAATGGTTGACTCATGTGGAGACATCCAGCAATAGTCCCCGTATCTCCCCAATTTTGCCTAGAATAGTAAGATGGTCTTTTTCATCTTTCACCAGTTCGCTGGCAAGATCGTCCAGATTTTTATCTACCAGTTTTACGATGCCATATACTCTGTGACGGCCTCTGCGGTCTAGAAAATTCTCTCTGGAAAATTTGTGAGAGCGGTTGACCACTTCGTTTAAGAAATCTTTTACCAAAGTGCGGTATTTTTTCATATCCCGTATATCCATATGCTCTGCAAGTTTTTCCCCCTGCTCTGTGATCTCGTTCATTAAGCCGTTGAGCTTCTCTTGCAGTTCTGCTTCCTCGATATGGCTTGCCAGTGTAAATTTGAAGCTGCCGTCCGCCCGTTCCGTTGCCTGAGGAGCTTCCACGGGCTGCACCTTGGGGAGCTGTTCTACTTTCATTGCCATAAAATCACCTGCCTTTCCTTATTATCTTATCTATAATTTATTATCGGTTTTTTTGCAACAGTTGTAAAGCATGTACTCTCGGAATCTCCCCAATACCTGCTTTTAGGGCTGATTTTTGGTCAAATGCACACAAATGTAATCAACGTGCATCCCAGGTACGCTTCATAAATTTGTATATATCTGAAAGAATTTTATAGTAAAATCAGGCACAAAGAAACTCCGAAAATACATAAGTAAAAAATTTGGTTTACGCCTGCGCTTTAAGGGATATATGTTCTCTAATACAGTCAGCAAGTTCTTGCGTGCAGCGTTCTAAATCGTCATTGATAAAGACTCTGGTAATTCCCGCCTGGTTTAAATGTTCAGAAGAAAAATCATTTTCGTCCGCAAGGAATCTGCGGCATAGTTCGGCATATTTTGGATTTGTCTGGAGGCGTTCTCTGTTTAATGCGCGCTGAAGGCGCTCCCCGTTTTCTAGTTCGATGTATAGGGGGACCAGGGCGTCTTTTCCAAAGTACTGCTGAAGCTTCTGGTAAGATTCCAGAGTGCCGATGATCAAGTAGTGATGCTCGGTTAAGCAAATCTGATGGTCGTTGACCGTAAAATAGTGCCAGATGCCGTGAATCGTGTGATATGAGCGCAGTTCAATCACTTTGTCTTGTTGCTGCAATTCTCTTAGCTGTTGCTCTGTTAAAAAGTAATATTCGACGCCGTCTGTCTCTTGGTCCCGGATCGGCCGGGTGGTGTAAGGAACCAGTGTTTTTAAGGGAAGGGCGTCATCTGTGAGAATTTTTTTATAAATGGTGTCTTTTCCACAGGCGCTTTTTCCCATTAAGCAAAATATTTTTCCCATAATGTCCTTTATAAGAGCAAGATTAAAAAATGCTTCCGGCAGATGCATGGAAAGTTCTGCGGGAATGATATTTGAATCCAACTCTATGAAGTTAAGTATTGAGATAAGCCAAAAACGCTTCCTTTAAATAAGTTCAGAAAGCATGTATGCCAATCTTGCTTAAAAGAGCGTCCAGGAATTCTTTTATAGTATAGTATAGCATGACGAAAAATGCAAAAGAAAAATTTAACAACTGGCTCATAGAAATGAGAAACAGATAAAAGGCTGAGTAATGTAAGACGGCATGCCAGGGCACAGGAAGCTTGCGTGCCTGCGCTCTGGCTGCTGAAAAGGAAAGGTCAAAGCTTTACAACCTGAATGCTCTGGGCGTCAGGGTCACTGAGCCCTTCCACGGACAACCCCTGCTTGCGGCATTCCTCCACGATGCCCAACAGCTTTCCAGTAAGAATTTCTCCAGGGGCAATCAGGGGGATCCCAGGGGGATAGAGATAGACGAATTCCTGACTGACATGCCCGGTGGAAGATTTCAAGGCAAGGCGCTCAGAAAGCTGTTCCATGGCAAGGGAAATGGGCATCTGAGGCTTTGGATTCTGATAAATGTCGTTACTGGTCAGAAGTTTTGAGTCGCCAGGCCTTTTTGCGCCATAGATCACCTTTGCTGCGCCTTGCGGTTTGCGGGCAGATAAAGAAGCCTTTTCATCCAGCTCTTTCAGCGCTCGCAGCAGTCTCGAAAAGCCGTCGGCAGTATCCATCATGGTGGTAAGGGCGGTGACATAGTGACCTGCGCACATCTCCATCTGCAGATGATACGTGTTTAACAGCTTATGGTACAATTTTTGCCCGGTGAGCCCGGAGTCTCCTACAGAAATTAAGATCTTGGAAATATCGTGACCAAAACAGGATTCCGAAGAAAGCGAAGTGCTGTCAAATATTTTCAGGTGCTTTAAGGATTTTGCCTGTTCATAAAAAGTTTTCAGCTCAGCCAAGTATTCTTCCATCTGGGCGCGTCCTTTCTCTTTCATGTAGCGTACGCACTGATCCATGGAGGTCATCAGAAGATAGGAGGGGGAGCTGGTCTGGTAAACGGATAAAAAACGTTTTAGGGCGTCAAGGTCAATCCGGTCTGAATTTACATGAAGCAGCGCTGTCTGAGTAAAGCTGGGCAGCGTCTTATGCAGGCTCTGTATCACCAGATCTGCGCCGCAGTCTAACGCAGATTCCGGGAACTCTTCGGAAAAAATAAAATGCGCCCCATGCGCTTCGTCTACGATTAAAGGAACATCATAGGCATGGGCAATTTCTGCAATGCTCCGAATATCGGAGGTAACGCCGTCATAAGTGGGAGATGTGATAAACACGGCGGAAATCTGTGGCAAATCTTCCAGAGCCTGTGCCACATGGGCAGGGGAAATGGAGCCAGAAATGCCGAATTCCGTGGCGGCAGGCAGAAGGTATACGGTTTCCAATTCTCTTAAAAAGACAGCATGATAGGCGGATTTATGGCTGTTGCGGGACATCAGCAATGTGCCAAGCCGGGGCAGCGCAGCGCTGATAGCGCTTAGAATACCGGCAGTACTGCCGTTTACTAAATAAAATGTTTCCTTTGCGCCGTAGAGGTCTGCAGCCCGCTTTTGCGCTTCTTTTAAAATGCCCTGGGCGTTGTGAAGGTTGTCGAATCCATCAATTTCCGTGATATCAAGAGAATAAAGATCCGTAAAATCGATGGCTCTGCGTTTGTGTCCCGGCATATGGAAAGGGTAGCGGCCGCTATCCGAATGATCCTTGATTTTTTCTTCTAGGAGAGGGGCTTTATCCTGCCAGGTGTATTTGATTTTAGACATGATCGTCTCCTTTCTTGTATAGATAAGTATAACGGAAATCACTGAGAAACACAAGGAAATATCAATTGTGAAAAGAAACAATCTACATTATGATAATGAAGCGGAAAGCGTAAGGCAAGGGGCCGTCGCACTAACAAATTTATTTGTTCACAAGGTCTTGCTGCTCATGCGGCAAAGACGGAATGTACAAAATTTATGTTAGTGTGACAGTCCCTTGTCCTGTTTGCTGGAAACAAACAATAAATCACAAAAGATGCGGAAGGAGGACTCAGAATCGATATCGATTCTGGAAAATGAGATGGAGAACATGATTAGAAAGCTGTACTGCAATCTGATACAGGAGGAGGATCCTGCTGATAAAGGTAGCAGGGAGATGAAACAGGAAATATTGAACTTATTAAAAGAAGAGGGACAATTTCTTGAAAAAAAGGAATATGAAAAATATCGGGATAAGGCATTTCAGGCTGCCGCAATAGCGGAGGAATATGGCTTTGAAAAAGGTTTTCGGTTTGCATTTCAATTATTGGTAACTTGCTTCAAAGAGTAAGGAAAAAACAATGCTATGTTACAATGTCCGAAAAAATGCGATCAATGCGGCTTGTTGCTTTTCTGACAGATGTCCAGCCTCCAGTAGAAGTTCTTTCTGATTTGGAGTCAGTGCGAAATTGTCCTCGTTTTCAGAAAAAAACTGGGAGAGGGTGATTCCAAAAGCATTGCAGACTTTTTCAAGGGAGGGGATGGAGGGAATCATGTTTTTTCGGTACCAGGAGGAAATGGTAGACTGAGTGAGGCCAGATTTTTCGGCAAGCTGGTATTCCGTCCATCCCTTCTGCTTTCTGTAATAAAGGATCTGTTCCAGTACGTCAATCATTGCTCTACCTCCATCAAAAAAGTAATGGTTGTGTGTATATCGTTACATAATATTCGATTTATCGTTGCAAAGTAATGTTTTTTATAGTATAATTTTAACGAAATTTCGTAATATTTAGAAGGAAAGGAGTGGAATAGAATTCGTGGATGTAAAAGAAAAATTTCAGCATTTGCCATTATGGTTTCAAAAGAAGTTTAAAAGAAATAGAGAAGCAAATTTATTTCTGATGATTGTTTTTTGTGTCGGGATTGTTATGGCATGTATCAATCCCCCGTTTTATGAATGTGATGGTGGTCTACACTATGAATGGGCGATGGATGTTTCTTATGGGAATGTGCTTAGCCCGTTGGCAAACCTGTCTGGACATAATAAGGACGTCGTGACAGTTCCCGAGAATTATTCTGATATAAAATATCGTTTGGTGAAACCGGACACCGGAGAGGGAGGCGAATACATTCGCTATTTAAAGACCGTGAAATTCTCGTCAGAGACCAGAGAGAAAGAGAGAGACTGGATCTTTACGTCGCTGTTTTACTATCCGCAGGCGCTAGGGCTGTTTTTGGGAAGGCTGTTTCATGTGAGCGTGTACTGGGGGGTCGTATTATCTAGAATTATGAATCTCTTTGCTTTTTTAGCGCTAGTTTATACAGCGATTGTCATTACTCCGGTATTTAAGAATATCATGGCAGTTGCGGCAATGTTTCCCTTGGCAGTCTATCAGGCAGCCTCACTTTCACCGGATTCTATGCTGAACGGATGTTGCTTTCTGTTTACGGCGCTGTGCTTTTCTTATGCATACAGAGAGCGGGATCATTTGGGACGCAAAGCTGCGCTCGGCTTGGGAGTGCTGCTCGGGATTATTTCCTTGCACAAATATGTGTATGCTTGTCTGGGTCTCTTAGTTTTTTTAATTCCCAGAAAGAAGTTTGGGACAAGGAAAGACTATTGGAAATGCTTTGCCATTGCATGTATACCCTTAGTGATTTGTGCTGTGCTTGGAATGAGGAATGCGACGGATACCATTAGCGTTGGTCAGTCTTTCGGCGTTGTGGATGGGATGACCCAGACGCAGTTTCTGATGGAACATCCGCGTTTCATTTTCAAACTGCTATATCGCACCTTGAGATATAAGTTTAATGATTATATGCTGTGGCTGAACACATTGGGAAGCCTGGACTGTATGTTGGGTCCCATGGTTCATTTGGTGCCTGGGTTAGCGGTGTTTGTCGCAAGCCTGGATCAAAATGACGTCTCTGCAAATATAAGGAGAAGGGATAAATATTTAGGATTGTTTGTGTTTTTGCTGATCAGCGTGGGCATTGTCATGGGTCTTTACATCGGAGACGGCAGGGCGAATCCGGTAGGTTCTGATGTCGTCCAGGGTGTCCAGGGCCGTTATTTTATCCCGGTTATTCCAGTTTTTCTGGCGGCGATATGTCCCAAAGGCTACAGAAGCAAGATCAGTCATTTTGCAGAGAAAGCGGCGGGCGCGATGGCTGTAATGCTGTTATATTCAACATTTATTCTGTATCGCAGTTGTTCTTAGTAAAGAAAAGAGAAATAATGAAAAGGTTATCGGAAAGACGCCGGGAAGTATCGTTGTATCTGATATTCGGCGCAGGAACCACGCTGGTGAATCTTGCAGTCTATTATTTTTGTGCACAGGTCCTGCAGTTTGGCACGGTGTTGAGCAATTCTCTGGCATGGGCGTTATCCGTGTTGTTTGCCTATGCGACGAATAAGGCATGGGTCTTTAAAAGCAGCTATAAAAACTTGCTCAAAGCGGCATATGAGTTGATCTCCTTTATTTGCTGCAGGCTTGCGACAGGGATCTTGGATCTCTTGCTGATGCTTGTTGGCGTCGATTTGCTGCATTGGGACGGCATGTTGATGAAGATTTTTGTGAATGTAGTCGTGATAGTGACAAATTATGCTGCCAGCAAATTCCTAATTTTTAAAGCAAAAGACAATTGACGAGAGAATCAACAATGGACTAATTTGTAAAAGTTTTGACGAAGTACCTGTTTATGCAAAAAAGCGTTGGATGGAGGAAAATATGAAGAAGATCAGCCTGATTATTCCGTGTTATAATGAGGAAGAGTGTATTTCGATTTTTGATCAGGAGATGGAAGGAATTATAGAAAGGATGCAGGAATACGAGTTTGAGATTCTATATGTCGATGATGGATCCAAGGATAAGACATTACAGGTGATACGCCGGTTGTCGAGGGACAGGCATTACGTTCGTTACCTTTCTTTTTCTAGAAATTTTGGGAAGGAGGCGGCAATGTATGCTGGATTCTGCAATGCGACTGGGGATTATGTGGCGGTTCTGGATGCAGATCTGCAGGATCCTCCCAGCCTGCTTCCTGAGATGGTAAGGATTTTAGAAGATGGAGAATATGACAGTGTTGCAACAAGGCGAAAGAACAGGGAGGGCGAGCCTTTCATCCGTTCTTTTTTTGCAAGGATGTTTTACCAGATCATCAATAAAATTTCCGACGCTGATATTGTGGACGGGGCTAGAGATTACCGCATGATGAAACGAGAGATGGTCGACGTGGTTGTGCGAATGGGGGAACAAAATCGTTTTTCCAAAGGGATTTTTGGATGGATTGGGTTTCGGACTTACTGGTATTCCTATGAAAATAAGGAACGCGCAAGCGGAGAGACAAAGTGGAGCTTTTGGAAGCTTTTGAAGTATTCGCTCGACGGAATTGTCAGTTTCTCCCAGATGCCGCTCAACCTTGCATCCTGGATGGGCGTGACATGTACGGGGATGTCTTTGCTGGCGATACTTTTCATTATTTTCAAGAAGCTGGCGTTTGGAGAAGATGTGCAGGGCTGGGCGTCAAACATGTGCGTGATTCTTTTTATCGGAGGGATTCAATTATTTTGTCTTGGCGTGATCGGACAGTATATCGGAAAAACTTATGCGGAAACAAAGAAAAGGCCGCACTATATTGTCAGTGAATGTAGTGACGGGCAGGTAAAGAAGATAGGATAACTTAGAGGAGGCGAAAGATGTTGCAGGATATAAAGAACTTTATGAAGACGTATAAGGAAAATTATCTATACATTGTATTGGGCATGATGTTTTTGCTGATGTTCTTTATGGTCAGAGAACCGTTTGGAGACGACTTATATTATCAAGACAGAGGCGTCCATGATCTAAACTCGCTGGGTGCTTTTTTGACTATGCGGTATGAAAGTTGGTCTTCCAGGATGATATCGGAAACGGTAATTGTTTTGATGCTTGGCATGGGGATGACGGCATGGAGGATCTTTTCGGCTGCAAATTGCATGGCGGTCGTGCTTTCAATGAAATATTTAATCGGGATTGGAAATTCCTGGTGGCAGAATGCGACTTTATGTATGCTGGCAGCAGCGTTTCCAATTTCCTACTATGCAAGCGCAGGGTGGGTCACCACTACGTCCGTGTACCTGTTTTCCGCTGTGGTTGGACTGGTAGCGTTATTTCCCATTCGCAAGTGGCTGGATGGTAAAAAGATGGCATGGTGGGAAGTCATAATTTATATTTTTTCTGCGGTGGCCGCATGTAACCTGGAACAGGTATCTGCAGTTCTTTTGGGAATTTATTTATGTGCCTGTGCATGCGAGATGTTTTTTCGTCATAAGATTCAATGGATGCAGGTTATTATGGTGTTCATCTGCGTGATAAGCATGATCTTTATTTTTACCTGCCCTGGAAATGCTTTCAGGAAAATAGTTGAAACGGAACAATGGCTGCCGCAGTTTGCAAATTGGACGCTGATAAAAAAATGTCTGTGCGGGGTTCTTCATGCGGTGGACTATTTTTTTTACAACAAAAGCATAAATTTGATTGCACTGATCTTGTATTTTGTCATGGCAGCGTTGACGATGCGACAAGTGAAAAGCGCATGGAAGAGAGCGCTATGTGCAGCAGGCGGCGTCTGGCTGTGTGCGTCTATAGGGATTATTCTTCTGCAAAAGGCTCATATCATAGGCGAAGAGGCGGTTTTTCGCTGGGGAGGGAGCGGTCAAAATATGTTGTTGTCAGGAGGGGATATTTTCAGGGCAGTGAGCGCCCTTCTTTTATGGCTGCTGCTGGCAGTGGATTTATATTGGCTGCTTGGAAAAAGTAAGGATTTTTTTACCGCGCTGATCATTCTGTGCGCAGGATTTGGATCAGTTGCCATCGTATGTTTTTCTCCGACTATCTATGTTTCAGGCAGCAGAATATTTATCTTTTGCTATTATGCAGTATATTTGCTGATTAGCTTCCTATTAAAAAAATTATGTCCGGCAAATGCTGAAAAAGGAGAATTGCTGATTTTGTCAGTCACAGGGTTGTGCTCTTTTGCAAGCTTTTTGAAAAATCTTATCTTTTTAATTTAATTGGAAATTTGTAAAAGGTAATGGTTCACTACTATGGGGTTTGGAAATTTCATAAGCTGACAGCCGATGGATAATTTAAGTGCGTGATTTTAGATTATTTAGAATCATGCACTTATTTGCATATTCTAGTTTTCTCATTTTGCATATCAAAGATTTACTTGTTCTAAATGGGGCTGTTGCACTAAGATAATCTTTGTGCATTTTGTTTGCATTGCTTTGCAATGGAAACCTTTAGAACGAGTAAATATCTTAGTACGACAACCTCAGCAAGACCTTTTGGCATTATGAATTGCAAAATGGGAAAACTCAAACTACATGGGATTGAAATGGCAGGGTTTTTATAGTAAAATGTTATAGAGAAAAGAGTGGGAGTTCTTGTTATTTTTTCCAGACGACCTATTTTGTGCAAAAGTGCATAAAATAGAGGATTATGATGTAAGAACAGGAAATCAGGAGGAACAAAAAGTGAAAGCAAAAAGAAGCATTAGCGGAAAAATATTGACGACTACTATCGTGATAGTGATGCTATTGTCAGTGGTATTGGTTACTTTAATGTCACGTTCTATGATGTCTTTGACAGATACGATTTTATCTGATGTCTTGCCCTCTATGACAAAAACGGCATCCCAGAGCGTGGAGGGGAACCTTCATGTGCTGGCAGACCGCATTATTATGATTAGTGACGATGAAACGATAGCCAGTGTCAAAACTACAAGGGAACAAAAACTGGAAGAGCTGGAAAATTATCAATCAGGAATAGAATTTCTTTGGCTGGGATTATATGACGCTCAGGGAGATTTATTTGCAGGAGCAGATTCTTGCCCGAAATCTCTGCAGGGGAGAAAAATATTTTCCCTTTTACAGGAAACGCAAAACGTGGTGGTGGACGACGTTAATGCCAGCGAGGAAGAACTAGAACTTGCGGTGGGAAAGCCAATCAGCGATAAAGAGGGGGAACTTCTCTATTATTTAGTGGGAAGTTATAAATATGACGTGTTGAACGATGTGCTAAACAGCATTAATATCAGCGCCAATGGGGAGGCGTTTATTGTAAATACAGACGGTTTGGTAATGGGGCACCGGGATAAGGAATTGATTCGCAGCCAAGTGGATCTGGCTGAATATACGGGGTTTGAGGAGTTGGAGAAAAAGGTTGTGTCTGGTCGAACGGGAATCATGGCATTACCGCAGAAAGAAGGGAGTAAATTGGCAAGTTATGTGCCAATCAACGGCGCTAACTGGTATCTGACGATCATTGTGCCTGACAGAGATTTTATGGGACCGGCTAAGGACAGCATTTCCATGGGACTTATCCTTACGTTGCTGATGATCATACTTGCTATCTTAGTTATTGTGGGATTTTCTTCTAAGATCCGAAAATCTTTAAAAATTGTTACAAACCGTATCAAGCTGCTCGAAAGAGGAGATTTGAAAACGCCGGCAGAGATTATCAAGACTAAGGACGAGACGCAGGTGCTTTCAGTGGCGCTAAATACGACGATTACAAGGGTCAACGGCTATATTTCCCAGTTGTCAAGGGTATTGTCTAGCATTTCAGAAGGAAATTTTGACGTCTCTATTGAAGAAGAATTCCAGGGAGACTTTATTGAGATCAAGGATGCCTTGGAGAAAATCGTCGTGTCTTTGAATGCGATGCTGATCTCGGTGCAGGATTCTTCCGCAGAAGTATTACATACGGCAAAAACTGTATCTGAGAGCGCTGCCATGGTACATGACGGCTCCACGGAGCAGTCGAATTCTCTGATGCTTCTCACGGAAGAGACAAAAGCAATTGAGAAGAATATTCTTGAAGTGGATGGAAATACAAGGCGCGCCGGGGAATTGATGGAACAGGCAAAGAGCAGCATGAGTATCGGTGATGATAATATGAAGAATCTTCTCAAAGCCATGGAAGCTATTCATGAAAATGCTGTGGAAATCAATAAAATTAATAAGTTGTTGGAGGACATCGCCCAACAGACGAATATTCTGGCATTGAATGCTTCCGTGGAAGCCAGCAGGGCGGGAGAAATGGGCAAGGGATTTGCCGTTGTGGCTTCTGAAGTGCGCAATCTTGCGGCACAGAGTACAGATTCTGCGCATCATGTCACAGAGGTTATTACTAATTCCCAGTTTGCCATCCAGCGTGGAATGCAGTATGCAAGGCAGGCGGCGGAATCTTTTGATGAGATCGAAGCGATCTCCAATGAAATTTCCGAGATCACCGTGCATTTGGGCGAGGCGGTTACGGTCCAGAAAGATTCTTTGGAAAATATGACGGGCCAGATAGAGCAGATCAATGCTTTTGCGCAGAAGAATCTCGACGCCAGCTATGAGAGTACCATGGCAAGCCAGAAGCTAAACCAGCAAGCAGAACAATTACAGAACGTGTCTGGGCGTTTCCAGTTAAGGAGGGGCAAATGACGATAAAGATTGACAGGATGATAGGAATGCTTATGGCGTTATTTCTTTGCGCCTTGATGATTGGCTGTGGTAGTGAAAACCAGAAACAGGAACTCGAAGACGGATATTATACAGCCGTTATGTCTGAGTATTCGTATGGGTGGAAAGAATATGTAACTATTTGCGTGATGGACAATAAGATTGTCAATGTGGAGTATAATGCAAGAAATAAGGCGGGATTTATCAAATCCTGGGACAGCGCTTATATGCGTAATATGAATCCCGTCTCTGGTACCTATCCCAATCGTTATACCAGGGCTTATGCAGAACAGCTCTTGCAGACTCAGGGGCGGCAAGAGGCCGACTTGCTGACAGGCGCCACGGAATCAGGAGTAAATTTTCAGAAAATGACAGAAGTTCTGCTGGAACATGCCCGGACAGGGGATACAGAGATTGAGATCGTGCAGGCGGGGGATTAGAGGAGGTTTCAATGAGAAGATACAAAAAAATGGCAATAGCTCTAGCGGTAACCTTATGCATGATGCCTGTCGGATGTGGGAATTCGCAAGAGAAGAAAGAACTCGTGGATGGATATTATACAGCCGTTATGTCTGAGTATTCGCATGGATGGAAAGAGTTTGTCAATATCTGCGTGATGGACAATAAAATTGTGAGCGTAGAATATAACGCAAGAAATAAGGCAGGATTTATCAAATCCTGGGACGGCGTCTATATGCGTAATATGAATGCTGTTCAGGGAACTTATCCCAATCATTACACTCGCACTTATGCTGGGCGGCTTCTTGACAGTCAGGGAAAGAAAGAGATTGACTTACTGGCAGGGGCGAGCTCTTCTGGCGGGAATTTTCAGCGGATGACAACGGCGTTGCTGGAACATGCGAGAACAGGTAATACGGAGATTGCAGTGGTAGAGTCAGAAACGCATCAAGAAGAGTAAAATAAGGACATCGAAAGAATTTTTAGAAACAGTTTGGCAAGTCTTTTCAGAAAGGGATAGAGGATTCTCTGTCGGTATGTGATGATGCTTGTGTTGTCCAATCTACACCTGGCAATGGGGGAAATTGTTTGCATGGAGCTTTTTTCACATTTCTTGTGTTTGTCACAGTAAGCGTGGTTTGCAACCTCGTCAGCAAATGGCTAAAAAGCACGACAAAAGAAGAATCCCTCGACTGTATGCCATTACGGTCGGAGGATTCTTCTTTGCCTATTGGCGTTAGTATATAAACGTGGATAGAAAAAGTTGAACAGCCTATACTACAAGTGAAAGAGCAAAGGAGATGTTCAACATCATAAAAGTCGAAAATATTATTTTCAAAATGAAAATAATTGACAAAACCATACCATCATGATAGATTTGAGGCTGCAAAATGATTCAAAAGTGTAAAGGCGGCACATGAGATATGAAACAGGTTTATAAGCTTCATACGAAGATGCTGGAGGATTCAGAAACTTTTTTCAGTTTTTATGAAAAATTATCAGAGAAACGTCGACAAAAGATAGACGGTTACCGGATGAAAAAGGATAAGATGCTGTCACTTGGAGCAGGAATTTTGATTGACAAAGGTTTGAAAAAATTCGGACTTCGTGAGGCAAATGTAAGAATCGTAGAAGGGACGTATGGAAAGCCATATTTTCCTGATTATCCAGATATTCACTTTAACGTTTCCCATTCAGAAAAAATGGTGATTGCTGTATTTGCAGATGTAGAAGTAGGATGCGATGTTGAATATATAGATTCAATAGATTTGAAGCTGGCAGAAAGATTTTTTTGCAAGTCTGAATATGAGTTTATCATGGAACATCAGGAGCAGGAGAGAAAAGAGGCTTTTTACCGCATTTGGACGATAAAGGAAAGTTTTATGAAAGCAGTTGGAAGCGGGCTGATGCTTCCTATGGATCAATTTCATATAAAGATTGGCAGGCATATACAGGTGGAACAGCGCTTTAATAACGAAGAGTATGAGATAGAGGATTGGAAAGAGGGGGAATATCATGCGGCATTGTGCTGGAACAAGGGAAAGAAGGTGATGGCGTGCGAATAGCAATATGCGATGATATCCCAAAAGAGCTGGAAAAAATCTTGGCAGCATTAGGCGCATATGAAAAGACGCATCCGCAACTGTGTTTTGAAATTGACGAGTATCGTACAGCGATGGATATTTTAAATGCAGTGGAAAAAGGAAAAGCATATGATATTGCTTTCTTGGACATTTGCATGCCAGGAATCCTGGGAACAGATGTTGCCGGGGAAATGCTTTCCCATAGTCCAGACATGGGAATCATTTTCCTGTCGATAAGCAGCGAATATGCAGTGACAGCGTTTGCAATCAATGCCACACATTATCTGCTCAAACCTTTTTCGCAGAAACAATTTGATACAGCCATGGACCGCGCTGTAAAAAAAGTGGTGGATTGTGATGTTATTTCTCTGTCCTGCGTAGATGGCGTGTACCGTATCCGCATTAGTGAGATTGTATTCATAGAATCGCAGGGTCATTATCTGATGTTGAGACTTTCAAGCGGTGAAATCTTACGTATGCGTAAAAAAATATTTCAAATGTTTGAGGAAATTAAGAAATATTCTGTATTTATCCAGGTTGGAGCTTCTTATATTGCAAATCTTTCTTTTGTGCGTAAAATTACTGTTAACACCATGAGAATGTATAATGGTGCGAAAATTCCCATTCCAAGACGGAGTAGTGAGAAAGTGCTGAAAGCATATATGGATTTCTGCCGAAATGAGGCGATGAAATGAGCGGGCTGTACCAGATTCCAGGACTATTCATTACAGCGTTGTGCCATGTAATTGTGATTTGCTATCTGTCAGAACACAAATACTCCAAAAAGAAATATACACTTTATAGCTGTATATACATAGCTGGATTTGTTGGTATTGGCGGCTATGGATATGTAACCTGGGGAGCGACTTTGCTTTTTGCATATATCGTGATTGTAGTATGCACATTTCTTTTTTCATGTATTGTTTCACAAAGCTGCTTTGCTAAAAAGTGTTTTTTGTTCATTACCTACTTCTGCTTGTTTTCTGCTATGGATAATGTTCTAAAGATAGTGATTAAATTGCTTTTTCCCAAGGTTTCTGCCCCAGTGGGCTTTTACGTGGCAGTCATACTGCGAAGCATGAGTTTGCTGGCGGTTTTAGCGCTGTATAAAAAATTTGCTGAGACAATCCTGCGCTCCCTTGCGGATAAGAAAGACAGGAGATGGTGGAATCTGGCGTTGGTTGCCCTGCTGTTCTATTTGTTGCAGGCTTCTATGAGTGTTTTGAATGTAAAGGACGTCATGTCAGATGTGCAGCTCATGTCAGTGCTTTCTATAATTAACGTCATTATGTATGCAGTATATTGGCTTGTTTTCAGCAATATTAGTTACATGAAAAAAGATGCGGAGGCTGCCTTAGTACGTCAGAATGTAGAATATCTTTCAGCCCGGCTGGTGGCTCAACAGAAAGCAGGGGAGGAACACCGCAGGCTTCGGCACGATATACGGTATTATCTTGAAACAATAGCGGAATATGCAAAAAGTGGCGATACTCCCGCTGTCCTTGCATATGTCAGGGAATATAGCGACCAAGTCTCGGAAACGGCGGCAAGGCAGTATTCTGTTAACAAGACGATAGACAGTATCCTTTCTGTATATGCGGGTAAGGCAAAAGAAAGCGGCATTGCCTTTTTGATTAAGTGCAATGTGAAAGCAGAACTGGCTGTACGGGACATTGACCTGATTGCTCTTTTGGGAAATTTGCTTGAAAATGCCCTGCACGGATGCCAGGAGTCAGCAAAAGAGAAATTATATATTGAAATCTATATTCAGATGCAAAATAGAAGGCTGACTATTGTCTGTGACAACATCTGTTCCGATGACTTAACATTGTCTGGCAGCCTGCCTGAAGGTAAAAGTATTGGTATCTCCAGTATTCTTGCCGTTTGCCAGAAATATGACGGCAATCTGGAGTATAAAGTAGAACATGGAATATGTTCTGCTTGTGCAGTTTTGAATCTGTAAATGTCATTTCCAAGCGAATTTGAGTCTTTGTATTTTTTTACTTTATAGTATGCCCTCTGGGGCATTAAGGCGATATGCATACAAGATTTTGTGAGTGGAAATTACATGATATCTTGTAGCTATATTTCTTAATGCCGCAGCCTTGATTTGCACAGAAAAGTCTCTGAAAATCTAGTATTTCATATGGTCAGAAATCGAAGTTTGTGACTGTCGGTTTTGCATAATATTTTAAATTATCCCTCTAAAATTGCAATCCGTCCCAAACTACTAGGCGAAGCACAGGCTTTTATTTATAATTCCTGTATGTGCATATTTTTTTGATGGTGAATGTTCCGATTGTCGGCGCAGCAGGCGGTAATGCTTCTACAGGGCGTTTGTTATTTTCAGAGACTTTTTGGGATGAGCAAAGGAGCGGGTATACGCTTGACATTAATATTTCTGGCAGCGTTTCAAAGAAAGGCAAGCCATCGAAAGAGGATAAGCTAAATGTGTTTAATGATCATAAGAAAGTGTTGAGGCAGATAAGAAAACAAACAATCTCAATGCAGAAGATATCATGTTGCAACAGCAGACAGAGCGTTTACCGCTGCAGATGCGGTCGTAGATAAGCTTAAGGCAGTGGGAATTTCAGCAGCAGTCTACGATGTGCAGGCGAATACCATGTCAGAAAATAGAGCGCTTGTCAAGGATGCATACTGCAATCTTGCCCCGCAGATCTCCGAATCAGGAGGTAATATTTATAGCAGTTACATGAAAAGTGATTTGAAAAATGTTGAGCAGAAAGACGAGCTTCTTGACATGGAGAGGATTTATTCCACGATGACATATGTCAAATACCGGATCGATGATAAGGAGCTTGAGGCACAAGAGGAATATGTTATGGAAGAACATCCAACAATTACAGACCCGCTTATATTTGATTACCATATGGAAACGATTGAGGTTGCAGGAGACAGTTATCTTGTCTCAACATTTACTGTTGACGAGGATGGCAGTTTTTCCACCGGAGAAAACAGGTGCCTGTGGATGAAAATCAAGAACCTTACGAAAGGAAAAGAATACTATCCAATGCAGATTGAGCAGCTGGACAGTTCTGCGAGCGCGCCCAAGCTTACCAGCCTTAATGGCAGACTGTATCTGACATATTTGACAGGCGGAAACACGTTAGGCCTGTTAGATGTAAGCGGCTTGTTGGAAGACATCTTTACAGGGCATACGGAAACGGGTGCAGATTTGATCAGCGCAGACGTCTGCGCCTATAAAAATGCAGATACAGCAGACCAGAATTGGTATTAAGAAGAAAACAGATGAATTTAAAATGACTCCCGAAGCATATGAGCATGCCATATATGATAAGCTTCCGAAAGACGAATTTGAGGTAGATAAAACAGGGCTTAGGCAGCGTGAGGAATCAAAATCGGCAGGTTTTGACTATAATCTTACAGGCAATGGCACAGATTGATATCTGTTCTTCACAGGTGTTTCAAGCAAAGACAACGGAACGTATTCTATTGGCAAGGAACTGTACGACATGCGTTACCATCGCTCTGAAGCTGGAGGCTGTCGAAGGCGGCAAGATTCTGACAGATACCTTGCATATGCTTACATCTTCACAGCTGGCAGTCGACGAAATCAGTGGCGCAAATCTGGCAGCAGGCAAGAAGTACGTGGTAAAGGTTACTGCTCTTGACAGCAAGGGCGAAGCTTTAAAACAGTTGGTTAAGGTTACAAAAAATAAGAAATCTATCTCCGTTATGAAGCAGCCTTTATCAAAGGTAAAAGCAACGGGCAAAGCCAGGAAAAATTTGACATTCGCATTAAGAAAGTTATCAAAGCAAATGCGGATAAGTTTACGGCAGTTGCCAATAATGCAAAGAGTAAGAGAGCGGCCTCTAAAACATTTATCAACAAAAAGACCCTCAATAAGGTTTTCATAAACTGCAAAAAGCTTTGGAAAGGTAATCGCATAGTAACAGTAATCGCAGGATGCGGCAGGTTGATGGCCGCTACAATTACTTTCAGGAAAGTTGACGTAAAGCAAGTAAATTTTTTTCTGAAGCTATATTTTTGAAAAGACAGCCCCCATGGAAAACGGGGGGCTGTTTTGGTGAAAGCGCTTCTTTTCATAGGATATAAAAATGTTTATGAATGGTCTTTTGCATTAGGGATATTTTATTGGATGCCAACCAAATATGCCTAAAAAGCAACCAAATATGCCAAAAAAAGTGATTGGTAAAGATTATCTATATAATAATAAAGATATGATTTTGTAAAGTAGCCAATAAATCAATAGGAGAGACTAAGGGTATGTTAGGCGGTTCTGTGTATATAGCATTTATGCGGTTTGCGATTAGCCTTGCAGGAGTAATCATATTGTTTTCCAGGATAAGTGAATCCAGGTTTGACAGGAATAAAACAATTGTTTGTTATGGATGTTTCAGTGTGGTGGTGCTTATATTGGCATCTGCCTGGTATGTGGTGGATTGGAAAAGCTGTGTGCGGATCGTTGCATTTGCAATGTATGCATGTTTTGCAGTATTTGCGATAATTTTAAGTAGTGATTCCGTGTATTTGTCTATTTATAAGCTTGCGCTGACTTTTTACCTGCTGGCGGTTTTTCTGGTTGGCGGATTGGAAGTTGCCATAATTTTCTTTGACAGTAACATATGGGCGGATATCATCACTCGTGTGATATTGATTTTGCTTATGACGTTTTTTATAGAGAAAAAGCTGAAAAGCTCTATCAGGGAATTTGGCGATTATGTAGAGAAAGAGGTAGATAAGTTCAGTGTTGCCATTATGATTATCAGCATTCTTTTAGGAATTGGATTTATCTTAAATCCAAATGCAAAGGAGATGACCCCGTACCGTATTTACCAGATTGTCGTGAATTTTATTCTGACAGGCACCCTTCAGCTCCTGGTGTTCCGGCTCTATTTTCATGTTGGGATAGAGAGAGAATATGAGAGAGAGAATCAGCTGATACAGATGAACCACAGGCTTCTGGAACGACAGATGGAACTTCTAGAAGAGTCCGTGGAAGCGGGAAGAAGGGTACGTCATGACGTAAGGCATCATAATGCGGTAATAGCAGAGTATGTACGCAATCTGCAGAACGAGGAGCTTCTGCAGTACCTAAAGGAGTATGACAGGGAAATAGATCAAGGCGTGGTGCAAGTGATATGTGTCAATCGGGCGGTCAATAATATCCTTTCAGCATATACCAGAAAAGCAAAAGGAGAACAGATTAAGGTTACGATGGACGTTCAAATTGGCAGGAAATTGACGATACCCAATATTGACATGGTAACAATAATTGCAAATGCTTATGAAAATGCAATTTACGCTTGCATGGAAGTCAAGAAGCATTCAGAGGAAAGAGAATGTTTTATTCATTTTGCGATCAAAAGAAGAAAAAATAAACTGATGATCTTCTGTAGCAATACTTGCAGGATGGAGACCGAATTAAAGAACGGTCAGCCGAAAACAGAATTTACAGGCGGCATCGGGGTATCAAGCATTATCAAGACAGCAGAAAAGTATAGTGGCATTTACGATTTTAAAAATGAAAACGGAGTGTTTGTGTTCCGGCTGGTTATGAATATTCCGCCAGATTTATAGGGGGAGGAAGAGATAGAAAGCGGATTGTTCTTTATTTAAATTGATTTTATAATGTGTGCGGCGAATGATGTCGAAGCGGTCAATGCACTGGCAGGCGTTGATAGGAAGTTGGAGGATGTGGAAAGATTGTACTCGATAGCATTGTGTGATGATGACGAAAGGGAGCTTGACCGGATTGAAAATTTCCTGGCAAGCTATCAAGACAGTAAACAAGAAGTGGAATACAAAACGGAGCGGTTTTCCAGTGCGGAAGCATTACTACGGCGGGTCAGGGAAAATGACTATCTGCCAGATATTTTGCTATTGGATATATTTATGTCTGGGAAGAGCGGTATAGAAGCTGCTGAAGAAGTGCGTATGCTGGGCTTGGACATGCCGATTGTCTTTCTTACCACGTCAACGGAATATGCCCTGAAAGCCTATGGGGTGGATGCGGTGCAGTACCTTGTGAAACCGCTTGATGACAAGAGATTTTTTCATGCCATGGATTCTGTAATGGGGCAGATTGGAAAAAGCAAGAAAAATCAGATTGTGATTAAAGTAGCAGGAGGGATTCGGCAAATCCAGCCGAATGACATCGTTTACTGTGAATCGCAAAAAAATTACCAGGTGCTTTATATGGCAAAAGGGGAGTACAGGATACGCATGACGGCGGGAAAGCTTTGGGAAATATTAGAAGCTTTTTGCCGGTTTGGCAGGTGCGGACGCTCCTATATCCTGAACATGGATCATATTGTCTCAGTGGAGCGTGAAAAGATCGTGATGGATAATGGATGTACGATTTACATACCACGGAATAAGGCTGCGGAATTTAAAAAAGTTTACTTTGGTTATTATTTTGATTTTCGAAATGGGAAAGCATAATCTTTGAGTTTCCCCATTTTAGCATTGACTGATTTTTTTATACCAAAAGGTCTTGCTGCTTTTGTAAGCATAGACATGTTGTACAAAAAGATTGGGAATGCCGCTCTAATATATTGACTTGTTCAAAAGGGGCTGTAAAAAAGTCCCATAAAAATCGCTGAGGCTATGAGAATTCAGCGATTTAATTGTGCCAGGCTTTTGTAGATTGTCTAAAAATGTTGAAAACAATTCAAAACAAAGGGACAGCCATGATAGTTACCAAGCGGTGTCATCGTGGCTGTTTTTTTATGGGACTTTTTACAGTCCCTTCTGAACGAATGTATGTTTTGTAAATTATATTAGTGCGACAGTCCCGATCTTATTTTATCCCTGTTAATTTACAATTTGTCCCATTTGATGGAATTCCCATACTTAAAAAGCTATCATAAACTTGAAAAGTGTTTTGTAATAAGGAGGAATGAAAAGCATGTTGGGAGGTTCTTTTTGGATTGCGTTTTTGCGTAATGCCATTAGTACAGTATTAATGTTGTCATTTTTTATGATGCTGGACCGACCGAGGTTTTCAATGAAGAAAACAGCCTGGTGTTACATTATATTTGGTTTTTCTATGATTATTTCTTATAGTGTTTGGTTTCTGGTGGCAAACAGCAGCTTTGTCCGTTTTGCCGCGCTGTCGGCGCTTCCCGTTATTGGGGTTTTCTGTAGCATCATGAGCAGCGAAGTTTTGTATTTGTCTTTGTATAAGATGGCATTGACATTTTATTTATTTTCTGTATGTACTTTTTGCGGCGTGGATGTGGCGCGCTGGTGGTTTGGAGGTAATCTATGGGTAGACATTTTTGTGCGTTTTGTCTGTTTTGTGCTAATCCTTATTTTTACTTGGTTTAAGTTCCGCAAGCAGTTTTTGAGTGGCGTGGATTTTTTGCTCCAGGAAATGGATTTGTTCAGCGCAGCAGCTCTATTCGTGTCAGTAATGCTTGGCGCAATTATGGCATATTGGCCTAATTTACAAGGATTTTCTGTATTTAACATGGTGCGTGCGTTTTTGATTCTGTTTATGGCGGGAACGCTTCAGTATGCAATCCTTCATCTGTATATTCACTTAGGTCAGGAACATTATTATCAAGCGGAGAAAGAGCTGCTTGAAGTAAATGAACAGCTCTTGCACCAGCAGATGGATCTTATGAGAGAATCAGAGATAGAGGCGGCGAGGATTCGCCATGATGTGCGCCATCATGTCCTTTTGATTCGGGAATATGTTCAAAACATGGAGTATGATCAGCTTCTTGTGTATCTTACACAGTATGATGAAGATGTGGAAAAATGGAAAGTAAAGGATATCAGCAAGAATCTGGCGGTAAACAGTATTTTGCTGGCTTATGCGAAAAAGGCGAGGAGACAGGATATTCAAGTCGCTATGGATGTGAGACTGGGAGGGAATGTGCCTATTCGGGATATTGATTGGATTGCAATTCTGGCAAATATGTTTGAGAATGCAATTCATGGGTGTGTCGGTTCTGGGCAGCCGCAACAAGAGATAGACATTTATATATCACAGAAAAGAAACAAGGTGATAATCCAGTGCCAGAATACAAGCAGCGAAGAAGTGGTTTTTCATAAAGGGCTGCCACAGTCGGATAAAGGCGGAGGCATGGGTGTGATCAGTATTATGAAAGCGGTTTCCCGCTATGAAGGTGAAACAGATTTTTCCGTGGAGAACGGAATGTTTATTACAAGAATTTTGCTGAATCTTATTTAGCAGAATCGTATATATCAAGGAAAGGATAAGAGACAATGCCATGGATTTCAAAATGCGTGGAGGATTAAAAGGATGAATACAATTTTTTCAAAGGAAGAAGTAAATATAGGAAGGCAAAGTGAGTTCGATTATCTGAAAGGGATTTTCATGCTGTTTATATACCTGATCCATGCGTTTCAGGCAACTTTGTCTTTGCAGGATTCCATTAGTACATGGATTTATTCGTTTGCAACGATGTCTGGGGCAGCTATTTTCATTTTTGTTATGGGAATTGGGACTGTTTACAGCAAGCATGCAGCGCCGGCGGATTTTGCAAAGAGTGGCGTTCGCATGGTGATTTACCAGTATTTGAATAATATTGCTTATATAGTGGCATTGGTGATACCTTATCCTTTCGTTTCTGGAAAGTTGACAGAGACCATGACGGAAAATTTAAGATCACTGATAAAGATTTACATGCAATATACGAATATCTTTTTTATTACTGGAATCATCTATCTGGTATTGGCGTTGCTTAAGAAATTGGATCTGAATACGGTATGGTATGTGATCATAGGTGCAGCAGCCAGCATAGCGGCGCCATTTATTTATGGCATGCCTGTGAATGTGCCGGTAATTGGGTATATCGTTAAGCTTTTGATTGGAGATGCAGATTTTGTGTCTTTTACACCGCTTTATTTTCTGTCTTATGCGTTGTTCGGAGTTGCTTTTGGCAAAATGATAAGACATGTGAAAGATAAAGCGAGATTTTACAGAATGTTTGTTATTCCATCTATTGCAATTGTCGCTGTATGGTGGGGACTGGTGTTTAGAAATTATGGTTCGGATCTATCAGAAATGCACGCTTTTCTCAGTGATGCATATACGCATCCGAATTTTTGGCATGTGGTGGCAAGTTTGGCGCATATATTTCTTTTTGCCACAATTTTTTTCTTTATCGAAGAAATGCGCAGAAAAGATAACAAGTTATGTGAACCGAAGAATCCTGTTGCGAGACAGCTTCTATATTACAGCAGACATATTTCGAAATACTATGCCCTGCATGTGCTGGTATATTTTGTTGCCCTTGGATTAAACAGTTATGAGAGCTTTCAGAGCTATCAATGCTGGCTCCTCGCATTATTGTCAATTGTGGTTACGGAGCTTATGGTAAGAGGATTTAACTATTTGTCTGAAAAATATGTTAACTAAATTTTTTATAAATGTAGGAGGAAAAGAAATGAATTTTTTGGATGACTTTCAGTATGTGGTGCGCACATACCCGCAAAAGGCGGCGTTGGCGGACTGCAACGGGGAACGGATGACAACGTATGGGGAGCTTGAAAACCTCAGTCGTAGGATAGCCGCTAAGCTTTTGAGGTCAAGGGAAGTGTCAGGCAGAGCCGTCATGGTCTGCATGGGCAGGAAGATGGAATATATTGCGGCGGAACTAGGCATTATGATGGCTGGCGCTGCGTTTGTGCCAGTGCTGCCAGAATACCCCAAGGAACGGCTTTCTTATATCAAAGAGGACTGCAAGGCGGTAGAAGTGATAGATGATGGCTGGCTGTCAGATATCGGGACTTATGAACCTATTCAGCCGCAAGCAAGGGAGGATGACAGTCGCGCAATGATTATCTATACCTCTGGCTCTACTGGTTATCCCAAGGGGATTGTACATACTATGGAGAGCCTTACGCAGGGAGTCTGGCGGAATAGGCGCGTTATGAATGTGGATGAAAACGATGTGCAGGCAGCGGGGGCGCCGATGTCTTTCGTTGTCTTAATCTTAGAGTATTTTGCCGTGCTTTCGCGCGGCGGCTGTTCCCATATCTTACCGGAAGAGACTAGGAAAGACGTGCGGCTTTTGGAGGATTATTTTGCCGAAAAAGGCATTACCTGCGCATTTATCAGCCCGCAGATACTGCGTCTGTTTAAAAATAAGAGCCGTACCTTGAAAAAAGTGGCGACCGGAAGCGAACGTGTTTCCATGCTGGCAGGGGATGGTTATGCACTGTATAACTGCTATGGCGCTAGTGAGACGGCAGCGACGGTGTTAAGCTATAAGATTGAGGAACCCATGGAAAATACGCCGATTGGCAAACCGTTGGATGGACTGGAATTTTTCCTGTTGGATGAGGACGGAAAAGAGGTTGCGGATGGAGAAGAGGGAGAAATCTGCATCAAGGGCGTCCTTGCAAAGTCTTATCTTAATCTGGAGGAACAGACCGCAAAGACATTTGCCAAGCAGGAGGATGGCAGCGTTCTTTTGCATACTGGTGACATGGGGCGCAGGACGCCAGATGGCAATTATGTGTATGTCAACCGCAAGGACTGGATGGTGAAAATCAATGGGCAGCGCGTGGAAACCGGAGAGATTGAATTGCGCATTTCTTCTATGCCAGAAGTGGAAAACGCAGTTGTAAAGGCTTTTGAGGATGAAAATGGGCAGAATTACCTCTGTGCATACTATGTGTCAGCAGAAGAATTGAAGATGGAACAGATCCGCAACTATCTGAAAGAGACGCTTCCTGATTATATGGTTCCCCGATTTTTTAAACGATTGGACAGCCTGCCGAAGAATGTGAATGGCAAGTTGGATCGTACAGTATTGCTGCCGCCGGGGTTAGACGAATATAAGACAATGTATCAAGAGCCGAAGAGCCACTGTGAGAAACGCATCTGCCAAGGCTTTGAGGAAGTTTTGCACTGTGGCAGGGTTGGTGTGAATGACGATTTCTTTAAACTGGGCGGAGATTCTATCAATGTTTTAAAACTTGCAGAATTCCTCAGTGATATAGAATTGGCGCCAGAACTGGTATTGAGTGGCAGAGTGCCTGCAAAGATTGCAGCGCTTTTAGAAGAGAAGCAGGAAGATAAGTTGGAGAAGCATTCTAAGGAGAGGGAGGAATATGTCCTTACCGATTCCCAGATGGGCGTTTACTTAGAATGTGTCAATGACCCGCAGTCGACGATGTACAATATTCCTATGTGCTGTGAACTTCCAGATGCTATTGATATGGAGAAATTTAAGTATGCTGTGAAGAAAGTGGTAGCCATGCATCCGTCTTTTGGCGTGAACATTGCATTGAATAAGGGAACGCCAGTGATGAGCCTGCATCCAGAATATCAGAAAGCAGTTGTCAGCCAGTGGGAAACAGAGGATATCGAAGCCGTCAAGAGGACGTTTGTACGCCCATTCCGGTTAGAAGGAGAGCCGCTATATCGCATGGCGCTGTACCACTGCGGCAACAAATACTTTTTTTTGTTTGATGTGCACCACATTATTTTTGATGGCACATCGGTTAAGGTATTTCTTGATGAAATTTCGCAGCTTTACCACGGAGAGGAGCCAGAGTCTGAGGAAATTTCCCTGATGGATTTCTCTGTCTATGAAGAATCCTTAAAAGATACTGCCAAATATCAGAAAGCACGGGAATTTTTTGCGGGCAAATTTGCAGGTGAGGATGTTGGTGAGGCATTAATAAAAGATTATAGAAAAAAAACGGTAACGCCTGCCAGCAAGGAGGTTAGAATTTCTCTAGGCGGGGAATTGTCGTCCATGGCGGTGGAGCAGTTTGTACGACAGAAAGGAATTTCTGAAAATACATTGTTTCTGGGGGCATTTTCCTATACGTTGGGCAAATTCAGCGGGGAAAATAAGAGCCTGTTTTGTTCAGTCAATAACGGCAGGCATACAGTAAATATGGCAAATTCCACGGGAATGTTTGTGCGCACGCTGCCAATTTACCATTCCTGGGAGGAAAGCGTGTCTGTGGAACGATATCTGCAAAACTTCCAGGAGGAATTTTATGCGGTGATGAGTCATGATTGTATTTCTTTTGCCGAGCTGGCGAAAGATTATGGCATTGCCTCGGATATTCTTTTTGTCTACCAAGGGGAAATGTTTCAAGGCTTGTCATTGGAAGACAGACAGTATGCGGCGGTGCCGCTTGCAACCAAAGATGTGCAGGCAGACGTTTCCGTAATGGTGATGAAGCAGAGAGGGGGATATGAAATTTCTCTGGAATACCGCACAGATTTATATTGTGAGGAGACGACACGCGGTTTACTTCATATGTTGTTGCAAGTTTTAAAAGGGATGTTAACCAACGAAAGCCTTGGACAAATTGCCCTTACGTCTGAACTGGATATACAGATTTTAGATCGTTTTAACGAGACAGAAGTTTCCTATGACCGAAGTAAGACAGTGATTGATTTGTTCCGCGCACAGGCGAGAAAGACGCCAGATCACACAGCCGTTGTCTACACAGATAGAAGTTATACGTATGCCCAGGTGGATGAAATGACAGACCGTCTTGCCGCTTACGTTGCGGGGCTTGGCATTGGCAGGGAAGAAGTGGTATCTGTGCTGATTCCCAGATGTGAATACATGACGATTGCTTCGATTGGTGTTTCTAAGTCCGGTGCGGCATATCAGCCCTTAGACCCTTCCTATCCGAAAGAGCGGTTAGCGTTTATGATGGAGGATTCCGCAGCAAAATTGCTGATTGCCGATGAGGAACTTTTGTCACTGGTACCACAGTGGCAGGGCAGAGTTTTGTTGACAAAGGATATCCCCAATTTGCCCAAGACAGACAAGATCCCAGAGCCGCCAAAACCGGAGGATTTATTTATTCTGCTCTACACATCGGGTTCTACAGGCGTGCCCAAGGGCTGTATGCTTGAGCATAGAAATATTGCGGCGTTCTGCGATAGCTATCGCAGGAATTATGAATTGACGGAAGATAGTTGTGCAGCAGCTTATGCAAGTTACGGATTTGACGCCAATATGATGGATATGTACCCCACGCTGACGTCTGGAGCCGTGCTTCATATCATAGATGAGTCGATACGTTTAGACTTGAATGCATTGCATGAGTATTTTGAGGAACATGGTATTACCAACGTATTTATGACGACCCAGATTGGGCGGGCGTTTGCCACCAGCATGCTTTCTGGTGCGGCACGTTCAGGCAGTGCTGCGGATGCAAAGAATACACATTTGAAATATCTGCTGATGGGCGGAGAAGCGCTGACACCGTTTACGCCTGAGGGCGGCACGCATTACTTGAATGTGTATGGACCTACGGAATGTACGATTTTAACGACCACCTACCCATTTGAGAAATATGAGGAGGATTTGCCAATCGGCAAGCCTTTGCCAAATGTGAAACTATATATTGTAGATAAGCAGGGCAGAAGGGTTCCAGTTGGCGTGCCAGGAGAATTGTGTATTTCTGGCGTCCATGTATCTCGTGGTTACCTGAACCGTCCAGAGAAAACGGCGGAAGTGTATGGTGACAATCCGTATAGCGATTTGCCGGAGTATAGCAGGATTTATCATACTGGTGACATTGTGCGTTATTTGCCAGATGGCAACATCCAGTTTATCGGCAGAAGGGACGGGCAGGTGAAGATCCGTGGCTTCCGTATCGAGTTGACTGAGGTGGAGGAGATTATCCGTCGGTTCCCAGGCATTAAGGATGCTACGGTGGCAGCTTTTGACGAGCCATCCGGTGGGAAATACATTGCTGCTTATGTGGTTTCGGACGAAGAAGTTGATGTGGATGCGATGAATGCATTTATCGAGGAGAGCAAGCCGCCATATATGGTTCCGGCAGTGACAATGCAGATTGACAAGATTCCTCTGAATCAGAACCAGAAAGTAAATAAGCGTGCGCTGCCCATGCCAGAGCGCAAGCAGGAAGATTTCGTGATGCCTGAGGGAGAAGCACAGCAGAAGATTTTTGACTGTATCGCAGAAGTTATTGGACATCGAGAATTTGGTGCAAATTCAGATATCTATAAGGCAGGGCTGACCTCGATCGGCGCAGTCAAGTTGAACGTGCTGTTGTCGGATGCCTTTGAGGGTGCAGTGATCCGCAACAAGGATTTAAAAGAGCATAATACGGTAGAGAAATTAGAAAAATTCTTGGCGAAAAGCAGCCACAAGGAAACCTTTGAGAAACAGGAGACATATCCGCTGACTCAGACACAGAATGGTATTTTTGTAGAGTGTGCCGCCAATCCAGGAAGTACGATTTATAATATTCCGTTCTTGTTCCGCCTGGGGGAGAATGTGGATTTACAACGTTTGAAAAAGGCGATAGAGGAGACAGTAGAGGCACATCCTTATATTAAGACGACGATTATGCTGGATGATGACGGTGATATCAGGCAGAAACGCAATGACGCTTTGCCATTTGAAGTTAAGATATGCGAAAAGCTGCATAGGGAAGAACTGGTGAAACCGTATCAGATCCTTGGCGACAGACTGTTTCGTATACAATTATTTGATACGCCGGAAGGCAAATATCTTTTCTTAGAATTCCATCATATTATCAGCGATGGGGAATCCTGCGGTATTTTTCTCCGCGACATGAATGAGGCATATGGGGGGAAATCGCCAGAGAAGGAGAAGTTCAGCGGTTATGAGGTTGCGCTTGTGGAGCAGAAAGCGATACAAGGACAGGAGTATGCCCTTGCCAAACAATACTATGATGGTATTTTTATGGGCTGCAACACCGATTTCCTTCCAGCTAAGGACCACAGGGAGGAAATACCAGGGATAGGCTTATATCAGAGGGCAGATAAGACGGATATGGAGGCGCTGCGAAGATTCTGCACCGAGCAGAAAGTTACTTTGAATACGTTGTTTACGGCAGCATTTGGATTTGTGACAGGGCGTTATGTCTATAAAGATGAGGCAGTCTTTACAACCATTTATAATGGCAGAAATGATTCCAGGCTTACGTCTACCATCAACATGCTGGTGAAGACGCTGCCAGTTCACTGTAATCTGGATGGGGAACAGGAGATTGGCTCTTACCTGAAAGAGACTGGCGAACAATTGGTGAACAGCATGAACGCTGACATCTATTCATTTGCAGAAATTAGCAGGGCTTACGGTATTAAGGCGGATATTATGTTCGCGTTCCAGGGCGACAACTTCCTGTTTGATACGATTGCTGGGGAGAAGGCCATCAGTGAGAAGCTTTCCTTAGACACGGCAAAGGCTCCATTATCCATAGATGTTATGGTAAATGAAAATGAGATCTGCTATCAGGTGGAATATCGCAGTGATATGTATGAAGAGAATACGATTGCTGGGCTGGTTGACAGTCTTGCGGTGGTAGTTCAGGAATTTCAGGATAAGAAGCAGTTAAAGGAAGTCTGCATGGTTAGCCAAAAGGCACGCCATGAGCTGGATCACTACAATAAAACGGATTATGCAGTGGAGCAGACCACGGCAAATAAACTGTTTGAGCGGCAGGTTGCTCTTTATCCAGATAAAACGGCGGTGATTGCCTGCGGCAAAAGCCTGACGTTTTGTGAACTGAATGAGAATGCCAATAAGATTGCAAACCATTTAATTGAGATGGGATTATCCATTGAGCAGATGGTAGGCGTGATGCTGCCAAGGACTGTGGATGTCTATGCGGCAAGGCAGGGAATTATGAAAGCAGGCGGTGCATTCCTGCCCATAGACCCCGAATACCCAGATGAGCGTATCAGTTATATCCTGGAAGATTCAAGAGCAGAGTTTGTGCTGATGCCCAGGGAGATTGCAAAAGAGCGGAAAAAACTGCTTGAAAATCTGTCTGCCAGAGTTTTGATTTTAGAGGAACTTTTGGAAAGTGATGGCAATATCGAAAATCCTGAAGTGGATATTCGCCCAGAAAACCTGTGTTACTGCATTTATACTTCTGGCTCTACTGGAAAGCCTAAAGGTGTCATGATTGAGCATCGGAATCTGGTGAACTATGTGGACGATAACCCGTACAATATAGAAGCGCATTCTTATGTATACAACGCCACGGTATCACTGGCATTTGCAGCGATTACCTTTGACGTCTCCATTTTGGAGGAATGTATCCCACTGTACCACGGCATTACCGTCTGCATGGCAAACGAAGAGGAAATCCACAATCCGCTTGCGCTTTCCCAGTTGATTCTGGAACATGGTGTGGATATGATGACTTGTACACCGTCGTTTTTAATCAATATTATTGACATGCCGGAGATGAAGAAATCGTTGTCGCAGATCAAGGTCTTTAACGTGGGTGCGGAGGCATTTCCAGAGGCGCTCTATGACAAGATTATGGCTCTTGGAACCAACGCGATTACCTTTAATGGCTATGGGCCCACCGAGACGACGATTGGCTGTGCCTTTGACCAGGTGACAGGGGATAAGATTACCATTGGCAAGCCGATGGCAAACATTAAGATGGTAATGATTGATAAGTACCGCAACCTGCTTCCCGCTGGCGTACCAGGCGAGCTTTTGATTATTGGAAATGGTGTCGGCAGGGGCTATGTGGGCAAACCAGAGATGACAGCGGACAAATTTATCCAGTTTGAGGGCATGAATGCTTACCGCAGCGGCGATTTGGCGAAGTGGAACCACCATGGCAAGATTGAATTTATGGGACGTATGGATAACCAGGTAAAGCTGCGCGGACTTCGTGTGGAGTTAGATGAGATTGAAAATGTCATGAACCAGTACCCCACGGTAAAATCCAGCGTAGTGCTTGTAAAAGAAAAAGATTCCAACCAGTTCCTATGCGGCTATTTTGTGGCTGAGAGCCAGGTGGAGAAACAGAATTTGACCTGCTTTATGCAGAAATATTTGACGCCTTATATGGTGCCGAGTGTGCTTATGCAGCTTCCTGAGCTGCCGCTTACCAATAACGGCAAGGTTAATAAGCGCGCCCTGCCAGAGCCAGAGTACACAGTGGAGAATAAGAATTATGTAAAGCCGCGCACAGAGCTGCAACGTCAATTATGTGAGATCTTTGAGATGGCTCTCGGTGTGGATCAGATTGGTATCGAGGATGATTTCTTTGAAAATGGCGGTACGTCCCTATCTGCGTCTAAAGTGGCGATGAAGTGCATGAGTGCTGGCATTCAGGTAGCATATGCTGACTTGTTCGAGTACAAGACGCCCTTGGAACTGGAACGCCATATCCAAAATCAGCAGGGCGGGAACACTGCCACAGGAGAAGAAAAGAGCGGGGAAGGACAGAGCGCCTTAGAGCAGGTGTTAAGCCACAATGTGGTAGAGCGTGTGGACGAAATTGCTCCATCAGCACTTGGAAATGTTCTGCTTACAGGTGCAAATGGCTTCCTGGGAGCGCACATCTTAAAGAACATGATAGACAATGAGGACAATGTGATATATTGCCTGATGCGCAAGGGGAAAGCTTCCACCTTGGAGAAACGGTTAAAGAGTATGCTGGTATATTATTTCAGCAATCCCTATGAAGAATTATTCGGCAATCGGATCCAATTAATAGAAGGCGATATCACGGACGCTGCCATGGTAGAAAGCCTGAAACAGTACGACTTTGCCAGGGTTATCAATTGTGCAGCGTGTGTGAAGCATTTCTCTGCGGATGATACTTTGGAGCAGGTGAATTACCAGGGTGTTTTGAATTTGATTCATTTGTGTGAAAAGACAGGGCGCGAGTTGATTCAGATTTCCACGGTGAGCATTGCTGGGGAAAATGTAGGTGGCAAATTCCCACAGGAGAAGAAGCTGTACGAGAGTGAACTTTACTTTGGACAGAGCCTTTCCAACAAGTATATTGACACGAAGTTCCGTGCAGAAAAGGCTGTCTTAGAGGCAGCGGCACAGGGCATGAAGGGCAAGGTCATCCGTGTAGGGAACCTGATGAGCCGTGTCAGTGACGGTGAATTTCAGATAAACTCCGTGACAAATGGATTTATGCGCACTCTGCGCGGCTATGTGGCTCTTGGCAGATTCCCAGTGTCTATGCTGGATATGCCGACAGAATTTTCACCGATTGATGCTACGGCGGAGGCGATTGTCAAATTGTCTGCGGTTCAGGGTGAATTTACGGTGTTCCATGCTTATAGCAGCTATTTCATCCAGATGGCGGATGTGATAGAGCAGATGAATGAGTCAGGCATTCTTGTGGAGACAGTCAGTGATGAGGATTTTAATCAGGCGCTTTTTGCAGCTTTGGAGGATGAGGAGAACAACGAGCTAATCTCTGGCCTGATTGCCTATGCATCCAGTGACGCAGATCATAGCACTGTCTACATAGATGCGGACAATAGTTTCACGACCAAAGCCTTGTACCGTCTTGGGTTTAAGTGGCCGATGCCAGACAGTGTTTACCTTAAAAATGCGCTGACAGCCCTTGAAACGTTGGGATTCTTTGATGGAAGGTTATAACAAACAGCTCAGCTAGCCGAACAGTTACAGGAGGATTCTATGGAGAGAAATGCATTTTTAATTAATAAAAAAATCCACCAGTATATTCTGCCAGGAATGTTGATGACAGTTGCAATGCAGCTTGGCAATGTGGTGGACGGCATGATTGTCGGGAACCTCCTAGGAGCGGAGGCGATGGCGGCAATTGAAATTTCTATGCCAGTACTTTTGCTATTGCAGATGGCGGCTTTAATGCTTGCTATGGGCGGTGCGGCTGAGGCAGCAGTGTTCCTTGGTAAGCGGGACATGGAAACAGCCAGTGGGGTGTTCACTGCCTCACTGGTAGCTGGGCTGGCAATATCCGTGTTTTTTGCGCTGTTTACGCCAATCCTGCCGGGACCTGCTGCCATGTTGCTTGCAGGAAATCATGATTTGGCTGCGCTGGCAGAGCCTTACATTATGGTGAATATTGCGGGAATCCCGATTCTGACAGTTGCTATCATTTTCTGTTATTTTATGAATGCAGATAACCATCCGCAGTTGGGGAGTGCGCTTTTCGTCATTGCCAATGTAGTAAACCTGGTTCTGGATTTTGTGTTTATCCAGGGCTTTCATATGGGCATGGCAGGCAGTGCGCTAGCGACAGTGATTGGTTACCTGGCTGGAATGGCGCCAGTGATCATTTATTTTCGTTCCAAACAGCGGATGCTGCGCCTGCGAAAACTGGATAAAAAGGCGTACCGTTATGTGAAGCTTTCCATGAAAGCAGGCATTCCCAGCGCAGCGTTTACGCTAATGTCGGCGCTGAAATCTGTGATTATCAATTCTGCGATTGTGCGTATTCTGGGAAATGGCCCTATGGCGGTCTATTCTGTTTGTGCCAATGCTGTGTTGATTGCGGAATTGTGTGTAGGAGGAATTATTGGACTTGTTCAGAATATTGCGGGAATTCTCTATGGGGAACGTGACTATTATGGCATCCGTACCCTCTGTAAGAGAGTGCTCAGCTACAGCTACATGGCAATAGTCATCTTGCTGATAATATTTTTTGCCGTTCCTGGATGGATTGCGGGATTGTTTGGAATCACAGAGGGAGATATGCTTGCACTCTGTGAGATGGCGCTTCGTATTTTTGCATGTAGCTTTCCCTTTTATGTGTATAATAAGTTCCTGATGTCCTACTATCAGACAATTTTACAGCCAGGACTGTCTACGGTAGTGACAGTATTACAGGGGTTTGTGGTGATCGTTCCGCTTACCTTAGCAGGGATTTTTTTCTGGGGGCTTCCTGGCGTATGCCTGATGGCAGTGGTAAGCGAGGCGGTTACGATTCTTCTTGCTATTCTCTGGCGAATCAAGGGACAGCGCAGCGGGAAATTGGAAGCGGGAGGCGTCTATATGCTGCCACAGATTACGAATGAGAAGTTCTTAGACTGTTCCGTTAAAAGCAATCTCGATGAGGTGATTGCTTTTCGGGAAAAGTTGTTTGCATTCTGCGCAGACAACCACATAAGTGAACGAGATGCCAAGATCCTTGGGCTTGCCGTGGAGGAGATTGCTGCCAATATTGTGCAGTATGGCTACCGCAGCGGGAAAAATTATATGGATATCAGTTTTACCATACAGGATGATAAGTATATGCTAAGAATCCGTGACGATGGCGTGCCATTCAATCCGTTGGAGTATCAGCAACAGGAGGAAGAAGAGGTGACAGTTGGAGGGATTGCCCTGATTAAGAAGATGGCATCCCAGTTCCAGTATATGCGGGTATTGAACATGAACAATACAGTAATAGAGTTGGATATTCGTAAAAATTAAAGTCATCCCAAAATAGATATCAATTGTCCCCAAAAGCGCAAATTGGGAAAATAATTTGTTAATATGAAAATATATAAGAATAGAGAAGGAGTGAGGATATGAATATCACAGAGAAATCAAATGGAAATCAGTTGTGCATTTTCCTGGAGGGAAGATTAGACACTACAACTGCGCCGCAACTTGAAAAGGTGCTTGCAGGCAAATTGGAGGGAGTGACAGAGTTGGCATTTGACATGAGTGGGCTTGACTATCTGTCATCGGCGGGGCTTCGCATTCTTCTGGGTGCACAGAAGCAGATGAATAAACAGGGCAGTATGAAGGTCATGAATGTGAATGAAACAATCATGGAGATCTTTGAAGTGACCGGATTTGCTGATATCCTTACCATAGAGTCGTAGCTTGACATACGTTTTAAGATTCCATTATGAGAAATGAGAACATATGAGTGAGCAGATATCTTCCGTTTCGTTGGAGCAAAATGAACAGTTTCTAAAAAAGGCATATGGGGAGGCATTGATTCCCTGTATGCTGTCCATTTTAAGTGGCAATATCAATATTCTTGCAGACGGCATCCTTGTCGGGCAGCGGCTCGGAACGGATGCCTTAGCTGCTATAAATTTCAGTTTACCGGTCTATCTTTTCCTGTGTATTGCTGGTTCTTTTATTGTTTCAGGGACTGCCATCTGCGCAGCGGAGGCAATTGGCAATCATGAAGGTGGCAAGGCGCAGGAACTTTACAAGATGTCGGTTTTCTGGTGTGTACTTATTTCAGCAGTAGTTACGGCGGCGGGCCTCTTGTGCATAAAACCTCTGGCAGGTCTGTTGTGTTCTGAGGAGGCGGTATCACCTCTGGTGATGGAGTATGTTGGCGTGACCCTGGCTGGGACATTGCCAAAAATCCTGATTTACATCCCATTCTGGTATCTCAGGCTGGATGGGAGAAACCGGCAGGTCACATGGATGATGCTTGTGATGGGTGTGGGAAATGTCTTACTAGACTTGTTATTTTTGTATGTCTTTGACATGGGTGTATTTGGAGCAGCGCTTGCCAGTGTTGTGGCAACGGCGATTTCCTGCTTGTGGGGCTTTATCTTTCTGTGCGATAAAAAGAGTGGTTTTGCTTTGGGCATGCGTGTTAGCTGCAAGGACATTTCCTTTCTGCGCATTGCCAAGGCAGGTAGCCCATCTGCCTTGAATAATTTGTTTCAGACACTGCGTGTAATGGTTGTAAATATGCTGCTTTTGCAAAGTGGCGGCAGCGGATTGGTAGCAGCGTTTACGGCAGTGAACTGTATCAGTGCATTTGAGGAGAGCGTTACTGGCGGCGTGCCCCAGGCAGCGTCTGCAATGCTGGGCATTTACAGCGGAGAGCATGATAATGAGAGTGCATGTCTGCTACTGGCAAGGCAAGTTAAGAGCGGCGTCTTCTATTGTCTGTTATTTTCCATTGTGATTCTATATGGAGCAGATTTCATTGCGGATTCATATGGGCTGACGGAATCATTGGGATTTGCCTTTTTGTGTATGTCATTTGGCATGATCCCCGCACTGTGTAATTGTATTTTGTCGGGATACTATAATGTGTCGGGATATGCCATGTGGGCAAATGCAATTATTTTGCTGCGCGTGTTTGTTATGCCATGTGCAAGCCTGTTTGTGCTTTGTCAGCAAAATGCCAATCCCTGGTGGTTTTTATTTACAGGTGAAATCCTTACGCTGCTCGTCTGGTTTGTGGCGACAGGCGTATATCAATTTTTCCATAGGCGTCGTTCTCGTTTCCTGTTTATGGATCATACGTTGGAGGAGTCTGGTCGGGTTATTAATTTTTCTGTCCAGGGCAAGGAGGAGTCTATTTGCGATGCCAGCAGTAAGATTACGGTATTCTGTGAGGAAAATGGCATGCTTCCCGGACAGGTCATGCGTGTGAGTTTGGCGATGGAAGAGATGATGACGTTGATTCTGTCTGTTAATCAAGGAACAGGCGTGGAATTTGACCTGCGGGTGTATTCTCTGGATGGCGTTATCGGAATCCGAATCCGTTACAGTGGCAGAGAATTTAATCCATTATGCCACACAGAAGAAAAAAGACAGAAGAGCGGTGATGAGCTGGGGAAGGAAGCAGGGAATTATGATATATACATGGGCATCCGCATGATTGAGGATATGGTGGAGGAGGCAATGTACCAACGGACATTTGGCATGAATACAATTCAGATTTACATATGACAGGAGACAGAGGAAAGGATGAAAACCAATTATGGAAAACTGGGGCAGGAATCTATGGATTCACTTAAAGATACCTCAAAACGGTCAGCCGAAGTGCAAATGAAGATTCTTGCTGAACTTATGCACCGCAACCGTGAAACGGTATATGGCAAGAAATATGGTTTTGAGGCAATTGAGACTGTTGGGGAGTTTCAGAAAAAAGTGCCGCTTTGTGTATATGGGGATTACGAGGATTACATTCTGCGGATGATTGCAGGTGAAGAAAAGGTTCTGACAGAAGAGCCAGCCGTTTATTATTGTATCAGTTCTGGCACCACTGGGGATGCAAAGTATCTGCCGCTTACGGAGACCGATTTAAAGATCCAGTATACTTATGCATATGGTGTTCCTTTTGGCATGGTAAAAGAGTATTACTGGGATTTGCCAGAAGATGAGGTTTTTGGTAAGATTTTTCAGATAGGGGAGTTTGCAAAGACCTATATGGAAAATGGTGCCATGAACGGCATTCGCTCTGGTTGTGTTTACCAGTGGCTGGACAGGGATGGGCAGTTTGACGCAGAGGATTACTGTGTGCCCAAGGAAGTGTTGTTTCCAGATACACTGGAAGATTTGTGCTATGTTAAGGTGCGATTCGCATTGGCAGAGCAGGATCTTCGTGCCATACATGGCGTTTTTGTCAACCGGGTAGCAGGGGTTTTGGACTATATTTGGCGGAATTGGGAAATGTTGCTTAAGGATATGGAATGTGGAAAAGTGGATGAATGCGTGAGCCTCAGCCCCAGGTGGCGGGAGTATGTAGAGCGAAAATTGCCGCCCAATCCTTTGCGGGCTGCACAACTGCGCCGTCTTTCTCATGAGACGTTGCGTAAGGGTATCATTAAGAAGATCTGGCCTAAGGTCCGGTATGTGTTGGCAATTGGCGGAAAATCGTTTGCTTATTATACAGAAAAGATGCAGGAATATGCAGGGGACATTCCCATACATCCTTATGCCTATGCAGCTTCCGAAGGGATTTTTGGCGTGGCTGAGAAGATGGATCAGACAGATCGTTATATTCTCTTTCCAGAGGCGGGGTTTTTTGAATTTCTGCCACGAAACGAGGAGCAGATGGAAGAAAAACGGCCTTTATTTATGTGGGAGATTGGCATCGGGGAGCGGTATGAACTTGTGTTTACAAATCATTCGGGACTGTATCGTTACTGTATGCAAGATGTGATAGAGGTCGTTGGTTGGCATGGACAGGCTCCTATCGTGCAGTTTTGTTACCGTAAAAATCAAGTGATCAATATTGCGGGAGAAAAAAGCAACCAGGAGCAGCTAGTAGAGGCTGTCAGGCAGTTTGCATTTCGTATGCGCTGTGAAATTATGGGGTATTGCGTACAGCAGGATATGTCAGACGTATTGCCGCGGTATCAGTTTTATTTGGAATGCACAGATATCCATATTTCAGGCGCAGAAGACATTTTAGATGATTGCCTTTGTCGTGTAAATTATGAATATCAGGGCTGCCGCAAGATGAATGAAATTGGCAAGGTTCGGATTTCTTATCTGCACGCAGGCAGTTTTGGACTCTATGAGGAACAATTAGCGAAGAGTGGCAAAATGATGGGGCAGAACAAGCAGGTATGCATTCTGGACACAGAGGAGAAGAAGAAGTTTTTTGCTGCTAGGGAGGACGATTCTAGGCAATTTTAAGAAGTTCCCAAGGGCCAAGTGTCGTTGGGGAAAGGAAGAAATAAAATGAAAAAAAGGATTACCGGACTTACGGGAAAACTGACGCTCGCCATCATAATCTTTGGTATTTTGCTGGGGGCAATGATCAGCATAATTGGCTACCAGGAATTCACGTCTGTGTTAGAGCAGCAGTACAATGATTCAGCCTATGAGATTGCGGAGGCTGCGGCAAAGTGCTTAAATCCAGACAAATTTGAAGAATATTTGTCCACAGGGGAGATGGATGAGGAGTATCATGAGATTGAAAAACGGCTGGATGATTTGGTGGATGCCACAGGCACGACATTGATTTATGTGGCGAAAGTTGACACTTCAGATTACCGAACACTTACTTATATTTTTGATGCGGTAAATTCTGCTAGCGGCTTTGAACGTTATCCTCTAGGTTATACGGCAGTTGGTGTGGAGGAGAAGTATGTGAATAATGTGCGAGGTATCATTACCAAAGGCGAGCGTGCCACGGAATATCTCTATTCTTATTCGGAGGAATCTGGAGCGCATACGACCGCAGGCATTGCTATATATGATTCAAAAGGAGAAATTGTGGCAATCCTCGGTGTAGAGAAAGCTATGAAAAGGCTGGAAAATGCCCGCAATACTTATGTAAAAGATGTGTTGCTTGGTGTCCTAGCTGCCGTCTGCCTGTTTCTGCTCGTATATAGCATGTTCCTATACAGGGAAGTATTGTTGCCGATTCTTGCTGTCACAGACGAAGCAAAACGTTTTGCGGATTCTAATACGCCCTCAGATAAGCTGTCCGCTATTAACAAGAATGATGAAATCGGGGTGTTGGCAAAGGCTGTGGGGAAGATGGAAACAGATATTGTGGAATATGTAGAAAACCTTACAATGGTCACAGCGGAGAAGGAGCGGATTGGAGCGGAGCTTTCCATTGCCACGCAGATACAGGCAGATATGTTGCCCAGAATTTTCCCAGCGTTTCCGGATAAACCAGAGTTTGATATCTATGCTACAATGAATCCCGCAAAGGAGGTCGGCGGAGATTTCTATGATTATTTCATGGTGGATGAGAGCCATCTGGCTATTGTCATGGCGGATGTCTCGGGAAAAGGCGTGCCAGCGGCGCTGTTTATGGTGATTGGCAAGACTCTTATTAAGGACCATACCCAGCCTGGCAGGGATTTGGGCGAGGTGTTCACAGAGGTCAATGACCTCTTATGCGAGTCTAATAGTGAAGGGCTGTTTATCACCGCCTTTGAGGGTGTGCTTGATCTTGTGAGCGGTGAGTTTACATTTGTCAATGCAGGTCATGAAATTCCGTTTATCTGTAAAAAAGATGGAAGCTATGAGCCCTATAAAATTCGTGCTGGCTTTGTGCTTGCCGGCATGGAGGGGATACGTTATAAGTGCGGCACGATGCAGTTATCACCTGGTGACCGGCTGTTTCAGTATACGGACGGCGTGACAGAGGCAATGGATCAAGATGGCAATCTCTATGGCATGGAACGACTGAGAGAAATACTTGCACAGAATACAGCGTTAGCGCCGATGAAATTGCTAGGGAAGATCAAAGAAGATATTGATGCCTTTGTGGGCGATGCACCGCAGTTTGACGATATTACCATGTTATGTCTGGAATACAGGGAAAGGATGCAAAATGAAAGAATTGACAATTGATGCGACAGTACAAAATATAGAAAAAGTGACGGCGTTTGTGGACGAGCAGTTAGCTCAGTTAAATTGTCCGTTGAAAGCGCAGATGCAGATTGACATTGCCATTGACGAGCTCTTTGGCAATATTGCGCACTATGCCTACAATCCTAAGACAGGCCCGGCGACTGTCCGCATTGACGTTTTGCAGGATCCGCTTTCTGTGGTGGTGACGTTTATCGACAATGGCAAGGCTTATGACCCACTTGCCAGAGAGGATCCCGATATTTCACTTACGGCACAAGAGCGGGAAATTGGCGGACTTGGTATTTATATGGTGAAGAAGAGCATGGATGAGATTTCTTATCAATATAAGGATGGGCAGAATATCTTGCGTATTAAGAAAAAGATATGATGCTACAAGAAAGAATTCGCAGAAATAGTTTGACAATTCCTGTGAATTGGAATATAATATATCTTGTTAGCGCGGGGTGGAGCAGTCTGGAAGCTCGTCGGGCTCATAACCCGAAGGCCGCAGGTTCAAATCCTGCCCCCGCAACTAGTAAAAGAGGGCGTCGCTCAACCATCTGTTTTGATGATTTAGCGATACCCTTTTTCTTGTCTGATGTGAAACTTTATTGAAATTACCTATTAGGATCAGGGGGTCAAAAGGCGATACAGATCATGAATAAATTAAAATAAAAAGGAAGAGTGAGCATGGTTTATCAAAATATTTTAGAAGCGATGGGAAATACGCCGTTAATACGCCTGAATCACATGGGCGATCCAAACGGAGCGCAGATTCTTGTTAAGTTCGAAGGATTGAATGTAGGCGGTTCCATCAAGACCAGAACCGCCTATAACATGATTCGGGAAGCAGAGAAAAAGGGACTGATCAACGCAGATACCATTATTGTAGAACCTACCAGCGGAAACCAGGGGATCGGCCTTGCCCTGGTGGGAGCTGTGCAGGGATATGAGACTAAAATCATTATGCCAGATTCCGTTAGCGAGGAACGGCGCAAGCTGGTCAAGCATTATGGGGCGCAAGTGATTCTGATTCATGACGCTGGAAACATCGGGGCATGTATAGAGGAATGTCTGCAGATGGCGCTGCGAATGGCAAAGGAGGATTCCCGGGTATTTGTTCCCCAGCAGTTTGAGAATCCAGATAATCCCGCTGTACATAAGATCCAGACTGGACTGGAAATCTTACGCCAAGTGGGGGGACCGATTGATGGATTTTGTTCTGGGATTGGAACGGGAGGAACTATCACTGGCGTAGGGGAGACTTTGAAAGAGAAAAATCCCGAGATCGAAATCTGGGCTGTGGAGCCGGAGCATGCTGCGATTTTGTCTGGAGGCTCCATAGGCACGCACTTGCAGATGGGAATCGGAGACGGGCTGATTCCAGAGATTTTGAATCAGCAAATTTATGATCAAGTATGTATTGTCACCGATGACGAAGCGCTTGAGACTTCCAGGCAGCTTGCGGCCCAGGAGGGGATTATGTGCGGCATTTCTAGCGGAACGAATGTGGCGGCGGCGCTAAAGCTTGCCAAAAAGCTAGGCCCAGGCAAGACGGTGGTAACCATACTGCCAGATACAGCGGAGCGGTATTTCTCCACGCCGCTGTTTGAGGAGTAGGAAGCGTTTCGTCAGGTGCTTGAATATCAGACAAATACGCTGCCTGCGGCATATAAGCTTTCCGCCAGATCCGCCCGGTAGTCAGGTGCGTCTGGATGCAGGCTGTTGATCATGCAACCGAAGCTTTTGACGTTTCCCGTGCAATGAATATACTGGCCATTTCCAATGTAAAGCGCTACATGGCCAGGGAAATATAAAAGATCTGCTGGTTTGATCTCGGAGAATGGGATCTTTTTGACAGGGTATCCAGATTGAATCGCAGCGTCACGGTAGATTGTGATGCCGCACATATAATAACTCATAAAAGAAAGTCCAGAGCAGTCAATGCCCTCATGGGTCTTGCCGCCCCAGCGGTATTGGGCGCCCAGGTAGGAACTTGCATATGCAAGGATATCAGAGCGCAGGGCGTCCTGTTTTGCAGGCTCTTTTGGAATGACTTTCAGCCTTGGGAGGGAAGACGCAGCGATAGCGGGGACATATCCCGTCGTTGCGTCTGCCAGCTGGATCTTTTGCCAGCCGTCTTCCTGGGAGACGCAGGCAATGACATGGCTGCCCATAAATAGCGTTGTCAGGCGCGGAGCCTGAACTTTTGGAGACGCCAGCACGTCTGTAAGCCGCTGGATCAGCAAGACGTCAAAAGGTGAGTCTGCCCAGCGTCTGCATTGCTGCTGATTCAGGCAGCGCAGGCCACAATCGTTTAGCCAGCCGCTGTAGCCGTAATCAGTGAGGATTTTTAGCCAACTTCCCTGGCGTTCTAAAATGGTTACCGTCCATCCAGACAATAGCTCGTCGCAAACCTCTTGTTCTAGGAGGCGGCAATTATCCGGAAAGCTGGTATAAAGATCTGTTTTTGGATGAATGACAATGGCTTTCTGCATAAAGACTCCTTTCTTGATTGGGGCTCTTTGATCGCTTTTGCGCCAGCTATGCGATGACTGGCGAATTATTAAGAAGATAAAGGTGATATTTGATTTTAAGATCAATACATTTTGGTTTATAATAGTTCCCGATAGAAATTTAATACATTTTTGTGAAAAATCTGATCAATTTCACGTTCGTGAAATCTGTGTTTCTTTAATTCTTGCGCCAGCAATTCCATCTTGCTGCAGTTCTCTAATTCTAGATTTGCGTCAATTCCATCAAAATCTGAACCAAGGCCGACACAGGATATTCCGCCGACATCTGTCATGTGCCGGATATGCTTGGCGATATCTGCTACCTGGCTGAAATAGCGTCCGTGAGGATCTGGAATATCTGACAGGAAAGGTCCATAGTAGTTTGCACCGATGATGCCGCCGTGCTCTGCAATACAGCGGATTAATTCGTCAGGAAGGTTGCGCTTTCTGCGGCAGAGGGCACGGGCGTTGGAATGACTGGCGCAGAACGGTTTCTTTGCGAGACGGCACACGTCAAGAATGCCTTGGTCTGACAGATGGGAGACATCTGGAATGATGCCTAAACGCTCCATTTTTTCTAAAAATTCCATGCCCAAAGGGGTTAGCCCCTGATCTTGCCGGATATGCTGATTTGTGAGCTTTGGGTATTTTAGTAGGAAAAAAGGCGCTGGTTCGCTGGGGGCCCCCAGGCTGTTTTGAAAGTTCCAGGTAAAGGTCATCATTCGTATTCCCATATTGTAAAATTCTTCCAGACAGTCCAGGCTGCCGCAGCAGGCTTCTCCCTCTTCCAGCGTCAGAAGGGCGGACATTTTTCCCTGTCGTTGCTGTTCGATAAGATCAGAATAGGATGTGACAGGCGTAATGAGATCGGAGTTTTTTTCCATTTCTTCCCGAAACAGGGCAAGCTGGCTGCAGAATGTCTCATAAGGGCGGCTGCTTTCGCCCAGATCGATAAACAGGGCGAAGTTCTGTAACAGGTAATGGGAGGCTTTCATTTTTAACAAATCTACCTGAAAAGAGTTTTTTCTCAGATGGACTTCTTTGTTCTGGAGCCGTTCTTGATAAATGCGGGAAATAGTGTCGCAGTGCATGTCAATGATTTTCATAATAAAAGAATCTCCTGTATCTTTTTTGCGGTAGTTGATTTATGTTCATAAAACATATTTATGAGAAATAAAACGAAAATAGTTTCCAATATGCGTCGAAACGCTTAAGTTTCATAAATTTAGAAAATATCTAGTTCATTTTACGATCTATATGCCTGTGTTGTAAATAAAATTTAGATCAAAGTTTTTGAAGAAATAATTTTCTTATTTTCTGAATGGCAAGGATGTGCCCGCCATGAGAGATAAGGAATCAGGAAATCAGCTTCATTTTCCGGGGATTTAATCTGATTGCAAATCTTACTACACTGGAAAATGTAGAACTTCCCTTGAGTTACCAGGGGATTGGCAGAAGCCAGCGTCATAAGCTGGCAACAGAAGCATTAATTCGGGTAGGACTGGAACATAGAAAGAGGTCACAAACCTCGGAGATGTCAGGCGGGCAGCAGCGGGTGGCGATTGTCACGACATTTATTTCCTGTGTGGCGGCGATTTCTCAGATTGTAGGCGGCTTACTTTGCATGGCGGCATTAAGATGAAAATATTATATTTCTTGTGACAAAACCAAATTGTGAGGGTATAATAGAAATGTTCCTGCAAATAGAGATGCTAAATGAAAGTATAAGATTATGGATGTAAATGTTAAGGAAGGAAAACGGCAATGGAACGAGAAAAAAAGAAGATATCCGATTCTAAGATGGAACATATTTACCAGGTACGTCCAGAACACCTGAATCCTGCTGGAAGGCTGTTTGGTGGAAAGTTGATGGAATGGATCGATGAGATTGCTGCGTTTGCCGCTATGAGGCATTCTGGGGGAACCGTCACCACGGCGTCTGTCGATAACCTCAGGTTTATCAGAGGAGCCTATCAGAATGATTTAATCGTGCTAACTGCGAGAATCACTTATGCCGGAAATAGCTCCATGGAAGTTCGGGTTGACACATACATCGAGGATTTTCAGGGAATACGCAAGCCGATCAACCGGGCATATCTGACTTTGGTGGCAGTGGATTCTAAGGGAGTCCCTAGACAGGTGCCATCGATTCTGCTGGAGACGGAAAATGACAGGGCAGAATGGGAGGCGGCAGAAAGAAGAAAGGAACTGCGAATTCAGAGAAAGAGAGAAGGGTTTTAATACAAGAATTTACATTGGGAGGGGATCGTGTGAGAAAGAAACAGCCGGATTGGAAATTCATACTTCCGTTTTTTGCCGCTTTGGCAATTTTTATCTTTGCAGCGGCAAAGCTGGGAATGATTTACTGGGAATATTCCAAAGGAACTCAGGAATACCAGGCATTAAAAAAAGCAGCCCTTTCCACGGAGCTTGAATCTTCTGGTCAAACAAAGAAATTAGCGGATGGTGAATCTGGCGTAGATTTTGATAAGCTGCGCAGCATTAATCGTGATACGGCGGGCTGGATTAGGTTTGAGAACTTGGGGATTAGTTATCCAATCGTTCAGGGAAAGGATAATGATTATTATCTGTGCCATACTTTTTACCGAAAAGAAAATAAATGCGGCAGTATTTTTATAGAAACACAGAATCAGAAAGATTTCAGCGATCAGAATACCTTTGTATATGGGCATAATATGAAAGATAAATCGATGTTTGCCAAGTTAAATGAATTAAAGCAGGAGGAAGTCTTTCGGGAGAACGCAGAATTTTATATCGATACCCCTAAGGGAGTCAATTGCTACCAAATATTTTCCTGCCATGTGGCGCCGCTTGAGTCTGATTCTTTTCGGTATCGGTTTCAGGGGAAAGAGGATTATGCCGAGTGGCAGAAGAACGTAAAAGAATGCAGCCTTTATGAGACTGGCGTCGAGCCAAAAAAAGAGCAGAAGACGGTGACATTGATGACATGTACGCCAGAGGGATATGATTACCGCTTCCTAGTACATGGGGTGTTGAAAGAATAGACAAGGAGGAGAAGCAGTGGCAGAATTAAGCAGAGAACAAAAGATTGAGAAATTTTTGGACATGGTGGAAGAATCAGATAATATTGTGTTTTTCGGTGGAGCCGGGGTATCCACGGAAAGCGGGATCCCGGATTTTCGGAGCGTAGACGGACTCTATAACCAGGAGTATGACGATCCGCCGGAGACCATTTTAAGCCATACGTTTTACCGCAGGAATCCCCAAGAATTTTATCGTTTTTACCGTAATAAAATGTTATACCTAAAAGCGCAGCCGAATATGGCGCATAAGAAATTAGCACAGCTGGAACAGGCAGGGAAGGTCAGGGCGGTGGTGACTCAGAACATAGACGGGCTTCATCAATCTGCCGGAAGTAAAAAAGTGCTGGAACTTCATGGCAGCGTGCATCGCAACTATTGCGAGTCCTGCCGTCATTTGCACGATGCAGCATATGTGTTGCAATCAGAAGGAGTGCCGCGCTGTAGAAAATGCGGCGGGGATATCAAGCCAGACGTGGTGCTTTATGAGGAAGGACTTGACAACCATACCATGCAAGAGGCCGTTTATTATATCAGCAATGCGGATCTGCTGATTGTCGGAGGAACCTCTTTGGCGGTATATCCGGCTGCAGGGCTGATCGACTATTATCAGGGGAATAAGTTGGTGCTGGTAAATAAGTCTGCCACGCCCAGGGATGGGATAGCGGATTTGGTGCTCTCTGAGAGCATTGGAGAGTTGTTTGAAAAGATCGTAGTATCATAGACGCCGTAAAAAGGAGAAAAATATGCCGATACCATATGAAATAGGAGACATCGTCCGATTAAAAAAGAAGCATCCCTGTGGAAGCAGTGAATGGGAGGTACTGCGGGTGGGGGCGGATTTTAGGCTAAAATGCTTAGGTTGCAATCACCAGATCATGATTGCAAGGAAGCTGGTGGAGAAAAACACCCGCCAAATCAGGAAACCAGAATAAGACGTTAGAAGGGAAGCTTTTTCCGGGTGAAATTGTGCCTGCTGCATGTTATGATAGGAAAAAGACAAGTGTGCAGGTGATAGAATGGCTAAAATTATGACAAAAAATCGGGAATGGAAAACACAGAGGAAGGTTGTCACAGCATTATGCATAGTTGCAGCCGTGTTGCTGGCAGGCTATTTCTTTCTGGTAAATACGCTGGTCAGCGCCGCTTTGGTCCCTTCCTTTATGGAGAAGCTAGAGGCATTTGAGCGGATCACAGAGGAAAGCTATGCGGCGCAAGTGCAGACTTCTGAAATTAAGATCAACAGGAGTGCCGCCATCAGTGAGACCAAAGAGTGGCTAGAGACGGCAATGAGTTTCAAGCATTCTCGTAAAACAGAGGATGGATATACGCTTATCGCAGAGGAATTTCCAGCAGACGGCACAGAAGATGCACAGGGAAAAGCGTTAAAAGACAAGGCAGACGCGGCGAGCCAAAATAGCCATGACTGGGTATTGCTGCTCCATGGCTATACAGGATGGAAAGAGGAAATGTACCCTTTTGCATATTGGTATCATCAGAAAGGTTATCATGTGCTGGCGCCAGATCTGCGGTGCCAGGGAGAGAGCGAAGGGGATTTTATAGGAATGGGATGGACGGATCATTTTGACTGCATGATCTGGATTGATTATATCATAGCGCAGGATCCAGATGCCAGAATTGTTCTACATGGTCAGTCTATGGGAGCTGCTACGGCGCTAATGGCTTCAGGAGAGGAGAGTTTGCCTAGGCAGGTTAAAGCGGTGATTTCTGACTGTTCCTATACTGACGCCTATGCGATGTTTGGTGAGAAAATAAAAGAGTGGTTTGGCCTTCCGGCATTTCCTCTGGTAGATTCAGCTTGTCTCGTGTTAAAGCTTCGGGGAGGTTATGACTTGAAAGATGCGTCCGCAATTGAAGCGGTCAGAAAGAGCAAGATCCCCACTCTTTTTATTCATGGAGACGAGGATGCGATGATTTCTGTCCAAATGGCTAAGGATTTATTTGAAGCGGCTTCTTGTCCCAAAGAACTTTTGATCGTGGAGGGGGCAGGACATGCGCAGTCACAGGATAAGGATCCTGATACATATTATAAATCGATTGAGCGTTTTTTAGAGAGGCATATAATATAGATGAAATATTGAGCGGACAAGTTATTTTTGTAATAGAAGATGGCATATTGAGTGGGCAGATCATTTATATCAAGCAAAAACATGGCTGGAGGCATGGGATGAAAAATAAACAAAGAATGGATGCGGCAGTTTTGGGCGGAGACTTGAAGCAAATACCAGGCATAGGCGCAAATATGGAACAGCACCTGCAGAATATTGGAATTCAGTGTGTTGCGGATTTAAAAGGGAAAGATCCAGAGGAATTGTACCATATGAATTGCCTGAAAAAGGGATATCAGGACGATCGATGCGTGCTGTATGTCTTCCGTTGCGCCGTATACTATGCGGAGCATGAAGAGCGGGACGCCGAGAAGTGTAAATGGTGGTACTGGAAAGACAAGGATTATCCCGAAAGAGAATAGAAAAGGAGATCAGCAATGAGCGGCAAAATATATCAGTTTGATGCAGTTGTAGAGGCTGTCCCTGATAAGGGAGGCGCATATGTGCGGGTTCCGTATGATGTGCGCCAGGAATTTGGCAAGGGCAGAGTGAAAGCGGAAATTACGTTTGACGGCGAGCCTTATCTTGGAAGCATCGTAAATATGGGCGTCAAAAATGACGATGGTTCTGTCTGTCATATCATTGGCATTCGTAAAGACATTCGAAACAAGATTGGCAAACAGCCTGGCGATACCGTTTTTGTCACTGTAAAAGAAGTTCTGTGATGGTCTTGCGCCTGCTATATGTTTGGTTTATAATAGGTGCAAAATAGGATCAGGAGGAATGGATTATGAGAGAGGACAAACACAGTCCCTGGTGGAAAAAAGCGGTAGTATATCAAGTGTATCCGAAAAGCTTTCAGGACAGCAATTCAGATGGGATCGGCGATTTAAACGGTATCATGCAAAGGCTTGATTATCTGGAAGAACTTGGAATTGACGCTATCTGGCTGTCCCCGGTTTGTAAGTCTCCCCAGGATGATAATGGCTATGACATTTCTGATTATCAGGACATTGACCCCATGTTTGGCACGCTTGAAGACATGGAGCGTCTGATACAAGAAGCGCAGAAGCATCACATTAAAATTATCATCGACTTGGTATTAAACCATTCGTCAGACGAGCATTTCTGGTTTCAGGAGGCAAAAAAAAGCAGGGAAAACCCATACCATGATTATTATGTATGGCGAGACGGGGAGGAGGGGACGCCGCCCAATGACATGCGGGCATGTTTTGGCGGCTCTGCCTGGGAATGGGTGCCGCAGCTTGGACAATATTACTTTCACCAGTTTGCGGTTAAACAGCCAGATCTAAACTGGGAGAATCCCAAAGTCCGTGCAGAGATATATGATATGATTCGATGGTGGATGGAAAAAGGAGTCGGAGGGTTCCGGCTTGACGTCATTGACCAGATCGCAAAGGAACCAGACCGTAAGATTACCAATAATGGTTCCAGGCTTCACGAGTTTATCCAAGAACTGAGTCAGGAAACCTTTCAAAAAGGAGATCTGATTACTGTGGGAGAAGCCTGGGGAGCGACTACCGATCTTGCAAAATTATACAGCAATCCCGATGGCAGCGAGTTTTCGATGGTGTTCCAGTTCGAGCATATCGGATTAGACCAGCAGCAAGGGAAAGAGAAATGGGATTTGGCGCCTTTGCCATTTAAAAAATTAAAAAAAATAATGGAACATTGGCAGAAGGAATTATTTCAATGTGGTTGGAACAGCTTGTTTTGGAATAACCATGATTTGCCAAGAATCGTGTCCCGCTGGGGCGATGACAAAGAATACCGGACAGAATCTGCAAAGATGCTGGCGGTGCTGCTTCATGGAATGCAGGGCACGCCTTATATTTACCAGGGAGAAGAGCTTGGCATGACGAACGTGCGCTACGATATCAAAGACTATCGTGACATAGAGACTTGGAACGTCTATCGTGAACGCACAGAGCAGGGATATGAAACCAGTGATATCATGGCGTCTATTTATGCCAAAAGCCGTGATAACGCCCGTACGCCAATGCAGTGGGACGATTCTGCCAACGCCGGATTTACAAAAGGGGAGCCTTGGATCAAGGTAAATCCAAATTATCAAGAAATTAATGCCAAAAGACAGCTTAGAGATCCAGATTCGGTGTTTCATTGTTATAAGGCATTGATAGCGCTAAGAAAGAAGCACGATGTATTTGCAGAGGGCGATTTTGAACTGCTGCTGCCAGAAGATCCTGCATTTTTTGCCTATGTTAGAACATATTTGGGAGAGAGATTATATGTAATCTGCAACTTCTATGGAAAGACAGAAGCTTGCCCTCTGACAGAAGCATGGGAGAATATGCAGCTATTATATAGCAATTATCCCAAAGGAACAGATCTAAATACTTATCAGCCCTTTGAAGCTAGAATGTATTTGTCCACAAATGACATTGTCCTCGTGGAATAATGCCGCTGAAAGTGAAAGCGGATAAAGATAAAGAAAAGATATATGGTTTACTAGTGTACTGACACATTTATATTCAGGCAAACCTCCTTGCCCGATTGCCCATCAGACTGCGTTGTCATCAGTCAACGATGCCACCGCATCGCCTCCTTCTTGCGTCTTGCTGATGAACAATCGTTCTGCAGAGTTTCGCCAGATATAAATGTGTCAGCACACTAGTTGCCTGCGTGAAAAAGTGCTGCTAAAATAAAAAGCTGCTGCAGAATACAGGAATTCTACAATATACGGGAACGATGTTAGCGATAATTGTAGCGATTTCTGATTTTGCAGCAGCCCTCTTTATCTAATTATTTATTGCTTCTTCTCCAGATTTTCATCTTTTCGGCATCCTTGATCAATTGGTCGCGGAAATCAGGATGGGCCACAGATATAATGGCTTCACATTTCTGCCAGGAGGACAATCCTTTTAGATTTACTTTGCCGTACTCCGTTACCAGATAGTGAATATTGGCACGAGTGTCCGTTACAACTGAGCCAGGATGCAGGGTGGGAAGAATCCTGGATTTCAATTCGCCGTCTTTAGTCTTAAAGGTGGAAGAACAGCAGATGAAGCTCTTGCCGCCATTGGAGAGATAGGCTCCAAGTACGAAATCCAGCTGGCCGCCTGCGCCGCTGATATGCTTGATGCCGGAACTTTCAGAGCTGACCTGTCCGAATAGATCAATATCCACGGCGTTATTGATGGACATGAAATGATCCAGTGCGGAAATGGAACGGATGTCGTTGGTGTAGCTTACCGGGGCGCTTAGCAGTTCCGGATTCTCATCCAAGTAATCATACATTTTCTTGGTGCCTGCGCCGAAAGCGTAAGCTTGACGGAAGCGGTCGATGTTTTTCTTGGAGCCATTGATTTTTCCAGCCTTTGCGATGTCCACAAATGCGTCCACATACATTTCGGTATGCACTCCAAGATCTTTTAAGTCAGATTCAGCAATCAGAGAGCCGACTGCATTAGGCATGCCTCCGATTCCAAGCTGCAAACATGCGCCGTTAGGGATTTCTTCTACGATCAATTTGGCAACCGCTTTGTCAACCTCTGTGGCTGCGCCGCCGCCTCCCAGTTCGCCGATGGGAGGATTTGTTCCTTCTACGATAAAGTCAACCTGGGAAATATGCACGCCGTTTTCAAAACCGCCCAGGCATCTTGGCATATTTTGATTTACTTCCACGATAATCTTGCCAGATGTCTCACAGACAGCGGAAAGATGGGAAGCGTTTGGACCGAAATTGAAATAGCCGTGTTTGTCCATGGGGGAAACTTGGAACATTGCTACATCATCCGGTGTAGAGGATTCCCTGTAATAACGGGGAAGCTCTGAGTAACGGATCGGGGCATAGTATGCGCATCCACGGTTGATTAATTTGCGTTCCAGACCAGACATATGCCAGGAGTTCCAGGTAAAATGTTCTCCGGCGTCTTCTCTTTCAAATATGGCAAGGGGCTTTAAAAGAATGCCGCCCCGCAGATTTACGTTTGTTAATTCGTCGGTACGTTTAGCCAGCGCTTTGTCTAATGCGTCCGGCGTGCCATTGCACCAGCCGTAATCCACCCAGTCTCCGGATTTAATAACCTTGACAGCTTCTTCGGCAGAGACGAGCTTCTGCTGGTATTCCTGTGTAAAATCCATGTTAAAACCTCCCTGATATCATAATAAAATTGTTAAATCTGCAACATATGTTCATCTTATCATCTTTCCCATCTAGGGTCAATAAGACCGGAGAGATAATATTAGAAAATTGTGATTAATATTTGCAAAAATTTAATTTTAACAATGGAAGACCAGGGAAATATGTATTATAATAGGAGAGGAGTTTATAGTCATGCATAGAGAAAGAAATGGTGAGGCAATATGAGATATGAAGTTTTAGGCGATACGATGCCGGCAGTAGAAGTGGTTTTTGACGTAGCTGGAGAGAGCATGTATACACAGTCGGGAGGAATGGCATGGATGAGTGAAGGGGTTGCCATGGATTCTAACATGCGCGGCGGCTTAGGAAAAAGCATTGGAAGAATGTTTTCCGGAGAATCATTGTTTATGGCGACTTATAAGGCGGAAAAGCCTGGCGCAATGATTGCCTTTGCATCCACGGTTGCAGGAGAAGTGCTGCCGATTGACGTGGGATCTACCGGAGGAATGATCTGCCAAAAAGGGGCGTTTTTATGTGCGCAGGAGAGTGTGACCTTAAGCGTCGCCTTGACAAAGAAATTGTCTGCAGGGTTGTTTGGCGGCGAAGGATTTATCTTGCAGGACATTTCAGGAAAGGGCATGGTGTTTTTGGAGATTGATGGCAATAAGGTTGAGAAGAACTTAGCGCCAGGGGAAGTGATCAAGGTCGATACGGGAAACGTAGTGGCTTTTGAAAAGTCTGTCAAGTATGAGATCGAGACGGTAAAAGGGTTGAAGAACATTTTCTTTGGGGGAGAAGGATTATTCCTGACGAAGCTTACCGGACCAGGAAGGGTTATTTTACAGACGCAGAACTTTAATGAATTTGCAGGAAGAATCATTAAGATGATTCCCAGCAGGTAAGGAAGCTTCTCCTATTGAATCGGCAAATGCAATGAAATTTCCTATAAGGATTAGGGTGTTAAAAGGTTGATTTTTATTGCTGGGCAAATATAAACCTTTCGGCACCCTTGCCTTATATGTACTCTCGGAATCTCTCTTATACCTGCTTTTACGGCGGATTTTCTGCAGGATGCACACAAATTTTATCAACGTACCATCCAGTTACGCTTCATAAATTTGTGCACATCTGACAAAAAATCTTCTCGCAAAATTAGGAACTAAGAAAATCCGAGAGTACATATAAGATAAAACTTTCTGGGCAGTTTTCGGGTACCACTAAAAAAATTAAAAAAAGTTCAAAAAAGTATTGACAAATCACGGTTATCTGTGTAGAATAATATCGTTGCTGAGATACAGCAAGCCCAGTTAGCTCAGTTGGTAGAGCAGAGGACTGAAAATCCTCGTGTCTCTGGTT
>CAJTJY010000020.1 GCA_910576975.1 uncultured Lachnospiraceae bacterium
ATCTTTGTGCATTTTGTTTGCATTGCTTTGCAATGGAAACCTTTTGAACAGGTAAGTACGTTCGTGCGACAGCCCCCCTTTTGATACGATAAAATTACAGAATACGGAAACTCAAGAGATTTTATACTTGACAAAATTCAATAACATGATATTCTATAATGATACAGTTTTGAGATTGTATGGACGGTATGGGGAAAGAAGGAGGAGTTTTTATGTATCATTATATTCAGGACAAGAATTACTTAAAACGCTTGAGAAGCACTTGCTCCGATATCGTCAATCAATTGGTCCAAGTTATTAACAACGATTCTATTGTCAAAGTCAGAGCCTGCCTTGTTGGAAGCGGAGCTAAAAACCTAGTAACACAGAACGCAAATCAACCGATTGATTTCGATTTTAATATCATTATTGTAAATGCGAAATCTATCAACATTAGATCTTGTCGTGAGATCAAGGAGTACGTCAGGAAACAATTTAACAAGGTCCTCAATAAGAATGGTTGGGGAGATTGCCAGGATTCAACCTCGGCGCTTACTACAGAGAAACGAGTTTTTCAATCAGGCGATAAAATCTCATTTAGCATCGATCTTGCTATAACTTATAGAAATAAACATGGCTGGCATAGACTTATTCATAGGAAAACAGGTGTTGTTGCTTCTGATGAATATTACTGGAATGAAGTCCCCAATTCGATGCAACTTGAAAAAAAGGTAGATGCTATAAAATCGCGTCATTTATGGAACGAAGTAAAAGATACCTATCTTGACAAGAAGAATTTTTATTTACGCAGAAATGATGACGCACATCCATCTTTTATTGTCTATATTGAAACGGTGAATCAAATTTGTGACAAGCATCACATTTGATAATCGACTGTAAACTTCAAATCAAAGATTTGAGATAGGATACACATAGATTGCACGGGTTCACTGTTGGGAGGATGGGAACTGATCTATAGTTTAAATCTATCGAATAGCGGTAGCTTTAACATGAAATCAGAATCATAGTTCTAAGGTTATCACAAATAAATGTTAGCGCTTTTGTGATAACTTATGAACTATGAAAAAATATTTATCAATTCTGTTGAGGAAAAATTTTTCAATTAGAAGTGATTTTTTGGAGGAAAATGGCATGGAATACGTAGTGGCAACGCCTGACATGATAAATGACATTTACGATGTTTTACATACGGCTATCAAAACAATATATCCCAAGTATTATCCAAATGAAGTCGTGGACTTTTTTTGTGAGCATCATAGCAAAGAACATATTTTGGATGGCATGGTGTCTGGGACTATGGGAGTATTGAAATATGATGATTTGATTGTTGGGACGGGTTGCCGTGATGGGAACCATATCACAGGGGTGTATGTGCTGCCTGCTTATCAAAAGAGAGGTTGTGGTTCATATATTATGAATTGTTTGGAAAACGAGATTTTTCAAAAATATGAGACAGCTCTTTTAGAGGCTTCGCTTCCGGCAGCGTGCTTGTATGAGCATAGAGGGTATAAGACGATTGGGCATGGGGTTTATCAATTGGAACATGATGTAAAGCTAGTTTATGAAATTATGGAGAAAGGGGCTGTCGCACGAATATATTCACCTGTTTAAAAGGTTTACATTGCAAAGCAATGTAAACAAAATGCAAAAAGATTATCTTGGGAAGCTAGCTTCCCAGAATAATTTTGTGCATTCTGTCTTTGCCGCATAAGCGGCAAGACCTTTTAAACAGGTGAATATATTCGTGTGACAGCCTCGTGTGATATTTCTTGTAAATTGCAATCCATCAGCATCCATGAAGTACAGGAATTAAAAAATTGACAGGAAACAAGGCTTAGTGAATGCCAAATTCTGGGGCATATTCCACAATTCCCGATATGATTGGGGCATTTTCACAAAGTTTGCATGCCATAAAATTTTTGCTTGGAACTTTAAAACAAGGTTGTATGCCAAATTTTTCGGCAGGCATATAACCAATCCGAGGATAGTATTTTTCACTGCCTAATACGACGGAATAGCTGTAGCCAAGTGAGCGGGTTATTTGATGTCCCTCCTGTACCAGTGAGGTGCCAATGCCCTGCCGTTGATATATTGGCAATACAGACAGCGGAGCTAAAGCTAAAGCAGTATGCCCGCCTATTTTCAGTTTAGTAAACAGAATATGAGCGATAATTTTTCCATTAATCTCGGTTACTAATGACAATTCTGGAATAAATGCAACGCTTTGCCGCAAGGCATTTACTAATTCTTGTTCATTGCCATCACTTTCTTGCGCAGTCTGAAAAGCGTTTTTTACTACCTGATATACGGATTCATAGTCAGCCGGTTGTTCTCTTCGAATCGTCATGATCTTTCACTCCTTGCTGTTATGCTTTATCGGGCAAAGGCCGTCTCTTTCAAGGGCAAGTATTGCGCTATGCCCTGCAGACATGTTTTCAAAAAGTATAGTATGTATGCTCAACGAAAGTCAAGCAAAAAATATATTGACATTCTTCTATGTGATGCATATAATTATAAAAGGTTGCTTACGGGAGGTGATTGACTTAATGATTGACGAAAAGAAGATGGCTGTCATTTTCAAAGCGTTTTGCGATGAAAACCGCATACGGATATTGAAAATGCTTGCCACAGGCGAGAAATGCGGCTGTAAGCTGTTGGAAGAAATTAATGTGACGCAGCCTACTTTATCGCATCATATGAAAATATTGTGTGACTCTGGAGTTGTCACTGGGCGAAAAGAAGGCAAATGGACACATTATTCTATTTCTCCTCAAGGTGCAAGGATGGCTGTTCAATGTTTGCAGGAGCTGACATGTATTTCTGGGTCAAATGAAAATATGCCGTGTTGTGAAAAATGACCTTCTTCTATCTGCACGGCTTATTAAGTCCATAAACATAGATATATTTAAATGTAACTATATAAAGGAGGCTTTGCTTATGGAAATTTTAAAATCAGCGTGGGATTTTTTTCAAAAAGAGATTCTTGGCATGAGGTGGCTTGACCGTTTGATCGGCAGTTTCCTTGAATTGTGCGGTCTCGACCTTGATAGCAGGATTGGCGGAAGCATTCGGTTTTTTATTTATGATATAGTTAAGATAATGGCGCTGCTGGGCGTCCTAATTTTGATTATATCGTATATACAGAGTTTTTTTCCGCCAGAGAGGACAAAAAAGATACTAGGACGCTTTCATGGGATATGGGCAAATATCATTGCCGCTCTGCTTGGAACGGTAACACCGTTTTGCTCTTGCTCATCGATTCCTCTGTTTATTGGATTTACGAGTGCGGGATTGCCGCTTGGGGTTACTTTTTCATTTCTCATTTCTTCGCCAATGGTTGACCTTGGCAGCCTTGTTTTGCTGATGAGTATTTTCGGTTGGAAGGTTGCGGTTGCCTATGTCATACTCGGATTAGTGATCGCCGTTGCAGGCGGAACTTTGATTGAAAGACTACGCCTTGAAAATCATGTGGAGGAATATGTTCGTAATGGTCACGTTATTGATGTTCCACAGGAAGAATTGCACTTCAAAGCCCGTATCAAATATGCCTGGCAGCAGGTTGTTTCAACAGCAAAAAAAGTTGCCCCATTTGTTTTGATCGGCGTAGGCATTGGCGCAGTGATTCATAATTGGATACCTCAAGATTTCATTGTAAATGTGCTTGGGGATAATAATCCTTTCGGCGTTGTGCTTGCCACTCTTGCAGGAGTGCCGATGTATGCGGATATTTTCGGTACGATTCCGATTGCCGAAGCCCTGCTTGCAAAAGGCGCTTTGCTTGGGGTTGTCCTTTCTTTTATGATGGGCGTAACGACACTGTCACTTCCTTCGATGATTATGCTTCGTAAGGCTGTCAAGCTAAAACTTTTGGGCATTTTTATTGCCATATGCACGATAGGCATTATCATTGTAGGTTATTTTTTTAATGTAATACAATATTTCGTTATTTAATTCTATAGTTTTAGGAGGTTGCAATGATGTCATTGTTTAATTTTGGCAAGAAAAAAGAAGAAAAGAAAACATCTGCTTGTGCTTGTGGTTGTCCCAAAAATGAGACAGAAGAAGCCGCCAATCGTTCTCATTCTGAGGCAAAGGATGGAACTTGCTCAGTCAAAGTATTGGGCGCAGGTTGCAAATCCTGTCATCAGCAGTATGAGAACGCAAGACAGGCAGTAAAGGATATGGGGATTTTTGCAGAGGTCGCATACATTACCGAGATGAGCAAAGTAATGGAATACGGCGTTATGAGTATGCCTGCTATCGTTGTCAATGAAAAGGTTGTCGCTACGGGCAAGGTGTTAAAAGCAAATGAGATAATTGCCTTGCTGCATCACTTAGGTTTTTAACTATGGATAAGAAAAAGTAGCTTTTATCTGTGTCCATAATTCATGCCGCAATCAGATTGCAGAAGCGCTTGGCAGGCATTTGGCATGGGATCGATTTGATTTTTTGTTCCGCAGGGGTGAAAACAAGTTCATCCAGTGTCTTTGACAAAATACGAGGAATTTTATATAATAAATCTCTGGCTTTGGTTTTGCTGGATGAAAGAGTTCATGAGATTTGGAACAAAGAATGGGAGATAATTAATGCTTTATGAAAGCAGCGAGACACACTATTGATTTATATGGATAGCTGACAGTACACTAGGGGATCGGAGGGACTATGTGATGAGTATTTATCAATTGACGCCAGGCAAGATGTCGGTGATCGCTCCTTTGTTTGAGGGTTGGGACGAGTCTTTGATCTGGTCCTGCTTGCAGGGAATTATGGGTGAGGCATGGGCCAACCAGAAAGAGAATCCTAAATCTGCGAGGATTGTCCTTGCGGATTTCTGTTATTTTGCCGGAGAAGCGAACCATGAACTTGTGACAAGAGGAATTAAGACGCAGAGCCGTGATTTCTTAATCATGGTTCCGCCTCAGGATCAAAACGGATCAGCCTGGGCACAGGAAATTGAGAAAGCATATGGGAGACGTTGCAAACGAGTGGAACGTTTCGCTATAAAGAAAGAGCCTGGGATTTTCGACAGGGATAAATTGGAGAAAATTGTAGCGGGACTGGGTTCACAATATCAGGTCGGGTTAATCACGGAGGAAATTTTCAGGCAAACTAGAGAGCAGCCCTGGGCAAAAGATTTCACTTCTCAGTATGCAGATTATAATGAATACTTAAGACGGGGCGTGGGAGCTTTTGTGCTTTATGGCAAGGAGCTTGTATCTGGCGCCTCTTCCTATACGGTATACCAGGAGGGGATTGAGATAGAAATCGGGACGAGGCAAGATCATCGCAGAAGAGGCCTTGCCAAGGCATGCGGGGCGAGTCTGATTTTAGAGTGCATGGACCGGAAGCTTTATCCAAGCTGGGATGCGCAGAACAGATGGTCTGTGGCCCTTGCGCAAGAACTGGGCTATCATTTTGATCATGTTTATGCAGCGTATGAGATTTATTTTTGAGAGATCAAAATGCTAGGTCATGCATGGGAAATATGGAACTGTGCCGCAAATGCAGATGCGGGATCAAGCCTGCATTTGCGGCCGTATTACAAGGTATACCCATGGGGCATCCCATTATGGCCATGCGGCCGTATTACAAGGTATACTTTGCTATAAAGAGAACGGTCAGCACATACATGAGGATGCTGATCTTTTTTTCTTTTGCCTTTCCAATGATAAGATTGATCAAAGTCCAGGAGATTACGCCGATGGCGATGCCTTCAGAGATGCTATAAGCCAGGGGCATTGCGATGATGCACAAGAAAGCGGGGATGGCGTCTGCCATATCCTCAAAATCAATCTTTGCCACAGAGCCCATCATATAAAATCCCACAATAATCAGAGCCGGGGCAATGGCGAAGCTGGGGATGCTTAAGAATATCGGAGAGAAAAGGATAGACAGCAGGAACAAAATCCCGGTAGTCAGGGCGGTAAGTCCGGTGCGCCCGCCGGCAGCAACGCCGGAGGCGCTCTCCACATAAGTGGTCGTTGTAGAAGTACCGAAAATAGCGCCTGCGCAGGTGGCGACGGCATCTGACAACAGAGCGGGCCTGATTCTTTCAAGCTTGCCGTTTTGATCCAGCATGTCCGCTTTGGAGGAAACGCCGATTAAAGTACCCAGGGTATCAAACAGGTCCACGAACAACAACGAAAAAATGATCACCATCAAATCCCCTATGTTTATGGAACGAAAATCTGTCTTTGTAAAAACGGCTCCGAACGTTTCCTGGAAGGACGAGAAGTCCAGGCTTAGGAAAGCGTCAGGAATGACGGAATGCATTCCGGCTTTTGGATCAGGCACATAGACGCCTGCAAACTCGCAGAGGATGCCTAAGATCCAAGTGACCAGAATGCCAGCGAGAATGCCGCCCTTGATATTTTTTGCAAGAAGGACAGCGGTTACCAGGACGCCAATCAATGCAAGAATGGCGCCTACGCCCACAGAACGGAAAGTTTCGCCTTTAAATGCCTGGTAAGTTACCAGGGTGGAATCATTTGCCACGATCAGCTTTGCGTCTTGCAAACCGATAAATGCAACGAATATGCCGATCCCCACGCTGACGGCGGCCTTTAATGTTGTGGGAATGGCATTAAAAATCGCTTCCCTGACGTTGACGAGGGAAAGGATGATAAAGATTACGCCCTCTGCAAATACAGCAAATAGCGCAAGCTCCCAGGGATTGCCCCTTTGAATGACGACCGTATAGGCGAAATAAGCATTTAATCCCATTCCTGGTGCAAGCGCAAATGGATAATTTGCCAGCAGCGCCATCAGCAACGTTCCCACAAAGGAAGCCAGCGCCGTTGCCGTCAGAACTGCATTGGCGTCCATGCCGGCGGCAGCCAGAATGTTTGGATTGACTGCCAAAATATATGCCATGGTCATGAAGGTGGTAAATCCGGCGATTATTTCGGTTTTGACGGAAGTCTCGTGTTCATTCAATCTGAAAATTTTTTCTAACATAAATCCACGCTCCTTTGCTATAATCATTTAGTATGCCTATTTTTTAAATGTATAATAGTAAAAATTAGCTACTTATGTTACAATAGGCAGAATAAAGCGGCTATAATAGCTAAAGCGTATCAATGGCAGCGGGATGGAAAATGATATGTTGTGGGAGGTAAGATGTGATAACGTTACTGGTAAATATGTTGATCCATGAAAAAGAGGATGTGAAAAATCCCAAAGTACGCCAACAATATGGCATGATTTGCGGGCTTGTAGGGATCATGCTTAATATCTTGCTGTTTGCGGGGAAATTTGTTGCAGGACTTTTGAGCCATTCAATTTCTATCACGGCGGACGCATTCAATAACTTGTCGGACGCAGGCTCTTCGTGCGTGACTCTGGTTGGATTTAAAATGGCTGGGGCAAAACCGGATGTGAATCATCCTTTTGGTCACGGAAGAATTGAATATGTCACAGGATTGATTGTTTCTGGAGCTATTCTTGTGATGGCGTTTGAGTTGATCAAAAGTTCTGTGGAAAAGATTCTGCACCCGGAGCCAGTGACATTTGGCGTTCTCTCTTTGTGGATTCTGCTAGCGTCTATTGTGGTAAAAATCTATATGGCGTTCTATAACTATAAAATTGGAAAAAAGCTGGATTCCGCAGCGATGCGCGCCACGGCGACAGACAGCCTTAGTGATACCTGCGCTACCGCCGCAGTCTTGGCTGGCGCTCTTGTTGGGGAATTTACAGGTCTTCAGATTGACGGCTGGTGCGGAATCTTGGTAGGCTTGTTTATTTTTTATGCAGGTATCAGTGCAGCGAGAGATACATTGAATCCGCTGCTTGGCCAGCCTCCAGAAGAGGATTTCGTTCGTCAGATTGAAAATATCGTGCTTTCTTATCAAGAGATTTGTGGGATTCATGACCTTCTAGTGCATGATTATGGGCCAGGCAGAAGAATGATCTCCCTCCATGCAGAAGTGCCTGCGGAGGGAAATATTTTAGAACTGCATGACATAGTCGATAATGCAGAAATGGAATTAAGGAACAAGCTTCGGTGTGATGCTGTGATCCATATGGATCCGGTAGTAACAGAGGATGCATATATCTTGGAGCTAAAGGGCAAAATAGAGAGGCTGATGAAAGAGATTGACTCCGTGATCACCATGCATGATTTCCGGGTTGTCATGGGGCAGACCCACACGAATTTAATCTTTGACGTGGTCGTGCCATATGAGTTTGCGCTTAGTGACGAGGCGTTGGAACGTCAGATTCAAATGCAGGTAAATTATAGTCTGGGAGAGAACTATTTTGTGGTAATTCAGGTGGATAAAGCATATCTTAAATAGACAGACCTTGGAAATAATGTAAAGACATGCGGCAAAGCCTGATAAAATGGTGAAAAAGTGTCCAATTTTTGTGAAATAAAAATACTTCTTTCGTGGAAAATACCAATTTTCACAATGCCCCTTGAAAAACACGGGCACATGGGGTATATTTGTTAATGGTAGGAGAAATATGAAATATAGTTGTATGTTAGTATTACATGGAAAGAGGATAGGATGAGCGAGAAAAAAGTTATTGTATCTAATGTAGCTAAAGAGTACAGCAATCCCATTGCAGAGTTGGTGCAGGTCGCATGTCAGTTTGACAGTGAAATCAGGCTGGAGAGCAGCGAGGCAAAGATTAATGCAAAGAGCATTATGGGAATCATGGCATTTAATCCGTCAAAAGGAATGACTGTAAATATAGTGGCTGATGGAAGCGATGAAGAAGAAGCTTTATTGGCAATGGAAAGATTTTTAGTCTGTCAGTAAAAGGATTAGGGAGGAAACCAATTATGGCAAAGAATGAGACAAAAACAACTTCAGCAAAAGCAACTTCAACAAAGCCTGCAGCAGCGAAAGAAGATTCTGCAGTGAAGAAAGAAGAGACAGCGGCGAAAGTAGAAGTGGCCAAAGAAGTTGCTGAGAAAGCAGTTGTAGAAGACACAACTGATATCAAGGAAGAAGTTGCTGCGGAACCAAAGAAAGAGGCGGCAAAGAAAGCTCCTGCCAAGAAGAAGCCGGCGGCAAAGAAAAAAGAAGCTGAGAAAGTAGAAGAAGTTTATATACAGTTCCATGAATTGGAAATTACGGCAAAGGAAGTCATAGAGAAAGCAAAACAGGCATATGTGGCAGAAGGACACCGAGAGTCATCCATCAAATCCATTCGTGTATATATCAAGCCAGAGGAAAAAATGGCTTATTATGTAATCAATGACAAAGTTGCAGGGGGCGTTTCCCTGTAATGATACAGCAGTAAGATGCGACAGGGGCTGTTGCAGAGCATCATTCCGTTTTTTGATTTGTACGGATGTTGTTTTGCAGCATCCCCTGTTTTTTTGGAGGATTTTGAAATGTATAAATTGATGATTGTAGAAGATGACGCCGTCATTGCAGAGGCTGTCCGCAGGCATATGGAGAGTTGGGGATATCAGGCTTTCTGCATTGAGAATTTTCAAGAAGTATTGAAGGTATTTGCCGCCAGGCAGCCGCAACTTGTGCTGATGGATATTTCTCTTCCCTTTTATAATGGTTATCACTGGTGCGATGAAATACGAAAAATATCCAAGGTGCCTATTATCTTTATCTCTTCGGCTTCTGATAATATGAATATTGTCATGGCAGTCAACATGGGAGGGGATGACTTTGTGTCTAAACCTTTTGATCTGAATGTGCTGCAAGCAAAGGTACAGGCGCTGTTGCGGAGGACTTATGATTTTGCAGGGGACAGTCATCTTTTGGAACATATGGGAATGATATTTGACACAGGAAAGGGAATCGTGGCTTATGGAGGCGTTCAGGTAGAACTGACCAAGAATGAGATGGGCATTTTACGGACGCTGCTGGAACAAAAAGGAAAGATAGTTACTCGGGACAAGCTGATGGAAAAACTTTGGGAGTCGGATAGCTTCATTGACGATAATACGCTTACGGTAAATGTGGCAAGGCTCAGAAAGAAGCTGGAGGAGATTGGGATTTTAGATATCATAAAGACCAGGAAAGGAATCGGCTATGTGGTGGATTAAAGCGTATGCCAAACGTCACCGTCTGGGAATTCTTTTATATTCTATATTTGTGCTGGTGTTTGCGCTGGTGATGTTCCTCTATCATCTCCCGTTAGAGCCTGTCGGCTATGCGGCAGGTTTATGCACGGTTTTAGGAATCTTGGCATTTTTGGGGGATGGCGTCAGAAGCCGCAGGAAAATGGAGCAATTACACTGGCAGGCAGAGGCAATAAAAAATGGCGTGGCACATTTCCCAAAGCCAGAAGATGAGCAGGAAAAGCTGTATCAGGAGCTTTTGGAAATTTCCAGACAGGAACGAATCGACCAGGTAGCAGCGCTTCTGAAAGAGAAGAAAGACGTCATTGATTATTTCACGCTCTGGACGCATCAGATTAAAACTCCTATTGCGGCAATGGATTTGCTACTTTGGCAAGAAGCGTCCGGGGAGGAGGAATATTATGAACAAAAGAGACAGGTGCAGTCAGAGTTATTTAAGATTGAGCAGTATGTGGGAATGGTGCTGCAGTACCTGCGCCTGACAGACAGCGTTAATGATTTCGTACTGAGAGAATATGAGTTAGATGGAATCATCCGTCAGGCAGTCAAGAAATATGCGCCTATGTTTATTCAAAAAAAGCTTGCGCTTGAATATGAAACCATAAATGTCAGAGTCGTGACCGATGAGAAATGGATGGTGTTCGTGATAGAACAGTTATTGTCCAATGCCATCAAATATACGTCTTCTGGCAGCGTACGGATTGGGATCAAAAACGGTTGCCTGATGGTGGAGGATACGGGGATTGGCGTCCTTGCGGAAGACCTGCCGCGGATTTTTGACAAAGGTTATACTGGATATAATGGAAGAAATGACAAAAAAGCGTCCGGGATCGGTCTATACCTTGTAAAAGAGATTTTAAATAGGCTTGGCCACAAGATTCTTGCAGAGTCTGCGCCTGGAGACGGAACCCGGATTAAGATTTTGTTTTAGTGTGCTCAGATGCATATATTTAGTAGCTCTCATTGCTTGAGCATCCAATTTGCTCAATGGAGTCTTGCTGGGGAAAATGTGTCAGTAAACGTTTGCACCATCAGAGGCTTGCTGTAAAATGCCATTAATGCCAGTGATCAGAAGGCTGGAATTGCTCTCGTCACTGTAGACCTGGCTGAACCAGAGCTCCCCTTTGGCGCCCATGGATATGCCTTGCCAATTATGGAACATTTCCTGACAGGTCTCGGCTTCCATGGCGGAGAGGAAGTCAGGGTTCAGTTCGCTTTCGAGATCCAAAGAGAGAAAATCAGAATGGTCTTCGCATATGGTTCCGTCGATGGTGATGGGATAGGAGATTAATGCAGCTATGGCGTCCCAGTCTTTTTCTAGGAACAGCGACTTGACATTTTTTGCAAAATCCTCTATTTGACTGGAGGGATAGGAGGAGCAGTCCTGATAGAATCCGCTGTCCGCAGTGCCTTCCTGGGAAGGGCTTTCGGGGCTGTCTTGCTGTTGCGTTCCGTTGGAAGCGTCTGCGTTATGGTCCGTTTGCGGACTGTCGGAGGGGAAGCCTGATGCTGAGGGAGCGGCGGAGCTGTCTTCTTGGGCTTTGCCAGGCTCGGGAGCTGTCTGTGAACTGCCAGCGGTATCAGTTTCAGGAAGGTTGTCTTTTGTGCTGTCAGAGGGGCCTTCAGACTCCAAGTCGGAGTAATCTCTCTGATCTGGCTGTGTTTCTTCTGTGAGCAATTTTTCAGAATTTTTACTTTCTTGAGAACCTACTGTGCTGCAGCCAGGAATTGTGAATGCAAAGCAGAGCAGGGCAAAGCATAATAATTCTTTTAATTTCATAATGATCTCCCTTTCTCAATCAAAACTAATTCTTTGCAGGTTATCGTATCATAATTTTATGGCGATAGCAATCTTTTTGACTTTGAGTTTCCCCATTTTGCAATTCGTAGCGCCGAAAGGTCTTGCAAAAAGGGGAAACTTAAATTTGGGACGTGTAGTACATGCAGGAAGCTTTTTCAAACACCCCCTAATGTGACTTTTATCTTACAAAGTTGTAAGATAAATACTCGAATTGTAAGCCAAAGTTAAGGCGGCATATGCCTTTTTTTTGTATAATGTGCTTAACGATAGACAAGAGATGTAAAGGAGGAAAGAGTGGGAGAATTTGCAAATTCTTTCCCGAACTACCTGTTTGTGTTGTAAAGAGCAAAGAATGGAGGAAATCATGGCAATATTAGAAGTGAATAATGTAAAAAAAGTGTATACTACCCGGTTTGGAGGAAATCAGGTGCAGGCGTTATCAGATGTAAGTTTTTCGGTGGAAAAGGGAGAGTATGTGGCAATTATGGGAGAATCCGGCTCCGGAAAGACGACTCTTTTGAACATTTTGGCGGCGTTGGACAAAGCCACGGCAGGTCAGGTGCTGTTAAATGGAAAAAATCTTTCGGCAATCCGAGAGCGTGAGCTGTCCGCATTTCGCCGTCAGAATCTGGGATTCGTATTTCAGGATTTTAACTTATTAGATACTTTCAGCATCCAGGACAATATTTTTCTGCCATTGGTCCTTGCAGGAAAAGCATATAATGAAATGCGCAGCAGCCTGATGCCGATTGCGGAAAAGCTTGGCATCAATGAGATTTTAGCGAAATATCCCTATGAGGTGTCAGGAGGACAGAAACAGCGTGCGGCAGTGGCGCGGGCTTTGATTACAAATCCGCAGATGATCCTTGCAGATGAGCCCACTGGCGCATTGGATTCCAAGGCGGCACAAAGCCTGCTTTCAATGTTCCAGAACATCAATCAAGAGGGGCAGACGATTCTCATGGTAACCCATTCCATCAAAGCCGCAAGCTGTGCGAAGCGTGTGCTGTTTATCAAAGACGGCCAGGTGTTTCACCAGATCTATAAAGGGTCTGGCAGCGACGAGGAGATGTATCAGAAGATTTCTGATACCCTTACAGTAATTACGACAGGTGGTGTGAAGCATGAATAAGTTTTTTTATGGAAGGCTTGCCTTTGGCAATTTAAAGAAAAACGGCAGCTTGTATTTGCCTTATATATTGGCGGCAATTGGTACCAGCGCCATGTATTATATCATGGGAGCTATCGTTCATGACGAGGGAGTTAATAAGATGCCTGGCAGCATGGACATGAAGATGATATTAGGGCTTGGATGCGGCGTGATTGGGATATTTGCAGTGATCTTCTTATTTTATACGAACAGTTTTTTGATGAAGCGCAGAAAAAAGGAATTTGGACTTTTCAACATTCTGGGCATGGAGAAACGCCATATTGGAAAGATGATGTTCTGGGAAATTTTATTTGTGGCAGGCATCAGCATCTTATGTGGGATAATTGCGGGGGTGGTGCTGAATAAGCTGGTGGTCTTGGTTCTGCTGCGGCTGGTAAACCTGGAAGTTCCTTTTGGATTTATGGTTTCATGGGATTCCATTGTAAGCACTGTAATATTGTTCTGCTGCATTTTTGGCGCCACATTGGTATATAATCTGTTCCAGGTACGCAAGGCAAAGCCGATCGAGCTTTTGCAGAGTGCCAGCCATGGGGAGAAAGAGCCGAAAACCCGCTGGTTTTTGGCAGTATTGGGGATCGTGTCACTGGGAATTGGATATGCGATCGCAATCTTTGTAGAGGATCCTGTGAGTGTGTTGCTGTTGTTCTTTTTGGCAGTGATTCTGGTGATGCTTGGAACTTACTGCCTGTTTACTGCGGGAAGCATTGCTGTATTGAAGATCCTGCGCAGGAACAAATCTTATTACTATAAAACCAGTCACTTTACATCGGTTTCCGGCTTGATCTACCGCATGAAGCAAAACGCAGTAGGTCTTAGCAATATCTGCATTCTGAGCACGATGGTACTCGTAATGGTATCTGGAACAATTTCCCTTTATATGGGAGTGGAATCTACCATGGCAAGGCGATATCCAAAAGACATCAACCTGTCTGGATATAGCTTGCAAACAGAGAGTAAGAAAATTTTGAACGAGGTTGCGCTGCAAGCCGCTGCAGACGTTGGAATTGATGTCGAAGAACTTTCATACTATACAAGCTTGTCGTTTACGGCGTATAAAGAGGGGGAAAACCTCAATCTTGTTGATCCATCCGATAATCTGTTTCCAAAAGGAGAGATCTGCGTCACCCAGTGGATTACCATGGAGGAATATGAGCGCCTGGGAGGGAGGCATGAAGACCTTTCGGAGGATGAAGTGTTGTCTTTCACAATGCATGGCGACAAAGGGGACCAAATGTATCATCTTGCGGGCAGAACGTTCCAGGTCAAAGAGCATCTTGCGAAACTGCATCTAACAGATATGGGAGAGGAGATTTTGTATGATGTATACTTTTTGGTGATAAAGGATGAGAAAGTGCGGCAAGAGGTTTATGAGCTGCAAGCATCAGTCTATGGAGAAGATGCCAGCCAGGTGATGTATAAGCTGGCTATGGACGTAACCGGGGGAGAAGAAAAGGAAATTGCTTGCGGAACCCGCATCAAGCAGCTGTTGGAGGAACAGAAGGCGTTGGGGCACGAAGACGTTGCTGGCACCAGGCTGGATATCCGTGTAGAGCGTAAGAATGGCTTTATGATATTCTGCGGTGGCTTTCTGTTTTTGGGGATTTTTCTGGGATTTGTGTTTTTGATGGCTACTACGTTGATTATCTATTATAAACAAGTTTCGGAAGGATATGAGGATAAGGCAAGGTTCGAAATTATGCAGAAAGTGGGGATGAGCAAAAAAGAAGTACGGGCATCCATACGCAGCCAAATCTTGAAAGTTTTCTTTCTTCCCCTGGTGATGGCATGTATTCATCTTATTGTCGCATTTCCAATGATGAACCGTTTGATTCTGCTTTTTGGCATGCAAGACATGCCGCTGTTTGTCACATGTACGGTGGGCACGGTAGGAGTGTTTGCATTCATTTATGCGATTGTGTATGGCATAACGGCGCGGTCGTATTATAAGATCGTAGGATAAGGCAAGGAGGGGGCAAGAGACGGATTTTCCATAAGAGAAGATGGTGGTTCTTGGCTTTCTGATTATTAGTAAAGAACTGCTGCATCAAAGAGCAGAGAGAAAAGATAGAAGTCGTTATCTCTTTGCTCTTTTGCGCGGCAGGAGCTTTATGTTTATTGTTTTTTGCGTCCAATATAACGATTTACTAAAGATTCGATTCGCTCATAAGGATCTAGCAAATCGCTGATAGAGAGGTCATGGTTCAGGGTATCAATAATGTATGCAATATATTTGCTCATATCACAGTTAATATAATAGGGCTTGCTCAAAAGTTCCGGGGTCTGGTAGGTAAGGTTGGTGGTTACCACTTTGTAGATAATGCCGTCGGCTACGGCCTTGTCAAATTTTGCCAGGCCGTCGGTAAATAACCCGAACGTGGCGACCACGAAAATCCGGCGCGCTTTGCGCTTTTTTAATTCCGTGGCAACATCGATCATGCTATCCCCGGAGGAAATCATATCGTCAATGATCAGCACGTCCTTGCCTTCCACGGAGGAGCCCAAAAATTCATGTGCTACGATAGGGTTTCGTCCGTCCACGATTTTGCTGTAATCTCTGCGTTTGTAGAACATTCCGATATCAAGCCCAAGTACGTTGGCAAGGTATACGGCACGGTTGGTTCCGCCCTCGTCAGGGCTGATAACCATCATATGGTTGCTGTCGATCTGCAGGTCGTCCACTTCTTGCAGGATGCTTTTGATAAATTGATAGGCAGGCTGGACTGTTTCAAAACCATTCAGAGGAATAGCGTTTTGTACCCGGGGATCATGAGCGTCAAAGGTAATGATGTTGTCCACGCCCATCCGCGTCAATTCCTGTAGGGCGAGAGCGCAGTCTAAGGATTCTCTAGAGGTGCGCTTATGCTGGCGGCTTTCGTATAAAAATGGCATAAGCACGGTAATTCTTCGTGCTTTTCCGCCTACGGCAGCGATGATGCGTTTCAGATCCTGGTAATGGTCGTCTGGAGACATATGATTCTCATGTCCGCATACGGTGTAGGTCATGCTGTAATTGGTTACATCCACCATCATATATAGGTCGAATCCACGAACAGATTCGTTGATAATGCCCTTTGCTTCGCCGCTTCCAAAACGGGGGGTGGAGCAGTTCACCAGATAGGTGTTTTTATGATATCCCTCAAAGGCAATATCGTTTACGTGCTTATGCTCCCGCTCGCTGCGGAACTGCACCAGATACTTGTCCACCTTCTCTCCCATCGCACGGCAGCTTTCTAGGGAAATCACGCCTAGAGAACCAGCAGGGATAGTTTCATAATTTTTTTCGTTGCGCTGCATCGTAATATCCTCCATATATAGTGAAAATGTTTTGGTGTTCTTACTAAACATAGATTACAAAGCCCCAAAAATTATAGCATTCCTTAGAAGTCTTGGCAAGGCTGTCTTTTGAGTTTTTTCTGGATACGAATGTCATTTCCAAACAGCTTGATCATCTTATAGTTGCTGGAAATTCTGGAAAAAGTGCGTTCTGAGTAGAGGTCGGCAAGCTGTCCAAGAGACAGGTTGGTGGAAATGATAGTGGATTTTCGCCGTAATATCCGCTCATTGAGGCAGAGAAAGAGCTGGGAGACGGTAAAAGCATTGGACAATTCCGTTCCCAGGTCGTCAATGATCAGAAGGTCACATTCAAAGATATTCTGATAATCTTCATTTGCGTCCCGTTCTCTATTGAATACGCTTTTCTCGAAAATCTGGAACAGGGAGGAGGCAGTAAAATAAATCACAGAATGGCTGGTGTCAAGAAGTTCTTTTGCCACGCAATTTGACAAGTACGTCTTTCCGATTCCAGTGTCTCCATAAAAAAACAGGTTGTGAAACTCAGTGTCAAAGGTTTTGACAAATTCCAAACAGCTTTTTACGGCGTTTTTTATAGTGGCAAGACTGGTCAGGCCTGTGGAGGGGTTGATCTGGTCTTGTGAATAATAATCGTAGGAAAAATTCTGAAAATTTTCGATGTCCAAGATCTGCCGGATATTGGACTGCGTATAGACGAGGTCAATGGCAGCCTGACGGAAACAATGACATTTCTGACTACCAATATAGCCAGTATCTTTGCAGTCTGGGCAGTCATAAGGAGGCTCGAAATAATTATCCGGATATCCATGAAAGGCTAGAAGCTGTTTTTTTTCAAGAGACAGTTCCTTGAGCTTGCGGCGTAGTTCTGACATTGCCGTTTCGTCCCCGTCTATTAGCTTTTTTGCCTGCGCTATTGACAGGGACGAAATGGAATCATCAATCTTTGCAAGCTGTGGCAATTTCCCATAGACATTCCGCATTCGTTCCATCACGATATGCTGATTTTCTAATTGCTTTGCCTCATAGCGGCGCTGCAGGATGTTGTATTGGGCGTTGTTTAAAGCCATAGATGCCTCCTTAATGTACGGCGTTTAATAATTCTGCTTCCAATTGTTCCATATTGTAAGTGCGCTGTGGAAAGCTATTGAAACGGCTGGCAGCAGAAGTCTTAGCGGCAGCTTTTTTTAAGGCGGTCGTGCGTATGCGTTCCGTTTCTTTGGAGGCGTGGTATGCCTCGTCTGCTTTTTGAATATCTGCAGGCGTCTTAATATTCTGGCGCTTCCAGCTGGCAAGGATCCGGTCCGTGTATTCAAAATTAGGCTGGTGGATGGCAAGGATGGTACGGCTGCACGCTTCGATGATCATATCCTGTGCGAAACCATATTCCTTACGCCATTTGTCTATGTAATTCAACTCTGCCGTTATCAGGTTGCGCCCCTTTATCCCCAGGGCTTTTAAAACGGCATAGTGAAGCTTGGTGTGCGTTCTGGTGTTGCGCTTTGCTTGCTCTACGGTGCAGATGTTCTCCGCTTTCCAATTGAGCGCTACTTTGTCCATGTAGTGCAGGCTGGAATGTCCTCCTGCAATACAGTATTCTAAGAGGTAAACGATTAAGTCAGCAGACAGGGCAAGATCGTCATACCAGGAAAGCAATGTCTGGATGTCTGTGTGGGTTAACGGCCTTGTCAGATAGCTCTCTGCGACAAACATTAATTCCCGTACTTCTTCTTTCTCCTGGAAAGCTTTCATCTCGGCTGAAGAATAAGATTTCTTCCGGGCCGGCTGTGGTGAGGCTTTCTTTAGTGGAACGGAGTCGTCTTCCCTGGGGGCAGATTGCGACTCAAGAAAATAAATTCCTGCAATCGAATCATTTTGTCCGTATTCTAGTTGAAGCAGGTTCATTTTTTCCCAATATTTTAAAGCGCGCTGAATATCTTTCTCCGTATGGTTGAATTTGTCCGCCGCTCTGGAAATGGAAAAACTGCAGTCCGGGGAGTTCATACAGCGAAGCAGATATAAATAAATTTTTACGAATTCACCATTGGCGTTCGTCATATATTCATCAATGAAGCGGTTGGAAATCGCCGTAGTAGAATTATCATTATCTTTGTGTAAAGTAATCTCTGTCATAACATCCTCCCTAGAAAAATCGAATACCTTTATGTGGCTTAAAGTATAGCACATTAATCTGGAAATGAGAAGTGAAATTTTTCCTTGGATCCCAGTAAAATCAAGGGATTGCGCAATTGTTAAGATTGTGGATAATGTGGATAATCGAGTGGAAAGATGTTATGGTAACGAGTAAAATGCCTTGTATTCGGCGAAAATATGCCAAAAATGAGAAGATGTGGATAATCACTTTATGTAAACTTAAAAATCCACACTCCTTGAGGTTAGTTATCCCCAATGGAATGTGGATAATGTGGATAACTACTTTCCTAGAAGGTGTTCTCCTACTTGGACAATGTCTCCAGCGCCCATAGTTATCAACAAATCGCCGTTTATACAATTTTTTATTAAAAAGTTTTCAATTTCGTCAAAAGATGGAAAATAATAACAATTACAGCCTAAATTTTGTAACTCTTTTTGTAGATCTGCAGAGCTGATCCCGATGGTATTTTGTTCTCTTGCCGCATAGATATCTGCCAGTACTACCAGATCTGCGGCCGAGAGAGCTTGGGCAAATTCCTTTAGAAATGCTTTAGTCCGGGAATAAGTATGGGGTTGGAATACGCAGACGATGCGATGTTTGCCGCAGTTTTTGGCAGCCAAAAGAGTGGCGGCTATCTCGGTAGGATGGTGCGCATAATCGTCCACGATGGTGATCCCGCCTAAGCTTCCTTTGTGTTCGAAGCGTCTTGCAGGTGCCCCAAAGCAGGAAAGGGCTGTCTGTATTGAGCGGAAAGGAAGCTTCAATTCCAGGGCCAGGGCGGATGCTGCAACTGCATTGAGTACGTTATGCTCCCCAGGCACGTTGAGAGAGATGGTTCCGATAGTGGTACCTTGCTGCATTAGCGTGAAGTTTGCGCAGCCTTCTGTATTAAAAGCAATATTATCCGCATAATATGAATCAGAAGGAGTCAAGCCATAGGTAAGAACCTGGCAATTCAAACTTTCTGTAATCTTTTGGTGATCGGGGATTTCCCCGTTTATGATTACCGTGCCCTGAGGGGGAACGTTTTCGGCAAACCTGCAAAATGAGCGGCGAATATCTGCGAGATCTTTAAAAAAGTCCATATGGTCTTCTTCTATGTTCAGTATCAGAGCATATTTTGGATAAAAGTTCAAAAAACTGTTGGTATATTCGCAGGCTTCTGTTAAAAAGTACTGTGACTCGCCTACCCGGATATTGCCATCAATGGATTTTAATATGCCTCCTACAGAAACGGTCGGATCGCAGCAGGCTTCTAAAAGTATCTGCGTGATCATGGAAGTGGTAGTGGTTTTGCCGTGCGTGCCAGCTACGGCGATCGACTGCTGGTAATTGTTCATGATTTGACCGAGCAGTTCTGCGCGGGTCAATGTTGGAATCTGCTGATCTTTCGCAGCTTTTAATTCTGGATTATCGGGATGGATCGCTGCAGTATATACGATGGCGTCCGTGTCTTTTCTTATGTTGGAAGCGCGCTGCCCATAGTAAATATCAGCGCCAAGCCCAGTCAGCTTCTGGGTGAGTTCAGATTCCCTGGAATCTGAGCCAGAGATGCGGAATCCTTCCTTTAAAAGGATTTCGGCAAGCCCGCTCATGCTGATTCCGCCGATACCGATAAAATGAAGGTGAATTGGCTCTTTGAAATTAATTTTATAAACATTTTTATACATATATTTTACCTGTCCAATCTTCTTTGATTAATTTTATTTTATACCAAGGAAGGGCATTTTGCAAATTGAATTTTTTCGTAATAACCAGGTAATATGTCTTGTGCAAAGTGACAAAATTATCTATTTTTAAGCAAAAAAATTGTGAAATATGTGTACTAAATGATTCTTATGTGCTATAATAGGAGGCGTAAGAAACAAGAATATATTGACGAGAGGTGAGAGACATGATTCGTAAAGAAATGATAGCCATGCTTTTGGCAGGGGGCCAGGGCAGCAGACTTGGGGTGTTGACTTCTGATGTTGCCAAACCTGCGGTAGCGTTTGGCGGTAAATATCGGATTATTGATTTTCCGTTAAGCAACTGTGTGAATTCAGGGATAGATACAGTAGGCGTGCTGACGCAGTATCAGCCGTTGCGGCTGAATACCCATATCGGGATCGGCATCCCCTGGGATCTGGACCGCAATAATGGCGGAGTGACGGTGTTGCCCCCATATGAGAAGAGTGACAATAGTGAATGGTATACAGGTACTGCGAATGCGATTTATCAAAACCTGAATTACATTGACAGTTATGATCCAGAATATGTACTGATACTTTCAGGAGATCATATCTATAAGATGAATTATGAAGTGATGCTGGATTTCCATAAGGAAAATAATGCGGATGTCACTATTGCAGCCATGCCGGTTCCATGGGAGGAGGCCAGCCGTTTCGGTCTCGTAATCACAGACGAGAATAAGCAGATCACGGAATTTGAAGAGAAGCCTGCGAATCCCAGAAGCAATCTTGCTTCCATGGGTATTTACATTTTCAACTGGAGTATCTTGAGGGAGGCTCTAGTGACCATGTCAGAACAGAGTAATTGTGACTTTGGTAAACATATCATCCCTTACTGCAGGGAGAACGGCAGGCGCTTGTTTGCCTATGAGTACAATGGATATTGGAAAGATGTTGGAACTTTAGGATCTTATTGGGAAGCAAATATGGAGCTGATAGATCTGATTCCAGAGTTCAACCTCTATGAAGAGTATTGGAAGATTTATACTAAGAGCGAAATTATCGAACCGCAGTATATTGCAGAGGATGCTGTGACAGAGCGATGCATTATCGGAGAAGGAACAGAGATTTACGGCAAGGTGTATGGCTCGGTAATCGGCGCAGGCGTCGTGATTGGCAAGAACACGGTAGTGCGTGACTCCATTATTATGCAGAATACGGTGATTGGCGATAACGTGAATATCACGAAAGCGATCGTGGCAGAGAATGTCAAGATTGGCGACAATGTGGAACTTGGCGTGGGCGAGGAGGCAGATAACAAGCTGAACAAGAGCGTATACTCCTTTGGCCTGGTAACCATCGGTGAGAATTCCGAGATACCATCAGGTGTTAAAATAGGTAAAAATACAGCAATTTCCGGTAAGACAGAGAAAGAGGATTATCCGGATGGCCTTTTGGCAGGCGGCGAATCAATCATTAAGGCAGGTGACAGAGTATGAAGGCATTAGGTATTATATTAGCAGGCGGAAATAACAGCAAGATGCAGGAGCTTTCCAACAAGAGAGCCATTGCAGCCATGCCGGTGGGCGGAAGTTTTCGCTGTATTGATTTTGCACTCAGCAACATGAGTAATTCACATATTCAGAAAGTGGCGATTTTAACGCAGTATAATGCAAGAAGCCTCAATGAACATCTGAGTTCTTCCAAATGGTGGGATTTCGGAAGAAAGCAGGGCGGCTTATATGTATTTAATCCCACAGTTACTTCAGATAACGCATGGTGGTACCGGGGAACGGCAGACGCCATGTACAGGAACCTTGATTTCTTGAAAAAGAGCCATGAACCTTATGTAATTATTGCAGCTGGAGATTGTGTCTATAAAATGGATTACAATAAGCTGTTGGAGTACCATATCGAGAAGAAGTCAGATATTACGATTGTCTGCAAGGACATGCCAGTGGGTGAGGACGTCAGCCGCTTTGGCGTGATCAGGATGAATGAAGATTCAAGAATTGTGGAATTTGAAGAAAAACCCATGGTTGCTCAGTCTAATACGATTTCTGCCGGAATTTATGTGCTGCGCAGAAGACAGCTTATTGAAATGCTGGAGCGTTGCGCAGAAGAAAACCGTTATGATTTTGTTACGGATATTCTGATTCGTTATAAGAATATGAAACGTATATTTGGCTATAAGCTGGATGCATACTGGAACAATATCTCTACAGTGGAATCTTACTACCGCACGAACATGGATTTCTTAAAACCTGAAGTTCGAAACTATTTCAGGGATGAGCCAAGGATTTATTCTAAGGTTGACGATCTTCCTCCGGCAAAATATAATGTGGGTTCGGATGTGCGCAACAGCTTGGTGTCCAGCGGTTGCATTATTAACAGCAAAGTGGAGAATTCTATTTTATTTAAGAAAGTATTCGTAGGCAAAAATTGTGTCATTAAGAATTCTATTATTTTGAATGATGTATATATCGGTGACAATACTCATATAGAGAATTGTATTGTTGAGAGCCGGGACACGCTGCGTGCCAATACCTTTTTCAGCGGCGGCGATGGAATCAAAGTAGTGTATGAGCACAATGAGAGATATGTGATTTAAACTCACAGAGGATAAAACTGTTCTTAAGAAATAGGAAGATATATAAAGGGGGCAGAGATTTATGCAGATAACAGATGTGAGGATCCGTAAAGTTGAAAAAGAAGGAAAAATGCGGGCGGTGGTATCCATCACCATTGATGAAGAGTTTGTGGTACATGATATTAAAGTGATTGAAGGAGAGAAAGGCCTTTTTATCGCTATGCCAAGCAGAAGAGCGGCGGACGGGGAATATCGTGATATTGCCCATCCTATTAATTCACAGACACGGGAAAGCATCCAGCGGATGATATTGGATAAGTATCAGGAAGAAATCGGTATGGAAGCATAAGTTATGAAAAAGCGAGAGGGCATTGATTGCCTGGGGATAGAGTAAAGAAAACAAGGTTCCGGCAGCGCCGGAACCTTGTTTTTTATGAAACCCGAATATAACGGGCTGCTGCGTATCCGTTAAATGTTCGATTGCCTTGCTTCACACTGAGCTTATACCACTTTTGCCTGTCAGAACCAGTGACTTGTCCAAGAATCGTGACTTTGCTGCCTTTTTTGAGCGTAGTGACGATGGCGCTGTTTGTGCTGGGAGAGCGGCGGAGACGCAGACCGCTGTTTGCAGTGACAATTCCGGTCTTTTTTTGCGGCTGCGGCTGACCAGCAGAGGTTAGAAGGCTAGTCTGTATGTAACCGGTTCCCTTTTTGCCGCCTGAGGTAAAGGTGATGCGGCTCCACGGGGTACCCGATTTGTTTGTGGTGGAACAGATGATCGTAACCCGTGTGCCAGCAGGCAGGGTAGTGATCTTTTGGTGATTGATTCCGGCATGTTTTCTGACATTTGAATTCGCACGAACCGTAGCCGGACGAGAAGCGCACTTCGTCCGAGCGGCAAGAATTTTGGAAAATTTGCCATTGGTTGTTGTTCCGCTGCGGTAGGTATAAGCGCGGACTCTATAATAATATTCTCTGCCGCCTGGAAGATTCATGTTACAGAATGCGTTGTTTCCTGCTGATATTGTTTTGATGATTTGATAGGGACCGTCGTATGAGGAGGCGCGAAAAATATGGTAGCCAGATACGCCGCTTTGCAGGGACCAAGATATATTGATACTGCTTCCCGTGGTCACGCCACATTTTAAATTCTTGACTTGCGCCGGTTTCTTGGCGGCGTATATGGACTGCGGCATAGCGAGGGAAAAAATTAGAAATAATAGTAATGCTGCAATGTTTAGCTTCAATCGTTGATTAATTTTCATAACACACGCTCCTCTTCTTTTTATTAATACATGGCTTACTATAATTAAAAGGAAAAAAACGGAAATTGTCAATAAAAAAATCTGATATTCATTTTTTATTATTCTGGAGGCTGCCTGACCAATCCTGGCTTATGGAGTTGTGCGGCAAAACTTTCCTATTTTTAATTTACGTTGCTGCCTTATCCAGTTCTGTATGCTCTTATGGTGTAACTTTCGTAAAATCAGGAGCATTTTTTGTCTGTATTATGACGTTAAAATATAATCATGACAAGGAACAAGGCCTTGACGCAGGATTTGCCACTTTCAGGGCATAAAGGAATGGATAAAGATTTATAAAAAATTAATCAGTTTTATGCCTAAATTTTGCCATAGTGTGATATACTGTAACGGAGTTGCATTTGCGGTCGTGCTGTGGGTGGTGAAAGCGCAGCGTCAGATAAGCATTGATATGGAAAGGAAGCGATAGAGATTATGGCAGAAATTATCAAAGCGGTAATATATGGAATTGTGGAAGGGATTACAGAATGGCTGCCGGTGAGCAGTACGGGACATATGATTTTGCTGGAAAAAATTATGCCTATGGATGTGTCTGGGGAATTTTGGAATATGTTTCTAGTGGTGGTGCAGTTAGGAGCGATTCTTGCGGTGGTGCTGATGTTCTGGAATAAAATATTTCCATTTCGATTGAATCAAAGGAACAAAATAGACTGGGATATTATGGAACTCTGGGGGAAGATTTTGGTAGCCTGCATTCCAGCGGGCGTAGTTGGCGTCGTATTTGGAGACTGGCTTGACGAACATTTGTATAATTTCTGGATCGTGGCGGTGATGCTGATTACAGTGGGATTTATCTTCTTGGTGGTAGAAAGTCTCAATAAGGGAAACAAGCCCGTGATCTGCAGCACCTCTGAGCTGACATGGGAGGTTGCCTTTATTATCGGCCTCTTTCAGCTTGTAGCCGCCGTCTTTCCTGGAACGTCGCGGTCAGGAGCGACGATCGTCGGGGCCTTGCTGATTGGAGTATCGAGATCCGTGGCAGCGGAATTTACCTTTTACCTGGCAATTCCTGTGATGTTTGGAGCAAGCTTTCTGAAGCTGCTTGGATTCGGCTTATCTTTCACCCGGCAGGAATTGAGCATATTATTGATGGGAATGGCGGTTTCATTTGCGGTATCAGTGCTGGTGATACGGTTTTTGATGGGATATATCAGGAAACATGATTTTAAAGCATTTGGCTGGTACAGGATTATCTTAGGGGCGGTAGTGCTGTTGTATTTTGGATTCCTCAATTGATACATAAGATTAGAAAAAGGAGACGTTAGTTATGTTTGTGATTGCAGGGCTGGGAAACCCGTCGTCAAAATATGAGAGGACGCGCCATAATGTGGGATTTGACGCCGTTGATTTGCTGGCAGATAAATATCAGATCAGCATCCGGGAGAAAAAACATAAGGCATTGTGCGGGAGCGGGGTGATCGAAGGGCAGAAAGTGCTGCTGGTGAAGCCTCAGACATTTATGAATCTCAGCGGAGAGAGCATCGGGGCGATTTTAAATTTTTACAAAGTGGAACCAGAAACAGGGCTTCTTGTGATATACGACGACATTAGCCTTGTCCCTGGCAGGATTAGGATCCGCAAAAAAGGGAGCGCGGGAGGGCATAATGGGATCAAGAGCATTATTGGTCATGTAGGTACCCAAGAGTTTCAGAGAATTAAAATCGGAGTGGGGGAGAAGCCGCAAGGATGGGATCTTGCTGATTATGTGCTGGGCCGTTTTTCCAAAGAAGAGCGCAAATGGGTGGAGGAAGCCTTTGAGCGTGCGTGCATGGCGTCGGCTCTGATCGTGCAAGGAGAGACGGACCAGGCGATGAATCAGTTCAACTGTAAATAGGAGGAAAGATGAAAAGTTTTACAGAGCCATTGCTAGGATTGAATGAATTTCAGAAATTAAAAAAAGAATTAATTAGTTTACGGGGCATTGCGCAGGTTTCCGGGTGTATTGACACCCAGAAGCCTCATTTCATATATAGCCTGATGGAAGAGAAAAACAGCGGCGTGATTGTAACCTTTGAGGAGCAAAAAGCGAGGGAGCTCTATGAGAATTATCGTTTTTTTGACCGGGACGCAGTGTATTATCCGGCAAAGGACGTGCTGTTTTATCAATCAGACATTCGGGGCAACTTGCTGACGGCTGAGCGGTTGACGACGATCAAGGCTTTGCTGGAGCGGGAAAGGGTGACAGTGATCACGACCTTTGATGCGCTGATGGACCGGGTGACGCCTCTTTCTTGTATACAGAAAGGTGTTTTGGAATATGGACTTGGCGATGTGCTGCAATTGGAGTTGGTAAAAAGCCGCCTGGTGGAGCTTGGGTATGAAAGGAATTATCAGGTTGAGAGCGCTGGACAGTTCTCTATTCGGGGCGGAATCCTGGATATTTTTCCATTGACGGAGGAAAATCCTTATCGCATTGAGCTTTGGGGAGACGAAATTGATTCGATTCGAAGTTTTGACGCAGAGAGCCAGCGCTCTATTGAGAATTTGCAGCAAGTACGTATTTATCCGGCAAGTGAAATCGTATTGTCAAAACAGGAAAGCCAGCGGGGATTAGAGTTGTTGGAGCAGGAAAAAAACAGGCTCTGCGAAGCTTTTCGAAAGGAAATGAAGACGGAAGAAGCGCATCGGCTGAAAACAACGATAGAGGCTTTGAGCGAAGAAATCAGAGAGCTTGGACAGTGTGCCGGGCTGGACAGCTATCTCACATATTTTGTCAAGGATACGGTATCTTTTCTCGATTATTTTGACGAAGAGCATACGATTGTATTTTTGGACGAACCAGAACGGCTGGCAGAGAAAGGCAGAGTGGTGGAACAGGAATTTTCTGAGAGTATGCGCCACCGCTTAGAAAAGGGATATATTTTGCCAGGACAGATGGAAGCATTACGCCCCGGCAGAGAGATTTTTGCTAAAATACAGCGAAAGAAAGGCATTGCACTTACAACATTAGATATCAATATAAAAGATTTGGAAATTAAGTTGAAATATAATATCTTTTGCAGAAGCGTCAATCCCTATAACCGCAGCTTTGAATTATTGGTAAAGGACTTGCAAAGGTATCGGAAGCAGAAATATCAGGTAATCCTGCTGTCTGGTTCCAGGACACGGGCGGAGCATCTGGCAAAAGACCTTCAGGGAGAGGGCATCAACTGTTACTATTGCGCAGATTACGAACATTTGGTTCAGCCAGGAGAAGTAATGACAGCCTATGGAAAGCTGAAGAAAGGCTTTGAATATCCAGACTTAAAATTCGTTGTAATTTCGGAGAGCGACATTTTTGGCGGCGGTCAGAAACGGAAGAAGAAACGCAGGATTTATGAGGGGGAAAAGATCCAAAGCTTTACGGAGTTGAGCGTGGGAGATTACGTGGTGCATGAGCGGTATGGCGTTGGCATTTACCGTGGGATTGAGAAAATTGAGATCCAGAAGACGGCAAAAGATTATGTCAAGATTGAATATGACAAAGGCAGTACCTTGTATGTCCTTGCCACCCAGCTTGAGGCGATCCAGAAATATGCCGGAGCAGAGGCAAAGAAGCCAAAAATCAACCGATTAGACGGTCAAGAGTGGACAAAGACGAAGAACCGGGTCAAAGGGGCGGTGAAAGAAATTGCAAGAGAGCTGGTGGAGCTATATGCGGCGAGACAAAAGACCGATGGATTTGTCTATGGACCAGACACAGTGTGGCAGCGGGAATTTGAAGAACTATTTCCTTTTGAAGAAACGGAGGATCAGGAGCTTGCGATCGAGGCGACGAAACGTGACATGGAGAGTAGAAAAATTATGGACCGCCTGATTTGCGGGGACGTGGGCTATGGCAAAACGGAAATTGCCATCCGTGCAGCGTTTAAAGCGGTCCAGGAGGGCAAACAGGTGGCCTATCTGGTCCCGACTACGATTTTGGCGCAGCAGCATTACAACAATTTTGTGCAGCGCATGAAGGATTTTCCAGTTCGGGTAGATTTGATGTGTCGCTTTTGCACTGGCGCCCAGATCAAAAAGACAGTGGAGGACCTGAAGCGGGGAGTCGTGGACATCCTGATCGGGACGCACCGGATTTTGTCGAAAGACGTTTCGTTTAAAGATTTGGGTCTTCTGATTATTGATGAGGAGCAGCGGTTTGGGGTGACTCATAAGGAAAAAATTAAGCAGATGAAGAAAACTGTCGATGTCTTGACGCTGACGGCGACGCCTATTCCAAGAACGCTTCATATGAGCCTGATTGGAATCCGTGACATGAGCGTCTTGGAGGAGCCGCCGATGGACCGGCTTCCGATCCAGACTTATGTCATGGAGTATAACGATGAGATTGTTAGGGAGGCTGTCAACCGCGAGCTTGCCCGTGGCGGTCAGGTATATTATGTGTTTAACAGGGTAAATCAGATTGTCGAGGTTACTTCCAAGGTTGCAGAGCTGGTGCCGGACGCAAACGTGGCGTTTGCCCACGGACAGATGAAAGAACGGGAGCTTGAAAACATCATGTACCAGTTTATCAATGGGGAGATTGACGTGCTGGTGAGTACCACTATCATCGAGACAGGGCTGGATATTTCCAATGTCAATACTATGATCATCCAGGATGCAGATAACTTGGGATTGTCCCAGCTCTATCAGCTTAGAGGGCGAGTGGGGCGTTCTAACCGTACATCGTATGCGTTCCTGATGTACCAGCGCAATAAGATGCTGAAAGAGGTGGCTGAGAAACGGTTGTCTGCAATTCGTGAATTCACGGAGCTAGGCAGCGGATTTAAAATCGCCATGCGGGATTTGGAAATAAGGGGCGCAGGGAATTTGCTGGGCGCGCAGCAGCATGGGCATATGGAAGCAGTCGGATATGACTTGTACTGCAAGATGTTGAATGAGGCAGTCAAAGCCTTGAAAGGGGAAGCTGCGCCGGAACAGTTTGAAACGTCTTTGGAGCTAGACGTGGATGCATTTATTCCGCCTTCCTATATCCCGAATGAGTCTCAAAAGCTTGACATTTATAAGCGTATTGCGGTGATTGAGACGCAGGAGGAGAGAGAAGAGATCCTCGAAGAATTGATTGACCGTTTTGGAGAGCCTCCAAAATCGGTGGAAAATCTTCTGACTATCGCACAGTTGAAAGCTAAGGCTCATAGTTGCTATTATATTGAAATTAAAGAAAGTAAAGATGTTATTAAATTTATATTTTATTTTCAGGCAAAGATTGATCCTACGAACATCGCCAAGATGTCAGAAAAGTATCAGGGGGCATTAAAGTTTGTCCGGGATGCCAAAGAGCCGTATTTTGAATATCATAAGCAACATAACTTGAAGCAGAAAGGCGTGGGCATCTTAGAACGGGTGAATATGATTTTGGAGGATACCAGAAATCTCTTGGTTGACCATGACGCTATCGATGGATTGCGGCAAAAGTGAAAAATCAGTGAAATTCAACGAAAAATAGTTGCTTGTACTAGGAAAAAGAACTATAATGTTACAGATAAAGGAAATACACAGGAGGATATATAGATATGAAAGCTAAGAGATTACTGGCGTTGTTGTTAGCGGCGGTTTTGAGTGCTAGCGCTTTGACAGGGTGCGGCGGCATTGATGCGAGTCAGACAGGGGCGACCTTGGACGGGCAGGAGATTTCCCTTGGATTTATGAACTTTATGGCAAGATACCAGCAGGCTATTTACGATGCGCAGTTTTCAGCAATGTTTGGAGGCTCAAGCATGTGGACTCAGGATATGTTCGGCGACGGCACGGATATGGAGACGTCGGTCAAGAAGAGTGTCACGGAAAGTATCGAGCAGCTTTATTTGTTGGAAAAGCATATGGGAGATTACAAGGTGGAAGTCACTGCAAACGAGCAGAAAGCCATCGAGGAAGCTGCCGAGCAGTTTATGGAAGACAACTCCAAAAAGGCATTAAGGCAGCTTGGCGCTACCAAAGAGTATGTGAAAGAAATGCTGCGCCTCAATACCATTCAGGCTAAGATGCGCCAAGCCATGGATGCAGAGGTGGACACCGAGGTATCAAAAGAAGAGGCGGCGCAGAAGACCATTAGCTATGTAAGCGTTAATAGAACATCTACCACAGATGAGGAAGGCAATAATAAGCAATATACAGAAGAAGAGAAAGCATCTGTAGAACAGCAGGTAAAGGAGTTCCGCAAATCTGCCAAAGATGATTTTACAGCGGCAGCGGAGAAAGCCGGCTATACAGTGACCCCTTATTCTTATGGTGAGAAAGACGAGAGCTATGCCTTGGACGATAAAGTGATCGAGGCGGCGAACAAGTTAAAAGATGGCGAAGTTAGCAAAGTGATTACCACCGATGAGAATTTCTACGTGGTTCATATGGACAGTACTTTTGACGAGGAAAAGACGGAGGAAAAGAAAAAGTCTATCGTACAGCAGCGTAAGGACGATCATTATGTAGAGGTATGCGACGGCTATAAGGAAGACGTAAAATATGAGCTCAATGAAGACGAGTGGGCGAAAGTCAAGTTTGATGAATTCTTTACCATCAAGCAGACGCAGGAGGCTGATCCAGAGGAATCGTCTGACCAGCAGGAATCTGATGATGCCAAGCAAGAAAGCAACGATGCAGAAAAGGATTCCGATGCTGATCAGTCAAAAGATGACAAGGAAGACGCCAATGCCGATCAGTCAAAGGATGCTGAGGAAGAATCGGCTGAGAATTAATTAAAAGAATGTCCCAAACTCATAAAAAATATTGCAAATGCCATCTGCGCTTTTCAGAGTCTTGCGGATGGCATTTTGCATACATAAAAATGTTTTAGAGACAATGTTTGCAGCGTTTGTGGCTTTTAGGGAGAAAAAGGATTATAGATTGAGTTTTTTGACAAATCTGCTATAATGATGACAGATGAAAACAGGGACGCATCGGTTATTAAAAAAGATATTCTGCAAAGCCATATCTGCAAGGATGGCGTCTCTTTTCGGGGAACAGAGTGCTGACTAGATCACAGATGGAGGAGAGCGTGAAGAAAATATATCGTGCAGCAGTCCTTGCGGCGGTTTTGACTATTTTTGCAGGGGTTGCCTGGGTGCAAATTCAAAATCAAACGCCGAAACGCTATCAGGCGCAGTTTTTTGACTGTTTCGATACTGTGACAACGATCACAGGATATGCAAAAAGCCAGGAAGAGTTTTCAGAGAAGACAAAGCTGCTTTGGGAAAAGCTGCTGTATTACCATAAGCTTTATGATATTTATCATGCTTATGATGGGATCAATAACATCAAAAGCATCAATGACGCTGCCGGAAAGCAACCCGTGCAAGTGGAATCCGAGATCATAGAGCTGTTAAAGTTAGGCATGGAACTGTATCAAAAGACTGGAGGAAAGCTTCAGATCGCTTATGGAAGCGTGCTCTCCTTATGGCATGATTACCGGGAGCAGGGCATAAATAACCCGGCGCAGGCGCAGCTTCCAGATCAGAAAGAGCTGTCTGACAGGGCAAAGCACGCCGATATGGATCATTTGATTCTCGACGAAGAGGCGTCCACGGTGTATCTGGCAGATTCCAAGATGTCTCTGGACGTGGGAAGTATTGGGAAAGGTTATGCGGTCTCCAGGCTCTCAGAGTATGCGAGAGAGATTGGACTAGAACATGCGTTGATCAGCGTGGGAGGAAATGTCTGCGCCGTGGGGGCGAAAGAGGACGAAACGCCCTGGCTGGTAGGCGTGGAGAACCCAGACCAAAAAAGCAGCGAGGCATATGTTTGCGCAGTGGAGTTGTCAGACGCCGCCATCGTTACCAGCGGAGATTATCAGCGGTATTATGAGGTGGACGGCGTGCGCTACTGCCATATCATAGACCCGGCTACCCAGATGCCGCCTAATTATGTTTCTTCTGTATCGGTGCTTACGAAAGATTCCGGAATGGCGGATGCGCTTTCCACTGCTCTCTTTAATATGGAGCTTGAAGAGGGGATGTCTTTTGTGGAAAGTCTTGCGGGGGTGGAAGCGATGTGGATAGGAAAGGATGGAGAGATCCGCTGCTCCAGCGGATTTAAGATTCATGAAGAAAAATGATATCATTTTGATCGGCATTTTATTGGCGTTGTCTTTGGCGGCGTTTGGCGGAGCGGCGCTTTATGCTAAGCTTGGCACTCGTCAACCGCAAGCCGTGGTGTATTTGAAAGGCAAAGAGAAAGGGCGTTATCCGTTGTCGGAAAACATTACCCTGGAAATCCGTCAAGAGGACGGAGGATATAATATTTTGAAAATCGAGGGTGGAAAGGCAGATATTACAGAGGCTTCCTGTCCCGATAAGGTGTGCGTCAGGCAACGTCCAGCCGGCGGACGGGGAGAGAGCCTGGTGTGCTTGCCGAATCAACTGACAGTGGAGATTGAAAACGGCGGGGAAGATGGCCTGGATGGAAGTACCAACTAGGCGTATCACAGAAAGGGGAGCTTATGGCGAAAAAAACGGCTTATTTGGGAATGCTGATAGCGTTGGCATTTGTATTTTCTTATATTGAATCGCTGCTTCCGATCCATTTTGGCGTGCCTGGGATCAAGCTGGGGCTGGCTAACCTGGTAGTGATTGTGGCATTGTATGCCATGGATATCAAGACGGCGTGCGTGTTGTCTTTGGTGCGGATCGTGCTTGTTGGTTTTACATTTGGAAATCCCGCAAACATGATCTACAGTCTTGCAGGCGCAATATTAAGTTTGCTGATCATGATTCTGGCAAAGAGGTGCAAAGCGTTTTCAGTCACCGGGGTCAGTGTTCTAGGAGGAGTGTTTCATAATCTGGGGCAGATCGCGGTAGCGGCGGTGGTGGCAGAAACAGCAAGCCTGTTTTATTATCTTCCGATGCTGGTGGTAGCTGGAACGCTTGCAGGCATCGTTATCGGCGTCCTTGCGTCTTTATTAATTCAGCGCTTAACAAAAGCGATGCCATAAAGAATGAAATGAACGGCGTTAAGTAAGAAATAAAATCAAGTTTTATAAATGGAGATGTTTTTTTGAATACGATATTATTACTGGAAGATGACGAGAGCATTAATCGGGGAATTGCTTTTACCTTAGAGAAAGACGGCTATCAGGTATATTCCTGTAAGACGGTGACGGAGGCAGAACGGATCTTCCATCAAAAAGAAATAGAACTGCTACTCTGTGATATTACCTTGCCAGATGGAAATGGCCTCGACTTTGTGAAACGGGTGCGCAGCGAGAGCGGCGTACATATTATTTTTCTGACGGCGCTGGATCAGGAGATTGACCAGGTGATGGGATATGAGGCGGGCGCCGACGACTATATGACCAAGCCTTTTAGCCTGTCTGTGCTGAAACTGAAAATATCCGCCTATTTTAAAAAGCATAAAGGGGCGGCACAAGAACGGATAGAATCGGGCAATATTTGCTTCTATGTAAAAGAGATGCGTGTGCTGGCGGCAGGAAAAGAGGTTTCTCTTACAAAAAACGAGTGGAAGATGCTGCGGATTTTTATGGAACATCCCAAGCAGATCCTCTCAAAAAACCAGCTTTTGGAACAGCTTTTTGACGCAGAAGGGGATTTTGTGGATGAAAATACCATTGCAGTGAATGTGCGCAGGCTTCGGGAGAAGATTGAGCCTGACAGTTCTAAGCCGCAATATATCAAAAATGTCCGTGGCATAGGCTATCTCTGGGATAAGGAGTGCCGGAAATGAAAAAATATATGATTTCCATTTTGGCAGGCATCTTGGTTCTTGGCATGGCAGATTGGTATTTGATCGCTGCAGCAGTGCATGGATATCAAGAAAAAATAGATATCTTAAACGTTATGATCGAGCAACAAGAGCAGGGCGCAGACAATTTTGAAACAGCGGCAAGACTGCTGAAAGGGATAGATGAGACGGCAAGCCAGAAAGGAAGAGAACAACTGCAATCGTATGGTTATCTGAACGGTCAGGGGAATAGGCTCAGCCGGGAACTGGAGATTTACGTGCGCAATATTTTGTTGATTTCAGCGGCTTTGCTGTTGACGCATCTGCTGTCCTTGCTTGGGATGTCCAGACATTGGAAGCGGCGCAGGCATAGGGAATTAGCGGATGTGTCCCAGACGTTGAGTCGTTTTTCACATCATATTTATGAGATGGGCGCCACTGAGCGTCTCGATGGCAAAGATACGCAGATGGAACGAATCAAAGAGCAGCTTGCGGACCTCAGCGCGCAGCTTCATTATACTCAAGAACGTATTCAGCAGGAAAGAGAGGAGACGAGGAGCCTGGTTACGGACATCTCCCATCAGTTAAAAACACCGCTCGCAGGAGTCAGGGCATGCTTTGAAGTTCTAAATCAAGAAGATCTAAGCAAGGAAGAAGAGAAAGAATTTTTGGATCAATGCGCAAGGCAGCTTCATGGGTTGGAAAATCTGACAGGATCGCTTGTAAATATTTCCAGAATGGAGACGGGCATGATCCAGATTCGCCGGGAGCCGGCAGATATTTTGGAAACCTTGGTGTCTGCGGTGAATCGCGTCTATTTGAAAGCGGACAAAAAGCAGATTGAGATAGAATTTGAAGAAAGTGAAGATTTGACTGCCACGATGATTCCTCATGATGAAAAATGGATTTGCGAGGCATTTATCAATGTTTTGGAAAATGCAGTCAAGTACAGTCCTAAGCATACAAAGATTCGAATCCGCATGATGCGGCTTGTCACGTTCTTGCGGATTGAGATAGAAGATCAGGGAATCGGCATTTCCCGGCAAGATTATCATAAAATTTTTCAGCGTTTTTATCGCAGCGAGAGGGAAGAAGTGCGCATGGAAGAAGGATCCGGCGTGGGGCTCTATCTTACCCGCCAAATCCTGGAACGGCATGGAGGAAGCGTCACAGTATCTTCGAAGATTGACAGCAAACAACAGCGGGGAAGCATTTTTGTGATCCAGATTCCTTTTCTTGCCTAAAGAATGCTATCTTACAAATCTGTAAGTCTTTATTTTTGTTTTGCAAGCAATCTGTAAGAAATTCCAGGTAAACTATAAGAAAAGCAAACAGTGAATAGTTTTAGGAGGGATTCAGATGGAAACGATATTAAAGACAGAGCAGCTTTGCAAATATTATGGAACCGGGGAAAATCAAGTGCAGGCAGTAAAAAACGCCGATATCGCTGTTAAAAAAGGAGAGTTTGTCACCATTGTAGGAAAATCAGGTTCAGGAAAAAGTACCCTGCTCCATCTTCTGGGAGGATTGGACACCCCGACAAGCGGTACAGTTTGGATGAGCGGCAAGAATATTTTTACATTAAAAGAGGAAGAGCTTGCAGTATTCCGTAGAAGGAAAATCGGATTTATCTTTCAGGCATTCAATCTGGTGTCTTCGATCAATGTGTGGGAAAATATCGTACTGCCCATCGGACTGGATGGAAAGGACGTGGATCAAGGCTTTGTAAAGGATATTATCCGCACCTTGGGAATGGAACAAAAAATACACAATCTGCCCAATACCTTGTCTGGAGGCCAGCAGCAGAGGGTGGCGATTGCCAGAGCCCTTGCCTCCAAGCCGGACGTCATTCTTGCAGATGAGCCTACGGGGAATTTGGATTCTAAGACTAGTGACGAGGTCATAGGGCTGTTGAAAATGTCTGCGCAAAAATATGGCCAGACCCTGGTGATGATCACCCATGATCAGGACATTGCCCAGATTGCAGACCGCATTCTGGTGATTGAGGACGGAAGGGTGGTGGAGCAGTGATGAAGCGTTTTATTCCAAAATTGGCGCTTTCTAATCTGCGCCAAAACAAAGTGCGAAGCATTTTAATCATTTTATCGATCTTTTTTACGACGCTGCTGCTTGCCGCCATCGCAGGTTTTGGATGTGGAATGGTCAGGCATAACCGCCAGAATGCCGGCAACATCTATGGCAATTATTGTGGAACTTTCGTTCAGGTTTCGGAGGAGCAGTATCAGCAGATGAAACTGCGCAGCGAGTTTGCCCATGTGGGAAAAGGGGCTTATGTGGCGCAGGTAAATGCTGAAAATGCCGAGAATGGCACGGATTTGGGATTATCCTTTGTTGATCGCACGGCGGCGGAAAATATCAATTTGCCATATTCTCTGAGCACAGGGAAGCTTCCAGATCAGGAATATGAGATTGCAGCATCTTGCGAATTTTTTTCATTGCTGGGACTGAATGACGCCAAGCCAGGAGACTTGGTAACAGTGCCATATCGCAAAGATCATCAGAGTGTTTATAGAAAACAGCAATTTACCGTCAGCGGCGTGATCAAATCCCAGACGACGGGAGTGGTTCAAAAGGCTTTTCAGGGATATGTGTCCCAGGATTTTTATGAGTCCCTCTATCCCAAAGAACAACGTTCGCTGCAGGTTATGTTTCGCCTCAGTGATTCTGTGAAGCCCTATGGTGACAGCGAGGAGTTCTTGCAGGAGCTGGGAGCTCTTGTGGGAATTGGAAAAAAGCAGGTTGCTGCGAATAGAGGATATATGATATGGGCTTATGAGCCGGGAACAGAGACGGCGATGACCTGTATTGTAATTGCCCTGTTGGTTATTTTGGTATCAGTGGCAGTGATTTACAATATTTTTCAGGTAGGAGTCGTGCAGAAAATTCAGGAGTATGGAAAGATCAGGGCGCTGGGAGCGACAAAGAAGCAGATGAAGAGACTAGTGCTGACCGAGGGCATGATACTGGCGGCGATTGGCATTCCTTTGGGGATTTTGTTTGGAACGGTGATCGCCGGGGGGATGTTTGAACAGATCGTGTTATCAGGGAGCGGGGTTTTCGTAGGCGTCCCGCTTTCTGAGGTGTCCGTGATTTCCCTGCCATTGCTGCTTGTGGTGGCGTTGGCTGCATTGGTGACGATTCGTCTGGCGTTATCCCATCCGATGCGCACGGCAGCTAAGATTTCTCCAGTGGAGGCTATGCGTTATCAGGAGAGCGCCGGACGCAAAAAGTCTGTGCGCAAGGGTAGAAAGAGAATTTCCGTTTTGGGCATGACTCTGGCAGTTCTTGCCGATAACCGTCGCAGGACGGTGTCCGCCATCTTAACAATGAGGTTGTCCTGTGTGCTGTTCGTCGTACTCTCCAATGTGGCGGGGAATTTTGATAACGAGTTTGAGGCGCGGCGTACTGTGGAATATGGACAGTTTTCGATGGAATTGGATTGCAGCTTGAACGATGATGCCTACCCGGAAAACAATCTCTTCTATGTCCAGAGGGAAAATCCGCTCGGGGAAGCGTTTCAGAAACAGCTGCAGGCAATTCCGGGAGTTACAGAGGTGAAAAGCGTCAAGGTGTTTGCAGTGGAAAATCTGAAAGCCAATAACAAGGACGAGGAGGGAGACCGCTCCACCGTATGCGTTTTGGACCGGGAAGGATTTGAACGTTACGGATCAGGCTCGGTTCTGGGAAATATAGACTATGACCAGGTCAGCGCCAAAGATGGAATACTTTATGGATTTTCAGTTTTTTTCAATGAAAATGGACATGAGATCGGACAGCAGATGCGATGGAAAGATTTAACAGGTGGTCAGGCGGAGTATCAGGGAGAAATCATGGGTTCTTTTGGATCGGCGCCTGGAAGCTGGGTAATTACAGAAGAGACGTTTCAGAAACTTGGGATTACCGAGGATGTCACAGAAAAAATCTGGGTGGACTGTGACGAGAGGGACAAAGAATCAGTAGAGGCGGCCATTGAGGCACTTTTGTCAGGTATTTCCCATGTGGAGACAGACTCTTTTGACAATGCCATGAAAAAGGCAGAGCTGGGAACCAGCGTAATGCAGTATGGCGTGTATGCGTTTTTGGCTTTGCTTGGCATTATTGGATTTTTCAATATGGCAAATACTATTATCACTGGCGTGGTCACAAGGAAACATGAGCTAGGCGTGCTACAGGCAGTGGGAATGACGAACTGGCAGCTCAATCAGATGCTTCAGATGGAGGGAATCCTTTTTTCCGCAGGAACAGCGGTGGTCTCGCTGCTGGTGGGATGCCCCTTTGGATATGCCTTGTTTCGATATGCCAAAGAAACACATGTTTATGGGATCAATGAATACCATTTCCCGCTGATGGAAATTGGCGTTATGATTCTTGCAATCCTTTTACTGCAGGCGACGCTTTCTTTTCTGCTCAGCAGAAATTTGCAAAGAGAGTCATTGGTGGAACGTATCAGCTATCATATATAACAGTCAAAAACAGTGGATATTTCTTGAAATAGTAGCAAATCTGGTCTAAACGGAGGTGTTTGGCCTGGCGATGATAGAGCGTCTGGTCAAATGGCTCCGTTTTTTTGCCCAGTTTGAGTTTCCGCATTTTGCAATTCATAGCGCCAAAAGGTTTCCATCACAAAGTGATGAAAACACTTTTTGTGCAAGATGTCTATGCTGCCAAAGGCAGCAAGACCTTTTGGCGCTATGAATTGCAAAATGTGGAAACTCAAATTTTGCCCAGGAATTGAATTTTACAGGAAAATTTTGTATAATTCCTCTTAGTCGGGAGAATTATACCCTCTAAGGCATCATATTTAGAAAAAGAACCATAAGACAATAGTGAAAGGAAGTTTTATGAAAGATTTGCTGGTGTATTTAAAAAATTATAAAAAAGAATGCGTATTGGCGCCGCTGTTTAAAATGCTAGAGGCGTCCTTTGAGTTGATCGTGCCTTTGGTAGTGTCTGCGATTATAGACGTTGGAATTGCAGGCAGCGACAGAGGCTTTATTCTGCAGATGTGCCTGATCATGGTGGCATTGGGACTGATCGGGCTTGGTTGCTCTGTGACAGCCCAGTATTTTGCGGCAAAGGCGGCGTCAGGGTTTGGAACCAAGGTGCGTCATGCGTTGTTTGCCCATATTCAGACCTTTTCTTTTTCGGAGATTGACAAGGCAGGCACGGCTACCTTGATTACCAGGATGACCAGCGATATCAACCAGGCGCAGTCAGGCGTCAACATGGTGCTGCGGCTGTTTTTGCGCTCTCCCTTTATTGTCTTTGGCGCCATGGTGATGGCGTTTACCATCGACTGGAAAGCGGCATTGATTTTTGTGGTTACCATTCCGCTGCTGTCTTTGGTGGTGTTCGGCGTGATGGCGGCAAGCATCCCCTTGTATCGAAAAGTGCAGGAACGGTTGGATAAGGTGCTGGGCATAACCCGTGAAAATTTGACTGGAGCCAGGGTGATCCGTGCATTCCATAAAGAAGAAGAGGAAAAAGAACGGTTTGAGGAAAGGCTTGAGAGCCTTGCCTCGATGCAGACCTATGTGGGAAAAATCAGCGCCTTTCTAAATCCGGTCACCTACGTGATTATCAATGGTGCGACAATCGTCCTCTTGTATACTGGGGCAGTACAGGTAAATGTCGGGAATTTGACCCAAGGCGAAGTCGTGGCACTGGTCAACTATATGTCGCAGATTCTGGTTGAGCTGATCAAGCTTGCCAACTTGATCGTGACGATCACCAAGGCAGCGGCTTGCGCAAACAGGGTTTCCTCCATTTTGGAGATCAAAAGCACTATGCCATCAAGGCGGGAGCCAAGATCGCAACAAAGCAGGGAGACAGAAGATCATCGGGCAGATATTCCAGCGGTAGAATTTTCCCATGTAGGCCTTGCCTATCAGGACGCAGGTGCGGAAAGCTTGTCAGACATTGATTTCTCAGTGAAAAAGGGTGAAACCATCGGCGTAATCGGCGGAACAGGTTCTGGGAAGACGTCTCTGGTGCATTTAATTCCCCGGTTTTATGATGTTACCAGAGGAGAGGTATTAATTCAGGGAAAGAACGTCAAAGAGTATTCCCTGGAAGAGCTGCGCCAGAAAGTGGGCATTGTGATGCAAAAAGCAGTGCTGTTTCAGGGAACGATTCGTGAAAATCTTTGCTGGGGCAAGGAGGATGCCACCGACGCAGAACTGTATCAGGCGCTGGACACGGCGCAGGCCAGGGAAGTGGTGGAGAGCAAGCAAGGAAAGCTAGATTCTTTTGTGGAACAGGGGGGGAAGAATTTTTCCGGCGGGCAAAAGCAGCGTCTTACCATTGCAAGGGCGTTGGTGCGAAAACCGGAGATTTTGATTTTAGACGACAGTGCGTCAGCGCTTGACTATGCCACAGACGCCAGGCTGAGAAAGGCGATTCGCAAGATGGAGGGCAGTCCTACGGTATTTATTGTCTCTCAGCGGACTTCTTCGATCCAACATGCAGATAAGATTATCGTTTTGGACGACGGGGAAGTGGCAGGGATAGGGACGCATGAAAAGCTGTTGGATCAATGCCAGGTCTATCGGGAAATCTATGATTCCCAGTATAAGAAGCAGTAGTGCAGGAGGAAGATATGGAAAAGAAAGATAAGAGATATCAGGGCAGAACCTTAAGGAAAGTCTTAACCTATATCAAAGCTTACCGTCTATATTTGGCGATGTCGTTAGTATTTGCTGTGACGACGGTGGCAGCGACCTTGTATATCCCGGTGCTTACCGGGCGTGCCATTGATCATGTTCTGGCGCCTGGGCAAGTGAATTTTTTGGTCCTCACAAAGCTGCTTTGGCAGATGGGGATTATTATACTAGTGACTGCGCTGGCGCAATGGCTGATGAATGTGTGTAACAATAAGATTACCTATGAAGTGGTGCAAGATGTCCGCAGAGAGGCGTTTGCCAAAATTGAGATCCTTCCTTTGAAATATATAGACGGTCACTCTCATGGAGAATTAGTAAGCCGGGTGATTGCGGACGTGGATCAGTTTGCGGATGGCCTGCTGATGGGATTCTCTCAGCTATTTACCGGGGCGGTCACGATTTTAGGCACGTTGTTGTTTATGCTGAATATTAATCTTAAGATTACGCTCGTGGTAGTCCTTGTAACCCCTGTATCGCTTTTTGTGGCAAGCTTTATTGCCAGGCGGACATTTTCTATGTTCATGCTTCAGTCTGCCACTCGGGGAGAACAGACGTCATTAATTAATGAAATGATCGAAAATCAGAAAGTCGTGCAAGCATTTTCCAAAGAGAAAGACGTTCTGGAGAAATTTGACGAAATCAATGGCAGGTTGGAAAAGGCGTCTTTGGAGGCAACCTTTTTTTCCTCTCTGACCAACCCGGGCACTCGCTTTGTCAACAGCCTGGTTTATACCGGGGTGGCTCTGGCAGGAGCGCTATTTGCGATGGCTGGCGGCAGCACTTTCACGGTGGGACAGCTTTCTTGTTTTTTAAGTTATGCAAATCAGTACACCAAGCCGTTTAATGAGATCTCTGGCGTGGTCACGGAATTGCAGAATGCCCTTGCATGTGCTGAAAGGATCTTTGCCTTGATCGAGGAGCAGCCGCAGGTTCCAGAGCCGCAGCAGGCAAAGGCTTTGGAGCATGTCGAGGGGAATGTGGAACTTGAACATGTGTATTTTTCTTATCATCCAGGGCAGAATTTGATTGAGGACTTTAATCTCAAGGTTAAACCTGGGCAGCGGGTGGCAATTGTAGGACCGACTGGATGCGGAAAGACGACGCTGATCAATCTGCTGATGCGTTTTTATGATGTGGATGGCGGAAGCATTGAGGTGGAAGGCAAGGATATCAGAGAAGTGACTCGCAAGAGCCTTAGAGAGAGTTATGGCATGGTTTTGCAGGAGACATGGTTGAAAACGGGAACCATCCGCGAAAACCTTAAGATGGGAAAACCCGAAGCCACCGAAGAGCAATTATTAGAGGCGGCAAAAGCCGCCCATGCCCATAGCTTTATCAAGCGTCTTCCCAATGGGTATGACACGGTGATCGGAGAGGATGGAGGGAGCTTGTCGGCAGGTCAAAAGCAATTATTATGCATTGCCCGGGTGATGCTTTGCTTGCCGCCGATGCTGATTTTGGATGAAGCGACTTCCTCGATCGACACTAGAACGGAGATGAAGATACAAAATGCTTTTGCAAGGATGATGAAAGGGCGCACCAGCTTTATTGTGGCGCACCGTCTTTCTACGATTCAGGAAGCAGACATTATCCTGGTGATGAAAGACGGGCATATTTTGGAACAGGGAAGCCATAAAGAGTTGCTAGAGCAGAAAGGCTTTTATTCAGAGCTTTACAACAGCCAGTTTGCGGTATAATCATTCTAAAACGCTCTTTGGATGATGCCATTCAAAATAGTTTGGTTTGAGTTTCCCCATTTTGCAATTCATAGTGCCAAAAGGTTTCCATCACAAAGTGATGAAAACACTTTGCACATAAAAGAGGCTGTCGCACGAATGTCTTCACTTGTTCAAAAGGTTTCCATTGCAAGGCAATGCAAACAAAATACACAAAAGTCATCTTAGAAAGCTAGCTTTCCAGAGTGATTTTTGTGTATTCTGTCTTTGCCGCATGAGCGGCAAGACCTTTTAAACAAGTGAAGACATTCGTGCCTTTTGGCACTATGAATTGCTAAATGGGGAAACTCGAAAAATAGTTTGAATATTGACAGTTGTTCTCTAATCATTATAAAATAACATATATCGGCCATGAAATCGAATCAAGTTGGTAAGGAGGTTGTAAAGCATGGGCGGCGAGGATGCTTTAGAGGAGATAGAGGAATTTTTAAACAGCAAAACAGATGAAGACAGCGTATTATTTGAGAAGGAGGAAGCAAAATTTGAACGCATCCGTTCTGAAATGATGGCGTATGTATGTGAAATTGTAAATCAACGTTATGGCGGCTCCGGGCTGCAGGATGCGGTAGCAAATTGGGAAAAGTATAAGGATGAGGTATTATCTAAAATATAGAGATTTTGACGTCGTAAGTTTTGATGCGGCTGCGCAGGAAGTGGAAGTGCTGCATAAACATTTTCTGCCAATACAGCTTCAGTCTGTAAAACATGATTTTACCATGATACGCAAATTTTGTTCTGGGCGTATTTTGATGATGAATAGAAAATTTTGCAAGGACATATTGACTTGCTATGGGGTGGATGACCAGACAGACTTAGGAATCTGCCTGGCATGCAGCGGACTGAGTTTTCGGGACTGCTATTGGCTCTGTCCAGAAGACAGCAGAACGTCGTGGAAAAATATCAATTTATTTGATAACGAATTTTCTTTCGACTTGTCGAAGACGGCTTTGACAGGGATCCCAAGCGTTCCCAATGATTCTGTGTATACAGGAGAATTGACGGGACTGGGCACCCGGGCGAAAGGCTTTTTCAGGAGCGGAGACAAGATACTGCTTGTCAAGGATGAATCAAGGGATGAGATTAACTCTGAGATTTTAACTTACTATATCGCAAGGCTTTTGGATTTGAGGTGTACGAAATATGAGAATAGAATAATATTTGGAAAACATTGCTCGGTCTGTGCGCTGCAGACCTCGGTGGACGCTGAATTAATCCCATGCAGGGATTATATGGAATTATATCAGGAACACAGATTATCCTGGCAGAGTGAGACTTACCGTGCCTTTATGAAAACGGGCGGCGTAGATTTTGTAAAGATGCAGATTCTGGATTATCTAATATTGAACACAGACAGGAACCGTGACAATTACGGGATGATTCGAGTCAATGGAAGCATGGCGGGGATGTATCCGATGTTTGACCATGACAGTGCGTTTAAGGGGATTGGGACAAATGGGATATATTTTCCCTCTGGGATGACATTTGCCGACACCTTGTCTTATTTAAAGCAGACAGAAGAATATGCGTCTATACGCGGCAATTTGCAAGATTTTGTAAAAAGCCTGGAGTCAGATAAAGTAAAAGAGCTGTTTCTGGCGCTCAAGAGCATCTCGGTGTATCAAGCCGTGCGGGAGCGGGCAAAGCGCTTGCTGGATTAGTTCTTTTCATCTTTGGCTGCTAAGCGGATAAAGCCGTTCGAAATAATTGTCGAAATTGAAAGAATATTTTCTTTTGACAGGAATTTATCACTGTGATATACTAAAAAGGATAGAAGTTGTCAATGGGAAACCTGGTAAGTGGATTTTGGCGCTTGGCGCAGAGTTTTTCCAAATTTTGAAATGAGGTGGAAAGAATGGCAATAAAGCAGGCAGATATCAATAAAGTACGGGCATCTGTGTTTGGACAGTTGGGGAATAAGGTTATGATCCAGCTGGACAGAGGACGTAATCGGATTGATGTGCAACAAGGCGTGATTCAGGGGGCTTACCCTTCCGTGTTTACCATTTTGGTTGATGATGAAAATGAAAAGAATCCACCTCAGCTTCTTTCCTTTAGTTATGCAGACGTGCTCACCAGGGATGTAAGAATGAAATTGTGCTGATTTTTAATCAGCGGAGTAATAGCAAGAATAAAACGCTCTGATTCTGAATAGAATGTACCAATATTCAGGAGAGGAGCGTTTTATTTTGGATTTGCAAAAAAAATACATACATATGAATCGGGAAAAGGGAAAAGCTGTGACCCAGATTACGCTGGACGATGATTTTAATGTGCCGGATATGAAACCAGACTTGATCCGCATCATTTTGGATAAAGGGGAGCTAGTGCTGGATGAGACTACGATTACCCAGGATCACGTTTGGCTGAAGGGGGTGCTTAAATTTTCCTTGTTGTACCGCAGCGATCAGCCGGATGGTCAAATCAATACCATGACAGGAGAAATTCCTTTTCAGGAAAGCCTTGCCATTGACGGCGCCAACGAATACGACACGGCAAAAATGAAATGGGAGATGGAAGATCTCTCGATTGGCATCATCAACTCCAGGAAATTAAGCGTCAAAGCGCTGGTAGCGCTGAAAGCGGTTATTGATGAGATTTATGACGAGGAGCTTATTACTGGAGTCGACAGAGAGGGAGGCGTGCAGCTTTTATCCCAGAATTTGTCGGCAATGGAATTGTTTCTGGCAAAGAAAGACACTTTCCGGTTTAAGGAAGAAATCCTGCTGCCTTCCAACAAGCCTAATATCAGGGAGATTTTATGGAAGAGCGTACAGCTTAGGGGCGTGGAAATGCGCCTTGCGGACCAGCAGTTAAATTTAAAAGGAGAGGCGTTGGCATTTGTCCTTTATGAGGGGGAAGAGGAGGAGGAACATCTGCAGTGGATGGAGACGGCCCTGCCATTTTCCGGCGTGATTGATTGCAATGGATGCAGGGAAGAAATGATTGCCGACGTATTCTATGAAGTTTCTGGAATAGAGCTGGACGCAAAACCAGATTATGATGGCGAAGAGCGCATGTTGCACTTAGAGATGGTGCTGGATTTGGAAATTCAGATTTTCACGGAGGAGGAGACTCAGATAGTGGCGGATCTTTATGCCGTGAACGAGAAACTCAACCCTGTGTATCAGGACACGTTATTCGAAAAGCTGCTGTTAAAAAATGCCTCGAAATGCAAAATTTCAGAAAAAGTAAGCATTGATAAAAATCAGGAGCCTATTTTGCAGATTTGCGCTAGTGAAGGATATGCGGTGGCGGAACAGGCAGAGATCGTTGAGGGAGGCATCCAGGTGGAGGGCACGCTGCAGGTGACGATTCTCTACGTGACGGCGGACGACCGGATGCCAGTCGCCTCGGTCAAGGACATTTTGCCTTTCCATTATCTAATTGAAGTTCCTGGCATCAATGCCAACTGCCGCTATCATCTTCAGACTGGCATAGATCAGCTTACCACGGTAATGACTGACAGCAGCCAGGTGGAAGTAAAGGCTGTGTTGAGCTTGAATTGCATCGTGTTCCAGCAGCAACAAGTGAAAAAGATTACCGACGTGGAGCAGGCGCCCCTGGATATGGGAGAATTACAGGAAAGTCCTGGGATCATTGGATATATTGTCAAAGAGGGAGATCAGCTTTGGGACATTGCCAAAGAGAACTTCACTACGATATCTGAGATCGTAAAGACGAACCAGCTTTCTTCGGAACAGATTCGCAGCGGAGATAAAATATTGATTATTAAAACGGTAGGGTGACGAAAGGACGGCGGAATGATTTCGCTGTCCTTTCCGCCGTTTGAAAATTTCATTTGTTCCCTAGTTGCTATCACGGGAAGATGATGTTATAATCACTTTGAATAAGCATTGACAGAAACCTTAGAAGGAGGCCTTTATGAAGTTGAAGAAGCTAACGGCGGCATTGTTGGTATTTGCGCTTGGATTATCCCAATTCAGCGTTGCTTTGGCAAACCGAAAGTCAGATGCGGAAAACGCCAAGCAGAAAGCAGAAGAGAATTTAAGGTCAAAACAGAACGAGATTGAAAGCATAGAACGGGAACAAGGACAGCTTCAGGAGGAGATCAATGCCCTGGACGCGGAGCTTGTAAACGTAATTATCGAATTAACCACATTGGAAGAAGAGCTTTCCATAAAGCAGGACGAGCTAGAGCAGACAAAGGAAGATTTAAAACAGGCAAAGAAAGATGAAAAACGGCAGTATGAAGCTATGAAGCTGAGGATTCGCTTCATGTATGAAAAGGGCGACAGCGCCATGCTTACCAGTATTCTAGAGTCTAAAAGCATTGCGGATTTGCTCAACCGGGTGGGATATGTAAACGACGTGTATGAGTATGATCGCAATCTTTTGACGGAATACGAGGAGACGAAAGACCAGGTGGCGCAGCTTCAAAAGCAGCAGAAACAGGAAGTTGCAGCGCTAGAGCAGAAGCGCCAGGAGCATCAGGCGGCAGAGGCGAGTTATCGTACGATGATTGCACAGAAACAGGACGAGGTGTCGGATTTTGACAATCTGCTTGCCAAGGCTCAGTCGCTTGCAGCACAGTATCAAGACACCATCGATGAGCAGAATCTCATCATCGCTCAGGAAAATGAGCGTGAGGAGCGCGAACGCCGGGAGCGTGAAGAACAGGAACGCCGGGCAAGAGAAGAACAGGAGCGCTTGGAACGCCAGGAGCAGATTCGACAGCAACAGCAGGCGAGCAGCGCAGGAAGCAGTTCTGGCGGCGGTAATTCTGTAGCTTCAGGTGGAGGTGGAGATTCCAGTCAGCCAGCAGACAACGGCGGCAAGGATCCCGGTTATTCTACTGGCGTAAGCGGCAGCTCGATCGTTCAATATGCATTGAATTTTGTAGGCAATCCATATGTCTGGGGAGGAAAAGATCCCAATACAGGCGCAGACTGTAGTGGCTTTACCAGTTATGTGTATGCTCATTTCGGGATCAGCATTCCCAGCTATTCTTATTCTCAGCGTTCTGTGGGAAAGGAAGTCAGCTATGCCAATGCCAAGGCGGGTGATTTGATCTGCTATAATGGTCATGTGGCAATTTATATGGGTAATGGTCAGATCGTCCACGCCAAGGGGACCGCATATGGGATCGTGGCTTATGATAATGCTACTTATCGTCCCATCGTCACCGTGCGGCGGGTATTATAGAGGGACAAGCGTTCCCAAATGACTTTGTTTGCGCTAGAAAGCGCGCAGAATGGAGGTAGTTTGTGCTGAAAAGCGCACAGAATGGAGGAAATTATGGATATTAAGACGTTACAGAGTGATATGGTTGCGGCAATGAAAGCAAAAGATAAAGGCAGGAAAGACGCTATTTCCGCACTTGTTTCAGCAGTCAAAAAAGCGGCGATTGACGAGGGATGCAGGGAAGACATTAAAGAAGCTCTGGTGGAGCGGGTGATACTAAAGGAATTAAAAACCGCCAAAGAACAGTTGGATACTTGCCCGTCAGAACGCACAGACTTATTAGAAGAGTATCAGCTTCGTTATGACGTGATTCAGGAATATGCACCTGCTCTTATGTCTCAGGAGGAAGTGGAAGCTTATATTACAGAGAAGTTTGCAGAGATCGTGGCAACCAAGAACAAGGGACAGATTATGAAGGCGGTCATGGCAGAGCTGAAAGGCAAAGCGGACGGAACAGTTATCAATCAAGTAGTCGCAGGATTATGCAAGTAGAAAGCAGGAAATGACCATGAAGATTCAGTTACCCGGAAACGCAAAATTACTGATAGACACTCTGACGCGCGCCGGCTATGAAGCGTATGCCGTGGGTGGGTGCGTCAGAGATTCTATTTTGGGAAGAACTCCGGGGGATTGGGATATTACGACCTCTGCGTCGCCGCAGCAGGTGAAAGAGATTTTCCCTAGGACCGTTGATACCGGAATCCAGCATGGGACGGTGACGGTGCTTGAGGGAACGGAAGCATTTGAGGTAACCACTTACCGCATTGACGGGGAATATGAGGATGGCAGGCATCCCAAGGAGGTTGCTTTTACCTCAGATTTAATGGAAGACTTAAAGCGCAGGGATTTTACCATCAACGCCATGGCATATAATGAATCTGAGGGCTTGATTGACGCATTTGGAGGCATTGCGGACTTGAAGAAGCGGATGATCCGCTGCGTCGGCAATCCCACCGATAGATTTACGGAGGATGCGCTACGGATGATGCGCGCCGTGCGTTTTGCGGCGCAGCTAGGATTTTCGATCGAGGAGGAAACGAAAGCGGCGGCGGCAGAACTTGCCCCGAATCTTGCCAGAATCAGCGCAGAGAGAATTCAGGTGGAATTGGTAAAGCTTCTTGTTTCTGATCATCCAGAAGAAATACGGACACTGTATGAGATCGGATTAATCAAGACGTTCTTGCCGGAATTTGATGAGATGATGCAGACCCCCCAGAATAACCGCTATCATTGTTATAATGTTGGAGAGCATTCGATTGTTGCCTTGCAAAATATTGCCCCAGATAAAGTTTTGCGCCTTACCATGCTTTTACATGACGTGGCGAAGCCAGTCTGTAAAAGCATGGATCAAAATGGGATATATCATTTTTACAGACATCCTGCAAAAGGGGCGGGGATGGCAAAGGAAATTCTGCGCCGCCTGAAATTTGACAATCAAACGATCAACAGAGTGACAGCGTTGATTGCCTGTCACGACCAGATGCCCTCTCTGAGAGAAGCTTCGGTACGCCATGCGATGCACAAGATCGGTCTTGCGCAGTATCCGGCGTTATTTGAGGTGAAGCGTTCAGATGTCATGGCAAAAAGTGAGTATGGGCGGAAAGACAGGCTGGAGGCAATTTGCGCCTATGAGAGGATTTATCAGGACATTCTCAAAAAAAACCAATGCCTTTCTTTGAAAGATTTGGCAGTCAATGGCAATGATGTCAAGCAGCTTGGCATGGGGCAGGGAAAGCAGGTTGGGGCGGTGTTAGACCGTCTGCTTGACCATGTGCTCGATCATCCCGAGGATAATACCAGGGAAAAGTTGCTGAATTTTATAAAAACTGAACTAAAACCTGAATAGAACGGAACCTCTTCACATATGATAGAAAGACACAAGAAATGGACTTGTGAATATCATGGTGGAGGGGTTTATGTGTATAATCGAGAAAACCTGATTCTGGAACAATATCCGTTTGAAGTAAGACAGACGGCCAAAGGCAGAGGCGCATTGATTTGTGACACTAACCAGGGATTAAAGATTTTAAAAGAGTACAGAGGTTCGGAAGGCAGAGCAGATTTTTTGTACCGTCTCTTGCATTTTTTGGCGGAGCATGGACAAGGACAGGTGGACTGCATTGTACGGACGAAAGAAGAAAAGACCCTTGCCAGAGATTTAGACGGAACAGCCTATATGGTGCGTGATTGGTATGAGGGCAGGGAATGTGATACCAAGAGCAGGGAAGATATTCTTCGGGCAATCCGTCAGCTTGCGCAGATACATAACGTGCTTCGGGAATTCCCGGAAGAAATACCAGATTATCTTCAAGGCCAGCAGGACCGCCTGCTTGTTCAAAATAACAGGCATGCCAAAGAGCTGAAAAAGGTACGGAATTTCATCTTTAACCGCAAGAAGAAAAGTGATTTTGAGATGGAATTTCTACACAGTTTCGACTTGTTTTATCAAGAGGCGCTTCATGTGGTCGCCCTGCAGCAGGAACTTCAGGAGAGAGACGTGCCAGAGGATGCGCAGGATGTATTTGGGATTTGCCATGGGGATTATAACCAGCATAACGTGATTTTCCTGCGCCAGGAAATGGCGGTGCTTAATTTTGAGAAAGCGTCTTATGACGTGCAGGCAGCAGATCTTGGGAATTTCATGCGCAAAATCTTGGAGAAGCATAATTGGAATATGGGGCTTGGCATGGATATGCTGAAAGCTTATAATAATGTCAGGAAGCTGACGCGCCAGGAGATGAATCAGCTTTATATTCGTCTTGCCTATCCTGAAAAATTCTGGAAGATTGCAAATCATTATTTTAACACCAGCAAGGCATGGGTATGCGGAAGGAATTTGGAAAAACTAGAGAAGATCATTGCTCAGAATGAGGCGCGGGAGAATTTTCTTTGTCTGATCAGGGATTAAAGCGATTGAGGAGGAATGAAGTTGCAAAAGAAAAAATCACATATGTTACTATTGTTGCTTTTGCTGGCAGCGTTGTCAGCAGGATGCGGGGAAAAGAAGAAAAAGATTACCGACGGAAGCGAAGTTTATGTCCGTAGAGAGGAAGCGAAAGCACAGGTGGACGAAGAGGAGGGAGAGGAATTGCAACAGCTGCAAGCCCTTTACATAGTTACAGGCGTTGACGCTGACCATAAGCTTTTGACCTTGCGGGATTGTGAGACTGCAAGGGAGAGGCCTTATAGTTACAGCGGGGGTACTTACATCAAGGACAAATATGGAAACAGTCTGACAGTGGGCCAGCTTTCCTTGGGAGAGCTGGTTGTCATTGAGCAAAAGAAGGACATTCTCACCACGGTTCAGATTTCAAAAGAGGCGTTTTATTATGATGACCTCCATAATTTTAGCTTGGATAAGGACCAGAAATCATTGACGGTGGGCAGTGACAGTTACTATTATGACGAGGGACTTCTCGCCTATCATGACGACAGCCGGGTTTCCGTAGCTGAAATCAGCGAACAGGATAATATATGCCTCAAAGGAGTGGGGCAGAAAATATATGTGATTCTGATAGAAACCGGACATGGGACCGTGGTGTTGGAGAATACGGAGACTTTCCAGGGAGGTTATATCACGATTGGAAACATATTGTCCAAGAAGATTACGCCTCAGATGCGCATGGAGGTGCCAGAAGGGACATACCTTCTGGCAGTGGCAAATAACGGATATGGAGGCAGCCGCAACATTACGGTGGAGGCTAATACAGAGCTTAAGGTCAATCTGGACGAATTAAAAGGTGAGGGACCGAAACGCTGTAAGATTCAGTTTAAGGTGACGCCTGAAAATACGGTGGCAAAGATATATCTTGATGGAGAACTGGCAGATATCAGCCAGCCGCTAGAGGTCAGCTATGGAACGCACCGCCTTCAGGCGGAGGCAGAGGGATATGCGTCATGGAACAAGACTCTCATTGTAAATTCTGATTCAGCAGAGATTGTCATAGAGCTGAAAAAAGAAGAAGAAACAGAGGAAGATGACACCGTTTCCACATCTGGCAGTAGCAGTGGCAATACGGGCAATGCTACTGGAGGTTCTGGCGTTACCAAGCCAAGCAACACGGGCAGCAATAGAAATCCTACTGTGCCAAACAGAAACAATAGTAACAACAATAATAACAGCGGCAATAAGAATAACAGCAATAACAACAGCAATAATAATAGCAATAACAACAATAGCAATAACAACAATAACAACAATAGCAATAATAACAATAACAACAATAACAACAATAGCAATAATAACAATAACAACGGCAATAATAATAACGGCAATAACAACAATAATAGCAATGGCAGTAACAATGACGATAATGGTACAGGAAGTGGCAGCATTTACAGAGATGATTCTAACCAGGATCAAAATGGTGGAACAGGTACGGAAAATTAACGGAAAATGGAAAAAGTAGTTGAGAAAAATGCCATATTGAAGTATGATAGAACCATGTATGCAAGGTGTTGAAAACTACGGGAAAGCAAGGAGGAAAAAATGAGCTACAAAGAACTTTACAATGAATGGCTGACGAACTCATATTTTGATGAGGAGACCAGGGAAGAGCTTCGAAGCATCGCTGATAACGAGAAAGAGATCGAAGAGCGGTTCTACATGGATCTAGAATTTGGAACGGCAGGGCTTCGGGGCGTAATCGGAGCAGGAACCAACCGCATGAATATCTATACTGTGCGCAAAGCCACGCAGGGACTGGCAAATTACATCGCATCTGTAAATGGACAAGCAAAAGGCGTGGCGATTGCTTTCGATTCCAGAAGAATGTCCCCGGAATTTGCAGATGAAGCAGCGCTTTGCCTTGCTGCAAACGGGATCAAGGCATATGTGTTTGAATCTCTTCGCCCTACGCCGGAACTGTCTTATGCAGTGCGTAAGCTGGGCTGCATTGCCGGAATCAATATTACCGCAAGCCATAATCCGCCGGAGTACAACGGTTATAAAGTTTATTGGGAGGACGGCGCCCAGATTACCCCGCCCCATGATAAAGGAATTATGGACGAGGTCAAGAAAGTAACCGATTATGCCACGGTCAAGACTATGGGCAAAGAAGACGCCAAGGCTGCGGGATTGTATCAGAATATTGGGGCAGACATTGATGATCCCTATATAGAAGAGTTAAAAAGCCTGGTTCTTCGCAAAGACTGCATCGATGCAGTGGCAAAAGAGCTGAAGATTGTATATACGCCGCTTCATGGAACTGGGAATATTCCAGTGCGCCGCGTTTTGAAAGAATTAGGATTTGAGCATGTTTACGTGGTACCAGAGCAGGAGAAGCCAGACGGCGAGTTTCCGACAGTCAGTTATCCCAATCCGGAAGCTGAGGAAGCGTTCCAATTGGGGTTGAAGCTTGGCAGAGAGGTGGATGCGGATCTGATCCTTGCCACCGACCCGGATGCAGACCGACTGGGCGTTTATGTAAAAGACGCTCAGACTGGAGAATATCACAGCCTTACAGGCAATATGTCCGGTTGCCTGATTGGAGATTATGTCATCAGCCAGAGAAAGGAACAGGAAGGACTTCCGGCAGACGGGGCGTTTATCAAATCCATTGTCTCTACTAATATGGCGGACGCAATCGCAAAATATTATGGCATTGCCTTAGTGGAAGTGCTCACTGGGTTTAAGTTTATCGGACAGAAGATTCTCGAATTTGAAAACACTGGAAAAGGGACATATCTCTTTGGCATGGAAGAAAGCTATGGATGCCTTACCGGAACTTATGCCAGAGACAAGGATGCGGTAGTGGCTTCCATGACATTGTGTGAGGCGGCCGCTTATTATAAGACCAAAGGCATGACGCTTTGGGATGCGATGATCGCCATGTATGACCGTTATGGTTACTATAAAGACGATGTAAAATCCATCACCCTGAAAGGGATTGAGGGGTTGGAGAAGATCCAAAAGATCATGAATGCTTTGAGGGAGAACGCTCCCGCTGAAATCGGCAGTTACAAGGTGGTTTCTGCAAGGGATTATAAGACAGATGTCATAAAGGACATGGAGACCGGAGCTGAAACGCCTACAGGCTTGCCGAGTTCCAACGTGCTTTACTATGATTTGACGGACGACGCATGGGTATGCGTAAGGCCGTCTGGTACAGAGCCGAAAGTGAAATTCTACTATGGCGTAAAGGGAACTTCGATTGCGGATGCAGATCAGAAATCAGAAAAGCTGGGCAAGGAAGTCTTGGCAATGATTGACGTAATGTTGTAATTAACTAAAACTGGACAGAACTCCTAAATTGTAACAGCTCAGCTTGCGCTTCATGAGCAGGTAACATGTCGCTCTTTCTATTGGCGTTAGCTGAGCTGATACCCCAAATCGCAGGAAATGCGGAAATTTTCTTGACAAACAATAGAAAAACAAGTATAAATATGTGTGTAGGAAATCGAAGAGTAATTGTGATGCAGATAGAAACGGTTGCCTGATCAGTGACCGCTCGTCATGATTAATCCTGCTGTTGAGCAGGCCGCATGGCCATCTTTACTGTGAAGGCGTTCTTTGCCGGCATGGTAATTAAGCGAAATTATATTTTAGAGAAAAACCCAGAGGAGGAATTTTGTCATGAACAAAACAGAATTAGTTGCAGCGATCGCTGAAAAAACTGACTTACCGAAGAAAGATGCAGAGAAAGCGCTGAAAGCTTTCACAGATGTTGTAACTGAAGAATTGAAAAAGGGCGAGAAAATCCAGTTAGTAGGATTTGGAACTTTTGAAGTTTCTGAGAGGGCTGCAAGAACGGGAAGGAATCCTCAGAGCGGCGAGGAGATGGAGATTCCGGCTTCCAAGGCTCCGAAGTTTAAGGCAGGAAAAGCTTTAAAGGATATGATTAATGCATAATTAAGTTTATGACAATTGTGGGGCTGTTGCAGAATGCGGCTTATATACAATTTATGGATAAGGTTCTTGTGCTTTGAAACCATATTTTGTATATGACGGCTGTTTTGCAACAGCTCCTTTTAATGGCAAAGGAATAGGTGACCGATATGAGGCTTGATAAATTTTTAAAAGTATCCCGGCTGATTAAGCGCAGGACAGTTGCAAATGAGGCATGCGATGCAGGACGTGTAGCAGTAAATGGCAAAACGGCGAAGGCTTCCCAGGACATAAAGGCGGGAGACACGATTGAAATCGGCTTTGGTACGAAAAATGTAAAGGTTGAGGTGCTTTCGATACAGGATACCAGCAAGAAAGAAGAAGCAAAAGAGCTATTTAAATACCTGTAACAGGCATAAAACAATGCCTCCTTCATATATTTAAAGAGGACATACTTGATCCTGGATATATGGAAGGAGGCTTTTGGATGGAAGAGAGAACTGGGACAGGGGGAGGCCATAAGATTATGATCTCCAACCGCAAAAGCGGGGTGTTAAACGGAGTAATAGACGTGCTTTCCTTTGACGTGGGTGAGATATTGCTGGAGACAGAGTTGGGAATGCTGATGATAAAGGGCAATGACCTTCATGTAAACCGCCTGACCTTGGAAAAAGGCGAGATCGATATCGAAGGAAAAATAGACAGCTTTACTTATTCGGATGTAAAGTCTGCCTCAAAACAAACGGAATCTTTCTTGGGAAGACTCTTTAAATAATGGAAGTCAGCGCAGGGATTTTAAAGGAAGCAGACGTATTGCTGGCGGCTTTTTTGACAGGGGCGCTGCTTCTGGTGGTTTATGACTTGCTGCGGATTATCCGAAGACTTATCCCTCATAAAATATGGCTGGTAGGTGCAGAAGATCTCGTATTTTGGATTGGAAGCGCAGCAGTGGTGTTTGCCATGCTGTATCGGGAAAACAGCGGCTATATAAGGGGATTTGTGATCGGCGGCGTCGTGGTTGGCATGCTTTTCTATAATGCCGTGTTCAGTTCCTGGGTCGTAAAGAGCGGTGTGTTTCTTCTTCAGAAAATAATGTTCGTTGTCAGCAGGCCTTTGGCCTGGACAGCCCGTTTGCTGAAAAAGCCGATGGGATTTGCGGGGAAAAAATTAAAAAAATTCTTTCGGTTTTGCAAAAAACAATTGAAAAAACTCTGGAGAGCAGTTAGAATAGGGATATGTAAGCTTTAAACGAGTGTGAGAATGAAAGGCATTTCAGATGGGAAAACGAGAAGCGGCACGCAAAGCAAGTGCACAAAGAACCCGGATGCGAAGAAGAAAAAGACATAATAAGTCGGGAATACTATGCATTACCTTGATCATGCTTACCATGGTGGGGGTGATGTCTGTTCAGATTATAACATTGTACCGTAAGAATGAAACTTATAAGGCAAAGCAGCAGGAGCTGCAGGCGCAGCTTGATTCAGAAAAGCAGCGAAAGACGGAACTGGAAGAGTATGAGGAATATGTGAATACCAAAGAATACATAGAACAGACAGCAAAGACGAAGCTTGGGCTGGTGCACGGCAATGAGATTATATTTAAAGAGAAAGAGCAAGAAAAATAAGTTGCCGCTCATGAACCGCTTAAAAAGCCTGAATCCCTTAGAATCGCCATAAGCAGCGATTCTAGGGGATTTTTTGTCTAAAAGTTTTTGGAAAGCGATCCCGGTTTTGACAAACATTTTATATGCTCCTTTTTATAATAACTACTGCACGCTGAGGGGCGGCAGAAAAAGGAGGATAAGCGATGAGTAAAAAGAAATGGAAAGAAGTTATTATGTATGGATTAGCCATGGCTGTGGCAAGGGTGGAATTTGCCGGATGCTTTCCGCTGGTTCCGGGATTTTTTGCGGCGGTATGCATGGAAGAAGTGAATCGGACACTGCTGTTGATTTTCAGCATATTTGGAATGGCGCTGTTTTTGCCAGTGCAGGCAATGGCAAAATACACGATGGTGCTGTTGGTTACCGGAGTAGTGATAAAAATGGTGGAGTGGGCATATAAAAGTTGCCGCGTACATGTGGGAGCTGCTGCGGCAGGCGTCAGCGTTCTATTGCTTACCATGGCGGGAGAGGTGCTGCTAGTACGAAATCGTTCCGTAATATGGATGGGGGCGCTGGAGTCGGTGCTGGTCTATACAATGGTGTTGGTGCTCTCGCCAATCTTGCACCTCTTGCTGGAAGAAAGCGTGGTGTCGGTGATTCGGAAAAAAGCCGTGGAACAGACGGCCCCGGAACATGGAGAAAAACTTCAGACATATGCGGAATCTTTTAGCGGCTTGTCAAAGATTTTTTCGCAGATGGAAAGTTTTAAGGGAGATTTCGAGCCAGAAGAGATGGGGAAGATGCAGCAGGAGATTGCCGGAAAAATTTGCATGGGATGCGATCAATGCGCCATCTGCTGGCAGGAAGAGACTAGCCCCATGTACGAGCTGTTCTTTCGTCTTTTTCATTCAATAGAAAAGAGGGGCAGCGCGGAGGAGGAGGTACATCGGGAGCTTTCAGGCTACTGTCCGTATTCAGACAGCATTGTGGAGGAGGCGGTGGGAGTATTTGAGAAAGCGAGGCTGAATCTTGCCTGGTATAACCGGCTTTTGGAAAACCGGGGAATTATTGCGGAGCAGCTTGACGCCATGGCATACATTATGGAGGACTGCGCCAGAGAATACCGCGATGTGAGCCAGCAAGAAGGGCGGATGCTTGCGGCTGTAAAATATCGTTTTAAGGAACGGGGGATTGCCGCAAAAGAGATTCATCTCTACCAACGGCAGAATGGGAAGCTGTCCTTGCAGCTTCGGGCAGCGTCAAAATGGGGGAATTATATTCCAATCAAAGATCTGGCAAAAGTTGCAAGCCAGGGATTAAAGCGTGACATGGTACCCGGAAAATATACTCATACATTGGTTGGAAAAGAACCAGTATTTCTGACATTTGAAGAAGACACCTTGTTCCATACCCTGCAGGGGGTGGCAAGGCTCACGAAGGATCACGCCCAGGTTTCTGGCGACAGCTTTTCATTTTTAGACTTAGAGGGAGGGCAGTGCGTGATGGCGCTTTCTGACGGCATGGGTTCGGGAATCAGTGCTTGTAAGGAAAGCGAAATGGTGATAGAGTTAATAGAGAAGTTTTTGGAATCAGGCTTTCAAAAGGAAACGGCGATTCGAATGATGAATTCTGCAATGGTCATTCAGGGAGAGGACGGCATATTTTCCACGGTAGATCTGGCTTCGATGGATTTGTATACAGGAATGTGCGAGTTTTACAAGATTGGTGCGGCGGCAGCTTTTATCAAGCGCAGCGAGGAAGTAGAGTGCATCTCTTCCGCAAGCCTTCCAGCAGGCATTTTTCATCAGATCGAGATAGAGAAAAGCAGCAGGCAGCTTGAGGATGGAGACATGGTAGTGCTGCTTACCGACGGGGTGCTGGATTACATGCGCGTCCCCGCCCCTGAGGAGACGATGCGGGAAATTTTGGAAACCATCGAAAGCAACAACCCAGGTCAGATGGCAAAGCAGATTTTGGAACAGATTTTACTGTTTACGGCAGGAAAAGTCCCGGATGATATGACGGTGCTGGTCACTGGGATTTGGAAAAAATGATTTGGGCAGAAAAATACGGGAGATAGAAAGAAGCAATGAAGAAAAAAGTGAGAAATTTTATCAGAGAACATCATATGGTAGAAAAGGGGGAATGTGTTCTAGCGGCGGTGTCTGGCGGAGCGGATTCGCTTTGCATGTTGTTGATTCTTTTGGAATTACAACAGGAACTGGGGATTACATTGCGTGTCGTTCATGTGGAACATGGCATCCGGGGGCAAGAAAGCAAGAAAGACGCAGCGTTTGTGGAGGATTTTTGCAGCCAGCGTCAGATTCCGTGCAAAGTTTTTTTCTGCGATGCGAAAACATATGCCAGGGAAAGAAGAATGTCTCTGGAAGAAGGGGCGAGAGAGTTGCGCTACCAGTATTTGCAGCAGACTGCAGAGGAATTCGGGGCGGATAAAATTGCCTTGGCACATAATCAAAATGATTGTGCGGAGACGATGTTGTTTCATTTGGCGCGGGGAACGGGAATGAAAGGGATGTGCGGCATCCGCCCAGTTCGTCAAAAAATCATCCGCCCCCTGTTGTGTGTCGCGCGATCTGAGATTGAAGCTTATTTGGCAGAGAAAGGACAGGGTTTTTGCAGGGATCAGACAAATGAGGAATTATTATATGCCCGCAATAGAATCCGCCATCAAGTGATCCCTGTGCTGTCAAAGATTAATGCCAATGCTGTTTCTCATATCAATCAGGCGGCTGCCTTTGTAACTGAGGCGGTGGAGTTGCTGGATGATTTGACAAAACAGTCGTTGCAGGCTTACGTCCATGAGAAAGACGGCGGAACCTGTATCTTGCAAGAGCTGCAACAAGAAAAACAAGTGGTGCGGCGCGCAGTGATACACAAGGCTTTGCAGAAAGAGGCAGGAAAAAGCCAAGATATTGCCATGATACATGTCAAACAGTTGGAGCAGCTTTTTGCTATGCAAACTGGAAAAAAGATAAATCTTCCTTATAATATAGAAGGACAAAAGACGTATCAGGGGGTTTTGCTGCGCAGGCAGGCAGAGCGGGCGCATGAAAGCTCCCAGGTCTTGGATTTGGAGGCGTTGGCAACCGGAAGCCTGTATATTTCTTCCCATGGATATCAAATACAAACACGTTTATTGGATAAAATTCCTCAAAATGAAGAAATTCCCAAAAAGATGTATACGAAATGGCTCGATTATGATAAAATTAAAGGTAATATGCGAATGAGAACCCGGCAAAAACAGGATTTTTTGGTGATTGACGCACAAGGAAGCCGGAAAAAACTGAAAAAGTATTTTGTAGATGAGAAAGTGCCGGAATATCAGCGGGACCAGGTCTTGCTGCTGGCAGACGACACCCATATTCTCTGGGTCATTGGTTACCGCGTCAGCGAAGATGTCAAGGTAACCCAGCATACTAAAAGAATCTTAGAGATACAGGTAAATGGAGGAACAACACATGAGTGATAAAATCTGCGTGTTAATCACAGAAGAAGAATTAGAAAACAGGATTTGTGAGTTGGGAAAAGAAATCAGTGAACATTATCAGGGAGAATCTGTGCATTTGGTCAGTGTCCTGAAAGGAGGAGTATTTTTTACCTGCGAGTTAGCAAAAAGGCTGACGATACCCGTTTCTATTGATTTTATGTCGGTGTCCAGCTACGGCAATGACACCAAGTCCAGCGGCGTGGTAAAGGTCATTAAAGATCTGGATGAGTCTATCGAGGGTAAAAATGTCCTGGTAGTAGAAGATATCGTTGATTCTGGCAGGACGCTGAGTTATTTATTGGAAAATTTGAAAAGCAGAAAACCAAAGAGTCTGCGGCTGTGCACATTGCTGGATAAACCGGAACGGCGGGTGACGGATGTGCAGGTGGATTATACCGGATTTGAAATACCGGATAAATTCGTAGTGGGCTATGGTCTTGATTATATGCAGCGATACCGCAACCTTCCTTATGTAGGGGTGGTAATGCTGGAAGATGAAGCGTGAAAGGAGTAAAAGTATAAATATATGAGTAATCAGAAACGTTACCGGGCATTCGGGCTGTATATCGCAGTGATTATCATTCTTGCATTGCTCTGGATTATGAGGGACAGTTCTTCTGGCTTTGGACAGAATTCTGTCTATACTTATGCGCAGTTTGAACAGGATTTGGAGATGGATCATGTGGTGTCCGTCGTCATTTCACAGAATAGGGAAGTTCCAAGCGGCGAGGCGGACGTGACTCTGAAAGGAGAATCCAGAAATGCGGTCAAGACCTTGCATTTGTCGGATATCAATGCTTTGCAGGATACCATGAAGTCGTATGACTTCAAGGATTTTGTAGTACAGGAGATGCCAGAGGAGAACTGGCTGATCTCGATACTGCCCACGCTGATTTTATTTGGCGTGCTGTTTGTATTCTATATTATGATGACCAACCATGCTGCGGCCTCCTCCGGCGGCGGGAACAAGATGATGAATTTTGGGAAGAGCCGCGCCAAAATGTCTACAGATGAGAATAAGAAGATCAATTTTGGAAGCGTGGCAGGGCTGAAAGAAGAAAAGGAAGAACTGGAAGAGCTGGTGGATTTTTTGCGTTCTCCCAGAAAGTATACCAAGCTGGGGGCCAGAATTCCCAAAGGCGTTCTTTTAGTCGGACCGCCAGGAACAGGTAAGACGCTGCTTGCCAAGGCGGTTGCCGGGGAAGCAGGAGTTCCGTTTTTTAGCATTTCTGGTTCTGACTTCGTGGAAATGTTTGTGGGCGTCGGTGCGTCCCGCGTCCGTGACCTTTTTGAGGATGCCAAGAAAAATGCGCCCTGTATCGTGTTCATAGATGAGATTGACGCAGTGGCAAGGCGCAGGGGAACTGGCATGGGCGGCGGTCATGACGAGCGTGAGCAGACCTTGAACCAGCTCTTAGTAGAGATGGACGGCTTTGGCGTAAACGAGGGCATTATCGTGATGGCGGCGACCAATCGCGTCGATATTTTGGATCCTGCGATTATGCGTCCTGGACGTTTTGACCGCAAGGTGCATGTGGGAAGGCCTGACGTGGGTGGCAGGGAAGAGATTTTAAGAGTTCATGCCAAGAATAAGCCTCTAGGGGACGACGTGGATCTGAGGCAGATTGCTCAAACGACCGCAGGCTTTACAGGCGCGGATTTGGAAAACCTGTTGAACGAGGCGGCAATTTTTGCAGCGAAGGAAGATCGTGCCTATATTATACAGGGCGATATCCGCAAATCTTTCGTGAAAGTGGGCATTGGTTCTGAAAAGAAGAGCCGGATCATCACGGACAAAGAAAAACGAATTACCGCATACCATGAGGCAGGCCATGCGATCTTGTTTCATGTGCTGCCGGATGTCGGACCGGTGTACTCCGTATCCATCATTCCCACAGGCGTAGGGGCTGCAGGCTATACGATGCCGCTGCCAGAGCGTGAGGAAATGTTCAATACCAAGGGAAGGATGCTGCAAGAGATCATCGTGGATCTTGGAGGCAGGGTGGCAGAGGAAATGATTTTTGACGATATCACCACCGGTGCTTCCCAAGACATCAAGCAGGCGACCGGGGTTGCAAAAGCCATGGTCACCAGGTACGGCATGTCGGAGCATGTGGGCTTGATCAATTATGACAATGACGACGACCAAGTGTTCATCGGCAGAGACCTGGCCCATGCAAGGGCTTACGGGGAAAACGTAGCCAGCACCATTGACCAGGAGATTAAGCGCATCATTGACGAATGCTATGAAAAGTCCAGAAGCATTTTGTCGGAGCATGAGAAGATTCTTCATAAATGTGCAGATCTTCTCCTGGAAAAGGAAAAAATCAGCAGAGATGAGTTTGAAGCTTTGTTTGAGGGATGATTTGTGCAGAATTGCTATCTGTCAAGGACGTTAAAGAAAACAAATGATATGAAATATGTATAAAAAAGAATGTAAATTTTTGTGAAGTTTGTGCACACTTATTGGGAAAATTATGGTATTATAGTTATCGTAAAAACCCCCAATACATTATATAGTTTTTGCTACACCCCATAGTAAAAATACCTTCTCCTAAAGAGACTGTTGCATTGATGAATGAAAATTGTCAGTGCGGCGGTCTCTTTTTTTGCAGGGATATTGAAATGCAGTACCACATATGCTACAATTTTGTTTTAGACCCTTATATTTCTTATTTATATATAAATAGAAAACGAACGGAACAAAGGAGGACAGATGCGGGATGAGTGGCGGTAAATTTATGTGGCAGGACCGGTTTAATATTGGCGTGGATGTGATTGACAAGGAGCATAAGAAACTTTTCAGTATTTTAAATAAGCTGCTTGCTTATAGCGTGAACGAGGAACGTTACCAGTGGGTATGTCAGGAAGGAATTAAATATTTCAAAAAGCATGCCATGAAGCATTTTGCAGAAGAAGAAGTATATATGGCATCCATTGATTATGACGGATACGAAATGCACAGACGCCTTCATGATAATTTTAGAAAGAAGACGCTTCCGGAAATTGAACGGGAGTTGGAACAGTCGGAATATTCCAAGGATGCCGTGGAGCATTTTTTGGGGGTGTGCACTGGCTGGCTGATCGGACATACGTTGACGGAGGACCGTGCGATTGTCGGAAAGGCTGTGAGCAAATGGGCGGCGCTTCTTCCAGAAGAGGAACAGGAGGCTATGGAGCAGGTGATTGTCCGGCTGTTGCATGAGCTGTTTCAGTTAAATGCCCGGGTAGTCAGTGGGAATTATGGAGGGGAGAAATTCGGCAAAGGAATTTATTACCGCTTAGTCTATGGTTCTAAGAATGGCGAGACATGGGAGATTATCCTTGTTTTTGAGGAAAGCTTGCTTGTCAAGACAGTGGGACGAATGATGGGATCAAAAGACGATGACAAATTAAGCGCTCTTATGATGAATGCTACCCGTTATACGGCGCAGCAGTTTGTGGAACGCATCCGCGTTCATTTCCCGTCTGCGGAGCTGTTTGAAGTGAAAGAGGAGAACCTTCTTACCTATGTGCAGTTTGAGAAGATTTTTGAGAATCACAAGCCTCAGTGCAGCCTGTTGTTTGACACGGGGGAAGGCTATTTTGCATTTTGCGTTATGGCGCCGCATTTGCTTGAGGATAAGGTGGGTGGAACTATCAAGGCAGAGAATGCGATGACGGAAATTAAGAAATACCTTGATACTGGCAAATCTAGTCAAAAGAAGAAATTATTGGTGGTCGATGATTCTGGCGTGGTAAGACAGGCGATGAAAGAATTGCTTGGCAAGGATTATGAAGTGATGTTGGCGGAATCTGGCGTGTCTGCGCTGCGTTGCATGATTCTTGACCGTCCAGACTTGGTATTGCTAGATTATGAGATGCCTATTTGCGACGGCAGGCAGGTGTTGGAAATGATCCGTGCAGAGAAAGGGTTGGCGGATCTTGACGTGATTTTCCTGACGGGCAATACAAACAGGGAAAATATTAAAAAGATCGCAGCATTAAAGCCGGCGGGCTATTTGCTGAAAATGATGAAGCCAGAGGAGATTAAGCAGAATATCGATCAATTTTTTAAAAAGAAAAACGGCTGACGTTTCCCCCGCAATTTGGTGAAACAGGGACATCCTTTAGAATGGATAACAGAGACTAATTATTGAAGAGGTTATGCCTATGAAAGAATATTCCAACTACGAATTAAATCAAAAACAACAATATATGATGCTGATGCGTCCGTTGTTGCGGAAACATGCGCTGTTTTCCGATGGAACAAAGGATTACCGGAACCCCCCGGAGCCAAAGGAAGATGAGGAAGTGACCATTACGTTTCGCACGGCGAAGGACAATGTGGATATTGTGTGGCTTCGTACTGACGCTGGGAAGATCCCGATGTGGAAAGAATACAGCAGGGGGCTGTTTGATTATTACCAGGTCAAGGTGCAGCTTGGAAAAGAACCTTTCAGGTATTATTTCGAGATTAACACGGGCATGCTTCAGTGTTATTATGACCGCATGGGGGTATCGCCGGAAATCAGGCAGGATTATGCATTTGTGATCGTGCCAGGATTTTCTACGCCCGACTGGGCAAAAGGCGCAGTCATGTACCAAATTTTGGTGGACCGTTTTTGCAATGGCGATCCCTCGAATGACGTGCTTACGAACGAGTATTACTATATCAAGGTCTACAGCCAGAAGGTCGAGGATTGGGAAAAGTGTCCGGCAGAATTCGGCGTCGGCGAATTTTATGGAGGGGATTTGGCGGGCGTGATGCAGAAGCTTGATTATCTGCAGGATCTGGGCGTGGAAGTGTTATATTTCAATCCGCTGTTTGTTTCTCCTTCCAATCATAAATACGATATTCAGGATTATGATTATATCGATCCGCATTATGGGAAAATCGTCGAGGATGAGGGAAGATTGCTCCAGCCAGATGAGACGGATAATTCTACAGCTACCAGATACATCAAGCGGGTTTCCGACATCAGGAATCTGGAAGCCAGCAACCGGCTGTTTGCAGAGCTGGTGAGTGAGGCGCACAAACGGGGAATGCGCGTCATTCTCGACGGCGTATTTAACCACTGCGGATCGTTTAATAAATGGCTGGACCGGGAACTGATTTATGAGAAAGAGCTTGGATATGCCACTGGAGCTTACATCTCTGGAGACAGTCCGTACCAGAAATTTTTCCAATTCCACGATGAGAACCGATGGCCTTATAATAATAGCTATGATGGCTGGTGGGGTCATGATACCCTGCCAAAGCTAAATTACGAGGGTTCGGAAGAATTGTATGAATATATTTTGGACATAGGCAGGAAATGGGTGTCTCCGCCCTTTAATGCAGACGGATGGCGTCTTGATGTTGCGGCGGATCTCGGTCATTCTGTAGAATTTAATCACAAGTTTTGGAGGGACTTTAGAAATGCCGTGAAAGAGGCGAATCCAAACGCAATCATCTTGGCGGAGCATTACGGTGATCCGGTGGAATGGCTGCGGGGCGATCAGTGGGACACGGTGATGAATTATGACGCATTTATGGAACCATTGACCTGGTTTTTGACGGGCATGGAGAAGCATAGTGACGGTTACAGGCAGGATATGCTCGGAAATTATCAAAACTTTGAAGGCGCCATGAATTATTATATGACGCGTTTTATGACTTCGTCTCTGCAGTGCGCCATGAACGAGCTGTCGAATCATGATCATTCCAGATTTTTGACCCGTACCAATCACAAAGTTGGAAGAGTTGACGTCTTGGGAAGCGCAGCGGCAGGGGAAGAGACCAATAAAGGCGTTTTAAAAGAAGCCGTGGTGGTTCAGATGACTTGGCCTGGGGCACCGACGATATATTATGGAGACGAAGCGGGAGCGGTAGGATTTACGGATCCTGATAACCGAAGGACGTATCCCTGGGGGCGTGAGGATCAAGAGCTTTTAGCGTTCCACCGGGACATTATAAAGATCCATAAGCAGTATGACGCATTTCGCACAGGCTCTTTGAAGTTCCTTGGAGGGGATTATCAGGTGATGTGCTATGGTCGTTTTAACCGCTTGCAGCAATTTGTGATCGTGATCAATAACGATTATGTCCAGCGGGACATGGTGTGGAGAGTATGGCCGGCAGAGATGGAGCGCAAAAGCAGAATGGTGCGCATTATGCTTACGACGCCGGAAAGTTATTCCTTGGAGCCGGAGATTTATGAAGTGGAAAATGGACGCATCCATATTTCCCTTCCGCCAAATGCAGCGGTGATTTTGAGAAATATTGGAAGAGAAGAGTCGTAAAAAGAACACAGCCAAATTTCATTTTGCGATTTTTGAGAAAGTGGAATTTGTTTGAGTTTCCCCATTTTGCAATTGATAGCGCCAAAAGGTCTTGCTGCCTTTGGCAGCATAGACATCTTGCACAAAAAGTGCGACAGCCCCCCTTTGGCGCTATCAATTGCAAAATGGGGAAACTTAAAGGAATTTGGTGTTGACGCAGAAGCGTTATTATGTTATAGTAGACTAGCGATGGAAGTAGGTCTTTTTTTTATGCCTAAAATTAGAAATTAAGTGGAGGTGGAAGTTGTGCGCACTAGAATTACACTGGCATGTACGGAATGTAAGCAACGTAACTATAACATGACCAAAGATAAGAAGGCTCATCCAGACAGAATGGAGACTAAGAAGTATTGTCGGTTCTGCAGGAAACATACGCCACACAAAGAAACCAAGTAACAAGAGAGCGAAGGAAGTGAAAGGCTGAACAAGATGTTCACCCATCCCTGGTTTTCGGGTGCGAAAGCGTGCCATAGGAGGTAAATATGGGAGAAAGTAAGACAGAGAAAGCTCCAAAGACGAGCTGGTTCACCGGTCTTAAGGCTGAATTTGACAAAATTATTTGGCCAGACAAAAAATCACTTAGCAGACAGACTGCGGCAGTTGTAGCTGTTTCTATTGTCTTGGGTCTTATCATTGCCGTATTAGATGTCATTATCAGATATGGCGTAGATACCCTGGTAGGTTTATAGGAGGCATAGGTGATTTATGGCAGAGGCAAACTGGTATGTAGTTCATACCTATTCCGGTTATGAAAACAAAGTGAAGGAGAATATTGATAAGACTATCAAGAATCGTCATCTTGAAGATCAGATCCTCGAGGTTAGGGTTCCGATGCAGAGTGTCGTGGAAATGAAAAACGGCGTAAAGAAAACGGTTGAAAAGAAGTTGTTTCCAGGCTATGTTCTTATCAATATGGTTATGAATGACGACATATGGTATGTGGTTCGAAATACCAGAGGCGTTACCGGGTTTGTAGGACCGGGCTCCAAGCCCGTACCACTCACTGAAGCTGAAATGAGACCGTTGGGTATTCAGGTTGACGATGTGGTTGTGGATTTTGAGGAGGGAGATTCCATCTGCGTAATCGGAGGTGTCTGGAAAGACACGGTTGGAATTATCCAGACGATGAACCATGGCAAACAGATTGTGACCATCAATGTCGACCTGTTCGGCCGTGAAACGCCGGTTGAAATAAGTTTCACAGATATTCGCAAGTTATAAGATGCACAGCTGCAGGAATTTCTCAAAAGCGCCTGCAGACAAGTATTAAAGGAGGATTTTCCAAATGGCAAAGAAAGTAGAAGGATATATCAAATTACAGATCCCTGCTGGAAAGGCTACGCCTGCGCCACCAGTCGGACCTGCGCTTGGACAGCATGGCGTCAATATCGTTGAATTTACAAAACAGTTCAATGCAAGAACTGCTGACCAGGGCGATTTAATCATTCCGGTTGTGATCACCGTATATTCAGATAGAAGCTTTAGCTTCGTGACAAAGACCCCGCCTGCCCCAGTATTGATTAAGAAAGCATGTAATATCAAGTCTGGCTCTGCAGTACCAAACAAGACGAAAGTAGCGACTATTTCCAAAGCAAAGCTTCAGGAAATTGCAGAACTGAAAATGCCGGATCTGAATGCAGCGTCATTGGAAGCGGCAATGAGCATGATCGCAGGAACGGCAAGAAGCATGGGCGTTACTGTTGAAGAATAGGCAATGCTTGCTCAGCGAGGCAAGTCGGGATTTGAGCGAATGACGTTCTATTCGCTTGAAAGACAGAATTGCCGTGCGTTATTTGGCGAAACGTGGGAGGGAAGACTCCCGATATTACCACTAGGAGGTTATTTAGAATGAAACGAGGAAAGAAATATGTAGAAGCTGCAAAAGCCATCAACAGGGCAACGCAGTATGATGCAGCAGAAGCAATCAGCCTGGCTAAAAAGACAGCGGTTGCAAAATTTGACGAGACAATCGAAGCTCATATCAGAACCGGCTGTGACGGACGTCATGCAGAGCAGCAGATTCGTGGCGCAGTTGTATTGCCTCACGGAACAGGCAAGGCTGTGAAGGTTTTGGTTTTTGCAAAGGGTGACAAGGTAGACGAGGCATTGGCGGCGGGAGCTGACCATGTTGGCGGAGATGAGTTGATTCCAAAGATCCAGAATGACGGATGGCTGGATTTTGACGTCGTAGTTGCCACTCCCGATATGATGGGCGTTGTAGGACGCCTGGGACGTGTCCTTGGACCGAAGGGCTTAATGCCGAACCCCAAAGCAGGAACTGTTACAATGGACGTTACCAAAGCGATCAACGATATCAAGGCTGGTAAGATTGAGTATAGGTTAGACAAGACCAATATTATCCATGTGCCAATTGGAAAAGCATCTTTTACAGAAGAACAGTTAGCGGACAACTTCCAGACCCTTATGGATGCCATCATCAAAGCAAAGCCGGCAGCGTTAAAAGGACAGTATTTGAAAAGCGTTACCTTGTCTCCTACCATGGGGCCAGGCGTAAGAATCAACACTGCAAAGTTTGTTTAAGCTTGATGTTGACATCTGAAATAGACAGTGCTATAATATATAAGCATATTGCCGAAGACAGCAGGTGCCTTAGGGCGTAACAGTATGACCTGCCGAGGAACATTATTGGACAACTTTGTCTGATAAGAATGAAAGAATATTTCAAGCCTCTTTGTCTCGGACAAAGGGGCTTTTAAATTACCAAACGGTTGTGTTTGTGATTTAAAAGCTCAGATAAAACGATTGTTTAAAGGAGGTGCACAATTCGTGGCAAAAGTAGAATTAAAGCAGCCTATCGTACAGGAGATAGCGGAACAGGTCAAGGATGCACAGTGCGTTGTGTTGGTAGATTACCGTGGGTTGACTGTAGAGGAAGATACACAGTTGCGTAAACAGTTGAGAGAAGCTGGCGTTACTTACAAAGTCTACAAGAATACATTGATGAATTTTGCATTCAAGGGAACAGACTTTGAGAGCATGTCTTCTTTGCTGAAAGGACCAAGCGCTATTGCGGTGTCCAAAGATGATGCGACTGCGCCGGCAAGAATCCTTGCAAAGTTTGCAAAGGCTGCACCGGCGTTAGAGTTAAAAGCAGGCGTTGTAGAGGGAACGTTCTATGATGCGGACGGAATTAAAACCATCGCTTCTGTTCCATCAAGGGAAGAGCTGCTCTCCAAATTCCTTGGAAGCATTCAGTCTCCGATTACCAACCTCGCCCGTGTTCTTAATCAGATCGCAGAGCAGGGCGGCGGAGAAGCTGCGGCAGCGTCAGCAGCAGATGCGCCAGCAGAAGAAGCTCCTGCTGAGGCGTAAGCGTGACGCAGAGGCGGGCTTCTTGAGAGAACATGAAAAAGTTTCTTAGATATTCTTAGAAAATTATAATGACAAATGGAGGTATATCATAATGGCAAAATTAACAACAGCAGAATTTATCGAAGCTATTAAAGAGCTGAGCGTATTAGAATTAAATGAGTTAGTAAAAGCATGTGAAGAAGAATTCGGCGTATCCGCAGCAGCAGGCGTCGTAGTTGCAGCAGCAGGCGGAGATGGAGCAGCAGCGGCTGAAGAGAAGACGGACTTCAATGTAGAGCTGACAGAGGTTGGACCGAACAAGGTTAAGGTTATCAAGGTTGTTCGTGAAGTAACTGGATTAGGACTGAAAGAAGCAAAGGAAGTAGTTGACGGAGCTCCTAAGGTAGTGAAAGAAGGCGCTGAGAAAGCAGAAGCAGAAGATATTAAAGCTAAGCTGGAAGCAGAAGGCGCAAAGGTTACATTGAAATAATTTTATTTTGGATCATGAAAAAAGTGAAGCAGGGCGGCAGTTCTAGAGAGGAATTGCCGCCTCGTTTTATGCAAAAGATACATGCCGCTAAAGTGGCGCATGGGTGGCGCGGCGGGTGGGCGAAGCAATCTTCCCAGTTCGATTGCCATAGTAAAAAATGGAAAGAAAAGTATTGACATGTATTGATGAATTATGCTATCATATAGGATGCACTATTGTGGTGACGTGTACTTATTGCCAAGCAGCTATATCAGAGGAGGAAAATTCTCTGATATAGCTTTCAGTGGATTGCAGGAGCATTCTTGAAAATATAAAAACGAGAGGTGAAACGTCAATGGAGAAAAACAGAATACGTCCGATTCAAGCAGGAAAAAGCGTTCGTATGAGTTACTCGCGACAAAAGGAAGTATTGGAAATGCCGAACCTCATTGAGGTTCAGAAGAATTCTTACAACTGGTTTATCAATGAAGGGTTGAAAGAGGTATTTGCTGATATTTCTCCCATCGCAGATTACAGCGGACAGTTAAGTCTGGAATTCGTTGGTTTTACATTATGTGAAAAAGATGTAAAATATTCAATTGCGGAATGTAAAGAACGAGATGCAACTTATGCCGCACCGTTAAAAGTAAAAGTTAGATTTTACAATAAAGAAGCAGTTGAAGAAGTAAAAGATTATGAGATCTTCATGGGCGATTTACCACTTATGACTGAGACGGGAACTTTCGTCATCAACGGCGCAGAACGTGTTATTGTCAGCCAGCTGGTGCGTTCCCCCGGTATTTATTATGGGATTGCACACGATAAAGTGGGCAAGACCTTGTATTCCTGCACTGTAATTCCGAACCGTGGTGCATGGCTGGAGTATGAGACGGATTCCAACGATGTATTTTATGTGCGGGTGGACAGGACCAGGAAGGTTCCGGTTACCGTATTGATCCGTGCCCTTGGCATTGGCACGAACCAAGAGATCATTGATCTGTTTGGGGAGGAGCCCAAGATCATTGCAAGTTTTGGCAAGGATGTTGCGACCAATTATCATGAGGGCTTGCTAGAGTTGTATAAGAAGATTCGTCCAGGCGAGCCTCTTACCGTGGAGAGTGCGGAGAGCTTGATCAATGCAATGTTCTTTGACCCCAGGCGGTATGATTTGGCAAAGGTAGGAAGATACAAATTTAACAAAAAGCTTGCCCTCAAGAACCGCATAAGCGGACAGGTCCTGGCAGAAGACGTCATGGACGCTTCTACTGGAGAGATTATTGCGGAGCGGGGCGTTACCGTGGATCGTGATCTTGCGGACCGTATCCAGAATGCGGCAGTTGCCTATGTATGGATTCAGGGAGAGGAACGCAACATCAAAGTATTATCCAACCTTATGGTAGATGTGACCAATTATGTAGATATTGACAAGCAAGAGGCAAGAAGCTTAGGTATCACAGAATTAGTATATTACCCTGTTCTGGATAAAATATTAGAAGAAAATGATACTATAGAGGAAATAAAGGAAGCGCTTCACAGGAATGCGGCGGATTTGATTCCAAAGCATATTACCAGGGAAGATATTTTAGCTTCTATTAATTATAACATGCATTTGGAATATGGGCTGGGGAACAGTGATGATATTGATCATTTGGGGAACCGCCGCATTCGCGCAGTAGGAGAATTACTCCAGAATCAGTACCGGATCGGGCTTTCTAGGATGGAGCGCGTGGTTCGTGAGCGAATGACAACTCAGGATCTGCAGGGAATTTCACCGCAGAGCTTGATCAATATTAAGCCAGTGACGGCTGCAGTCAAAGAATTCTTTGGTTCTTCCCAGCTTTCTCAGTTCATGGACCAGAACAATCCTCTGGGCGAGCTGACGCATAAAAGGCGTTTGTCCGCCCTGGGACCAGGCGGCTTGTCCAGGGACCGTGCCGGATTTGAGGTTCGTGACGTGCATTATTCGCATTATGGGAGAATGTGCCCCATTGAGACGCCTGAGGGACCTAACATTGGTTTGATTAATTCCCTTGCTACTTATGCAAGGATTAATGAATATGGCTTTGTGGAAGCGCCTTATCGTAAAATAGACAAATCAGACCCTAAAAATCCCAGGGTCACAGATGAAGTTGTCTATATGACGGCAGATGAAGAGGATAATTATCATGTAGCGCAAGCGAACGAGGCGTTGGACGCAGAAGGGCATTTTGTACGAAATTCCGTATCCGGCCGGTATCGTGAGGAGACCCAGGAATATGAGAAAGCGATGTTCGATTACATGGACGTGTCTCCGAAGATGGTGTTTTCCGTAGCTACGGCGCTGATTCCGTTTTTGGAGAATGACGACGCCAATCGTGCATTGATGGGTTCTAACATGCAGCGTCAGGCAGTGCCTCTTTTGACCACGGAGCCGCCGGCAGTGGGCACGGGAATGGAGACCAAAGCTGCGGTGGACTCTGGCGTATGCGTGGTAGCGAAACATGCCGGAGTTGTCGAGCGTTCCGTGTCAAATGAGATCACGGTTAAGACAGAAGACGGCAAGCGTGACGTATATAAGCTGACCAAATTCTCGCGAAGCAACCAGTCCAACTGCTATAATCAGAGACCTATTGTGTATAAAGGCGACAAGATAGAAAAAGGACAGGTGATTGCAGACGGACCGTCTACTTCTAACGGAGAACTTGCATTGGGTAAGAATCCGCTGATCGGCTTTATGACTTGGGAAGGCTACAATTATGAGGACGCCGTCCTTTTGAGTGAACGGCTGGTACAGGAGGACGTATATACTTCTGTTCATATTGAAGAGTACGAGGCGGAAGCGAGGGATACCAAGCTGGGGCCAGAGGAAATTACGAGGGATGTTCCCGGAGTGGGCGATGATGCCTTGAAAGATTTAGATGAGAGAGGCATTATCCGCATCGGTGCGGAAGTTCGCGCGGGCGACATCTTGGTTGGCAAGGTGACGCCGAAAGGAGAGACAGAGCTGACTGCGGAAGAACGGCTACTGCGGGCTATTTTTGGAGAGAAGGCAAGAGAAGTCAGGGATACTTCCTTGAAAGTACCCCATGGTGAATATGGCATCGTAGTGGACGCCAAGGTATTTACCCGGGATAACGGAGATGAGCTTTCTCCAGGCGTCAATCAGGCGGTGCGTATCTATATTGCCCAGAAACGTAAAATTTCTGTAGGTGACAAGATGGCGGGACGTCATGGCAACAAGGGCGTGGTTTCCAGGGTGCTTCCCGTGGAAGATATGCCGTTCTTGCCGAATGGGCGACCTTTGGATATCGTATTGAACCCTCTGGGCGTGCCGTCCCGTATGAATATCGGCCAGGTATTGGAAATTCATTTAAGCCTGGCGGCAAAAGCACTTGGATTTAACATAGCGACGCCTGTTTTTGACGGCGCTAATGAGATTGACATTATGGATACGCTGGATTTGGCGAATGATTACGTGAACCTTTCCTGGGAAGAATTTGAAACAAAGTATCAGCAAGAGCTGCTTCCAGAAGTGATCGAGTATCTTTCAGAGAATCGTGATCACAGGGAAGTTTGGAAAGGCGTGCCTTTGTCCAGAGATGGAAAAGTAAGACTTAGAGATGGAAGGACTGGAGAGTATTTCGACAGTCCGGTTACCATTGGGCATATGCATTACCTGAAGCTCCATCATTTGGTAGATGACAAGATTCATGCGCGTTCTACGGGACCATATTCCTTAGTAACGCAGCAGCCTTTGGGCGGCAAGGCGCAGTTCGGCGGGCAGCGTTTTGGCGAGATGGAGGTATGGGCGTTGGAAGCATACGGGGCGTCTTATACCTTGCAGGAGATCCTGACTGTGAAGTCTGACGACGTGATTGGTCGTGTGAAGACGTATGAGGCGATTATTAAGGGTGATAATATTCCCAAGCCAGGCATTCCAGAATCTTTCAAAGTATTGCTGAAAGAGCTTCAGTCTCTGGGACTGGATGTGAAAGTTCTCGACGAGAACAGAGAAGAGATAGAGCTTATGGAAACCAGTGAATACGGCAATACGGATTTGAACTCCATTATTGCAGGAGATCGGAACTTTGCTTTTGAAGAGGAAGAATCTTTTGGAGCGATGGGCTTTAGCAAACAGGAATTTAATGAGAGCGAAGAGCTGGTTGACATTGAAGAAGATGATGAGGAAGAAGCATTAGAACTAGAGGACGATTTCGCTGACTTTGACGATGTTCTTCAATAGGAAATGATTTTGCATTTTCTATGGCAGAATGCTCTGTGAGAGAGGTAGAAGAAGGGAGAATCATAATGCCAGAAGCAATGAATAAAGAGAAATACCAGCCAATCACCTTTGATGCCATTAAGATTGGCCTGGCGTCGCCAGAGAAGATCCGTGAATGGTCCAGGGGCGAAGTGAAGAAGCCGGAGACGATTAATTATAGAACCTTGAAACCAGAGAAAGACGGCTTGTTCTGCGAGAAGATATTTGGCCCCAGCAAGGATTGGGAATGCCATTGCGGGAAATACAAAAAGATTCGTTATAAAGGCGTTGTCTGTGACCGTTGCGGTGTTGAGATAACGAAAGCCAGCGTCCGCAGAGAACGCATGGGACATATAGAGCTTGCCGCGCCAGTATCTCATATCTGGTATTTTAAGGGGATCCCAAGCCGCATGGGATTGATCTTGGATTTGTCTCCAAGAACCCTGGAGAAAGTATTGTATTTCGCATCTTATATCGTATTGGATAAAGGCGGCAGCGATCTGCAGTATAAGCAGGTTTTATCTGAGACGGAATATCAGGAAGCAAGAGAGAAATTTGGCAATGATTTCTCCGTGGGGATGGGAGCGGAATCCATCAAGGAACTGTTAGAGGCTATTGACCTGGAAAAGGATTCGGAAGAATTAAAGACTGCGCTGAAAGATGCTACAGGACAGAAGCGTGCCCGGATTATCAAGCGTCTGGAAGTGGTAGAAGCATTCCGGGGGTCTGGAAACAAGCCAGAATGGATGATTATGGACGTGATTCCGGTGATTCCCCCAGATCTTCGTCCTATGGTACAGTTGGACGGCGGACGTTTTGCAACTTCTGACTTGAATGACTTGTACCGCCGGATCATTAACCGCAATAACCGTCTGCGCAGGCTATTGGAACTGGGAGCGCCGGATATTATTGTAAGAAATGAGAAGCGGATGTTGCAAGAGGCAGTGGATGCCTTGATTGATAATGGGCGCAGAGGACGCCCGGTGACTGGACCCGGAAACCGCGCCCTGAAGTCACTGTCTGACATGCTGAAAGGAAAATCAGGACGATTCCGTCAGAATCTTCTGGGCAAGCGCGTGGATTATTCTGGACGTTCCGTTATCGTGGTGGGGCCAGAACTGAAGATTTACCAATGCGGACTGCCAAAAGAAATGGCAATTGAATTGTTCAAGCCTTTTGTGATGAAAGAACTGGTATGCAACGGCACGGCTCACAACATTAAGAGCGCCAAGAAGATGGTGGAACGTCTTCAGTCAGAGGTTTGGGATGTTCTAGAGGAAGTTATCAAGGAGCACCCAGTGATGCTTAACCGCGCGCCTACGCTGCATAGGCTGGGAATCCAGGCGTTTGAGCCAATACTGGTAGAAGGAAAGGCCATTAAGCTACATCCTTTGGTATGTACGGCGTTTAATGCAGATTTTGACGGCGACCAAATGGCAGTGCATCTTCCGCTGTCAGTGGAAGCGCAGTCCGAGTGCCGCTTCTTATTGTTGTCTCCCAATAACCTTCTAAAGCCCTCCGATGGAGGTCCGGTGGCAGTTCCTTCTCAGGACATGGTTCTTGGCATATATTATTTGACCCAGGAGCGCGCAGGGGCTCTGGGAGAGGGTAAATTCTTTAAGAACGTAAATGAGGCGATTCTCGCATATGAGAACGATGCTTTGACACTGCACTCCAGAATTACGGCGCGTATGAGCCGTACGCTGCCAGACGGCCAGGTGGTAACTGGAAATGTGGAATCCACCCTGGGACGCTTTATCTTTAACGAGATACTGCCGCAGGACTTGGGATTCGTGGACCGAAGCAAACCGGAAGATCAGCTAAAACTGGAAGTTGATTTCCATGTGGGTAAAAAAGGCCTGAAGCAGATTTTGGAGAAAGTAATCAATATTCATGGCGCTACGAAGACGGCAGAAGTGCTGGATGATATTAAGTCCATGGGTTATAAGTATTCTACCCGTGCAGCCATGACGGTATCTATCTCTGATATGACAGTGCCTGCAAAGAAGCCAGAGCTGATCAAGCATGCCCAAGACACTGTGGATAAAATTACTAGAAACTACAAGCGCGGCTTGATTACAGAGGAAGAGCGTTATAAGGAAGTAGTCGAAACATGGAAAGAAACGGACGACGTGCTGACGCACGAGCTCTTGAGCGGTCTTGATAAATATAACAATATTTACATGATGGCGGATTCTGGAGCCCGTGGTTCCGATAAGCAGATTAAGCAGCTTGCGGGTATGCGTGGTTTGATGGCGGATACGACAGGGCGTACGATTGAGTTGCCGATCAAGTCTAATTTCCGTGAAGGTCTTGACGTATTGGAATATTTCATGTCGGCGCATGGAGCCCGAAAAGGACTTTCCGATACTGCTTTGCGCACGGCGGACTCCGGGTACCTTACCAGACGTTTGGTGGATGTTTCCCAGGAGCTGATTATTCGGGATATTGACTGCTGTGAAGGAAAGCCTGCTCCGGGCATGTATGTCAAAGCATTTATGGATGGCAAGGAAGAGATAGAAAGTCTTCAGGAAAGAATTACTGGACGTTTTTCTTGCGATACGATTTACGACGCAGAGGGCAATGTGCTGGTAAAGGCAAACCATATGATTACGCCAAGGAGGGCGGCGCTTGTGATGAGCAAGGGCGTCAATGATAAGGGAGAACCGCTTGCCAAAGTCAAGATCCGTACGGTATTGACTTGCCGTTCCCATAATGGCATTTGTGCGAAATGCTACGGCGCCAACATGGCTACTGGCCAGGCAGTGCAGGTGGGAGAATCCGTAGGAATCATTGCGGCGCAATCCATTGGTGAGCCTGGCACGCAGCTTACCATGCGTACTTTCCATACTGGAGGCGTTGCAGGAAATGACATTACGCAAGGTCTTCCCCGTGTGGAGGAGCTGTTTGAAGCCCGTAAGCCGAAAGGGCTTGCAATTATTACGGAGTTTGCTGGCATTGCCACGATCAAAGACACCAAGAAGAAACGTGAGATTATTGTTACGAACGAAGAAACCGGAGAAACAAAGGCATACCTGATCCCATATGGTTCCCGTATCAAGATTTTGGACGGCGCCGTACTAGAGGCAGGAGATGAATTGACAGAAGGAAGCGTCAATCCCCATGACATTTTAAAGATCAAAGGCGTGCGCGCCGTCCAGGATTATATGATTCAAGAGGTACAGCGCGTATACCGTCTTCAAGGCGTGGAAATCAATGATAAGCACATTGAGGTCATCGTGCGACAGATGCTGAAAAAGATTCGCATTGAGAATAATGGGGATTCTGAGTTCCTTCCAGGAACATTGGTGGATATTTTGGACTATGAAGACGCAAATGAAAAACTGGAGGAAGAAGGACTGGAGCTAGCAGAGGGCAAACAAGTGATGCTGGGAATTACCAAAGCTTCTCTTGCCACCAATTCTTTCCTCTCAGCAGCGTCGTTCCAGGAGACCACTAAGGTTTTAACTGAGGCTGCAATCAAGGGCAAGGTGGATCCGCTGATTGGACTGAAAGAAAATGTCCTGATTGGCAAGCTGATTCCCGCAGGTACAGGCATGAAGCGCTATAACAGCATCAAACTGTCTACAGATGTCGAAGAGACGGATGGTATTAGTTTTGAGGAGGAAATGCTGGATTTCAGCTACAAGCCAGAAGAAGAAAATCTGGACGAGATAGAGGAGCTTCAGCCTGAATCAGAGATGGAAACGGAGGAAGCAGTGGCGGCAGAGTAGGGGATTTTCGGCGGTGCGAGCGGACAATTCGATGACCGCTGCTTGACAATAAAGTTTCTGAAGCAGGAATAGTAATAGAATCATGGCACAGTATTTAGGGAGGGCAGGCAGTATTGCTTGTCCTCCGGTTTTCTGCGGCCATAATGGGATGCGATGCCTTAGAGGGTATAAATTATGATGGGAGCATGATAGTGCTGCAGCACTGGAATATGCTGATGCTCAGAAAGGGATGTCTGATGAAAACGATAAAAAACCTATGGGATGGCTCTTTTTTTGACCGTTATTTTTTTGGGATTTTACTTGCAATTGAACTTTTAATGTCGTTCACTTTTTTGGGGTATATTCATATACCTCCGATTTCTGTAACGATTGCCTATGTTCCAATTTTGGTGGCAGGATGCCTATATGGTCCTGAGCAGTCTGTAGTGCTTGGGATTGTCTTTGGAACCGCCAGCATGTATAAAGCATCTGCTTCTTATGTTCTCCCAGCAGATGCCGCATTCTCTCCGGTTTTAAGCGGTTCCCCAATCAGCAGCCTTTTACTGGGCGTGGGGACAAGAGCGCTGTTTGGCTTTATCGTTGGAATGGCATTTCATTTTGTACGGGAAAGGAAGCACTATCGTCTGTGGATCGGGATGATTTCAGGGATTGCGCCTAAAATACATTCACTCCTTGTCTATACGGCGATGGGGATTTTATTTCCAGAACTTGGGTATCGGTATGATTCAGCATTTCATTGGGATTTCAATAATACAGTTTATATGATTATCTGTATCGTGGTTGTTGAACTGTTTTGGACAATATACCACAGCGATACCTTGCAAGATGTTAAGCTTTGCATCGACCAGTCAGTAAATAATCCTTATGCGCCAAAGAAAATGAATTTGTTTTTTGCTGCGTTTGAATTTTTTGTACTTTGCATGTCAGTGTTTGCTGCGATCTATTTTTCTCAGAGGGAATCGTATACGCTGGAACAGCATGGCGTGATGGTATCTGACCAGATTTCCAGTGATCTATTGCTTTTGCAAATACAATTTTTAATCGCCTCGTTATCGTTAAATGCAATCTCTGTGATTTTGCTGGTTTCAACTTATAAATATATGTCATACAAGGAATACCAGGGAGAGATAGATGAGGTGACGGGGGTCATGGGCAGGAAGATATTTCTTTATCATTGTGAAAAAGCACAGAAAGCCAACGGCTCGAAATCAGAAAGAACGGGCTGGTTTTTGTTTGTGGATGCGGATTATTTTAAGGAAATTAATGATACTTTCGGACATTCTGCCGGCGATAAGGTATTAAGGGAAATTGCATCGAACTTACAAGACATTTTTGACAATGACGGCAAGGTAGGGAGAATCGGCGGAGATGAATTTGCCGTCATGATTGAGAAACCAATGACTGGGCAAGAGCTGAAGCGGCGGCTGGAACGATTTCTTGAGTCTATTTCTGGCGCGCTGCCTGATAAAAAAGTAACCTGTAGCATCGGCGCATATCAATTTGTTTTTCCACAGAGCGTGAAACATTTATTATTGGAGACGGATACTATGTTATATGAAGCAAAGGAGAACGGCAGGGCTTGTTATAGGGTGAAAGAGTTAAACAATTAGAGAATTCTTTTCCTGGCATTCTGTTTGTGCAAAAAGGTGCGTGTTTTTCAGTGAAGTTTTGGGTGTTTATTTGAAAAAGTTTGAGTTTCCACATTTTGTAATTTTATAGCATGAAAAGGAGGGTGTCGCACGAATGTACTTACCTGTTTAAAAGGT
>CAJTJY010000021.1 GCA_910576975.1 uncultured Lachnospiraceae bacterium
GACCTGATTATGCGTGATTTAGATTTGATAAAGGATTTTCCCGATGTTCGTGTATCATGGTCAATCAATACACTTGATGAAACTTTCAAAGATGATATGGATAAGGCGGTGTCTGTTGAACGTCGTTTTGCTGCTATGAAAGCGTTTCACAGAGCCGGTGTTCGTACTACCTGTTTTATCTCGCCTGTTTTCCCGATGATTACTGATGTAAAAGCGATTATTGGACAGGCAAAAGAATACTGTAAGAAAAAGGCTATATAGCAAGGAAGATGGATGCTTCCAGAGCAATAGCAATCTTGTAAGGAAGGTGATTATATTGAGCAATAAGGTATATGTTGATGTACTTGCAGAGTTTTCAAAGGACGGACTGCTCATTCCCAAAGAGATAACATGGGAAGATGGCAGAAAGTATGAGATTACACAAGTAAAAGACAAGCGCAGAGCAGCCAGTACAAGAGCTGGTGGAGTTGGAGAGCGTTATACCTGCGTGGTAGATGGAAAGGAAATATTCCTTTTCTATGAAGATAACAATATGTGGTTTATGGAAAGAGCCGGAGCCTGATGTGATTGTGTGCTGACAGCACAATTCATATCAGTTGGCTTTAGATCAGCAAAGCCGAGGAATGTGCAGACATTCATCGGAACTCCCGGCAAAAGGCTTGCAAAGGTGATTTCCCTTTCCTTTACGAGTACAGAATTGTAGATTGATGATTTTGTATGAATAAGGAGCGAACTGAATTGAACAAAGAGTTAAATGTTATAGATTTTTATTGTAAGAAGTGCAAGAAGAGTATGAAGATTTCATACTTGGTAACAGGAAATATAAATTATCCGGTATTGCCAAGGGTTATGATGAAATGCCATCATTGTGGCAGGGTTATGACCTTGAAAAATTTTAAGGAAGGAGAATTGCTGGATAAGGTTGAACAGGATAAGTATTATATTTAATACCTGGAGTCAGACATCAGATACCATAACAGTTTATATGGTTATAGTAGGACAAGACAATTAAATTAGTGGTCATCATGATAGGGGAGGCACCTGCAATAAGCGTAAGCTTATGATACGCAAAGGTGCCATCCTAAGGACGCATGAAAAATTAGAAACCAGTTTGAGGACTGGAACTGTTTTTCATGTGTCCTTTTTTATTTGCTAAAAATTTCATGTTGGAGGAGTTTTTCCAGACCTTCAAACGTTTCTAGCCACAACGGAAGCGAAAGGATAGATGAGAAATTGCAGCAAATAAGTTATAATAGTGTTGAAGACATTACAGATGATATAAGAAAACAAATTGGATGGAGAATACAAGAAAAAAGGATTGAGAAGGGAATTACAGCAGTAGATTTAAGTACCTATTTAAATATAACAGCTAATCAAGTCTCAAGGATTGAAAGAGGTTGTGCCGGGATTGATATTTACAAGTTGATTGTAATTTGTAAAATCCTTGGAGTATCGGCGGATTATATATTGTTTGGAGAAATGAAGGAAGAGAACATAACTATTAGTAAAGAGCAGTTTGAGGCGATAAATGGTCTTATCAGCATGTTCGGAAAGGAAAAATTATGATTGAATACATAACACTATCAGATCTTGTTAAGAAAGTGTCCCAGGATGCTGTTGAAAAGGGAAAGGAAATATTTAACACAAAGAAGATACGAGAGAAGTATCTTAATATATTTGAAATGATGAATATTGATAGGGATAAATTGAAAGCTTCTGATTGCAAAAAATCAAAGGATTTCAAAATTCCAAAGGACTCCAAAAACTTTTTAATTAATGTATATTGGTTATACTCGGATGCTGATATGAAAAAAATGCGTAAAGGATTTTTTGAACAAGCTAGTTTAGAGTCTATAGCTGAATTGTTAGATGGTTTTCGTGAAATGATATTGAAACTTGATATTTCTGAGAATGATAAAGATGAAATGATATCTAAAATGTATCTGAGAACAAAGTACCCATATCTTCAAAGACGAGCTGAGGTACTAAAAGAGTTGGAAAATATTAAGCTTGATTTTTGTCCAGATTATCAAGATGATGCTAGGGTAGAAGATGAATTGCAAAACTATGTGGATAATAATGATATTAAAAATATGATTGAGATGGATAATATATCTGCGCAAAGGAGATTTAGGTATTATGACATTCTCGATAATTTAGATGTAAATGATCAGCTGTTATTTACTTCGTTTGTCTTAGAAGATATTCGATGTATGATAAAAAGACATCATGAGTTATATAGTTATATTTCGGAAATAAGAACGTGTGAAATTAATGATGCAGCTGAACAGAAAGCTCTAAATATGACAAGTGAAGAGGAAGAATATGCAACTGAAGATTTTAATTATTCTATTAAGTTGCAAGAAGAATTGGACAAGAATGAGGAATATAAGGACTTATTATTAGAAAGAAAGGAAATATTGCGTTCTAATGGCTTCATCAATAAATTACAGCCAAGATTTGAGGCTATATGTGAAAGACTACAGGAAATAGATAATGAAACTCAAAAGAAACTATGGGGAGAGGTGGTATTGAAGGATTCTGAAGATGAGGATATAGATTTTAGTTTTCGGGACACCAGTGAAAATGTATTTCAAGAAGCACTAAAAACATATTGTGATAATAATAAAAGTAGAAGAGAATATGAAAAAAGAATGGGAATGATAACGGATGAAGAAAGATTAAGAGTAAAAGAGTTTATTGAACAGCTAGAAGAACAACGTAAAAAGCCTCAATGAGAATACCCCTTTTTTAATATTAAAATTGGGGGAATCGAATCAATGTAAAATATGTGTTTTAATTGCAGTGGTAGGAAATATTACCACTGCTTTTTATTTTGCATGAGAGGAGGTGAACAGAATGACATGGACTGATTTTAATGAATATAATTCGGACGTACAATTTCAGATTGGTCAGAGAATTCAAAAGTTGAGAATAGATAAAAAGATTGCCGCTGTTGATTTAGCAGCTGTGCTAGATATCCAGAGTAATCAGATGTCTAGGATTGAGAATGGACGTGCAAATTGTACTGTGCCTCAGTTATATGTGATTAGTCAGATTCTAGGTTGTTCTGTTGATTACCTCCTGTTTGGGAAGCAGTGCTTGACTATTTCACAGGAGCAGGCGGATTCCATTAAGGGCTTAATAGAAACATTTACAAAATAGTCTTTTAAAGACTACAAACAATGAAAAGTTAGGCTTTATAGGCAAATCATAAAAAGTGAAAGTATTCTATCATAATCATGTGCTAAGGAACAGCACACCACGAGAGTGGAGGCGCCAAAACTCTCCAATACGAAATCGTAAAGGAGATAACAAAATGAATAAAAGAGATTTTAGCATAGTAGGAAACGAAGGTACAGATAATCAGGAACTTGCTAAGGGAATTGCATTTGTAAAGTCCCGCAGAGCAGAACCTAATGTAATCCAGATGGTCGAAAATATGCGTGATCAGGCAATACCTAATGGAGTAATCATCAATGATGTGTTTTGTGACCGCTCAATGACAGGAGACTATGATAGAGAAGCACTGAATGCTTTTTTTGCAACACTTAAAGAGGAAGGTTTTGAGGTTGTAGTAGTTAGAAGCCTGAATGAGATCACAGATGACATTTATGATCTGGAAGAATTCGTGAATACCATCACTGATATGGGCATATGGCTCTATTCTCTTGAGGTCGGTCCGGTGCCAATTACTGCATCTCATGCAGAGGATTTTGGATGCTAACGGAGTCCTTTGGTAGAGCGACAACAGAAAATCATTCCGGTCGGGACAAACAAGTCCCGGCTGTGAAGGATTGCAGATTTACACAGACTGCATTCGGAACAGTAGTACATGATTCAAGTGGGAAGTGGCTTGGTCAGTACGAGACAGAAGACGCAGCGGTAGAGATGATTAGAGAAATGGCACAGGACATTGGAGGGTACGACGATGAAATATGAAGGATATAAAATTGGTCCGGTGATTCGTGATATCCGTAAGGACAAAGGACTTCTCATTGAAGAGGTTGCTGCTAAAACTGGAATAAGTGTTTCGACACTTGGACAAGTGGAGCAAGGGGGAAGAAACCTGAGCATGAAAAATTTGTATATGCTTATGGAAGTTTATGAAACAGATGCAAATACATTACTTGCAATAGAATGTACACCGGATTCATTAGATTCGAGACTAAAGCGATTACCTGCAGATAAGCAGGATTATTTGAAAAAGACATTTGATTTTATGATAGAGCAGGCTTTGAAGTCGGCATAGGAGGCAGAGAATGAGAAGAAAGATTAAAAAGATGGATTGCATAGAATATCTTTCAGTGCAGGCTCCATTGGAAAAAGTAAATATGCTTGAAGACAAGCAGAGCAAATATATACATGAATTTGTAAAGAGAAAAGAATATTCAATCGTGGGAAAGATGAGACGCAATGGCTTTTCGCAGAGAGATGTTGATCGCCAGTGGAATCAGATTGTGAATATGATCCGCAAAAAGCAAATCAGTGGAGTAGTTGTTGCGAATATGGCAGCTATATCCAGCAGTGTTGCGGATGCTTATTTTAAGGTAGGACTGGTTATTGAAGCAGGCGGCATTGTGGTGACTGTAGATGAGGGCAGGTTAGATATGCACATCAAGAAGGGAGCATAGATATGAGTAGACGAACAGAAAAAAGAAGATATGGTAAATATAATAAATTTGATGTCGTGTATGCGGATTTTGGGAAAAACCCACATGGCATTCAGGGCGGAATCAGACCAGGAATAATTATTTCATGTGATGCAAGCAATCATGATGGTGCACCGCAGGTGTCAGTAGTCCCTTTGAGCAGTAAGTTAAAGGATATCCCAGTACATGTGATTTTAAATCCGAAGGATGTGAGTGGATTTGGATTAAGTAAGATCTCTGATTTTATGCCTGAAGATGCACAGACAATTTCAAAAGGCTGCATTAGAGCAAAAAGTGGAACTGTCATTGAGGATTCAGGCGTGAGAGAAGAAATAGACAGAGCATTGATACGACAGTTTGATCTGTTACCTGTAGCTCGCAAAATGGTAATGGAGGAGTTAGCAAATGGACAGCAGAACTAAAAAGACTAATAATAAAAGATTTGTCAGATATTCGGAAGGGGCAGAGATGTATTCAATGAGCGTGTCAAAATTTATGCAGTTAGCGAAGGATGCAAAGGCATGTTATAAAGTGAATCAGCTGGTGTTGGTTAATCTGGATATTATTGACGAATATCTTGAAACTTTCCACATTGTAGATGACGAGTTTTATAAGTAATTATGAGAAATGACGCATTAGTTATAGAAGAAATACAAACAAGTATGGAGAAAAATGAGCCAAGAGAGAAAAAATGTATTGACTTTCGGTCAGACCAAAAGTATAATATGATTAAGATATGAAGGAGGCATACAGATGGCTAGAACTGGAAGACCAAAAGCAGATAAACCTTTTGATCATAAGGTGACTGTTAAATTCAAAGAAGAGGAATACCAGATAATGGTTGAGTATGCTGAGACTCATAATCTATCCATTTCGCAATTGATTAGAATGGGTGTTGAATTACAAATGAAACAACAGGCTAATCAGTAGAACAGGCTCTTTTCTCCAGAAAGGAGAGAATAATGGCTTGTAGAAAAGATGGTAAAGGCAGAGTATTAAGAAAGGGTGAGGGTTACAGAAAAGGCGACGGAAGATACTCATATGTATATATTGATCCATTAGGCAAGAAAAGGACCATTTATGCAAAGTCTTTGGTAAAACTTCGAGAAAGAGAAGAACAGTTACAAAAAGACCAGTTGGATGGACTTGATGTCTATGTCGCAGGAAAAGCTGATGTGAACTTTTTGTTTGACAGGTACATATCAACTAAAACAGAATTGCGTAGTACTACTTACAGTAATTATTTGTATACATGGAATCATTTTATTCGTGATACATTTGGCAAGAAGAAAGTAAGAGATGTGAAATACTCAGACGTGTTGTTCTTTTATACAGACTTGATTAATAATCAGGGATTACAGATTAATACGCTTGAGACAATTAATACAGTATTAAGACCTACATTTCAGCTTGCTGTCAGAGATGATATCATAAGGAAGAATCCGGTAGACGGAGCATACTGTGAAGTAAAAAAGCGTAATGGTGGTGCCAGAAAAACAAGGCGAGCGTTGACTGTGGATCAGCAGAGAAAATTCATGGAGTATGTAGCAAAGAATCCGTTCTTTTATCACTGGTATCCATTCTTTGTATTTTTGTTAGGAACTGGGTGCAGAATAGGAGAAGCAATTGGGATACGCTGGGATGATATTGATTTGGATAATCGAATTATTGATATCAATCATAGCTTAACCTATTACCAGAGAGCGGATGATTCATATAAATGTGAGTTTAGAGTATCTTTGCCAAAGACGGAAGCAGGTAATCGTAGAATACCTATGATGCAGCAGGTATATGATGTGCTTCAGGAAGAATATGAGAGACAGAAGCAGGAAGGCTTTTGTGTTGAGAATGTGGATGGGATGACCAATTTTGTATTTACAAACCGATTTGGGATGCCACATAACCCAGCAGCAGTAAACCGGGCAATCAAGAGAATTGTGGATACACATAATTCAGAAGAAGAGGTGGCTGCTAAAAAGGAGAAGAGAGAACCTGTTATGATTCCGAGATTCTCCTGCCATATCTTCAGACATACGTTTGCATCAAGATTTTGCGAGAATGAAACCAACATCAAAGTAATTCAAGAGGTAATGGGACATGCTGATGTATCGACTACCATGAACATATATGCAGAAGCAAACCCAGATGTTACCAAATCAGTAATTGAGAAATTATCAAAAAATATGGATATTTTTTAGAAAAGAGTCCTGCGATTGAACTCTTTGAAGGTTGAAAAATATACCTATTCATACTGTGGCAAATATGTTATACTTGCTAAGTATTGTTGTGTTTGACACAGCAGTACATGCATAAAATAAAAAGACGTATTTTAAGGCGAATGACATCTTTTGGACGCACAAAAGTCAAAAAAACGTCCAAGAGTATCCAAGTATATAGAATCCAGGAAAGCCCATTTTCCAAGGGTTTGCAAGGATATACAAGAGTTAGCTTAGCAATCAAAAAAGCTTCCGACGATGAAGTCATTAGGCAAAGAAAGCCAGTAAAATAAAGGGTTACAGCGTTTGAGAATCGAAATTTGACACCAGTTTGACGCCAATTTTTAAAAAGCAAGGGAAAAGGGAGCCTTACACAAGCTGGTCGTCATTGATAGACAAAATACAGAAATTCGCAGGATAGTATAAAAGCTACCCTGCGAATTTTTTTGTTATCATGATATTAATTTAGCAGTATAAAAATTATAGGGTATTCTGCCTTTCAAATGGAGGAATATTCAGTATGAGGACGAAACCCATTATGAAAAAGAATAAGACATGGGAAGAACTACAGATAAAAAATGACTTTCTTTTTGACAAGGTTATGCATGACAAAGGAATATGCATTGTACTTTTGGAAAGGCTTTTAAAAATAAAGATAAAAGACATTGAGTATCTGGAAGAACAGAAAGCTATCAATATTGCGAAAGATGCGAAAAGCATCCAGCTGAACGTGTATGTGTAGGGTGGCGGACGCATGTTAGATTGATAGGTAGGACATCCCACATAGAAGCCGATACTGCCAGGGTATAATAGATTTGAACATGATTGAGAACGGGGAATCCTATCGGAAGCTGAAAGAAAGCTTTGTTATATTCATCTGCACGTTCAACCCGTTTCACAAGGGCAGGGCACAGTATACGTTTGAAAACCTGTGCATGGAAGACGGCGGCTTGAGGTTGGGACGGCACGAAAAAAATATTTTTTAATATCGTGGCTTACAGGGAAGCTGGGGATGCAGATGTCCGGGATGTAACAAGAGCGGACTGTATTAAGAAATCAGTATAAATGTTAGAACTGCTGCAAGAACCTAACAAAAAAATTGTAGAACTATGCATGGGGGAATACCATTTGACGCAGAATAAAGCGGGTCAGTACGCCCGGGGGGTAAGGGGGTTTTTCTTAGTTACGTTAAAAAGAGGGTGCAGCGTTAAGGACTATAAAGGTTAGAGAATTAAGCAAGTATCTGTGGTAGATACTTGCTATTTTCGTCTTATAAGAAAGCAATCTTTACAAGGATTTTTCCTATAAGACAAAAATAATTATGTTTAGAGCCTTTCTCAGCGAATCAGGGGTACCTGTGTTTTCTTTCTGATTCGACAATCCACAGCCCAAGCACGTCCTTTCTGCCGTCTGCGTCATAGCCTACAACGACATATACCGCACAGTTTTTTTGTTTCCATCTCTTTTCGTATGGTAACGTAAATACAATCAACAAAGAGGAACGTGTAGAACTTTTTCAGTGGACGGTTCTGCCATTCTTTTGCAGTTCCGATTACCCTGTCCGTAATTGTCGAAATGGTTTCATGGGAGATATTAAAACCGTATACATCTTCCACCGCATCTGCGATATCATGCTGACTCATGCCTCTTGCATACATGGATAATACCTTGTTTTAATCCCACTGACGTTTTGGTACGTGTTGGGATTGTTTTCGGTTCAAAGCTGCCATCCCGATCCCTTGGAACGGCAACATCCAGCTTTCCATAAGCAAAATTGACACACTTATGAGAATAACCATTACGCCTGTTCGTCGTTTCCTTTTCTCCGCGCTCATTACGCCCATATCCCAGATGGGAATCCATCTCTCCCTGGAGCATAGCCTCAAACATTGGTCCAAAGACGTCTTTGATAGCATCCTGAATTTTTAAGATTGTACCCGCAAAAATGTGGAATTCAGTTAAACTGCCAGTGAAGAAAAAGAATATTTTTTGTGTGAGTTAGAAAAATTTTGCGTACTTGTTAATCTGATTATTTCTTAATCATGAATGAAAAAATCTTAAGTGAAAAATCAGAGTATGTATTTATCATTTATATGATATATATATTTCTGTGCTTTCATGTCTGGTATCAATAAAATTATTTTAATTCAAAGAATAGGAGAATTGGATAATGAAAAACGAATGTATTAAATTTCGAGTTACAGAGGAAGAAAAAGAGAAATTGGAGAAATTGGCAAAAAACGAAAAACAAACGTTTAGCGGGTATCAATTGTAGAGAGGATAGAAAAAAAGGATAATGCCAAAGGAAAAGGAGACGTTTTACACAGGGAAGAAAGTAGGTGAAAAAAAACAAATATCAGACGGGAAGCAACAAGGAAATGGCATAGAAAGGAAAGAATAAGACATGAAAGGAAACCAAAACGTGACAAGAAAACGGGAAATAAACTTAGATAAGGTAAATGAGGGGCTGTTGAATGTACTTAGCCTTCTCATCCTATTAGAGGCTGATATGGAAACACAGAAATCTGACGACATCCATCTCAGGACTGTAAAAATAATACATAATGAGATAAAGAGCATACAAAAAATATGCTTGGGAAAAAGGAGTCAGACAGAATGACAAAATGCCTAACTGACAAGACCGTGAAGAAAACTCTGTAGCAGATTGCGCTGTCTTTCATCCAGCATGGAAACGTCTACATAGGAGTTAGACGGTTTTTTTAAGCCAAGCAGATAATCCGTAGAGCATCGGTATAAACTGGCAAGAGCTATGAGATTCTCCACACTGGGAGTTCGCTCGCCGCTTTCGTAATTAGAAATGACAGAAGCAGATGCGCCGATAGCCGCCGCAACTTCTTTCTGCGAAAGATGCAGACTGACTCTTGCATGTTCGAGACGTTCTCCAAGACCATTTATCATATACACACCTCCATCTTCCCTATCCTACAATACAGATTATTGCTTTGGGGAAAAATAATATTGCTAAAAGCATTGAAAAAATTGCTAAAAGAATATATAATAGTAAAAATAAAATATAGTATACAAAAACATATCGTATTCGATATGGAAAAGAAGGTGTATAGATTGTAGTAATAGCGAAAAAAATCAAATTGGCTTGGAACATGATTAAGAAAAGGTTGATAAAGTGCAGTTTTATTACAAGAATGAGGAAAGGTAGGCAAAATAATATGGAAGCTTTGGCAATGGTGTTTTCGTTCATAGCAATGTTTTTCTTCCTGAGAGGATTATTTAATTTATTCAAACATATCATGGGTAAAGTACGCCAAAAAGATACTACAATTGCAAAAAGGAAAGCGAAGCAGAGTGGTATTGCATTTGTATCGTGTTATATAGTGGCAATTGTAGCTGGAGTTTTATCAGGCAGTATAGAAAATGCATATACTCTTATTTCAAAGGAAACGATAACGGAAAAATCCGTACAGGAAGATGACGCAGAAGAAATAATAGGGGATACTGTATACGAGAATGGAAAAGAATCTGTGCAGGAAAGCATGGGGGAGGTTTCTGATAGCAGTAACACGAAAGCAGGAGTGGAAAATGAGAATGATGCAGATTTGGAGCAGGATATCATTGATAGCGCTGAATCAGACTTCGGGGAGAAAGGGGAAGCATATGAGGAATATGAAGATAGTGAGGAATATGAAGATAATGAGGAATTTGGAATAGATCCTGATATAGCGGCAGAGCAGGAAGAATGGGAATACACAGTAGAAGAAATGGACCAGAAAGCATTAACGTATACAACTCTTTTAGATTATTCTTACAAAGATGCAGATGAAGGGAAAAAGATTATTACGCTGATTCAGGAAAGCAAAAATGCGGCGGAAAAATTCTTTTCTTATGTATCAGAAGCAAAGAAGTGGATGTCTGATAAAAAAGAATATAAACTCACAACAATAGAAACAGAATATATTTATTACGGAAAAACAAAAAATAGTAAACCCGATGGATATGGCATTCTATATTATGAGCAATTTCCTGTATATGCAGGAGAATTTAAAGCAGGACAAAAAGAGGGATACGGTATAGATATTGAAAACAGTTTGGACGACGGATATTTTATCTCTTATGAAGGAGAATTTATACATGGGTTAAGGTCAGGCAAAGGAATTGAGTATTATGAAAAACCAGATGAAATCGTATTAGACAGTTATTATCATGCAGCGAATATGTACAAAAGAGAAATTTTAAAATACAGTGACTTGAGATATGATGTACCATTGCTTGATAACAGAATTGTATACGAAGGCAGTTTCAAAGAAGGGAAATATAATGGGAAAGGAACATTATATCGTGGAAATGGCGAGGTAGAGTACACAGGAACTTTTAATAACGGTGATGTAAAGTAAATTAGGGAGACGAAAGATGAGAGAAAAAAGTAATTTTATTGATTTTGAAAACATACCAGGTAATTCTGATACGGCGGGAGCAATAGCTACATCAGAGGATTCTTCGAAAGAAGAGGAGATGTTAAAGGAAGTAATTAACAAAAATAATGCAAAAACACAAGCAGGATTGATATATAAATCTGCACAAGATGAAAGTGAAAAGTTAATGTTAAGGAATCAAGTAGTTGAAGGTTCGTATTCGAATGACATGAAACTTAAGATTCTTGATTTGCTGGACGGCTATGTAAAAGAGGAATTGAAGGAAGAAATTACTTTGGCAGACTCAATCGAAGAAATAAAAAAAGAAAAAAGTAATTTATTATTGGGAGCAGTCGGAATCGTAGTTATTGGGATTATAGTATCGGTGTTTTTTCCAATAGCCTGGCTAATAGGCATTGTATTGGCAATGGCAGGCTATGTTGCCAGCAAAAAGGATAATGATGAAAAAATGAAGAAAGCGGTATCGGCAATAGAAAGGGTAGAGAAATATAGACAAGCCGGTTATCGTATTTAATGGAGGTGCAGATCAAATGTTTTGTCCGAACTGTGGTACAGAAATTTTGGTAGAAGATTCTAAATTTTGCTTCCAGTGTGGAGCACACCTTCCAGATTTCAATATCTATGATAGAAGGGATGATTGTGAAGAAACATTTGAAATAGAAGAAGCTGGCAGTGCGGAGATTGAAGTTGAAAGCATGGGAGAGGATGTTAGGGATATTCCCATGGCTTTAGAAAAAAATTATGAAGTAATTCCTTTGATTGGTGAGATGGGAAATGACGTAATCTGTCCCAAACCACTTTTTAGCCAGAAACGGATATTACACTATCGTGCCTATATAATGGGAACGGAATATATTTTGCCTATAGGACAATATGAAGTGAAATTTAAAACGGATTGCATAGTATATTCCAATTTATCTTCATATATTTTCAGCATAGCTTCGTCAGCGGTGTCTGAATTCAAACAATATTATCAGAATAATGTAAAAAATATGGAGGATTGGGTGGGAAAGGCAATCCCCAAAGCAATCGTACTTGTAGATTGGATGCAGGAAAAGGCAGAGAAGCTTTTGATTGCCTCAAAAATATATGGTTATAATGCAGGCGCATTGGGCAGCGGCATAGATATGACTTGTTTTTCCGAACGTATGGAAGCAGTGATTGGAAGATATGCTGAAGTTTGTGAAAATATAGAACAAACAAAATTGCTCCGTCAGTTAACGAATCATTCATCATCTGGGAGATTTGTTGGAGGCGGTTTTGGGTTTTCTGGAGCAATGGGGGGAATTATGGCAGCAGGGGTTGCAAATGCGGGTGCGGGAATTGTGCGGGGCGTAAAGAACGGAATTACCTCAATAGGGGACGAAATGAGAAATGATGCCAAAAAAAGAGCTGTATTTCAAAATCCGGAAAATTATAATTTATTGGAAGAGATGATTGTACATGTATCTAGGGCTCTGCATAATATTTGTTGGAAAATTATTCAAAAGGAGACAAATCATGTCCATAGTGTCTATAATAATGGCAATAAATCCAAAATGCTGGTAACCCATGCTTTAGAATATGCTCAAAGTGAAGAAGAATTTTGGGCTGATATAATTCTGGCATTGGAGAACTGCCCTTATGATTCCAAAGTGTATGAGGCAGTATATACCAGGTACTATAAAGATATTTTGCTGATCTCACAGTTGAAAGAAATATATAAACTGTTTCTTTTAGATAATCTTGATGATAAAATAGACGAGCTGTATGATAACGAGATGGAGAAGGTTTTACAACTGCCAGAAAGAACGAGTGCAGAGGTTAGCTTGAAAATGAAAACTGTAAAACAACAGGCAAACGCATTTGGATTGGATAAACGAGAGGAATTACAGAGATTAGATGCACTGTGGAGTAGTTTAAAAGAAAAGGAAGATGAGAAAGAAAAATATTTAAATTTGTTGGATAAAAACATTCAAATAGCACTTGCTGTAGAAGAGGCAATGGAGAAGCGGGATTTTGAAACAATTTTTAAGATGATAGAAGCAGGTTCCACAATTGCAGAAGAACGTTACATACTATATTATATTACGAAAATAAAAAATGAGAATCATACAGAATTATATAATTCTATTGCATTAAATGCAGGAAAGCATAGAGCATATCTGTGCATTGCCGGAGTGTGTAGCTATTATGGCTGGGGAACAGAAGAAGATATGGAAATTTCCATTCAGTGTATTTTAAAATCTGCAAAATTAAATTGTTCCTATGCAAAAGTGTTTATCAGCGCAATATATATGCAGGGGTTGCCGCAAATTGCAGATCAGCAACAAGCAAAAGAATTTTTAAACGAGATGGTTACATTGGCATCGCCGACTATGTTGTATTATTACGGGCGGGCATTGAGCAGCGGGGCAAAAACGGGTGGGAGCAATTTTATAAAAAATAATTATAAGGATGCTGTTTTATATTTAGATTATGCTGTCAAATGTCATATTCCAGGAGCAGAAGAAAGTCTTGCAAGTGTTATGAGTCGGGGAGAAGAGAGAGTGAATGAGGAAACTTATGCTGGCTCTGGGGGCTGTTATATCACAACCGCAGCATGTAGTCAGCTTGGAAAAGCGGATAATTGTTATGAACTGACAGTGTTTAGAGAATATCGGAATAAAATTCTTGCCCATGAAGTAGATGGAGAAAAAATAATAAATGAGTATTATCAAACAGCTCCCCGGATAGTTGATAATATTAATAAACAGAAAAATTGTGAAGAAATTTATCAAAAGATATGGAATGAGTTTTTGAGTCCATGTTTAATTTTCTTGGAAAATATGGAGTATGCAAAGTGTAAAGAACTTTATATGCAGATGGTAAAAGAATTACAAAGGCAATATTTATAAAAATAGTTATTGTTTATGGTGAAAATTGGCTATGATGGCAAAAGTAAAATTATATTATGAGAAGGGTAAATGCACATGAGAAAAATTGTAGCAAATATTTTAATGATAGTAAGTATTTTGTGCGTTATGAGTGGCTGTTCACAAGAAACTGCAAAAGATCTGCAGGAGCAGGCAGAAGATATTGTTCAGGAAGTGGCAGACCAGGCAGAAAATATTGCTGACAGTGATGATGAACATGTAATAAGTGTAAAAAATGGACATCCAGAGGCTTACTCTGAGATTACTTTCGGGGAGGCTTTTGAAAGTTTCTTTGGAAGCCCTGCTTGGAAATATTTTAAAGGCGAAGATGGGGAGGATGTAGTGGAGTTTACAGGATACTGTACATATCAGGACGTTGAAGTAAAAGCGCGCCTACAGTTTGTCCTAAAAGATGATGGGTCATTTGCTTCTGGTGCGTTGAGTTTCAATGATGTGCCCCAGTCACAGATGATTACAAGCGCAATGCTGGAAAAAGCATTTGAACAGTATGCTGAAGTAAATGATGTAGCGCTTGCCCCAAGTGAAAAGGACAATGTTCTGGAAGAAGTTCTAGAAACGGAAGCATCACTGCCCACAGATACCGTATCTGTATATGATGTTGCAGGCAGATATGTAGAAGGAGCAAATGCGATTACTATATCTATCTATAGTGACGAAACAGAAGATGGGTCTGTGGGAAACATGGAATGGCTCGATTCAGAAAGCGGAAAGAGCGAAGTAATTATTCTGTACCGAGTGTCTGAATCAGATGTGATCTGTACATTGGGCGGGACGGAGTATCGGATCACCTTTTGTACAAACGATGCTTTATGGTATGATATGTCAGGAAATTTAGTGAATCACTATGTCAAAACAGAATCGTTTTAATCCTGAACAAAATCGGCATATTTAGACAGACGCATCGGTTTTTCTGTACTGCTAGAGATACGCTGTACAGATCTCAGACACTTGTATAAATGGAATGGCAGATAACCGAAAGACCTTACAGATAAAACTTTATACATAGATAGAACTTTATACAAAAGGAAAAAGATGGAGCAGTATCAGAAGTCCAGCTATTTAAGCTGGCTTTGATATTGCTCCATTTTTCGTTCCATGGAAAGCAACACAGAGGATTTTCATGGGAAAAGTATAAAAATGCGCCGTATGGAGAACAGCATTGTGTCAGTATACTAGAGCCTTGCAGACGCAGTAATTATCACATTCACAAGGAGAAAATGAAAATGGCAGCAAACGTAGAAACGATGTTTTACACAAGGGAAAAGCCCTGGCATGGATTAGGGGGTGAAAGTGGCAGAGGTTTTAAGCTCAGCAGGGAATTTGAAAGACTAAGAAGGGTTAAAATGCCGGATTCCAAAGTGGATGGTTGCATAAATGCCCTGCTGCCTATGGATGCATCCATGAGTACGCAGCAGAAGAACAATATCACAAGATTAAGGGAAGACATGGAAATGAGGTACTTTGAGGCACCGGATTTGCAGGACATGCCACGGAACGCCTGCAGGTTTATCAATGCCATGTCCGATTTTGCCATGCGTGACCCCCCTGAGGGAGTCCGGGAATTGTAAGGAAAACTTATTTGCAAAAGTGATGGACGGCAGCACATTGGTGTGCAAGGCGTATGGCATGGTAAGGAACTGTTGTGTGTAGTGGTCAAAAATTTTTGCAACGTTTTATATTAAAAATTAGTTTCCATATTTGTGATCAGTCCGTGCCTGATAAGGCGTACGATATCCATTATGGCTGTGTGGACGAACATGGTTGTATGTGACATAGGCAAATTCTTCCACCGCCTGATACAGAGCTTCTTCTGTATGAAACTCGTACAAATAGATGCATTCGTTTTTCAGAGTGTTAAAATATCTTTTCATGGGGGCATTGTCGTAGGGATATCCCGCTACCCCGTTATGCGCATGATAAATATGCCTGATCTGTGCTTTTACTATTTCTTTTTGGGCATAATAACCCGCCTTACGGTGTTTCCGGTAGTTGTAATAAGCATTCGGGCAGATGCCAAGCCGCCTCAGCAGCCAGCGGATTCCGAATTCTTTGCCGTGCTGTTCCATGAACCGATAAGCCTCTAATCGAGTTCCTTTGCGAAGCATGCTGCTGCTTTTTTTAAGAACAGAAATTCCCTTCTAAACTCCTCGTTTTCTCTTTTCAGATTAAGTATCTCTTTCATGTTGTCATACTCTGTTTTTGTATTGGGGCTTATCCAGCATTCTTCTTTGAATTCATTGCACCAGCTGCGGATGGTCTCTTTGGAAACGCTGTATTCCGTGGTGATGCTGTTCATGGTGCGGCATTCCTCTAAACGGAGGCGAACAATTTTCTTTTTAAATTCAGGGTTGTAATTTTGCAGCATAATAAGTACCTCTTTTCCTTGTAGATTGATTATATCTTATTAGCCACTGCTGTTACAACTTTACTTTATCACAACACTGCCCCCTATGTATCGCCAATCTGGTGGGCAGTAGTGGGTGGATGAGAAGTCATACAGGATTTCTTTCACCCAACAGATTAGGTCAAGGTTTCTTTCATCATCTGCTTGTGCAATTATTTCTCTGATTGTTTGTTCCATGTGTCAGATCCTTTCGTTATGGCTGGTTTTCGGGTAGCAAAATAGAGCCAGTTTTACGGCTGGCTCCAAAGCCGTTTCTTTTTAGCTGTCGGCAAATTTGCACCCGCATTTTTTCTCTTGCGCTTCGTTGCCAGATATGCTATCTTATAGACAGAAAAAGGGAAAGACGTAAAAGCGGCTACCCTTAAATAATAAACAAACTGCTTTTACAAACGGTCATCACTATTGTGAATAGTGGCGGCTGTTTTTTCTTGTTTGAGTATGTTACTTGTTGATACTTGATTGATACCAGATAAGGATAAATTTTTTGACCTATATATACATAGGTTCTTTTGATTGAGTATCAGCTTTCCATATGTTATAATGAACTCGTGTAATTGAAAAGAAAGTAGGATGTGATTTTCCGATGGATGCCCTCTAGTCTAACGAAAGAGGGTGATGCCCTATGAGTATAATGGAAGTTCTTACATTATTACTTGTATTGTTTGCGGCTCTGTCTTACATAGACAATCATAAAAAGAAATAAGCATCCCTACCGCCCAAGTTTGGATGCTTATTTCTTATAATCATTTTTACTGAGGGCAATCGGAAATTCCATTCCGATCACTTCTAAGTAGATTATACATGAGAGCTGCTTGATTTTCAAGTGGCTCTTTATATTATTTATCAGAAATATATTGAAAGACGGGATTGTGGCTGACACAATCCGATGCTCGCTATCTCTGTGGACACTATCACAGGACAATTTTTCTGCGCATCCGATGTCGTGTCTTTACTTTCCGAGAAAGAAAATAATTGAACCTGTCGGTTGTGAGAAGATCAACATATATAATCCCAACCGTATCGTCTTAAACACATACTTAATTTTTATCCTTATCTAGTTTCATTCTTCAATTACACATCATTCAGCGGAGAATGTTTTTATTTTGTGCATAAGTTGGTATTTGCTCAATTATAATTGTTAAATCAGTCGAGGTACGTATATCTACTGTTTACATACCATCTAGAAAAGTTAAAGTATTTTTGAGTTAAATCTGTAAAAAGGCTGTCTTTAATAGTATATTTAGCAATATCCGCTTTTTCCATTCCTTTTTCTCTTTCATCCCCGCTTTTTCAGTGGGGAAATAATCAGGTTATCTTGGTTTTGTTATACAGAAAACCATCCTGTATTCAAGGGTGATTCCTCGCTTGTTTATTAGATGCTATCGTTTTCAAACTTGACACATTTTTCATCGGTGACACATTTTTTAACACTAATTTTTTGTAAATTTATGTTTTTTAATGAGCGAAAATGAAAAAGATAAAGTGCTGGAAATCTCCAGAAATAGGCACTTATGGTATTCTGCATAGACAAATGAAAGCCGCACTATAATAAGTATCGGTTGTGATGGATATTCTAAAAAATGATAATCCCTAAAAGATAAAACGTAGCCGTAACAATCATAAGTCCATAACAAAAGGTATTTCTGCTTTCTAATATCTCGATCCGTGGCAGTAGTGGGGAGCCGTTGCCGGGGATTGGAACGGAAAGGAAAGGCTCTGGTCTTGACGTAGCAGAGGAACTTTCTACAGGTGAGCGTGAAGCAAGGGAGAAGCCGGCTTTTTGTGTTGGATTTTTATCTGTGTTATAATGGAAGAAGCTGAAAACAGCCCAACGAGACATATCAGAATTTTATTGACGAAGAATGATGTGAGATCAAGAAAGGAAAAGGCAAGGCAGCAAAAAAGTGGTGAAGTTTGCAGATCGCAAAGCAAAAGCAGAAAAATGGATGGAAAAAATAATATTGCGGTTACGCTTTTATGTGCTGGATTCTTATTACAGCGAAGTGAAAGTTATCGGGGCAGGTGCGGATGTCCTTGATTTTTGTTTATAAATCTTTGCAGGAGAAGTATTACTGTTGATGAAACGGCGAACGATTATCTGCTAGTAGTTTGCCAACTATAAAAAGCCGGGGAGATATGAGAGGAATGCAGGCTTATTACATGGTATAATGAACAGAGAAAATTTGAATTCTCACTTGAGGCGCAGAAGAGTAAGGAAAGATGCTTAAGGAAAAATGCTGGATATATTAATTGTGGAAGATAACAAAGAAATAGGTATTTTGCTGTGTGATTTTTTTCGTAAGGAGAATTACATGGTTAGTGTAGCTCAAACAGGTGAAAAAGCTTTGGAATTGTATGAAAGATATGGAGCCAGAGTGATTGTGTTGGACATTATGCTTCCTGGAATGGATGGATTTGCGGTTTGTTCTAAGATTAGGGAGACTTCCAATACCCATATTTTAATAGCTAGTGCCAAGGTGGAAAAGAATGATAAATTAAAAGGCTTAAATCTTGGCGCAGATGATTACATTGAAAAACCTTATGATGTAGATATTTTAATTGCCAAGATTAAATGAGGTAATGGAGGAACTGGTAAAGTTAAACGAAGAAGGAATAACGATCATGATGGTAACTCATGATGCAAAGGTAGCCGCAATGTGTTCCAGAGTGCTGTATATTGTAGATGGTAACATTAAGGGCGAGTATATAAGTCCTAAAGACTTCGAGATAAAAGAGAAAGATAGAGAGAGATTATTAAATAACTGGTTATTGGAACTGGGATGGTAAGAATATTTTTCTTTCCTTGACGCATTCAGTTTTTATCGAAAGGATGCTAAAACATAATAGAAATATTCAGATTTTACATGGCAATAAGCTGCAGACAATTTTTGATAACCACATTCCAGAGGTATCATTAAAGCAATTTATGTTATTATCAATAGTCAGGCAATCAAAAGAGCAACTAACATTGACGCAGCTAGGAAGCTTGCTGGGTTGCTCAAGGCAAAATGTTAAAAAGATCGCAGACGATAAAAGTAAAAATGAGCAACGGTGATTAGATATAGAGGCAATAGCGGGAACTACAATGAGCAGAAAATATATCTTATAAGCTGCTGAATATGTAATGAAAATTTAGAAAAGGGAGATTTAAGCAGATGAAAACAATTGTAATTTATAACTCGCAAACAGGATTTACAAAACGATACGCCGAATGGATCGCAGAAGCAGCAGGAGCTGACTGCCTTGAATTATCAGTGGCAAAAAGAAAAAACATGGATTCATACGAAGCGGTCGTTTTTGGAGGCTGGGCGTGTGCAGGGAGTATCAACAAGCTTAATTGGCTTAAAGGCAATATAGAGAAATGGGTGGATAAGAAGCTGATTGCGTTTTGTGTTGGCGCAAGTCCAATGGATAGTCCGGAAATAAAGCGGGCTCTTAAAGAGAATTTTAAAGGATTGGAGTCGAAAAAAGTAAGTGTATTTTATTGCCCAGGCGGACTTAACTATGAAAAAATGCCTGCTTCGTCAAAATTTATGATGAAAATGTTTATAAAGATGCTGAAAGCCAAAAAAGATAAAACAGAAACAGATCGAGAAATGATAAAGATGATTTCAAGCTCCTATGATATTTCAGACAAGAAATATATTGAACCTATTTTGGAATGCTTGAAAAGTTAAATCTTCCTGAAAAGCGCTTGATTGTTTCAGTGGCTATCCAGGCAATATTTTCTGGAAAGGGTATAGATTAGTCTCCCGAAGGTCTCTCTGCCTTTGGAAACATAGACATCTTGCACAGAAAAGCGTTGCGGAAAGTGGGGCTGTCACATTAAGATATTCACTTGTTCAAAAGGCTTACATTGCAAAATGGGAAACTAAAAAAGCAGAGATATTGACAAATTTTATGAAAAATGCTAAAATACAAACCGACAGTATGTCGGTAAATGATGCTATTAGGGAGGAAAAATGCGAGTAGTCAAAAAAGCGAGTGTGCGAAAAAATGAGATATTGGATGTTGCCGAACGATTATTCGGAACAAAGGGTTTTGACAGTACTAGTACCAATGATATTCTCAATGAGATTGGAATTGCCCGTGGAACACTCTATTATCACTTCAAGTCGAAAGAGGACATTCTGGATGCCATGATTCAGCGGATGACGGATGGCCTGGTGAAAAAAGCAAGCGGGATAGCTGAGAAGAAGACCATGCCAGTATTGGAACGCCTAACCTTGATGATGCTGGCATTGAACGTGGATAACGATCTTGGTCATGAAATTATGGAACAGGTACATAAGCCGCAAAACGCCTTGATGCATCAAAAAATGCAGCAACGTTTGCTGACTGGCATTATTCCCATTATTGCCAGCTTGATCGAAGAAGGGACCTCCCAAGGAATTTGCCAAACGGATTACCCAGCGGAAGTGGCGGAGATGACGCTGCTCTACTCAAGCACGGTGTTTGATGTCCTTACAGAACATAGCGAGGAGGAGCGGCAGAAAAAAATTGCTGCTTTCGTGTATAATTTGGAACGACTACTGGGGATGGAGCGAGGCAGCATGCAAAAAGCGATCATTCCAATCTTTCAGGGGGCAAAAGTTGATCGAGAATAAAGCCACTACGATTAATTAGCTGCAAAAAAGGACTGGTGCAAGGCAACCAGGGCTGTTGCGCTAACATTGTGATGATTATGAGCGACGTGTTGAGTGCCGCCGCATTGTCACGCTATGTGATCAAAAGAGCCAGAGTGTTGGAAAAGGAGTCATCATGATAAAAAAATTGATTTTCAACGATGTGCGGCACAATAAGCTGATGTCCGCCGTTACGGTTTTCTTTATGACAATTTCCGCCGCTCTGCTGGCGCTGACAGTACTATTGTGCACGAATCTGCTGGGAGCTATCGATAACTTGATGGACAATGCTATCGTGCCTGACTTCATGCAAATGCATGCAGGAGAGGTGAAAGAAAGGGTGTTAGCATCATTTGCGGATAACAGCCCACAGGTGCAAGACTGGCAGCTGTGCCGTTTTTTGAACCTGGACAACAGCCAGATTGTTCTTGGCGGGCACAATTTGATAGATAGTACGCAAGACAACGGTCTGTGTGTGCAGGGGCAACGTTTTGACTTCCTGCTGGATATGGACGGCAAACTTCCGATAGTCTTGCCAGGAAAAGTATATGTTCCGATATCCTATCGCGCCCAGTATGGCGTAGCGCCAGGGGATGTGCTGGAAATTGGGGAACGGAAGCTTACAGTTGCTGGTTTTATCAGGGACGCGCAGATGAACTCGATGATGGCATCGTCGAAACGTTTCCTGGTCAGTGAAAAGGACTATCGAGCGCTGACCGATCAGGGGCAGGAGGAATATTTGATTGAATTTCTCTTGGATGACGGAGCGGATATAAATAATTTTCAATCGGACTATTTGGACCAGGGGCTGCCTTGCAATGGGCCTTTGGTCACGCGCCCGCTGATTCGGATGATGAATGCGCTGTCGGATGGTATGATGATTTTTGTCATTTTCCTTGTAAGCATCATGGTGCTGCTGATCGCCATGCTTTGCATTCATTTTATCCTTGCGCTGCAAATGGAACGAGATAGGAAAGAAGCAGGAATGTTGAAAGCCCTCGGTATTGACAGGCGGGAAATTAAACGCATCTATTTCGCCAAATATCTTTTAGTTTCTGCTTGTGGCGCACTGGTTGGACTTGGCTTAGCTGCGGCGGCACAAGAACCACTTGCAAAACAACTCCGGGAACTGTATGGTTCAGCGGATCAGGGGGTATCGAATGGCATTGCCGCCCTTTTAGCGTCGCTGCTGTCGGTTGGGATTATACTGCTTTCTGTCAATCAATCCCTGAAAAAGACAGATAATTTGTCTGTACTGGACGCGCTGTTTCCGGTTCAGAAAAAGCAAAAGGTCAGGAGGCAATATTTGCTGATTGGCGTTATGACGGCGATTTGCACATTTTTAATGCTGGTACCGAAAAATTTGCATAATACCCTGTGTTCCCCGGTGTTTGTAACTTATATGGGCATTGGTAGCGGGGAACTGCGCATAGATGTGCGGCAGAGGGAGGATATTGACCGCATGACTGATCAAATTGCCGCCGTTTTGGAACATGACTTGCAGGTGGAAAAATATGTTGTCCTTCAGACTAGTGTGCTGACACATTTATATCTGGTGAAACTCTGCAGAACGATTGTTCATCAGCAAGACGGAAGAAGGAGGCGATGCGGTGGCATCGTTGACTGATGACAACGCAGTCTGATGGGCAATCGGGCAAGGAGGTTTGCCTGAATATAAATGTGTCAGCACACTAGTTCCTGTTCCGCTATTCTGCCAGATGGAGAAACAGTCAGCCTGACGGTAGAAATGGGGAACCATCTTGCTTTCCCAGTCATCTTCTCTCAGGGAAAGCCGCCAACAGCGCAGGGGGAGATCGCATTTTCCTCATTGAACGCAGCGGAATTGGGCCTCTCGGTTGGGGATTCTTTGCAATTGGTGATAGATGGCGAAATCATTCCCTATGACCTCTGTGGCATCTACTCCGACATTACCAATGGCGGAAAAACTGCGAAAATCAGCGGCAGGTCGAGCCAAACACCAGTGATCTGGAGCGTTCTGTATGTTTCATTGCATGAATCCGCAGACAGCGAACAGTGGATCGAGCAATACCAGCTAGCAGGCATAGAGGTGACAAATATTTCAGACTATGTGAGGGAAACCTATGCGCAGACCCTGGCGCAGCTTTCTCTGGCGTCCGGGGTTGCTGAAGTCATTGCTGTGTTGGTGACTGCTGTGGTGCTGGCTCTGTTTCTGCGGTTGATCGTGGAGCAGGAGCGCTACACGATTTCTCTTCACAAAGCTTTGGGTTTCACTAGCAAAGAATTGAAGCGGGTCTGCTTTTTTAAAGGTTTTTTTCCCTCTATGATAGGGATTGCAATTGGCGTCATACTGGGAAATCTGTTGGGCGAAGGTCTTTGCGGAATTATATTGCAAGCCTTGGGCGCAGAGGGGGTTCGTTTTGTGATTGACTGGAGTCAGTTGCTGGCTTCGGCTTTGATCCCTGTGCTTATAACATCCGCTCTAGCCATTTGGACCGGTATCACAGGCATTCAAAAAGTCAAAGCCTTTGAGTGCTGCATGGGAAAGGAGTAACGCTAATGGAACCATTATTGCGAGTAAAGGGCTTATCGAAAAGCGGAATATTGAATGATATTTCCTTTGAAATGGGGCAAGGAGAGATGTTAGCAGTCATGGGGCCGTCCGGTTCTGGAAAGTCTACGCTGCTCTATAACGTGTCAGGCATGGATCAGCCTGCCAGCGGAGAGGTCTGGCTGCGGAATACAGAGATCACCGGACTTGCCGAGGATCAAAAGGCAAGGCTGCGTCTGCATCGCATGGGATTTGTGTTCCAGCAGATGAATATGATGACCAACTTGAATATCCTCGATAATATTCTGCTGTCGGCGCTACATGCCAATAGAGGCAGAAAGATGAAGGCAGTGTTACAGCTTCGGGCGCAAATATTAATGGAGAAACTCTCCATTTCTGGTCTGGAAGAGCGGAAAATTACCGAGGTTTCCGGGGGTCAGCTTCAGCGTGCCTGTATCTGCCGGAGTCTCATCAATGAGCCGGAAATCCTCTTTGCGGACGAACCAACCGGGGCGCTCAATAAAGGTGCGGCCGAGGAGGTCATGGCAGAGTTGGAAAAGCTAAACCGTGAGGGGATGGCGATGCTGATCGTGACCCACGACAGCAAGGTAGCCAGCCGCTGCGACAGGATCATATACCTGCTGGACGGCCGTATTTGCGGGGAATTGATGCTGGGCAAAGTGACAGGAAGATTAGAGAGACAGCGGACAGACTTAGTAAACAACTGGTTGCTAAAAATGGGTTGGTAAAATGAAATTATCGTAGATTTTTAGCCTTGCATGCTAAAACAAGGCGCAGCTGCAGATGCGAACGGATACGGAGCTGATATCTCACGTGATGTTGTTTCCTTTAAAAGTCGTCAAATTATAATCAGGATTAGTAGGAGGTACTGTAAATGCTCATTGATATAACTCTTAAAATTACGCCCCAAATGGTAACAAATGCGCAGGAAAAGTTTGTGGCTTTCTATACAGGCTTTATAGAAAAAGAAGGATATGTAGGGCATGTATATTTTACAGAGCATCCGCAGTTATCAAATGAGTTGATTGACGCTTTGCTAGTGTACTGACACATTTATATTCAGGCAAACCTCCTTGCCCGATTGCCCATCAGACTGCGTTGTCATCAGTCAACGATGCCACCGCATCGCCTCCTTCTTCCGTCTTGCTGATGAACAATCGTTCTGCAGAGTTTCGCCAGATATAAATGTGTCAGCACACTAGATATTGGGGTTTCTATCATAGGCGTAGATTTTGCAGGAGTAAGGCGTGGAAAGGAACATGCTCCGAAAGACCAATATTGTGCCGATAGGGGTGTATTTATCGTAGAAAACCTCTGTAATTTAAGTTCCATTTTGCATAATGGCGAATATTTTACAGCCTGCACGTATCCCATGAATTATTCAGATATGACAGGATTGCCTTGCCGTGTCATAGCAAAGATCTGAAATAATTTCTAAATGATTATTTTAGGAGTAATAACAAGCACATTGTGTTTGAGTTTCCGCATTTTGCAATTCATAGCGCCAAAAGGTTTCCATCACAAAGTGATGAAAACACTTTGCACATAAAAGCACTCTGAAAAGCTAGATTTTCAAGCACTTTTTGTGCAAGATGTCTATGCTGCCAAAGGCAGCAAGACCTTTTGGCGCTATGAATTGCAAAATGCGGAAACTCAAACATTGTGGGGTAGTCATAACGATAGATTTATGTTATAATAACTACATTCAGAAAAATAAACAGCAAAGGGGTTGGACACCATGCGCATTACAATTAGCGGAAAGAATATTGAGATCACTCAAGGATTAAGGCAGGCAGTGGAGGACAAGCTGTCTAAGCTGGAGAGATATTTTACTCCTGAGACAGATATCCTTGTAACATTAAGCGTAGAGAAGGAACGTCAGAAAATAGAAGTTACCATTCCGGTGAAAGGAAATATTATCCGTTCTGAGCAGGTAAGCAATGACATGTATGTTTCCATAGACTTGGTGGAAGAGGTTATCGAGCGGCAGTTAAAGAAGTACAAGAATAAGATTGTAGACCAGCAGCAGTCCGCAGGCAATTTTCAGAAAGAATATATTGATAAAGAAGTGGAAGAAGATGAAGACGTCAAGATTATCCGTACCAAGCGTTTTGGGATGAAGCCGATGTATCCGGAAGACGCTTGCATACAGATGGAACTCTTGGGACATAACTTTTTTGTATTCCAGAATGCAGAGACAGATCAGGTGAACGTCGTATATAAGAGAAAAGGAAATACATATGGATTGATTGAACCTGAATTTTAAATGAGAAGGGGCTGTTGCAAAATGCAGCTTATATGCAATATATGGATGAGATTCTTGTGATCTGAATACCATATTCTGTATATAACGGCTATTTTGCAGCAGCCTCTTTTCTTTGGCTTTGTCACTTGTCACCGCTTTTAAAATAGTATAAAATAGCGGTGATTATTAATTTGTAAATGCAGGAGGATTTTCCATGAATATTATCGTATTGGCAGGAGGCTTGAGCACAGAGCGGGATGTGTCCTTTGTGACTGGCGGCGAGGTTGCGAAAGCGCTCAGGAAAAACGGGCATCACGTCATTCTTTTGGACGTCTTTATGGGCTATAGCGACAAGGAAGAAGATTTAAATGGAATCTTTGAGCGCTCTAAGGAGGTCAGCACTCTGGTGACGGGAATTTCTGGCACGGCGCCGGATCTGGAGGCTGTGAAAAAGAGCAGGAAAGATCAGAGCGCCAGCTTATTTGGACCTAACGTCATAGCGCTCTGCCGTATGGCAGACATTGTGTTTTTGGCCCTTCATGGAGAAAATGGAGAGGACGGCAGAATTCAGGCCGCATTTGACTTATATGGCATCAAATATACGGGAACGGGATATCTGGGCAGCGCTCTTGCCATGGATAAACAATTGGCAAAGCGACTTTTTACGGCGAACCAGATACCGACGCCGCCAGGGATTGCTATGAGGAAGGATTCTGGCGAGAGGAATTTTGAAAAAACGGGTTGCTCTCTGCCTTGCGTAGTAAAGCCTTGCCGGGGAGGTTCCAGCGTCGGAGTGTCTATCGTGTGGACGGAGCAGCAATTTCAGGAAGCATTAGAGGAGGCTTTTCGCTGGGAAGACGAGGTCGTGGTTGAATCTTATATCAAGGGCAGGGAATTTTCCGTGGGCGTGATCGATTTTAAGGCTCTTCCGGTGATTGAGATCGCCCCAGTGGAGGGCTTTTACGATTATAAAAACAAGTATGCGGCTGGCAGTACCGTGGAAACCTGTCCCGCTGATCTTTTGGAGGAACTTGCCACGAAACTGCAGCATTATGCAGAGGAAGCGGCAAAAGCGTTGGGTCTTGCCACGTATTCCAGAATGGATTTTCTGTTAGACGAAGAAAACCGCATCTATTGCCTGGAGGCAAATACGTTGCCAGGAATGACGCCCACAAGCCTGCTGCCTCAGGAAGCGAGGGCAGCGGGGATCGATTTTGTGGAGTTATGTGAACGGATAATTCAGATTTCGCTGAATAAGTATCAGTAATTGGAGGATGCCATGAAACATATGACGTTAAAACATATCGCAGAAGCTTGCCACGGAATTTACATTGGAGACGAAAGAAAGCTTGAAACTGAAATTAGCGGAGCTGTCACAGACAGCCGGCAGGTAAAAGAGGGATATTTGTTTCTCCCGATAAAAGGCGCAAGAGTGGATGGTCATGACTTTATCCCAGCAGTTGCAGAACAAGGCGCTGCCGCCGTTCTTTCTGAGCGGGAACTGGCAGACTGTGCGCTGCCTTATATCCGTGTGGAATCTACCGAACAGGCGCTGAAAGACATCGCAGAGCATTACCGCAGCCAGCTTGCGATTCCCATTGTGGGAATCACGGGCAGCGTAGGCAAGACCAGCACAAAAGAAATGATTGCCTCTGTTTTATCGCAAAAATATAAAGTGTTAAAGACCGCGGGAAACTTTAACAATGAAATCGGCCTCCCGCTGACGCTTCTTAGAATTCGTAAAGAACATCAAGCGGCAGTGGTGGAGATGGGGATTTCTGATTTTGGAGAGATGCACCGCCTTGCAAAAATGGCGAGACCGGATATCTGCGTGATTACCAATATCGGTATTTGCCATCTGGAAAATTTAAAGAGCAGAGATGGCATTTTAAAGGCGAAAAGTGAGATCTTCGACTATTTAAAGCCGGAGGGACATATTGTGCTCAATGGAGAGGATGAAAAGCTTGCCACGATCCAAAAGGTAAAGGGGGTTCAGCCAGTATTTTATGGGCCTGGCAGGGAGATTTATGCAGATCAGATTCAAAACCAGGGACTGGAAGGGGTAAGCGCAGTCATTCATACGCCGAAAGGCTGTATTAAAGTAAATATTCCTATTCCTGGAGAACATAATGTATCGAATGCCATGGCGGCGGCGGCAGTGGGACTTTCTCTTGATATGGAGCTTTTGGATATTCAAGCAGGAATTGAGCAAGTAAAGGCCATTGGAGGGCGCAGCAATCTTATGCAATGCGGCAGTCTGCAGATTCTTGACGATTGTTATAACGCCAACCCAGTTTCTATGAGGGCTTCCTTAGACGTACTTAGCAGCGGAACAGGAAGAACAGTCGCCGTACTTGGAGACATGGGAGAGCTAGGGGAAGACGAAGAACAGCTCCACTATGAAACAGGCGCCTATGTGGCGCAAAAGAAGATCGACGCCCTGTTTTGTGCCGGGAGCCTGTCAGCACAGCTTGCGCAGGGTGCAAGAGACGGGGGCATGGAACAAGTATTTTATTTTGCTAAGCGACAGGAATTGATAGAGCACCTGTTGGAATTCCTGAAAGAGGGCGATGCCGTGCTGGTAAAAGCATCTCATTTCATGGAATATCCAAAGGTGGTAGAAGCCCTAAAGGCGAGAGAACAGATAGGCCAAAGTTAAAATTAATAAGATGGCTATGCTGTCATAGATTCATGACGTTTCATCATTTCTTCGATTTTGGATTGGGTATATGCGCCGGAAAATTTCCGGTGCTCCTTATCCAATTGATTCAGATATATTGGTTCGCCGTATTCTACGATGACTTTGCACTTGCGCATAAAGGGCATGTGCTTTTCCCAAATATCCTGACTTCCTGAAATGGCAACAGGAATGATGGGACATCCTGTCTTCTCTGCCATTTTCAAACTGCCCTCTTTAAATGGAAGCAAGCCGTCTTCCGGGTGGGGATTTCTAGTGCCTTCTGGGAAGATGCAGATCGAAATCCCGTTCTTGATGTAATCAATGCCGGTTAAAATGGTTTTTAGCCCTGCTTTCATGTCAGAACGGTCCAAAAAGAGGCAGTAAAGATGTTTCATCCAATTGGAAAGGAGCGGGACTCTCTCCATAAAATCTTTAGAAACATATCCCGTAAGCCCAGGGCACCGGGAATATGTTATGACAATGTCAAAATAACTCTGATGGTTGGGAACATACAACACAGCCTGGTCTTTGGGAATCCGGTCTTCCCCAATGATGGTCAGCTTTGTTCCGGTAAAAACCAGTATCACCTTAAATGCCCATTGGACGATGCGAAGGCTGCTGATGTCTGCAGCGGGCTTGTTGAATTTTTTGATTACCCGTTCCACTAACATGATTGGGATAGAGAGAATCAGAAAAATAATTAAAAAAAGTGAAACCAGAATTAATCGTATCATGTCATCTACCTTTCCTTCTGGGAATTTTATGGGGTTGTTGCAAAATAGCCGCTATATACAGGGTCGGTCAATCAGACTGCATAAGCCTGATCCATATCTTGTATATAAGCTGCATTTTGCAGCAGCCCCTTATTATTATACAAAGGTACTTTGAAAAATACAATCATAAATGACAGGAAAGCCTTATACAATATCAATAGAACGTATTAATTTGAAAAGGAGCCGCCCATGAACAAAATGATTTTGCCAAAAAGGTCTTTGCTTTGCATTCTTATGGTTCTGATTATGCCAATCATGCTCTGGGCAGGGTGCGGGTTGGAGGAGACAGACGGTCACAAGCTGAAAGATTTGTCTTATACGATTTTGGAAGAGAAGGAGATTCCGCAGGAATTCCTGGAAGTAATAGAAGAGAAAAAGGAAGGGATTTTTAAGCTCACCTACACGGATCAAGAAAATCTCTACATAGCAGTTGGATATGGCGTTCAACAGACAGGTGGCTACAGTATTTCTGTAAATGAGTGTTACCTGACTAAAAACGCAGTGTATTTTGACACGACATTGATTGGACCGTCAAAAGGAGAACAGGTCAATCAGGTCAAATCTTATCCATATCTGGTAATTAAGACAAAATATTTAGAAAAAAGCGTAGTTTTTGAGTAGAAAATACGGTAGGAATTTGGACTCAAATGTGCTAAGATGGTAAACGAAGTACAAAATAGCAAGTCTTCAAAAATGTTTTTGTCATTTTTGAAGGCTTAATTCTGAGAAAACAGCGGACAAGTCTGTGGTTTCTATTTGAAAATAGTACATGATTTCAATGAAATTGTTTATAATAAAATCGTAGCTATCCCCAATGGGGCAGGCACAAAATGCAGATTCAGGCATAAAATAAGCTAACAGGGAACAGATTTACAATTTGATAAAGTATGTTATAATAGTACATGATGTTTTTCGCAAGGTCCAAAGACGGACAGAGCATGATGGGAGTACTATGATAACTTCTTGTACGAAAACAGAGCATAGAGGTGCAATATGGAACAGTATGTGATCAGAGGGGGTAATCCGTTGGTAGGCGAAGTGGAGATCGGCGGCGCTAAGAATGCGGCGCTGGCAATCCTGGCAGCTTCCATTATGACGGATGAGACCGTAACAATAGATAATATACCCGATGTACGGGATGTCAACGCCTTGCTTCAGGCAATGAGCGATATCGGGGCAAGGATAGACAGGGTAGATGCGCACACCGTGAAGATTACTGGTTCTTCAGTAAGGGATATTTCAGTAGATTATGATTCTATGAAGAAGATCAGGGCTTCTTATTATCTGCTGGGAGCGCTCTTGGGAAAATACAAGCATGCAGAAGTAACGCTTCCTGGAGGCTGCAACATTGGAAGCAGGCCCATGGATTTGCACATTAAGGGATTTCGTGCCTTGGGCGCAGATGTGCAGATTCGCAACGGCGCCGTAGCGGCAGAGGCACAGAAGTTAAAAGGCAGCCATATATATCTGGATAAGGTATCGGTTGGCGCTACGATTAATATAATGATGGCGGCAGCTATGGCAGAAGGAAAAACGACAATTGAAAATGCGGCAAAAGAGCCTCATGTGGTGGACGTCGCCAATTTTTTGAATAGCATGGGAGCGAATATCCGCGGAGCAGGCACGGACGTGATCCGCATTGTGGGCGTGGAGAACCTTCATAAGACGGAATATTCCGTGATTCCAGATCAGATTGAGGCAGGAACTTTTATGTTTGCGGCAGCGGCAACCAAAGGCGACGTCACTGTGAAAAATGTGATCCCAAAACATTTAGAGGCTACCTCGGCGAAGCTGTTAGAGGCAGGCTGCGAGATAGAGGAACTGGACGACGCTGTGCGAGTGGTGGCTTCCAAGCCATTGAGGCATACGCAGGTTACTACGCTGCCTTATCCAGGGTTTCCAACGGATATGCAGCCTCAGATGTCCGTGGTCTTAGGCATTGCCCAAGGAACTAGTACCGTGACAGAGAGCATTTTTGAAAACCGTTTTAAATATGTCGACGAATTGACCCGCATGGGGGCGGACATCAAGGTAGAGAGCAATATTGCCATTATCAGCGGAGTCAAAGGATATACAGGAGCCAGAGTGAGCGCGCCAGATCTCAGGGCAGGAGCAGCCTTGGTGATTGCAGGCTTATCTGCAGAAGGCACGACTATTGTGGACGATATTCATTATATTCAGAGAGGATATGAGGCTTTCGAAGAAAAATTAGAGAAATTGGGCGCTCAGATCCGCCGGGTACAGACAGAGAAAGAGATCCAGAAATTTCACTTTAAGGCGGTATAGGCAGATGTGATAAAACTTCAAAGATGGCAGGAGGCATGAGGAATTAGATTCCGGATGCTTCCTTTTTGTATGCATTTTTGGGAATGCATTCTTCTTTTTCTGACAAATTTTACAAAACTGCACAATAATTTTTGTATAACTGTCGAAAATTATGTTACAATAGTGATATCCTTACAGAAGGGAGGATTGCATATTGTAAAAATGCCTGTCAGCAAAGCAGTTGGCAAAGAGTGAAAGAATTTTATAATTCTATCACAAACTACCTGTTTGTGCGGAAAAGCGCACAGAATATGAGGAAATTATGAAAAAGCGTTAAAAGGAAAATGCCAAGGGAGGGTGGTTAAAATAAACAATAGCGCGGATTATCTTCTGTGAATCTGCAGTGAAAAAATAATTGTATATTATTTACAAGATTTTTACGTTATCTTTTTGGATATTTTATTAGTAACAGGGATTGAATATTCGTTTAAATTTTAAGCAATCTCAAAATTATATCACATTCGTATTTTAAGATGATAGAATAAAGTGTTACAAAATTATTTTGTAACAAATGCCATAAAGGAGAAAATAAATGAATCATTTAGATGAATTAGAAGCGGAAGCGATTTATATCATGCGTGAAGTCGCTGCAGAATGTGAAAAGCCAGTGATGTTATATTCCATTGGAAAAGACTCATCCGTAATGCTGCATTTGGCAATGAAGGCTTTTTATCCGGAGAAACCGCCTTTTCCGTTTCTGCATGTGAATACTACATGGAAGTTCCGGGAGATGATAGAGTTCCGTGATGATACGGCAAAGCAGCTTGGAATAGAGATGATAGAATATATCAATGAAGAAGGAATACAACAAGGGATTAATCCCTTTGAACATGGTTCTTCTTATACAGACATTATGAAAACCCAGGCGCTCAAGCAAGCGCTTGACAAATATGGATTTACGGCAGCTTTTGGAGGCGGCAGGCGTGATGAGGAGAAATCAAGGGCGAAAGAACGAATCTTTTCTTTCCGTAATGAAAATCATGCCTGGGATCCAAAGAATCAGAGACCAGAAATGTGGAAATTATTTAACACCCGTATTAAGAAAGGCGAGAGTATCCGCGTATTTCCATTGTCAAACTGGACAGAAAAAGATATTTGGCAGTATATCTCAAGGGAGAACATTCCCATTGTATCCTTGTATTTTGCAAAAGAACGTCCAGTCATAGAGCGAAACGGACAGTTGATCATGGTTGACGATGACCGGATCAAGCTCCAGGATGGAGAGTCAGTGGAGATGAAGAAAGTGCGTTTCCGTACATTGGGATGCTATCCGCTGACAGGGGCGATGGAGTCGGAAGCAGATACCTTGGATCAGATTATCGAGGAAACGTTGTCCTCCGTGGAATCGGAGCGGACAAGCCGCATCATTGATTCGGACGGCGGTGCGGCCAGTATGGAAAAAAGAAAGCGAGAGGGTTATTTCTAATGAAGAATAATTTGTTGAAGTTTATTACCTGTGGAAGCGTGGACGACGGCAAATCTACGTTGATAGGGCATATGCTTTATGATGCGAAGCTGATTTTTGCAGATCAGAAACGGGCGCTTGAGTTGGATTCCAAGGTGGGTTCCAGAGATGGGAAGATCGATTACTCTCTGCTTTTGGATGGATTGATGGCGGAGCGGGAACAGGGAATTACGATTGATGTGGCGTATCGTTATTTTAGCACCGAAAACAGGAGCTTTATCGTGGCTGATACGCCGGGGCACGAAGAATATACAAGAAGTATGGCGGTTGGGGCATCCTTTGCGTCACTTGCGGTGATTCTCGTAGATGCCAGCCAGGGCGTGTTAGTGCAGACCAGGCGCCACGCAAGGATCTGTTCCTTGATGTGGATCCGCCACTTTGTGTTTGCAATTAACAAGATGGATCTGGTGCATTACAATCAGATGAAGTTTAAGAAGATAGAGAAAGACATTAAGATTTTAATGGCAGAATTTGACTATGGGACGCTGCAGATTATTCCGGTATCGGCAACGGAAGGGGACAATATCACCAAACGCTCCGATAAGATGGCATGGTACCAAAAAGGCACGCTGCTTGCCTATTTGGAAAATGTGGACGTTAGTCAAAAGGATGAAATGATGGCGTTTTCCATGCCCGTGCAGCGTGTGTGCAGACCGAACCATAACTTCCGCGGGTTCCAGGGACAAATCTCATCTGGGGAGATCTCAGTTGGAGACACGGTTACTGTAATGCCCAGCCGTGAGAAAGCCAAAGTAACGCAGATTTTTGAGGGTGATCAGGCAGTGGAACACAGCGGCAGAGGACACGCAGTGACCATTCAGCTTGATACGGAGATCGATATTTCCAGAGGATGCGTCATTGAGCGTGATTATGAATTGAGCGTCGGCAGCATGATGGCGGTCTCCTTGTTGTGGATGGATGATAACAGCCTGGTATCAGGCAGGAATTTCTGGCTGAAAATCGGAACCCAGATGATTTCTGCCACGGTGATGAATATCAAGTATAAGATTGATGTTAATTCCGGCGCAGAAGTGTATGCGGACGCTATTTATAAGAATGAGATTGCATTCTGTGAAATTTCAGTGGGCAGCAATATTGTGTTTGACCGTTTCGAAAATAACAGAGAACTAGGATCCCTGATTTTAATTGACCGTATCACTAATATGACGTCTGCGTGCGGCGTCGTGATGTATCCGCTTACCAGAGGCGGAAACCTTACTTGGCAGGATACCGATATTACGAGGCAGATGCGGGAGAACAGCTTGGAACAGAAAGCGGTGACCGTATGGATGACGGGATTATCCGGCGCAGGCAAATCTGTTTTGTCAAATGAGGTCGAAAAACGCCTGTTTGCCAAGGGCAAGCATACGATGCTTCTGGACGGCGACAATGTCCGCATGGGCCTCAATAAAAACTTGGGCTTTACGGAGGAAGACAGGATTGAAAATATCCGCAGAATTGCAGAAGTAAGCAAGCTGATGAATGAATCTGGCCTGATTGTGCTGACGGCGTTTATCTCTCCGTACCGCCTGGACCGTAGAAATGCAAAAGAGATCATCGGAGAAGACAGCTTCGTGGAAGTTTATGTGAGCACGCCGCTAGAGGAATGTGAGAAACGTGATGTCAAAGGGCTGTATCAGAAAGCAAGAGCAGGAAAGATTCCTAATTTTACTGGAATAACCAGTCAGTATGAGGAACCAGAACATCCAGATATCATTGTAGATACCAGCAAGCATACGCTCGAAGAATGTGCGGAGATTATACTAGAAGGTTTGAAACCTTATTTAGGAGAGTAAATATGGCAACTGTATATCTATGTATTGGAACGCAGAAAACGGGAACGACTTTTCTGCAAGAGTTTATGAGGCGCAACGAAAAAGCGCTTAAAAAGCAGGGGTATTGTTATCCGAAGTTTGAGCTAGGCATCAATGGCATGAAGAATAGGAACGCCTATTTTCTTGTGCATCATTCTAAGCTTGGCAATAAGGAGGCATGCCAGAAAGAGGAGGCAGAGTTCAAGCGTATTGCTTATAGCAAAATTAAGGAGCTTTCGAAAGAATTTCCAAATATCGTTTTGTCGGATGAAAACATTTGGTATGGTTGTAAGAGAAAAGGGTTTTGGACAGAGGTATTAGACGAGTTCCATAATATTGGATGCGAGGTCAAAGTGATCGTTTACCTTCGGCGTCAGGATCAAGTGATAGAATCGTTATGGAAACAGCGTCTAAAAGGCATGGCTTGTGATACGTTTAGTTTTAGCGAGTTTTGTGAAAGAGGAAGCGGTTGGTTTCCGTTGGATTATTTTCAACACTGCACGAATATTGCAGAAGCTGTAGGCAGAGAGAACCTGACAGTCCGGATTTATGAAAGAGGACAGTTTGAAGGCGCAGAGCAGTCTTTGCTTTCCGATTATTTACAGACGATTAATGTGGAGCTCACAAAAGATTTTGATCGCGGAAAAACGGGAGCTAATTATAGCTTAAACGGGAATTTTATTGAGATGAAACGCATTATGAACGGCGTGCCAAGGTACAAGCAGATGCATAATTTTATGCGGGGACCTATCGTGGCGGCAAGCGTGCATCAGGAACAAATGGAACCGCTTGAAAAGACCAGCGTGTTTTCTTATGAGGATTTGGTAAAGTTTATGTCCAGATTTGATGAGAGCAATCGGAAAGTAGCTGTGGAGTTTTTAGGCAGAGAGGAGGGCGTCTTGTTCCGGGAACCGTTAAAGGAGCTTCCCGTGTGGGAAGTAAAACAAGAGACCATGTATCGTGACATGATGGTCTTTATGACGGAAATGTTCTGTGAGCAGCAGAAGCAAATCGAGATGCTGACACAGAAACTGAATGATTTGTCAAAAAATGTTAATTCTGTCAATGGAGAAATGAAAAACACGCAGAAAGAATTAAAATCTATAAATAGCAGCTTGATCTTACGAGGATACCGAAAGGTAAAAAATGCAATAAAGAAATAGAGGAAGAGGTATGGGAAAGGCAACGGTATTGGTTGTTGAAGATGAGTTAAAGCTGCTGAAAACATTGTCTGATTACCTTGTCATAAATAATTATAAGGTCTATCAGGCGTCAGACGGTTTGAATGGGATTCAGAAATATACCGCCCATAGAGAAGAAATCGACCTTGTGCTCTTGGACGTCATGCTTCCGTTCGTAGACGGTTATGAGGTTCTTAAGCAGATCCGCCTCTCTTCCGATGTGCCTGTGATTATGCTTACGGCAAAGGAAGAGGTGGAGGATCAGCTTAAGGGATTTTCCTGCGGCGCAGACGATTATATTATTAAGCCTTATACGCTCTCTGTGGTGAAGATGCATATTGAGGCAGTCTTGAAGCGGTTCGGGCGCAGGCAGGATATCCTTTATGCAGGGGACATTCGGATTGAAGTGAATTCCAAAAAAATATACGTCAAAAATGTGTTTGTTGAAACAACGCCTAAAGAGTTCGAATTGTTACATATGCTGGTAAGGAATCAGGGAAAGGTTCTCACCAGGGATTCTATTTTAGACAATGTATGGGGATATCATTATGCGGGAGATGTGCGTACTATTGACACACTGGTGAAGCAGCTTCGGAAAAAAATGGGAGATCTCTCTTATATACGCACAGTATACGGCGTGGGTTATTGTTTTGAGGTAGCAGGATATGATAAGGCATATTAACATCAAATTCTTTTTGTCGCAGTGGTTTTTTTTGGTTCTTATGGCAGCTTGCGGCGTTCTGTGTTATCAAATTTTTTTTCCCATCTATTATGAGTATGTTAAAAATGCCCAGGTCCTTGATGCCTATATGGACATTGAGGATCTGGATTTGGCACATCTTGACGATTATTCAGTATTTGTTGATTACGAGGAAATGGGGCTTGCCTTTACGATTGCCGATGCAGATATGAATCCGGTTTATACCACTCGTGGAGATTCTGAGTATGCCGTGTATCGTAACATAGAAATGAAGCGATCTGATTTTTCTAAATCTGTTGAAATTATAAAACGAAACAGCAGGCAGAGAGAAGTGACAAAGCTGCGCATGATATTGACGCAGGACGGCATAGATTATTATATTGCTATCAAAGAAAATATTCATGGTTCCGCAGGGGGTGAAGCGTCGCAGCGGTTTTTGATCATTGTATTTCTTTCAATCTTTGCTTTAGGAAGTATTGTGCTTCTGATCTTTTCCGGCTATTTGACAAACCCGATTATAAAGCTTACAAAAGTTGCAGGGCAGATTGCGGAGCGGGATTTCAGTCAAAAGGCAAGCGAGAGGCATGGATTGCTTGGGCTTAATGTACTAGCAGAAAATATAAACCGCATTTCGGAACAGTTTGAACAGAGTATTGGGCAAGTGGATGAGACCAGGGATTGCCAGCTTCGGCAGAACATGCGCCAGGAGCGTATGGAAAAATTGCAGAAACAGTTTATTGCCAATGTCTCTCATGAGCTGAAAACGCCATTGACGGTGATTTCTAGTCAGGCAGAAATGATTGCATATGTTGGTGAAGAGGAGAGAAAGGCTTATTTAGCCTCAATTTTAGAAGAGGTTGATAAAATGTCAAGCCTGGTAAGCGGATTGCTGAATACGACTGTGATGGAACATCATATGGATAATATGCTACAGAAAGAACTAGACATGAAAGAAGTCATGGAGTATATTATTTTAAAATATGACGGTTTGGCAAAAAAGAAAAAACTTCACATGGATGCTTTCTTGTCGGAAGACTGCATGATATGGGGAGATCGTGAATATGTGGAGCAAGCGGTAAACAACTATATGATGAATGCTTTTGAGCATACGGAAATCGGAGGCAGTATTCGTGTGACTTTGCGCAGAGAGCAGGGGGTGGTCCGCGTGGCTGTCTTTAACACGGGAAAACAAATCCCTACGGGGGAATTAATGCATATTTGGAGCGGATTTTATACAAGGAGTCAGAAAGGGACCAACGTGTCTTCCCATGCAGGCTTGGGATTGTATATCGTACAAAGCGTTGTGACGATGCATCATGGAAAATGCGGTGTGGAAAATCTTCCAGAAGGCGTAGAATTTTGGTTTGCCATTCCAGCAGCAAAGGTAAAATAGTTCTTAAAAAGACAAGGGCTTGAGGGACGCCTTATAGTATTTGTCATCTATATTCGTAGGGCGTCCGACTACATTTTATGGTAATAACAATGTATAAAAATTCAATAAACTTTGTGAAAAATTTATTTTTTTGAAATGTATCACTTGATTTCCATGTGGACAAGTGGTATATTGGTTTAAAATTAAACTATGAGGTGGCGCAGATGGACTGGATGCTTGAAGGTCTTTTGCAGGGAACGCAGTTTCAGAAACTCTACAACCGCAAAATCGAGGAACTGCGCAAAACATACAATCTTAGAAAAGTGGATGTTGATATCTTATATTTTCTTTTTAAATCAGGGGAGCATAATACATCAAAGGATATCTGTGATCTTAATTTGTTTAACAAAGGGCATATTTCACAGTCTGTCGGGCGTATGGTGAGGCAGCAGGTGATTTATATCGTGCAGGATCAGGAAGACCGCAGGTGTATGCATATTATGCTGACTGACCGTGCAGTGGAGATTGTTGAGAAGATTACTGCGCTTCGCGAGCAAATGTATAATATTATTTTAAAGGGAGTCACAGATGAAGAACGCCATGTGCTTCTTCAAGTATCCCGTAAAGTAAATGCCAATGTTAAGGACGCCCTGGGAAATCTGGAAATATTATCATAGATGAAATCAGACAGGAGGTAATATATGCGGAATGAAGATGAATTAATGAATTATGCCATACGGCAGGAAGCAGTTTGCAGGAAAAATGACGGTATTTCCGATAAATTATTTGAAGAATATGGAGTAAACCGGGGATTGCGTGACATGAATGGAAAGGGAGTGCTGACAGGTCTTACCACGATTTCCAAGATTGTGTCTTTTGCAGATGTGGACGGGGTGAAGACGCCTTGTGACGGACAGCTCTGGTATCGTGGATATAATGTGCAGAACCTTGTAAGGCATATTGGAGATAATGGGTATGGATTTGAGAAAATTGCATATCTGCTGTTGTTTGGAGAGATGCCCAACGCAGATGAATTGCAGGAATTCTCCAGGATTATGGCACAGAGCCGGACGCTGCCAACGAATTTTACAAGAGACGTTATCATGAAAGCAGCCACCAAAGATATTATGAATTCTATGACAAGAAGCATTCTGACGCTGGGGTCTTATGATAATCAGTTAAATTCACCGGAAGTTGTAACCAACAGCCTGCGCCAGTGTATTGAATTGATCAGCATTTTCCCGATGCTTGCAGTTTATGCGTATCATGCATATAATCATTACGAAAATGATGACAGCATGTATATTCACCGCCCAGAGGCGGGATTGTCTGCAGCGGAAAATTTGTTGATGATGCTGCGGCCGGATAAAGGCTACAGCAAGCTTGAGGCCAAAGTGCTGGACGTGGCATTGATTCTTCATATGGAGCATGGAGGGGGAAACAATTCTACATTTACTACGAGGGTGGTGACTTCTTCTGGGTCAGATACGTATTCTTCGATCGCTGCGGCTATGTCTTCTCTCAAAGGTCCGAAACACGGTGGGGCGAATATCAAGGTTATGGAGATGATGGAGAATATTCGGGCGAATATCAAGGATGTTCATGATAAAGAGGAAATTGAAGCATATTTGGAAAAGATCCTTTCAGGGGAAGCGTTTGACCATAAGGGATTGATTTATGGCATGGGTCATGCGGTGTATTCTTTATCAGATCCAAGAGAACGTGTATTTAAGAGCTATGTAGAAAAACTTGCCGTGGCAAAGGGTAAGGAAGATGACATGTTCTTGTATAATAGCATTGAGGAGTTGGCGCCCAAGCTGATTGCCGGGGAACGTAAAATATTTAAGGGAGTGAGCCCTAACGTAGATTTTTACAGTGGGTTTGTATATGAAATGCTGGGCATTCCACGGGAATTATATACGGCGATTTTTGCCATAGCCCGAATTGTAGGCTGGAGCGCGCATCGCATGGAAGAGCTGATTGGCATGAATAAGATTATCCGTCCGGCTTATATGAGTGTAATGGAAGAAAAAGAAATGCCTTGATAAGTTTGGAACTATAAAGGGAGTTTTATAGGAAATAAGCGAAAATGACCGCAATCCCAGTAATATGCTGGAGTGCGGTCATTCTTAAAATTACCGAAAGGTATGCCTTATGGGCCCCACGTTATGGCGATGAGGCCGGTTTCGCAAGGCATACCCTCTGTTGGGCATCGCTTCATGGCGATGCGGCTGCTTTGCAAGACATGATTTCCAGGAAAGGAGCACCTATTTATGAAACCAGAAATTGCTTTTATCAGCGGAGCCTCCCGGGGAGTGGGGCGCGCCATCGCTGTAGAATTTGCCCGGGCGGGCATCTCGCTTGCTGTCAATTGTAGGCAGTCTGTCGAGGAACTAGAGCGGCTTGCACAAGAAATCCGCAGTAAGTTTCATGTTCCCTGCGTAACACTGGCAGGAGATGTGGGAGATGAAGATTTTGTAAAAAAGGCGTTTGACACTGTGCGGCGGGAATTGGGCGTTGTCACGATCCTTGTAAACAATGCCGGGGTCTCTCATGTCGGCTTATTGTCGGATATGAGCCTGACAGAATGGAACCAGGTGATTCAAACCAATCTGACTTCGCTGTTTTGTTGTTGCAAATATGCCGTTCCCCCGATGGTCCGCAACCAGCATGGAAAGATTATCAATATCTCTTCGGTATGGGGCAGCAGTGGCGCCTCCTGCGAGGTGGCTTATTCTGCATCCAAGGGAGGCGTCAATGCGTTCACCCGGGCGCTTGCCAAAGAGCTTGCCCCCAGCCGTATTATGGTGAATGCTATTGCCTGCGGCGTGATTGACACTCAAATGAACCAGTGTTTTTCCGAAGACGAACGACGGCAGCTTGCAGAAGAGATTCCTGCTGGGCGTTTTGGAATGCCTGAGGAAGCGGCAGCCCTTGCCCTATCGCTAGTCAATGCACCCTCTTATCTGACTGGCCAGGTGATCACGCTCGACGGTGGATGGCAGTGAGATTCATGTTTGTGAATTATATCTGAATTGTGAGTGAGATTTGCCCATTTCTATAATTTTCTTAGTTTTTTTGCGTAGAATATGAATAGTATCTTTACAATTTTCAACAAAAGAGGACTATTTTATGAAATTTTCTACCCGACTGGAAAATCTTTTGGATGAGCGCAATCTAAGCCAGAAATCTTTTGCCACGGAGCTGAATATCGCCCCTCTACGTTAAATGGATATCTGCGCAGAGGACGGGAGCCGGATTATGAAACCCTGATCAGCATTGCAAAATATTTTAAAGTATCGATTGATTATTTGCTGGGTGTTACTAATATCAGAAATCCTTATCTAGCCAATGGATGTTATGATGATAAAGAGGAAGATTTGTTGGAGACGTATCGCTCGCTTGGTCCCCATGAGCAAATCTATCTGTTGAAACAAGCTCATATTTATCATGGTCAAAATTTAGATTATTTCACCCCTAAAAAGAAATAGTATATCCAAAGCGCATTCCTTTATGCTCAATATGAGTATTTTTACTGATATTGGACATAATTCGATTAAAATAAAAGATATTATTTTATGAATGGAGGCGTCTTTATGAATTTGCATACCCGTTTGAAAGAACTTGTGGAGGAATTAAATATTACGCAGCGCCAATTATCTGCAGAACTGAACCTTGCGCCTACCACGTTAAATGGTTATCTGAACGGACACCGTGAGCCAGACTTTTGCACACTCATTCGGATTGCAAATTATTTTGACGTATCTGCAGATTACCTGCTTGGTCTTAGTGGCAACAAGAAGCCGGCTCCTTCCAGCCTCAGCCCGTCAGAAGGAGCCCTGATATATATCTATCGTTCCCTGGAGCCAGATTGGCAGAAATTGCTGATGGAACAGGCAAAGTTATATTTAAGTCATTTCGAAAGCCAATCCAGGGAACACAAATAGAGATCCAAATGTTTGAAAGTGGTTTTCTGCAAATCAAAAAGCAGCTTTTCTCTCTCTTTCAAATTAAAATCCCCGGATGGCGTCTGTCTCATCATCGGAGGTGTTTTCAATTTTGCGGATTACTACAAAGTAGCTGTAATTGTCATTGACTTTCACTGGGATCCGTTCCCCTGCCTTGCGGCCTAAGATCGCTTTTCCAATAGGAGACTCCGTGCTGATTAAGTTCTTGATGGAATTCCCCCGGATAGAAGTTACCAGGCGGAATACCTGCTCTTCGTCATCTTCCTCAAAATAAATGGTGACGGTATTGTTTATTCCTACTTCGTCCTCCTTGGAGGTATCGGATACGATTTGTGCCGTTTTCAGCATCCGTTCAAGATAACGGATGCGGCTCTCGTTCTTGTTCTTGTCTTTCTTTGCGGCATGATACTCAAAGTTTTCACTCAAATCTCCATGGGCTCTTGCCTCCTTTACCGCTTCGATGGCTTCCTTGCGAACTACGAGCTTTCGGTATTCAATTTCTTGCTCTATTTTTTTTACATCACTTTTTGTTAGTTGTTCTCTCAATTCTTTGTCCTCTCTTTCTTGTCTGTGTGCGCCCGTATTCTTTAGATGACTGTTTTGGCATCTGGCATCCATGGGGATTCGCATTAATTGAGCTTTATAGAAACATTCTGGCAGGACTGGCGTGCCTGCACGCTAGCACAGGGGAAACTCCAATGTTACCACAAACTGTTCTTGATCTTGGAATAGAAAAAAACTTCCTCCCTGGAGTTCCGTGATCCTGCGAACGCTCCGAAGACCGATCCCGTTGCTTTCCACCACATTTTTCTGCGTTCCTTTTTGATTCCCAAATACAAAACGGACCGTTCCTTTATCCACGGCTACGCTCCATGTCACGGATGAGCCTCTATTGGCATATTTTAAGATATTGGTAAATAAATTACTGAAAATGCGTTGGAACAACACGGCGTTTCCGCAAATTATTCCTTCTTCTGCCTTAATATCCAATTGTACCGAAAATCCCTTAAGCTCAAGAAATTCACGATTTTGTTCCAATTCCTCTAATAATTCTCCCAAATGGATCTCTGTAAGCTTTGTCTCTTCTTCTTGGCCATAAACCAGGGCGTACTCAAACATTTTATCGGAGAGAATACGGATTTCCTCCACTTTGCCGATGCAGCGGGCAAGATAATCTTTCTGCTTTTCCTGGGAGCACTTGGTTTGCCCCATAATCTCTAAATAACCATATAAGGTTGTCAGAGGAGTGCGCAGATCGTGAGATATGGAGCGGATCAATTCCTGGTTCGCTTTTTTCCCTTCTAGCTCTTTTCGAATATTCTCGTCAAATGCAAGCCGCATCTGATCGAGGTTTTCCGCAAGAATTCTCAGTTCATCCCTGCCCTTGACGGTAATCGGATGTTCCAGATCTCCCTCCGCCATGGCAAGAACTTCATCTTTCATGCGGATTGCATAACGCATCCTGTTTCCAATATAAATCGGCACCGGCAGAAGCATCAGCATGCTGATAAATAAAACTGTGAAAAAATAGGGGACGGTCATTTTTGCCAAATGCATCGAATATACAAATACCTGCTCAGTGGTGTCTTTGAATTCAATGTATTCCATGATATCAGGACCATAATAGCCGCCATCATACCAAAAGCTGGAAAAGCCAAGGTCTCCAAAATAATCAGGCAAAAATATGTAAAATTGAAATCCTCCGTTATCCCCGTCGTAAAATGAAAAATAAGTGTATCCGTCGTCGTACTTGTCCAGTTCCAAAAGCTCTATCAGTTCTTGTCTGTCGACCTCGTAAAAGCAAATATCCTTGGCTTTTTCTTGTATCTCCTCCATAATTTTCTCCGGCTGAAAAGAAAACATCATGCCCCGTTTGACTAATTGCAGATAGAACCATTGCTCCCATTGCATCAAAAATTGGAAACAGAGAATGCTCATCATGGCGCATAATACCGACAGCAGCAGGACCCGCACAGGGAGCTTGGTAAACAAGCTTGGCAGATCTCTGTTGTGATGTTTCTGAAACAAAGTTCTCCTATTCACAGCGATACCCCTTTCCCCAGACATTTTTTATTAGCTTTGGATTTTTTGGATCTTTCTCAATTTTTCTGCGCAGATTGCGGATATGGACCATCACTGTGTTGGCGGCGCCATAATAATATGGTTCTTGCCAGACGCTTTCATACAAGTGCTGCGCAGAAAAGATTTGTCCCTGGTTCTTTCCAAGCAGGCAAAGGATGGCGAATTCTAAATCCGTCAAATCCAATTCTTTTCCATTTTGCAGCACACGTTGCTGTTTTTCTTGGATTTCGATTCCTGAAAATGCAATTACTGGTTCTTCTTTTGGCTCCGCCTGCGTTTCTTGTTGCTGATATTCTTTTCCCTGATAAACTTGGTATCTGCGCATTAGAGCTTTGACCCTGCTTAACAGTTCTTGATAGGAAAAAGGCTTGGGAAGGTAGTCGTCCCCACCGCTGGAAAATCCCAGCGTCTTATCTTCCACTTGAGAACGTGCGCTGAGGAACAGCACAGGAGCGTTGCTGATCTTGCGTATCTCGACGCAAGTCTGGTAACCGCCTAAGTTTGGCATCATCACATCTAAAATAATTAAGTCGAAACTGCTCTGGGAGAGTTTCTCCAAAGCCTGAAGCCCGTCTGCAGCCTCTTCCATCTGATACCCTTCTCCGGACAGCAGAATATTCACGACTTCACGGATTTCAGGATTGTCATCCACCATAAGGATTCGGGACATTTTTCTTTGATTCATATTCTCATCCTCCTATATGGATTGTACCACACCTTTTAGCATTTAAAGAAAATCTTAAGAATTCTTCAGATTTTCTTTGACGGTTTTTTAAGATTTTCCCATTATACTCGTTGTTGTAGTCAAAGACACGATCAATTCGTTTTTTTATTAGGGTGATGGCTGGGGCGAATTTCTAACGCTGGCAAATTTATCTTAATCTTATATAGATATAGAATTGAATGAGAAAGAAGGGCTTTTGACATGAAACACGATTCAATTTTAAAAACTGGTGATCGAACGGTAAGGGCATATTTCGAAAATCTGGGTTATCCTCTGCTTTTGCTTGTTGTTGTATTTACCTGCATCGGTATCATCCTGCCTAAGCAAGCATTGTTTGGCTCTGAGGGCGACTGGTTTTGCCAACATGCAGCCGTAGCAGAACAATACCGACAGTCATTTTATGATACTCGAAATTTGTTTCCTGACTGGCTTCCTCTAGGAGGCGGCAGCAACAGCTACGATTTTTCCTATTATGGATTTCTGCGCCCCGATGTGCTGATCTCTTACCTGCTGCCCAGTGTTCCTATGACATTGATTATTTCCTGGTATGCCATTTTAGAATTGGCGGCAGGAACCGTGTTGTGTTATTTCTGGATCAAGCGTCATGTGTCGCTTTCATTTTTCGCATTTTTAGGAGCGTTGCTTTATTCTTGTGCTGCCTGCTTCTCCCATGCGCACAACCAGATAATGTTTGTAAATTATATGCCGTTTTTGATCCTTGCGCTTTGGGGAGTGGAATCTCTGATAAAGACAAGAAGTATCTGGCTTTTGACGATAGCTCTGTTCCTGGTATGCATTCACAGCTATTATTTTGCCCCTGCGGTTCTGATTGTCTGCAGCGTATATTTTCTGAATCTGCTGTTAGAACAGACAAAAGGAGTTGCCGCCCGCTGCCATCATATTTGCAGATTTGCCATGTCGTCGGGGCTGGCGCTTGGCATGGCGGCAATCTTATTACTTCCTACGGGTATAGATTTGTTGTCTACTTCCAAGGACGCTGGAACGCCTGCGACACTGCAGAAAATATTTTCATTATCTCCTGGTTTTGACGGTCTTTTGTACCATCCTTACAGCTGCGGGCTTACGGTTCTTAGCCTCTATACGCTGTTGCAAAGCATCCGGCGCAAAAGCACAAGGGTGTTAGGCGTCTTCCTTATTCTGTGCCTGACGATCAATACGTTTCCTTATTTGCTCAGCGGGCTCTTATATGTGCGCTACAAGGTATTGATTCCTCTGGTTCCGCAGTTGCTTTTGCTCTGCGCCAAGACATTGGAGGCATTGTTTTTAGAGAGGGAAAAACACAGCTTTCTATTGGGCGCCGCCTGCCTGGCGCCGGCTGCATTTTCCAAGTATTCGACGGGAATCCTGGCAGATTGCCTTTGGATGTTTGTTTCTTTCCTGGTAATCTTTCTTGGAAAGAAATTCATGCTTCGCAAAGCTTGCAGTCAGCCGTTGCAGGAACCCCTTTGCATGGTGCGAAAGGCGTTGCCGCTCTGTCTGCTTTTGTGCGTGCCCGCCGTCTGCCTTTCGATCTGCATAGGACAGAAAGGGCAATATCTTTCCGCCTCAGACGACAGGCAGGAACTTTTGGGGCAACAGGATTTGTCTGGGATTGCTATCAACCAGGGCTACCGTTTTGAATCTCTGATAGAACCTTATGTCAATGTTAATACTCAGCCGCTGTCAGGGATTGGGCGTACTTCCATGTACTCCTCCGTCACCGACAGTAATTATGCCGGATTTTATTATGACACCATGGGAAATCCGATCCGCATCCGCAACCGGGTAGCGCTGATGACTGATGCCAACCCCTTTTTTTCCTATTTCATGGGCATCCGCTACATATTGGCAAAACCAGATGCGCTTCCTCTGGGGTATAAGCCTTTGAGAGAAATGGAAGATTCCAGCGTGCTTGCAGAAAATTCACAAGTGCTTCCAATTGCTTACACCAGCGCTTCCGTGATGAGTGAAGAGGAATTTGAAAAGCTCTCGTTTCCCTATACGCTGGAAGCCCTTGCCCGGTATACGATTGTGCCAAATCTTCAGCAAAGCGGCGCTCCCACGGCAGAGGAGTTTTTAAGAAGCTCTAGGATCACTCCAGTTTCTGAGCAGGAGCTTCAACTGGAACCAACTGTAAATGAAAGAATTGACACGCAAAAAAAGGTGGAGCTGAGCATTCCTATTCCTAAGACAATCAGAACCCGGATATTGATTTTGTCGGCAGACGTCGCTTCACCCCATAAAAAGGAAGTGACTGTAGACATTAACCAAAGCCGTAATAAGCTTTCTGGGAAAAGCGCGCCTTATCCCAACCACAACGACACCTTTACTTGGATCATATCCTCGAACGAGATCCTCGATGAGTTAACGGTCACCCTCTCGCCAGGAGATTACAGTCTGACCAACTGGCAGATTTGGAGCATGGAAACAGAGGATTGGGGCAACCATTCAGCGGCGCCCTTGAAACAAAAAGACGGCATAAAATCTTCTCAAAGAACGGGTTTTGATCGTTTCCCGGATATATGCGGCTCGCTGCTTGTTCAAGGGGAGGCAGAGCTGGACCAATCCGGCTTCCTGGTCACCAGTCTGCCTTACCGCCAGGGGTATAAAGCTTATGTCGATGGAACAGAGACGCAGGTCTTACCCATAAATGAGACGTTTGTGGGATTCCCGCTGCCTGCGGGGACTTATGAGATAGCCATTTCTTACAGTCCCCCAGGAAAGATTATTTCCATATGGGTCAGCTTGACGTCCCTGCTGTTGTTCCTCCTTTGGGAATTGCTTCACTACGTAATGATGCGAAAGAGCAGACGCTGCCGGATTGATTCCTGAAAAAAATAACAGATCAAAAGTAACAATACAAAATGATAGAGAAAAGAGGTAATGAAAATGTTACACAATCAAAAACTTACCAAACACAGCTTTTGGGAGATGTTGCGCTATCTGATTAATGGCGCGGCGACCACTCTCGTGAATTATATGGCGTATCTTATGTTGCTACATTCTGACATCGATTATCTTGCTGCCAACACCTTGGCATGGATGATTGCCGTAGCCTTTGCCTATGCCACAAACCGCATCTTTGTTTTTCAATCAAGGAATCAGATTGGAAAGGAGTTGTTGTCTTTTGTCTCCCTGCGCTTTCTGACATTACTGATGGAAAACTTGCTGCTGTTTGTGTTGATTGACGGCTTGGATTTCCATGCGGGAATTTCCAAAGTCTTGGTCAGTGTTTTCACTGTCATTGGAAATTATTTGTTCTGCAAATGCAGTATCTTTCATGGCGCGCAACAATCACAAAAACTTAATCAAACAAAATTCCAGAAAGGAGAAACCATCCATGAATAAAATCAGCATTATTGTACCTTGCTACAATGAAGAAGAATCCCTGTCTCAATTTTACCTTGAAACCAAAAAAGCAGTCGCTTCCATTTCCGAGGCCACGCATGAATTTTTGTTTATCGATGATGGAAGCCGAGACCATACCTTGGATATTTTAAAACTGATCTGTTGCAAAGATCCTAACTGCCGCTATTTTTCCTTTTCTAGGAATTTTGGCAAAGAAGCCGCCATGTATGCGGGTCTTAAACATGCCAATGGAGATTTCTGCGTTATCATGGACGCCGATTTGCAGCATCCGCCCAAGCTTCTTGCTGACATGTACCATGCCGTCAGTAAAGAGGGTTATGACTGTTGTGCGGGAAAACGTATCGGACGGGAAGGGGATGGTGCAGTGCGCAGCTTTCTGTCCCGCAGTTTCTACTCTGTCATACAAAAACTGACCCATATGAATATGAGCGACGGCGCCGGGGACTTCCGCATGATGAACCGCACGATGACAGACGCCATCCTGCAGATGCAGGAATATAACCGTTACACCAAAGGCATTTTTTCCTTTGTTGGTTTTGAGACAAAATGGCTGGAATTTGAAAACGTGGAACGTGCCGCTGGGAATACCAAATGGAACTTGAAAAGTCTCTTTGCCTATGCTTTTGACGGCATCTTGTCTTTTTCCACGGCTCCTTTGAAGCTGCCTGGCATTTTAGGCGTCCTGCTGTTTTTGGTTGCTTGCTGTCTGGGGATCTCTTCGCTTGCAGGATCACTAGTTTCTCATCAGGCGGCTGACAACCTGACGTTGATACTGACTGTGGTAATCTTTTTAAGCAGTCTGCAAATGATGATGGTGTTTATTCTGGGAGAATATCTGTCCAAAGATTATCTGGAAAATAAGAAACGCCCGATCTATATTATTCGGGAATCGTATCAAGGAAAATTGCCCTGAAATTTTTAAAGCCTGGTTCTTTTGAAAGCAAAGGGAATCGATTAGAGATAGAGACTATATAAATAAAATATGGCGCTGTCGCATTAAGAAATATAGCTACAAGACATAGCATGAATTTGGTTGACAAAATCTTGCAGCTATATCGCCTTGGTGCGACAGCGCCATATTTTTCTGTAGAACGTGAATCGTTATGGTATTGGCCTTGCAACCATTACCTGATTGCTTTGATAATAATAATACCGCAAAGGTTTTTCCAAGCGGTAACCGCCGCCAAAATACATGGAGACGTGGTTGATATTGCGGTAACGTCCATTATAGGAACCGCTGTAAAAAATCAAGTCGCCGGGTCTTAGCTTGGAGGGATTCACCCAGCCATAGGCAATCACTTTTCCGGTCTTTTCCATGTAAGAAGCCATGGAAGCAGCCGTGGGAGCCCAGGAAGGGATGCCTCCCAGGAGCCTTGTATCGCATCCATAGGAGCGAAACACCAAAGAGCTGCAGTCATAATAGCCCTGCGACATACGCAGCGCCTGGCTGTAAGTGGAACTATACATGATGCCGTAACCTGTGTTGCAGGCGTCAACGGCGCGTTTGGGGGCGACGCCCACTTGGTAGTTAAAAGTATTGCCGTCTGCAGTGACGACGATCACGGCGGTCCCATAGCCATGCGCAGTGACTACGCCAGACTTACTTACAGTAGCCACGGAGTTTTTCTTAGACCGGTAGCTGATCCTGCTCTTGGAGGATACGCCGTTTAACTCAATTTTAACAGTCTTATTTGGCGAAAGGCTGGCATAGCTGAATTTTAAGCTCGGGTTTGTGACATGTATGGTGTGCTTGATGGTTTTTCCATCTGCCACAATGGAAACCGTAGCTTTTCCAGGAACCGATCCGGCGGTAACCGTCCCATCTTCGCTGACGGATGCAATCGAGGATTTCTTGCAACTCCATGTTACTTTGCTGTAGGGGCTTAGGCCGGTCAAAGTTATTTTTCCAGAATGCCCCAGAGATAAAACCGTATCAGAAGATTTGGCTTGCGGGTTAGAAACCCTGACATTAGTGGCATATTCTTTGGAAGTTCCATCGGAATAGCTGACGCTTGCTGTGACTTTAGCGGAACCAGTTTTTTTGCCAGTAGCAATTCCGTTTTTCTTATTGACAGAGACGACATCTGGATTCGAGGATGTCCAGACAGTCTTTGTTATTTTAACCCCGGATTTATCGACATTTTTTAAAGTCAGCTTTTGACTGGTTTTTGCAGCGATAGATGCCTGCTGCTGAATCACGCCAGAACCGATTACCTTGATGGTGCAGGAGAGCTTGCCTGTGACCCATTTGTTGTTTTGGAATACCGTGCAGTAGGCGTTTAATTTGGTTGTTCCAGCTTTGCGCCCTATGACTTTGCAGGTTTTCCCAGTATAGGAAATATTGGCAATGGAGTTGTCTTCAATTTCAAAAGAAACAGAATCGCTGGCAGAGGCATTATTGAAATAGATAGGAGCGCCGCTTCCTTTCATCACAGTCCTGGAAGTACAGCTAAGCTTAAAGTTATTTTTAAGCACGGTAATCTTGCAGGTGGCTTTTGCGCCTGGAACAGAGACGGTGATGGTCGCAGTTCCCGCCGACAGTCCATGGACGTTTCCTTCCTTATCTACAGTTGCTACTTTTTTGTCCGAGGAATGAAAGGACAGTTTTTCAGAGGGATATGCTTTTACTGCAAGTTGACAGTTATTTTCCGCAAAAATGGTGTAATCATTTGCCTCCAATTGGACGGAAGGCTTTTTCACGGTGATTTTGCATGTTTTTTTGATTCCATAACAAGATGCGGTGATATTGACAGTGCCAGTCTTCTTAGGAGTTACTTTTCCGGCGGGGCTGACGGAGGCAATTTTGGCATTCGACGATTTCCAGGTTACATTGCCGCTTGGCTTTACAGACGCATCCAGGGTAAATGGATTGCTTAAATATGCCGTAGCTTTGGATTTGAGCGACAACGTGGGAGCTTTGACGGTTATGGCGCAAGAAGCAGAAACACCGTTTGCCTTTGCTGTAATGGTCGCCTTTCCTGCTTTTTTGGGGATGATCTTACCGCTTGAAGTGACCTCGGCGATTTTTGGCGCGGAAGATTCCCAGGAAGCTGGACTTTCTGGGGCAGTCTTGACTTGCAGCTGCTCTGTCTCGCAGGTGTAGAGGGTGAGCTTTTTCTTATTTAGAGAGATGGTGTTTGCCACAGTTATCGTACAAGAAGCGGAGCCAGTGCGAATGCCCGTTTCTGTCTCTAATACGGCTTTGGCGGTAACTACGGCGGTTCCGGCGTGTTGCGCACTCGCCAAGCCTTGTTCTGATATCGAGAGAACCTCTGGCTGATCACAGCTCCAGCTAATTTGCACAGGGGCTTCGGATGGGAGCGGATTGTTTTCTGCATCTAAGACAGTGGCGGTAAGCTGAAATTGTTCTAGGGCGTTCATGTGGTATGTACTGAAATTAAGAGTAACATTTAGATCTTCCAGGAAATCTTCTTCTAGAGAATCTTCTTCCTGGGATGACGACTCCTGGGAAAAATTGGGAGCAGACGAAAAGCTGGCTGCCTGGGATGTCAATGGAGTTTCCAAAAGCATCAGGCAGCTCAGCAGCAAGGGGATCAGTTTTTTGCACTTCATTTGTATATGCCTCCTGTGTAAAATAAAAATATGAGATATTTCTATCATAATCCCTTTTTTTCAGAGATGCAAGAATTATATCTGGCTATCCGACAGAAAATAAAATTTTTCATCTTGCATTTTGTGAGAGATAATAATATAATAGACAAGCATATATAGTGCCGGGGGGATAAATATACACTATATTTAGTTACTTTGGAGGATATGGTATGAAAATTATCAAGAGAAGCGGCAAAGAAACAGGGTTTGATAGCAGTAAAATCGTGGATGCTGTTGCAAAGGCCAATCAGGAGGCGGCTGAGAGCGACAGACTGTCAAATGAGCAGATTGAGGCGATTGCGCAAAGAATTTCCAATATTTGCGCTTCCATGGACAGGACCTATAATGTCGAAGAGATTCAGGACCTTGTGGAAAATGAGATTATGGCTTACAGAGCGTTCGAAGTAGCAAGAAAATATATTACTTATCGATATAAACGTGCGCTGGTCCGCAAATCGAATTCCACGGATCAGCAGATCTTAAGTTTGATTGAATGCAGCAATGAAGAGATCAAACAGGAAAATTCTAATAAAAATCCCATTGTGAACAGCGTGCAGAGGGATTACATGGCAGGCGAGGTCAGCAAGGACATTACCAAGAGGTTTTTACTTCCAGAGAAAATTGTCCGTGCTCATGAGGAGGGGCTCCTTCATTTTCATGACACTGATTATTTTGCACAACATATGCATAATTGCTGCCTGGTCAATCTGGAGGACATGCTTCAGAATGGAACGGTGATCAGCGAGACGATGATTGAGCGTCCAAAGAGCTTTTCCACGGCCTGCAATGTGGCTACTCAGGCGATTGCTCAGATTGCAAGTTCACAATATGGAGGGCAAAGCATTACCCTGTCGCATCTTGCGCCTTTTGTGGAGGTGAGCAGGCAGAAGCTGCGTAAAATGGTGCGCCGGGAATATGCGGCTGCAGGCCTGCCCTTGGAAGAAGATAAGATTAATGATGTGGCGGAACTGCGGGTCAAAGAGGAAATCCGGCGCGGCGTCCAGATGATCCAATACCAGGTGATAACATTGATGACTACCAACGGCCAGGCTCCTTTTGTGACGGTGTTCATGTACTTGAACGAGGTAGAGGAGGGGCGGCTCAGGGATGATCTTGCCCTAGTGATCAAGGAGATGCTGCTTCAGCGGATGCAGGGGGTCAAGAATGAGAAAGGCGTCTATATCACGCCGGCATTTCCTAAGCTTATCTATGTCCTGGAGGAGAACAATGTCAGAGAGGGCAGTCGTTACTGGGAGCTCACCAAGCTGGCGGCACGCTGCACCGCAAAGCGCATGGTGCCAGATTATATTTCTGAAAAGATTATGAAAGAAAATAAAGAAGGAAATTGCTATCCTTGCATGGGATGCAGATCGTTTTTGACCGTATATCGGGATCCTGCAGGAAAGCCTAAATTTTACGGCAGGTTTAATCAGGGAGTGGTGACATTAAACCTGGTGGATATTGCCTGTTCCTCAAATCGCAATATGGATGCGTTCTGGCAAATCTTTCAGGAGCGTCTTGATTTGTGCCGGGAGGCGTTGATGCTCCGCCACCAGCGGCTCAAAGGGACGCCCTCAGATGTGGCGCCCATCTTATGGCAGTACGGCGCCTTAGCGAGACTGAAAAAGGGAGAGCCGATTGACGAGCTTTTGTACCATGGTTACTCTACCATTTCCCTAGGCTATGCAGGCCTATGCGAATGTACCAGGTATATGACCGGAAAATCTCATACGGATCCGCAGGCTGCGCCCTTTGCCTTGAAAGTTATGGAATATATGAACCAGGCATGTCAGAAGTGGGCGGCTGAGACGGATATTGCCTTTAGCCTCTATGGAACGCCTTTAGAGTCTACAACATATAAGTTTGCAAAATGCCTGCAGCGGCGTTTTGGGATTATTGAGGGCGTGACCGACAGAAACTATATTACCAATAGCTATCATGTTCATGTCACGGAAGAGATTGATGCATTCCGCAAGCTTGCTTTTGAGGCGCAGTTTCAGAAATTGTCGCCAGGAGGGGCTGTCAGTTATGTGGAAGTACCCAACATGCAGGGCAATATTGAAGCAGTGCTGACGGTGATGCAGCATATTTATGAGAACATCATGTACGGGGAACTGAATACCAAGAGCGACTACTGCCAGGTGTGCGGGTATGAAGGCGAGATTAAAATCGTGTCGGATGACCATGGAAAGCTGGTGTGGGAATGCCCGAATTGCCAGAACCGGGATGAAAGCAAGATGAATGTGGCGAGAAGGACTTGCGGTTATATTGGAACGCAGTTTTGGAATCAGGGGAGGACCCAGGAGATTCAAGAAAGGGTGCTTCACTTGTAATGAATTATGCAGAAATAAAAAAGACGGATGTCGCCAATGGGCAGGGGGTAAGGGTTTCTCTGTTTGTATCGGGATGTACCCACCACTGCAGAGGGTGCTTTAATTCAGAAACCTGGGACTTTGCTTATGGAACAGAATTTACCAAAGAAACCTGTCAGGAGCTGCTGGGATTTTTGGAGCCGGAATATATTGCCGGATTGACGCTGCTTGGAGGAGAGCCGTTTGAACCCTCCAATCAGCGGGCGTTAATCTCATTTCTTAAGAACGTAAAGGAGACATATCCCTGTAAAACCATTTGGTGTTATACTGGTTATCTGCTGGATCGGGATTTATGGAGAGAAAGCCGTGCCAGATGCGAGGTTACGGATGAAATGCTTTCAATGATCGACGTGCTGGTGGATGGAGAGTTTATTAAGGAGCAGAGAAATATTTCCCTGAGGTTTCGTGGCTCCCAGAACCAGCGGATCATTGACGTGCCAGAAAGCATAAGGCAAGGCAGCGTATGTCTGCTTAAGGGACAGAATTAAGAAAAGAATAAGAAAATATTTGCAAGATATCACATACTTTGCGTCTTGCAACGGTTAAAATATAGAAGAGGATTATAGAAAGTATGAAAACAGAGGATAACTTTTGTGGAAAAGAGTATTATAAAATCACTTTAGTTGGATTGAATCCAGACCGATGCGTGATTCTAAAAGGTCCAAAGGAAGAGAAGATGCTGGTAGAAGTGCTCAGGGATGATTATCAAATCAGCAGATATGAGAAGATGCTTCAACTTGTGATCAAGGAGAAAGTGGAGCAAAGCTGCCAGGAGGCTTGTTTTCAGGCGCTTTCACTTGGGAATTTGAAAGAGGCGGTTCGCAAGGGAGAGGACAGGGTGGTTTGCTCTTATTTGCGGGACGTGCAAGGCAAGATACAGAGAGTGTCAGCGACCGTATATCCACGAAAGACAGGCAAACAGCGAGAACTAGAGGAATTTATAATCTATGTGACCGCAGACAATAAGACGTGAAGTTGGTTTGGGTGAACAAAGAAGTTGAGGGATGAATATGCAGCGCAGAAATCGGAGAAGAAACCGGAAAATAATTGTAGCAATTGCAAGCATCTGCGGAGTGGCGACTCTGTTGATCGCAGTCTATCTGGGAATGGCTTTTTACTTTGACAGTCATTTTTTCTTTCGCACGAAAATTAACGGCTGGAAAGTCGGTGGCAAGGATTTGCAGCAGGCGGAGGAGAAAGTGGGAGACGGCGTGGAAGGCTATCTTCTCACGGTGTATGACAGGGATGGCGAGAAGTATCATGTTTATGGAGAAGATATCAAGTGCAGTTACGTGCCAGATGGCTCTGTAGAGAAATTGCTCAAAAGCCAGAATAAATTTCAGTGGTTCAAGATGTTGCTGCATCCCAAAGAATATGAAGTTCCCATTACCATGGAATACCATCAAAAGTCGATTGCAAAAGTAGTATCTAAGTTGGATTGCTTTCAGAAAGAGAATGTCAAAGAGCCAGAGAGCGCCCGTATTGCGCAGGGGGAAGATGGCTATTACATAGAGCCGGAAATACCGGGAAACCATATGATTTATGAAAATGTCCTTGCCAAAGTGCAACAGGCGGTATCTGCCGGCGATGTTTCCGTGGAGCTCACAGATGAAGATTATGTAAAGCCGGAGTACACCAGCGAAAGCAAGGAGATCACTGAGGTGATGGATCGCATTAATAGCTATGAAAATGCAACCATTGATTATCAGATCAAAGACTATGAAGAAAAACTGAGCCGCAAGCAGATTCGGGAATTTCTTCAGGTAGAGGGCTTTTCCGTTTCCTTAGATGAGGTGAAGATTGAGGCATATGTCCAGTCCCTTGCCAGCAAATATAATACTTATGCGGATCTGCGTTCTTTCCGGACGTCTTCAGGAGATACAGTGGAGATCGGCGGCGGCGATTATGGATGGATTGTTGATAAACCCAAAGAGGCAGAGCAGCTAAAGGCGGATTTGGAGGCTGGAAAGCCAGTGACTCGTGAGTTAGTATATGCTCAAAGGCCCTTTGTGGAGGGCAAGGATGATATCGGGAACACTTATGTAGAGATTGACTATACCAAACAGCATCTTTGGTATTATGAAAATGGAGAACTTGTGGTGGAGAGCGATGTCGTGACTGGAAATATCAACAGAGACAATGGATCTCCAGACGGGGTGTTTAAGATCGTATATAAGGACAGCCCGGCAGTGCTAAAAGGTGAGGATTATGAGTCCGACGTTACTTATTTTATGCCGTTTGCTTATAATGTCGGAATTCATGATGCAGACTGGAGGCACGGTCAGTTTGGCGGTGAGATTTACAAGAGCAATGGTTCTCATGGATGCATCAATGCGCCCTTTGAAGTGGCGCAGAAGATATATGAACGTATAAAAGTCGGCACTCCAGTGATCGCTTTTTATAGAGAGCCAGTAGAGTTGACTGCAGAAAACGCCAAGATTTCCAATGCATATTCTTATGTAGATCCAGAGAAAAAGAAAGCTCAGGAGGCAGAAGGCCAGTCGGGTGAAGTCGCGGAGTGATGAGGCAGAAGATGGGAGTTAGAAAATGGATATTTATGGAACGATTGGTCCGGCTTGTGCCGATTTTGATACTTTGAGGGAAATGTTTCGCCTAGGCATGACTGGAATGCGGCTCAATCTCTCACACGTGGAGTTATCAGCTTGCCAGAGATGGACAGAAATGATACGAAAAGCAGCAGAAGCTGCGGGTGTAAGCCCGCGGCTTCTCGTCGATTTACAAGGGCCAGAGCTTCGAATTGGTGTTTTGAAGGCTCCTTTGAGACTCCGGGAGGGAGAGCAACTATTGCTGAGTTCCAGTAGGGTACGAAATGAAAGCGTTGTTTGCGTGCAGGAGTTGTTATTGTCAGTCCTTTCCCCTGGGCAACAGGTGTTGTTAGATGATGGAAAGATTCTTTTGGATGTGACAGAGATATGCGAACATGGAGCAAAGTGCAACGTGAGGCGGGGAGGAATGCTCGCCTCGCGCAAAAGCATTGCCCTGCCAGGCGTTGACCTTCAGCTTCCAACGCTGACAGACAGTGACAGGAAAAATCTTAGAGAAGCCAGGGCTCACGGAGTGACAGGCGTCATGCTGCCATTTGTGCGCAGCCCCAAAGATTTACAGAATTTAAGGCAGGAACTGGAAAAGGCTTTTGAACCTCAGCTGCAAGTGTTTGCAAAAATAGAAAACATCGATGGCGTCAACAACCTGGAAAGCCTGCTGCCCCATGCAGATTATATTGTGATAGCCAGGGGAGACTTGGGGAACAGTATGCCATTGTGGGAACTTCCAGGAGTACAGGCAGACATTGCCAGAAGATGTCAAAGGGCAGACAAGCCCTTTATGGTGGTAACGCAGATGCTTGCGTCCATGGAAAAAAGCAAGGTACCTACCCGTGCAGAGGTTTCCGATATTTTCCTTGCTGTTTCTCAGGGGGCTTCCAGCGTGATGGTAACAGGAGAAACGGCTTCTGGCAGTTATCCAACAGAGGCGATAAGATACCTCTGTCAGACAACGCAACATGCTGCAAAGTATTTAGAAACGTCAGGATTCCCATCTGCCGCTGGCACCGCAGGGAAGGATTAACCCGTTTGATGAAACGGGAATGCCGATTTCCTGGGCGTCTACCCTGCCGCCGAAATTTTTCAGTTCTGTTCCCAACATGTAGGCAAGCACTGCAGGCTGCAGTCCGGTGGTGTAAGAGTTGATGAGAAAAAACAGAGGGTTTTCTGACAACAGCCGGGCGCAGAGCTTGATCAGAGGATGGATGGCGTCCTCGATTTTCCAGATTTCTCCCTTGGGTCCTCTGCCATAAGAGGGAGGATCCATGATGATGGCGTCGTAGTGATTGCCGCGGCGGAGTTCCCGTTCCACAAATTTTACACAATCATCCACAATCCAGCGTATCGGGGCGTCTTTGAGACCAGAAGAGACGGCGTTTTCTTTTGCCCAGGTCACCATGCCTTTGGAAGCGTCCACATGGGTGACGCTTGCGCCTGCCGCTGCTGCAGCAAGCGTCGCTCCTCCAGTATAAGCAAAGAGATTTAACACTTTGATGGGGCGTTTTGCGTGCAGGATTTTGTCACTGAACCAGTCCCAGTTCACGGCCTGCTCTGGAAACAATCCGGTATGTTTGAAACTAAAAGGCTTCAAATGAAAGGTCAGGGAATGATAATGTAGATCCCATTGCTCTGGCAGATCGAAAAATTCCCACTCTCCGCCGCCCTTTTTACTGCGGTGGTAATGCCCGTTTTTTTGTTTCCATTGAGAATTTGATTTTGGCGTATCCCAAATAACCTGAGGGTCTGGCCTTATCAAAATATAATCTGCCCAACGTTCTAATTTCTCTCCTTTGGAGCAGTCAATCACTTGATATTCTTTCCAATTATCTGCAATCCACATGTGTGTTTCCTTTCTGACTCGTATTTTATTTTAGAGGGGCGCTGTAAAATACAGGGATTTTGCAATGTACAGCAATAACATTGCTCGAAGTTGCTCCATGTGTTGTCAATGGGTCTTATTTTTCGCCCGTTCTTATCCTGAATTATACAAGAAATAGCAGGAAGTTGCAATTGATTGCATGTTTGAGTTTCCGCATTTTGCAATTTATAGCGCCAAAAGGTCTTGCTGCCTTTGGCAGCATAGACCTTTTGGCGCTATAAATTGCAAAATGCAGAAACTCAAAATTGCATGGTGATCTTATAAAAATCGAATTTAAAGAAGAGACATTCGCTTGCAATGGAAGAAAACTTTGCGTATAATCGTAGTCAGGCATTCGTTTGCAAAATTAGAATAGAAAGGAAAAAAAGATGATTAATGAGATACACCTTGGACCTTTGACCATTCATGTGTATGGTCTTTTGGTTGCAGTCGGTTTTTTGAGTGCGTTGCTAATCAGTGAAAGGCGCGCAAAAAAAAGGGGAATGGATACCGAAATTTTATATGGCATATTTTGGTGCGCTATTTTTGGAGGAGCGGTTGGCAGCAAATTGCTCTATTATACGGTCAGCATTCCAGATATCTTGAAAAATCCTTCTATACTGTGGAATTTTCAAAATGGATGGGTGGTTTATGGAGGCATTTTAGGAGGCGTTTTTGCGAGCCTGGCTTATTGCAAATATAAGAGGGTGGATTTTTTCCAATATCTCGATCTGGTGCTACCAGCAGTTGCCTTTGCTCAGGGATGTGGAAGAATTGGCTGTTTCTTTGCCGGGTGCTGTTATGGACGGGAGACAGACTCGGTGTTAAGCATCCAATATTGGCAGTCTTCTTATGCGCCCAATGGGATAAAATTAGTCCCTACGCAGATTTATTCCAGCATTGGTGATTTTGCTCTGGCATATTTGCTGATGGCGTATGCCAAAAGGGAACCGAATAAGGGAAAGGTAGCGGCATGTTACTGCGTCTTCTATAGCATTGGACGGTTTGTCATAGAAATGTTCCGTAATGATTACCGGGGGGCGCTGGGAGCGCTGTCTACCTCTCAGATGATCTCCGCCTTAATTCTGATCTTAGGAATTGGGATGTTTGTGGCGGCGGACAAGCGTTGTTTTGAGAATTAACAAAGATCATTTTTCTGCCGATATATTTGTAGGAAGATTGCAAAATGGAAGAAATGATATCATATCGTCAGGAGGGAGGCGTTGACATGAATATTATGCTGCCAACTAGTATAGAAGAAACAAAACGACAGAGCAAAGGAACATCGGTGGATATTTCCCAAGTAATCCGCAATGTCACAGGAGTAGAACGAGATCAGGAAAAGAAATCGCTACTTTCTAGAATACTGGAACCAGAAGAAGTGGATGATGGTCAAAACGACGCTAAAAAAGCGGCGGAAATTGCCAAGAAAATTGCCCGGGGCGCCCATGTGTCTCCGCAGGAAAAACAGTTTCTGATGCAGGTGGATCCGATCCTTGCCCAGATGGCAGAGACGGCGAGAAAGGAAGGGGAACGGATCAAGCATGCCTTGTCCCAGGCGTCTACCAAGGAAGAACAGCAGTCTGTCGTGCAGCAGGCGTACCAGATGGTGCAGCAGGTGAGCAAGACGAATCAGCAATTTGGAATGCTGCTGGGAGAAGCAGTGAAGTCGGCTGTGCAGGAGAGCAGGAAAGAAGGGCATTTAAAAGAAGCCATGACAGAAGTAGAGACTAAGGGAGAGAAACCTTTGTCTAAAGTGGCTTTCGTAACACAGGAGGAAAGTATGGACAAAGACGGGCAGCAGATGTTGTTAGAGCAGTTTTTTCCAGATGAATGGATGTCTATGCTTGACTGCAAAGGCTGAACAAAAAACAGAATCGAAGATCGCATGGGCAGGATTCTTTCTTGCATAGGTAAGAACATGTCGCTCTATGGCGTGCAGTTCCCTCGAATTTCAGGGAATGGCACGCTTTGTTTTTTTATCAATTTCTTGCAAAAAGAATTTATTTGTGATAATGTGTAAAATAATAATTTCGACAAAATTAAGCAGGTGCAGGAAAATGTTATTTAATTCGATTGAGTTTTTAGTGTTTTTTCCAATCGTAGCAGGTCTTTTTTTCATTATCCCGAAAAAGTTTAGATGCCTATGGCTGTTAATTGCCAGCTATTACTTCTATATGAGCTGGAATCCGAAATATGCTGTTTTAATTGCTTTTTCTACATTTATTACCTATATCAGCGGAATATTGATGGAGAGAGCAAATACGAAACATGGCAAGCAGGCCGTGGTAGCAGCTTCATTTATCATCAATCTGGCTATTCTCGGCGTTTTTAAATATGCAAATTTTGCATTACAGACGCTGAGTGACATTGGCGCTATTCTTGGCTTGCAGCCCATTGAGCGAAGATTAGATCTCCTTCTTCCGGTAGGAATTTCTTTTTATACCTTTCAGGCTTTAAGCTATACCATTGACGTGTATAGAGGAACGGTTAAGGCAGAAAAAAATATTTTGCAGTACATGTTGTTCGTATCCTTTTTTCCACAGCTTGTTGCAGGTCCGATAGAGAGATCTGGCAATCTGCTAAGCCAGATTCAAAGGGTAAAGGAAATAAACGTGTGGGAGTTTGAACGTGTCCGAAATGGATTTCTCCTGATGTTCTGGGGGCTTTTTCAAAAGCTAGTGATTGCTGACAGGGCGTCTGTCCTTGTCAATCAGGTATACCAAAATTACGGCGATTATGGCTTTTTGGAATTAGCGATTGCCTCTGTGCTGTTTGCGTTTCAGATATATTGTGATTTTGGAGGATATAGCAATATTGCCCGTGGCGCAGCCCGGGTTATGGGATTTTCTCTGATGCAGAATTTTCGGCAGCCTTATTTGGCAGTAAATATCAAAGAATTTTGGAGGAGATGGCATATTTCCCTGACCTCCTGGTTTACAGATTACTTATATATACCGCTGGGCGGAAGCCGTAAGGGCACGGTCAGGAAATATCTCAACATTCTGATCGTATTTATGGTCAGCGGCTTATGGCATGGGGCGAGCTGGAATTTCGTGGCATGGGGGGTTTTGCATGCTGTTTACCAGATTTCAGGTGATTTGGCCGGAAAATGGAAGAAAAGGATTGGCGTGCAAGACAGTAACAACGGCTGTTTCAGCAGAAAATTGGAAAAGGGCATTGTCACGTTTGTATTGGCAGACGCCGCATGGGTATTCTTTGCTTCAGACAGTCTTCATCATGCGTGTGATATTTTTCGTCAGATGGTGGCTTCTTTCCAGACAACAAGTATTTATGAGATCGGTCTTGACCGCGGAAACTGGTTTATTCTCTGCTTTGGAATTCTGCTTCTGTTTGTGGTAGACGTGATCCATGAAAAGGATGTCTCCGTGTTTCAATTTGTGCAGCGGCAGACGGTGCTGTTTCGCTGGACATTATATTTAGGGCTTATATGGAGCATTATTTTGTTTGGAATATATGGCGCAGGATATGATTCTAGCCAGTTCATTTACTTTCAGTTTTAGGAAGGGATGGCTCTTGACATGAAAAAGAAAATAAAAATTGTATTTGCAGGCGTCTTGTTTTGCGTGCTATTTGTTGGATGCGGTAAATTACTTCGTTATATGTTGACAGATGATACCGCTTCTTATACCAGAATTGCTTTTCATGAGATGTATCAACAAGATAATATAGACGTGCTGTTTGTAGGATCTTCGCATTGCTATCGAAGCTTTATTCCAGATATTCTCGATCAGCAGCTTGGGAAAAATACTTTTAATCTTGGTACGTCTTCTCAGTACCTGGATGGTTCTTTTATGGCGATTCAGGAAGCGGCAAGATATCATGAAATTGAACATATTTATTTAGAGCTTTATTACAATGTCTCATTTTCGGTGAATAAACAACGCACGGAGTTGACTCCGGTGTATATTATTTCAGACTATTTAAAGCCGTCTGTGGAAAAGCTGCGCTATATGCTGAATGCCTCCACAAAAGATTATTATGCAAACAGCTTTATTTTGGCAAGAAGGAACTGGACAAAGCTTTTCGATGCAGATTATGTAAAGGATCTGCTTATAAAAAAGCAAACCGACTCCTATAAAAATTATGAGTATGATTATGTTACTGGGAAAAACGAATGGTATGATGGAAAAGGCTATGTTGCAAATCGTCTGGCGGTGGAGGACTGGAATTATTTTACAAAGTTGGAAACGGAGCATATTGATTTGAGCGCCGTTTCGGATGATTGGCGCAAAACGTTGGACGACATCATTTCTTTTTGCAGGAGAAAAAATATTTCATTGACGTTGGTGACGGCTCCAATGTCTAATTTTATGCTTTCTAACTATACGAATTATGATGAATATGTGCAGATGGTGCAGGATATCGTTGCTGGCACAGATGTGAAGTATTATGATTTTAACTTATGTAGGGAAGAATATTTTCCGAATGCATCGGAACTATTCAAAGATCACGACCACTTGAATTGCTACGGGGCTGAAAAATTCAGCTATCTTTTTGCAGATTTTGTCAATGGAAAAATTACGGAGCAGGAACTGTTTTACCCGTCGTTTGAAGAAAAAAAGAAAGAGATAGAGCCAGGCGCATTTGGAATCGCTTTTCGTGACAGGGAAGATGATATAAGAGAATGCAGGGTCGTTTCAAATCGTAATCAAGGGATGGAATATAGAATCACGCTCAAGCCTGCGAAAGGAAAGAAGCGCTTGATCCAGGATTTTTCAGAAAACCGCCTATTTTCAATTACACCGGATGATCATGGCGTCTGCACGGTACAGTATCGTCTGAAAAGCCATCCTGACAAAGTGCATAAGATAAAAATTTCCTATTAAACACTTACAGTTCGGCCCATGCACCTAATATTGCTGATCGCAGTTCTGATAATTAAAAGTAAATTTTTTAAAAGTAAATTTTCACAAAAAAAGTACTTGCATTTTATGCAATAATGCTTTATACTAATACATGCTGTGACATGATAGCGTTGAAGCGTGAGGTTGCTGCCAGGAAATTGGCAGGTTTTCCGTGGAGCGAATGTCAAGTTAGGAAACTGGCGACAAGTCACTGTATCACAATAAAAGGTCTGCTGGAAAGCAGGATGGTGTGTGAGAGTATATGACACACACGGAGAAGTGTACAGTCACCGCTTGTCGTACTGAGGTAAAGTGCGAAAAGGAGGCGGCTTTTTTTATGGCAAGTCAAGTAATGAGAATCACACTGAAGGCGTATGACCATCAGTTAGTGGATGCATCTGCAAAGAAAATTATCGAAACTGTTAAGAAGAATGGATCACAGGTGAGCGGGCCAGTACCTCTTCCTACGAAGAAGGAAGTTGTTACGATCTTAAGGGCTGTTCATAAGTATAAAGATTCCAGGGAGCAGTTTGAGCAGAGAACTCATAAGAGGCTCATCGATATCATAACCCCGACGCAAAAGACGGTGGACGCATTGTCCAGGCTGGAGATGCCTGCAGGCGTGTATATTGATATCAAAATGAAAAACAAAAAATAGGTAAAAATCCTGAAGGGTTTAATATAACAAGCATTGTGTATTTTACTGTTCTAGGATGAACGGTTCCGCTGCCCCAGGTAATGGGTATGGAGCGTTCCGCTGTAGAGAAACAGGAGGTAAAAGAATGAAGAAAGCAATTTTAGCTACGAAAGTCGGAATGACTCAAATCTTCAATACAGACGGCGAATTAGTTCCGGTTACTGTATTACAAGCTGGTCCATGCGTTGTGACTCAGATCAAGACTGTGGAAAACGATGGATACAGCGCAGTTCAGGTTGGCTTTATAGACAAGAAAGACAAGATTGTGAACAAAGACGCCAATGGTAAAAAGGAAATTAGAAACAGACATGGCGTTACAAAAGCTGAGAAAGGTCATTTCAACAAGGCTGGCGTAACAAGCAAGAGATTTGTAAGAGAATTTAAACTTGAAAATGCTGCCGACTATAAAATGGCAGATGAGATCAAAGTTGATATTTTTGCAGAGGGCGACAAGATTGACGCCACGGCAATTTCTAAAGGTAAAGGATTCCAAGGAGCTATTAAGCGTCATGGCCAGCACAGAGGACCTATGACCCACGGCTCTAAATTCCACCGTCATCAGGGTTCTAACGGCGCATGTTCCAGCCCGAGCAGAGTGTTCAAGGGGAAGGGGATGCCAGGACATATGGGCGCTGTCAAAGTGACCGTGCAGAATCTTGAGGTTGTCAGAGTAGACGCTGAGAATAATTTGCTTTTAGTAAAGGGTGCCGTTCCAGGGCCTAAGAAATCTTTAGTTACAATTAAAGAGACCGTGAAAGTGGCTAGATAGCGCTTTACGAACGCCCTACGGGCATCCATGAAAGGAGGAACTATAACGATGGCTAATGTAGCTATTTATAATATGGAAGGCAACGAAGTAGGCAGCCTTGAGCTGAATGACGCAGTGTTCGGTGTGGAAGTTAACGATCATCTGGTACACATGGCAGTCGTGCAGCAGCTCGCTAACAACCGTCAGGGAACGCAGAAGGCAAAGACGCGTTCAGAAGTTCGCGGCGGCGGAAGAAAACCTTGGAGGCAGAAAGGAACGGGTCATGCAAGACAGGGTTCCATCCGTGCTCCTCAGTGGAAAGGCGGCGGAGTGGTATTCGCCCCGGTTCCAAGAAGTTATTCTTTTAAATTAAATAAGAAAGAAAAGAGAGCGGCTCTTAAATCCGCATTGACTTCAAGAGTGAATGAGAGCAAGTTTATTGTTCTTGACGAGTTGAAGCTGGATGAGATCAAGACGAAGAAGTTTCGGAAAGTGCTGAATAACCTCAAAGTGAATAAAGCGCTTGTGATCATCAATGAAAATGATAAGAACGTGGTAATGTCTGCAAGAAATATCCCGACGGTTAAGACTGCCCTGACTAATACCATCAATGTTTATGATATTTTGAAATACGACACCGTGGTAGTGACCAAGGATGCCGTGGCAACGATCGAGGAGGTGTATGCATAATGGCAAATATACAATATTATGACGTAATCCTCAAACCGGTTATCACAGAGAAAAGTATGAATATTATGGCTGATAAGAAATATACTTTCCTGGTTCATCCGGAAGCGAACAAGACAATGATCAAAGAGGCTGTTGAGAAAATGTTCGAGGGGACCAAGGTTAAGAAAGTCAATACCTTGAATATCGGCGGTAAGAAGAAAAGAAGAGGCATGGTAGTTGGCAGAACTGCCAAGACGAAGAAAGCAATTGTTCAGTTGACAGAAGACAGCAAGGAAATTGAGATTTTTGCTGGCTTATAGAAAGGAGAACCATAATGGGAATAAAGACATATAACCCATATACACCTTCAAGAAGAAATATGACTGGTTCTGATTTTTCTGAGATTACAAAAAAGACACCAGAGAAATCTCTGTTAGTTTCCTTGCAGAAACAATCCGGTCGTAATAACCAGGGAAAGATCACGGTGAGGCACCGCGGAGGCGGTTCCAGAAGGAAATATAGAATTATAGATTTTAAGAGAAATAAAAAAGACGGAATTCCGGCAACTGTTATTGGCATTGAGTATGATCCGAACAGAACGGCGAACATTGCGCTGATTTGTTATGCAGACGGTGAGAAGAACTATATTCTTGCACCGGAAGGGCTGACAGACGGCATGAAGGTTATGAACGGGCCGGAAGCTGAGGTAAGAGTTGGAAATTGCCTGCCTCTGGAAAATATTCCGGTTGGTACGCAGGTTCACAACGTTGAATTGTATCCTGGCAAGGGCGGACAGCTTGTACGTTCTGCCGGAAATAGCGCGCAGCTTATGGCGAAAGAAGGCAAGTATGCGACACTGCGTCTGCCCTCTGGCGAGATGAGAATGGTGCCGATCATTTGTAGAGCAACCATCGGCATCGTCGGAAATGCAGACCATAACCTGATTAAAATTGGTAAAGCAGGACGGAAACGTCATATGGGAATCCGCCCGACTGTCCGCGGTTCAGTTATGAACCCCAACGACCATCCGCATGGAGGTGGAGAAGGCAAGACAGGAATCGGCCGTCCGGGTCCATGCACCCCATGGGGCAAGCCTGCTTTGGGCCTGAAGACCAGGAAGAAGAATAAAGCATCTAACAAGCTTATCGTAAGAAGAAGAGACGGTAGAGCAATAAAATAGTAGGAAGGTACCCGCGGGCAAGGTTTCTGCCCGGAAAGCGGGCCCAAATCAAGGAGGTTTAAATATGGGTCGTTCACTGAAAAAAGGACCGTTTGCTGACGCAAGCTTATTGAAAAAAGTAGACGCTATGAACGCTGCAGGCGAAAAAAGCGTGATTAAGACATGGTCTCGGCGTTCTACGATCTTCCCACAGTTTGTAGGTCATACATTTGCTGTTCATGACGGCAGAAAGCATGTGCCAGTATATGTGACAGAAGACATGGTTGGACATAAATTAGGCGAGTTCGTTGCCACAAGGACTTATCGTGGACATGGAAAAGACGAGAAGAAATCAAAAGTCCGTTAATCAACAGAATCTGAAAGGAGGTTTCATCCATGGCTAAAGGACATAGAAGTCAAATTAAGAGAGAAAGAAATGCACAAAAAGACACCCGGCCTTCCGCAAAGTTATCTTATGCCAGAGTGTCGGTTCAGAAAGCTTGCTTCGTACTGGATGCAATTCGTGGAAAAGATGTGCAGACAGCACTTGCTATCCTGGCTTACAACCCAAGATATGCTTCAAGCGTGATAGAGAAATTATTGAAATCTGCAGTCGCTAATGCAGAGAATAACAATGGATTGGATGCACAGAACCTTTATGTTGCAGAGTGTTATGCAAACAAAGGACCAACAATGAAGAGAGTTAGACCGAGGGCACAGGGCAGGGCTTATCGCATTGAGAAGAGAATGAGCCACATTACAATCGTGCTGGATGAAAGATAGGAGGGCAAACATGGGACAGAAGGTTAATCCTCATGGTTTAAGAGTCGGCGTAATCAAAGATTGGGATTCTAAATGGTACGCAGAGTCAGATTTTGCAGACTTTTTAGTAGAAGACTATAACATCAGAACATTTCTGAAGAAAAAGTTATATGCATCAGGCGTTTCGAAGATCGAGATTGAAAGAGCTTCAGACCGGGTAAAGGTAATTCTTTATACGGCAAAGCCAGGCGTAGTAATCGGCAAGGGCGGGGCTGAGATCGAGAAAGTGAAAGCAGAACTTCAGAAGTATACAGATAAGAAGTTAGTTGTAGACATCAAAGAGGTAAAGCGGCCGGATAAAGACGCGCAGCTTGTTGCTGAGAATATCGCTTTACAATTAGAGAACCGTGTCTCTTTCCGAAGAGCAATGAAATCCTGCATGGGCAGAAGCATGAAGGCAGGAGCCCTTGGAATCAAGAGTTCTGTTTCCGGACGTCTGGGCGGTGCCGACATGGCTCGTACCGAGTTCTACAGTGAAGGGACGATTCCACTTCAGACATTAAGAGCAGATATCGATTATGGATTCGCCGAGGCAGATACCACATACGGAAAAGTTGGCGTAAAAGTGTGGATCTACAAGGGCGAGATACTTCCAACAAAAGAAACAAAGGAAGGGAGCGATAAATAATGTTAATGCCAAAAAGAGTAAAACGTCGTAAACAGTTCCGTGGTTCCATGGCAGGCAAGGCGTTAAGAGGTAATAAAATTACAAATGGTGAGTATGGTATTGTGGCTACTGAGCCGTGTTGGATTAAATCCAATCAGATCGAGGCAGCCCGTATCGCAATGACGCGTTACATCAAGCGTGGCGGTAAAGTTTGGATTAAAATATTCCCTGACAAACCAGTAACAGCAAAACCAGCAGAAACCCGTATGGGCTCCGGAAAAGGAACATTGGAATATTGGGTTGCCGTAGTAAAACCAGGACGTGTTATGTTCGAGATTTCCGGGGTTCCGGAAGAAATAGCTCGTGAGGCGTTGCGTCTTGCTACACACAAATTACCTTGTAAATGTAAAGTGGTTTCGCGTGCAGACTTAGAAGGCGGTGAATCAAATGAAAACTAGTAATTATGTAAAAGAGTTAAGAGAAGAATCCGTAGCAGCATTACAGGAAAAGTTAGTGGCTGCAAAAAAAGAACTGTTTAATTTAAGATTCCAGAATGCAACCAATCAGTTGGAAAATACCGGAAGAATCAAAGAAGTTCGTAAGAACATCGCTAGAATTCAGACGATCATTACTGAGAAGGCAAAACAAGCTTAAGTATTCTAGAAAGGAGATTCTATATCGTGGAAGAAAGAAATCTTAGAAAAACACGTACTGGCGTTGTTGTAAGCGATAAGATGAACAAGACAATTGTCGTTGCGGTAAGGGATAATGTGAGACATCCCCTTTACAATAAAATTGTGAAAAAAACTTATAAATTAAAAGCTCATGATGAAAACAATGACTGTAAAATTGGTGATACCGTCAAAGTAATGGAAACGAGGCCTTTATCTAAGGATAAGAGATGGAGACTTGTAGAGATCATTGAGAGAGCGAAATAAAGGAGGAGGCTACCAGCATGATTCAACAGGAAAGCAGACTGAAAGTAGCTGATAATACAGGAGCAAAAGAATTACTGTGTATCCGTGTTATGGGCGGTTCTACCAGAAGATATGCAAATATCGGAGACATCATTACTGCTACGGTTAAAGATGCAACGCCAGGCGGCGTTGTAAAAAAAGGCGATGTGGTAAAAGCTGTAGTAGTTCGTACCAAGAAGGGCGCTCGTCGGAAAGATGGTTCCTATATCAAATTTGATGAAAATGCAGCTGTCATCATCAAGGATGACAAGACTCCAAGAGGAACCCGTATCTTTGGGCCGGTTGCGAGAGAGCTTCGTGAGAAACAGTTTATGAAGATTGTTTCCCTGGCTCCGGAAGTATTATAGGAGGTGCAAAGATGGCAACAATGAAGATTAAAAAAGGCGATTTGGTCAGAGTGATCGCTGGAAAAGATAAAGATAAAGAAGGCAAGGTAATTGCCGTAAATAAGAAAAAAAGTACCGTACTGGTAGAAGGTATCAACATGATTACCAAGCATACGAAGCCAAGCATGGCTAATCAGCAGGGTGGTATCGTTCATCAGGAAGGACCTATTCATATTTCTAACGTAATGTATGTCCATAAGGGAAAGGCTACTCGTATAGGCTTTAAAATGGACGGAGACAAAAAAGTGCGTTTTGCCAAATCCACTGGCGACGTAATTGATTAATTCAGGAGAGGAGGTCCATTCAGTTGAGTAGTAGATTAAAAGAAACTTATCAGAACGAGATGGTTGACGCTCTGATGAAGAAATTCGGATATAAAAACGTTATGCAAGTACCAAAGTTGGAGAAAGTAGTCATCAATATGGGCGTCGGCGAAGCGAAAGAAAACGCAAAGCTTCTTGATGCCGCTGTCAGCGATTTGGAAACCATTACCGGACAGAAAGCAATTGTGACGAGAGCAAAGCATTCTGTGGCAAACTTCAAGATCAGAGAAGGAATGCCCATTGGCTGCAAGGTAACTTTAAGAGGCGACAAGATGTATGAGTTTGTTGACCGCCTGATCAATCTGGCGCTGCCTCGTGTGCGTGACTTCCGAGGCGTAAATCCCAACGCATTTGATGGAAGAGGAAATTATGCGCTTGGCATCAAGGAACAGTTGATTTTCCCAGAGATCGAATACGACAAAGTAGATAAAGTCCGTGGCATGGACGTTATTTTCGTTACCACGGCTAAGACAGACGAAGAGGGCCGTGAATTATTGGCACAGTTCAATATGCCATTTGCAAAACAGTAAGGAGGGAATTTCAATGGCAAAAACATCTATGAAAATAAAACAGCAGCGTAAACAGAAATTCTCTACCCGGGAATATAGCCGTTGCAAAATTTGTGGACGTCCACATGCATATTTAAGAAAATACGGAATTTGCAGGATCTGTTTTCGTGAGTTGGCATACAAAGGGCAGATACCAGGCGTAAAAAAGGCAAGTTGGTAAGCCGCAGGCGAAAGTCAAGCTTAGCGAACAGAGCTTCCTTGATGGCAAGAAAAAATAGGAGGAATTATACATCATGACAATGAGTGATCCAATCGCAGATATGCTTACAAGAATCCGTAATGCAAATACTGCTAAACATGATACTGTAGATGTTCCAGCTTCCAAGATGAAAGTTGCAATTGCCGACATTCTTGTAAATGAAGGATACATTGTAAAATATGACATCGTGGAGGATGGCAGCTTCAACACAATTCGCATTACTTTAAAATATGGCAAAGACAAAAATGAGAAAATTATCACAGGTCTTAAGAGAATTTCCAAGCCAGGACTTCGCGTATATGCTGGCAAAAACGAGATCCCCAAGGTTCTGGGCGGATTGGGAATTGCAATTCTTTCCACCAACCAGGGCGTTGTAACTGATAAAGAAGCAAGAAAATTAGCGGTAGGCGGAGAAGTTCTCGCCTACGTATGGTAGGAGGTACGGGCATGTCACGAATCGGAAGAATGCCAATCGCAGTACCAGCAGGCGTTACTGTTGATATTGCAGAAAATAATCATGTGACTGTAAAAGGTCCTAAGGGGACTCTGGAGAGAACCCTTGCAGCAGAAATGGAAATCAAATTAGAAGGTTCTGAGTTAACGGTAACAAGGCCAAATGACTTAAAGAAAATGAAATCTCTTCATGGTCTTACAAGAACCCTGATTAATAATATGGTAGTCGGCGTGACAAACGGCTACACCAAAGAACTGGAAGTGAACGGCGTTGGCTATAGAGCTTCCAAGTCAGGAAAAGAACTGACATTGAACCTTGGCTATTCTCATCCAGTAGTAATGACGGATCCAGAAGGGTTAGAGTCCAAGGTGGATGGAAATAAGATCATCATTTCCGGTATTGATAAAGAGAAAGTTGGCCAGTATGCGGCAGAAATCAGAGATAAGAGAAGACCTGAACCATATAAAGGAAAGGGTATCAAATATGCTGATGAGGTTATTAGGCGTAAAGTTGGTAAGACTGGTAAAAAATAATATAGGAGGAACAAAAAATGGTTAATAAAAAATCAAGATCAGAAGTTCGTATGAAGAAACACAGAAGAATGCGTAATCGTTTCTCCGGTACAGCAGAAAGACCACGTTTGGCTGTGTTTAGAAGCAATAATCATATGTATGCTCAGATTATTGACGATACAGTTGGAAATACACTTGTTTCCGCGTCTACGCTTCAGAAGGATGTTAAGGCAGAGCTGGAAAAAACCAATAACGTGGAGGCAGCGGCACATCTGGGGACCGTGATTGCGAAAAAAGCGTTGGAAAAGGGAATTAAGACAGTTGTCTTCGATAGAGGCGGGTTTATCTATCAGGGAAAAATCAAAGCTTTAGCTGATGCAGCCAGAGAAGCTGGATTAGACTTTTAATAGGAGGAGACAGATACATGAAACGTACAATCATTGATGCTAGTCAATTGGAATTAACAGAGAAAGTGGTATCAATTAAACGTGTAACAAAAGTTGTAAAAGGCGGACGTAATATGCGTTTTACAGCTTTGGTTGTTGTTGGTGACGGCAATGGTCATGTAGGTGCAGGTTTAGGCAAAGCAACTGAAATTCCTGAGGCGATCCGCAAAGGAAAAGAAGACGCAATGAAGAAACTGATTTCTGTAAAATTAGATGACAATAACAGTATTACGCATGATATTACCGGTAAGCATACCGGAGCGTCCGTATTACTGAAGAGAGCTCCCGAAGGTACTGGCGTAATCGCAGGCGGTCCGGCACGAAACGTGTGCGAGCTTGCGGGAATCAAGAACATCCGTACAAAATCTTTAGGTTCCAATAATAAGCAGAACGTAGTTCTTGCTACCATAGATGCTTTAAGCCAGTTGAAATCTCCGGAAGAAGTAGCAAAACTCCGCGGGAAGTCTGTGGAAGAGATACTCGGTTAAGGAGGATATGGAAGATGGCAGGAAAATTAAAAATTACACTTGTAAAATCTGCAATTGGCGCTGTTCCCAAGAATCGTAAGACAGTGGAAGCATTAGGTTTAAGAAAGTTAAACCATAGTGTGGAAATGCCGGATAACGCAGCAATCAGAGGCATGATTCAAAAGGTAAATCATTTAGTAAAAGTAGAAGAAATCTAATAGGACAGTAAGGAGGTGTCAGTATGGACTTATCAAATTTAAGACCGGCAGAAGGTTCTAAACACAGCAATAATTTCAGAAGAGGACGCGGACACGGTTCGGGAAATGGTAAGACTGCAGGCAAGGGCCATAAAGGTCAGAAAGCACGTTCTGGAGCTCCAAGACCTGGGTTCGAAGGCGGTCAGATGCCATTATATAGAAGGATTCCGAAGCGTGGATTCACAAACCGCAATTCCAAAGACATTGTGGGAATCAATGTAAGCAGACTGGAAACGTTTGAAAATGATGCAGTGGTTACAGTGGAAGCTTTGTTGGAAAAGGGAATCATTAAGAATCCAAAGGATGGCGTTAAAATCCTTGGGAATGGCGAACTGACTAAGAAGCTCACCGTAAAGGTAAATGCCTTCAGCGCAGGTGCGAAGGAAAAAATTGAAGCCCTTGGCGGAAAAGCAGAGGTGATCTAATGCTGGAGACACTCCGTAAAGCATTTAAAATAGAAGATATCAGAAAACGTATATTTTATACATTTTTAATGTTGATCGTCATCAGGATAGGCTCCCAGCTGCCTCTTCCCGGCGTCAACGGCGAAGTGATTGCAAACTGGTTTGCAAGCCAGGGTGCTGACGGCCTGAACTTCTTCAATGCCATCACCGGCGGTTCTTTCGAGCAAATGTCAGTATTTGCCCTGAACATAACGCCGTATATTACATCTTCCATCATCATGCAGCTTCTGACGATCGCCATTCCAAAGTTAGAGGAAATGCAGAAAGACGGGGAAGATGGACGTAAAAAGATTGCGGAAATTACGCGGTACGTGACAGTGATTCTTGCACTGATCCAAGCTACGGCGATGGCAATTGGATTTGGGCGCAGCAACTACCTAGATAAGTTCGACGCACTGCATGTCATTATGATGGTTACCAGCTTGACAGCAGGTTCTGCGGTATTGATGTGGATTGGCGAGCGTATCACTGAAAAAGGCGTTGGAAATGGAATTTCCATTGTGCTGACGATCAATATTGTTTCCCGAATTCCGGAAGATTTAATGACGCTGTATAACCAGTTTATTAAGAATGCGCCAAATGTTGGAAATGCAATTATAGCGGCTCTTGTTATTTTGGCAGTTATCTTGGTTACTGTGGTATTCGTTATCATTCTGCAGGATGGACAGCGCAAAATTCCGGTGCAGTACAGCAAGAAAATCCAGGGAAGGAAGCAGGTGGGAGGACAATCCAGCCATATTCCTTTGAAAGTAAATACGGCGGGCGTTATTCCGATTATCTTTGCCCAGTCTATTATGCAATTCCCAGTGGTTATCGCAACCATCATGGGAAAAGGAAATGGCAACGGCATTGGAAGCAAAATACTTCATGGCCTGTCCCAGTCCTACTGGTGCGATCCGGAACAGCCCATTTACAGTATCGGCCTGGTGGTATATATTATTTTGGTAGTTGCATTTGCATATTTTTATACCTCCATCACCTTTAATCCGCTGGAGATTGCAAATAACATGAAGCGTCAGGGCGGGTTTATTCCAGGTATCAGGCCAGGAAAGCCTACTAGTGACTATTTGACTAAGATTTTAAATTATATTGTATTTATCGGAGCCGTGGGACTTACGATCGTGGCTGTGATTCCAATTTTCTTCAATGGAATTTTTAATGCCAATGTGTCCTTTGGCGGAACGTCTATCATCATTATCGTAGGCGTTATCATCGAGACTTTGAAACAGATTGAATCTCAGATGCTGGTACGCTATTATAAAGGATTTTTAAATGACTAGTTTAATCGGCTGATTCGGTGTACCTGGGAGGTGCTTTGGAGCATTTCCCATGGTGCACTTAAATCATTTTTGGAGATTAATGCGACAAAGACGAATACTCTGTAGTTCTGATACGGGGTATCTGGCTTATGGAAACATGAAAACAATTGTCTCATTTTTATGAGGCGGCAAAAAGGAGGAATAGCTTATGAAAATTATTATGTTAGGCGCGCCCGGAGCAGGAAAAGGAACACAGGCAAAGCAGATTGCGGATAAGTACTCCATTCCACACATTTCCACAGGAGATATCTTCCGTGCAAATCTGAAAGCGGGAACTGATTTGGGAAGGAAAGCAAAAGAGTATATGGACCAGGGACTTCTAGTGCCAGACGAATTGACCTGTGATCTGGTCATGGATCGTATCAGCCAGGATGACTGTAAGAATGGATTTGTGCTCGACGGTTTTCCTAGAACAATACCTCAGGCAGAGGCGTTGGATGCAGCTCTTTCTAAGATTGGGCAGAAGATGGATTATGCCATCGACGTGGATGTGCCAGATGAAAATATCATTAATCGGATGTCCGGCAGGCGTGCTTGCTTAAACTGCGGTGCAACTTATCACATCGTGTCTATTCCCACGAAGGTTGAAGGAGTATGTGACCGTTGCGGCAGCCCAGTAGTATTAAGGGATGATGACCAGCCAGAAACTGTAAAGAAGCGTTTGGAGGTATATCATGCGCAGACACAGCCGTTGATTGACTATTACAAAGAGCAGGATATTTTAAAGAGCGTGGATGGAACTCAGCCAATGGAAAACGTATTCCATGCCATTGTGGAAATTTTAGGAGCGTAATATATGTCAGTATCAATTAAATCTGCCAGAGAGATTGAGTTAATGAGGGCAGCAGGAAAAATCCTGGCTAAGGTTCATGAAAATCTGGGAAAGGAATTGAAAGAGGGCATGTCTACCTTGGACATAGATCGTCTCGGCGATGAGATTATCCGAAGTTATGGCTGCATTCCTTCCTTTAAGAATTATAATGGTTATCCAGCATCTGTCTGCGTGTCGTTGAACGAGGAAGTCGTGCATGGCATTCCGACAAAGAAACGCTTGATTCAGGAAGGAGATATTGTCAGCCTTGACATCGGCGTGATCTACAAGGGTTATCATTCCGATGCAGCGAGAACCCACGGGATTGGTGAGATTTCCGAGGAGGCTGCACTCTTAATAGAAAGAACCAGGCAGTGTTTCTTTGAAGGCATAAAATATGCAAAGGAAGGAAATCATCTGCATCAGATTTCAAATGCCATCAGTGCTTATGCAGAGAGTTTTGGCTATGGGGTGGTGCGTGACCTGGTAGGGCACGGCATCGGCACCCATTTACATGAATCCCCCCAGATTCCGAATTTTTCCCAGAAGAGCAGAGGCGTGCGGTTGAAAGCTGGCATGACTTTGGCAATTGAGCCTATGATCAATGCAGGACGTTTTGATGTGGAGTGGCTGAGTGACGACTGGACAGTAGTAACCCAGGATCATTCTTTATCTGCCCATTATGAGAATACGATTCTGATTACATCTGGAGAACCTGAGATATTGACTCTTCAGGAGGGAGAGACGGATGGATATTAAATTGGCAGTTTCCAGGTCAGGACATGACAAAGACAGTATTTATGTGATTGTAAGAGAAGAAGCCGATATGGTTTATCTGGCGGACGGAAGCCGCAGGTCTGTGGAACAGCCGAAAAGAAAGAATAAAAAACATATTCAATTAATAAAAAAACTTCCGAAAGAGGTTACAGAAGTCTTTACCCAGGAAGATTTTCAGAATGAAGTAATAAAACGAGCCATAAAGCTTTATCAAAGAAACGTCGAATATCAGGAGGAAGCAAAATGTCAAAAGCAGATGTAATTGAAGTGGAAGGAACTGTAGTAGAGAAGTTGCCAAACGCCATGTTTCAGGTGGAACTTGAAAATGGTCATCAAATTCTGGCTCATATCAGCGGCAAGCTGAGGATGAACTTTATCCGTATCTTGCCAGGAGATAAGGTAACGATAGAGATGTCTCCCTATGATTTGACAAAAGGCAGGATTATCTGGAGAGATAAATAAGAAGATTTTTATACTGGATATTATTTTACAAAAGATAAGCAAAGGGTGTAAAAAATTCGCAGGATTTCTGGGATTTTTTATGCCCTGATTTTTTCGGAGGTATGAACAGTGTATCAATATCTGCTGTTACTGGATACGGATCAGGAAAGAGATTTCTTTCAGATGCTGTATGACCGTTACAAAAATGACATGTATTATACTGCGTATAGAATATTGCAGAACAGGGCAGATGCGGAAGACATTGTCCATGAAACATTTTTGACATTGACGGAGAATCTGGTGAAGATTATGGGTGATCCGCCTCAGAAAAATAGGAATTACATTCTCACGATTGTGAATGTAACCTAACAGAATAAATGACAAAAAGGTATTTGTGAGTGGGAACATCCGTGA
>CAJTJY010000022.1:0-262 GCA_910576975.1 uncultured Lachnospiraceae bacterium
TCCGACACCGCCTTTCTGGTTTGTCAGAGCGATTACTTTGCAATTTGACATAGGTGCGTCCTCCTTTCGCATAGATTTAGCCACTTTGTCAAGGTGGCTATGTAAAGGATTCATGGCAATAAAAAAAGCCGACTGGCTGTTTTATTTGCTAAACTACACCAATCGGCTATGTAAAAATCTATTCCGTTTTATTCTCTGCCTTATCTGTTCTTTTGTGATAAGGCTTCTCTTATTCTCTCCGTATCCCATTTTTCTGGAAACA
>CAJTJY010000022.1:272-63064 GCA_910576975.1 uncultured Lachnospiraceae bacterium
CCCGCCATAATATGAAACGCATCCATCAGTCCTGCAATATACGCATGAGTGCCGTATTCAAAATCCTGCTTTTCCCTGCAATCTATAAGATGTTGGCAAACTTCCCTCTGTTTCTCCGTCAAATCAAGCTGATTAAAGGCATCCTCTGCACTTCCCTCATTATTACTATCTTTTTTCTTTCATTATATAAACAGACGGCAATATATTCAAACATACGGGATTATGTAACACCAGAAAAAAGCTCTTTGAACGAGTAACTTTTGCCTTTTCAATTAGCAGACTTTTTAGCACGATTTTTTCTCCGATTAGCAGGAGAGCCATTTTGATTAGCAAAAACATCAATTTTCTTGCTAATCATTAGCAAGCTAATCTGTGACGATAATTAACAGTTCAATTTCTCTGTGGTCAAATCTGATTAGCAAAAATCGCTCCTGCTAATCGCACATTGCTACGAGTTCAAATTTATTTGGAAAATGAGAAACGCCGAAAACCTTGAAAAATCAATGTTTTCGGCGATGTTTTCAGCGTCGCTAAGAGGATTTGAACCTCCGACCTACCGCTTAGGAGGCGGTCGCTCTATCCAGCTGAGCTATAGCGACAGTTACAAAATCTATATTTAGTTTTACTTGTTACCTTTTTCCTTGTCCTCTTGGGCGAGTGTTTTAACACTTTCTTAGGAGGCGGTCGCTCTATCCAGCTGAGCTATAGCGACAATTACAAAATCTATATTTAGTTTTACTTGTTACCTTTTTCTATTTCCTCTTGGGCGAGTGTTTTAACACTTCTTCATTGAGGAATACTATATCTTCTGATTTACAGAAATACTTAGTATATCTATTAAAGTTATTCTCTACAGATTATATGGAGTAATTTACTTGACCCTGCATCCAAATAGTCCCTTTAAATCTGCGCCCAGGTGCAGGTTCACCTAACAAATCCTCTTGATTTATACAAACATCAAAAACTAATTGATTACTATTGATTGTCAATACATAACATTTTTCTTGTGTCTTATGATTTTCCAATGTATAATAATCCAAAATCTCACCCATGATACTATATTGATCACTTTCAATTCCATAAGGCATAAAATAAGTATCAACAATAGAGAAAATATCTTCTGTCATTATTCTTCTTGAAATCATAGAATAAGTATCTATATCTTTCAAGGTCAGACTTTCCATTGCTTCCTCATCGCCTTCACGTGCAGCTTCCATAAGATGTGAACGATTGCTACTTAATTTCTGGCTACTTTTTATTTGAGACTCGTTTTTATATATAGGTAAAATAACTACTCCGCCAGCGGAAAGCGCTGACATTGTCGTATTCACCGGAAACCTCCTGCTGTTCTTTGTTCTTGATTCTTGAAGGTACTCCACTACATTTTGCAAATAAAAAATTAGAGTTACACCTATTCTCATTTCATCACAGACACCAGCATAAGCTTCTCTGTCAGAGCGCTTTTCGATCTCAACCCTCTCCTCTGTGGTAACGCCACTGCCAATAAAGTATGGATAATAATAGTCTAATTGGAAATTATTTTCATCAATATATTCACCTCTGACAGCTATTCCAATAAATTGTCCAAACTCCCGGCTTAATTCTGCAAATACATTCCCACAATCATCCTCAGTAATCAACTTTTTATCTGGTTTATTTATAATATCAGCAATTAAAGAATCAATTTCCCGCTTATTGGTAATATGTTTAAATCCAATACTTCTCAGATAATTATGCATTCTTTCCTCCCATAGTTCACCTACTGAGTCATAAATCGAGAGATGAGTAAATTTATCTTTTCTGCAATAAATTTATCTTCATCTATTATATAATATAAATTTCCGTTTTGCAAATCATTTATGAAAATTTTTTTATTTTTTTCATAACAAAACATATTTTTCCATGGTCACACTTAATAATATTAATATCTAAGCATTTATACCTTGCAAGATGGCCGCATGACATACGGAGTTCCCTAGAGAGATGGGTTTCTACGATATTTTCTTTACTTCCGATTCCATTGCAAGATTTAGTGCTTCTTTTTCCTCTTCCGCTAATACAATGATTGAATTTCCATTCAAGATCTCTTTAATATAAGTATAACACCCTTCTCTGCTGTGCATAGCATTAATAATAAATCCATCATTCTTTTGATCTAATAACGCAAGAGAAAAACTAAGCTTTCCTCCCATTTCATGAAAAGCATCATATTTTACCATTCCAATTTTCTGAAATGTATTCTTTAAAGAATCAGAGATAACTTGAATATTTTCTCTATTTTTTTTCTCAGATTCCAAAAGAGTTTCTACCTGCTGAATTCTAGTGATCAATGTGTCTTCTAATGATTCTGCATTTTTTCCCTGCATAAATGATTCGTACTTTTTACGAATTTTTCTAGTTTTCCCTAAATTCACAAGTAATAAAGTAAAGATAACAGCAATCAATAATGCAAAAACTGCAAATACTATTAAAAAATCATCTACAGTAAAATAAAAATCTATATAATTAGATTCCATTGTTTCCTCCATTCTAAGTTTTTATAATTACTTAAAAACAATACATACTCATAATAACAGTCAACTTTTAGAACATATGTTTAGTTTTCTATCTGATGAATGGATTGAAATAATTCCATAATCCTCTCCAATTCATCACTAGAATAATATTCAATTTCAATTTTTCCCTTTTCCTTGCTTTTTTTATGAATAAGCACTTTTGTTCCCATGATACTTTTTAATTTTTGTTCCATATCTTCATAAAATACAGCTAAAGAATCTTCCTCCTTATTCACTGATTGTTCAACTTTATCATTCTGCAATTTCTTTATAAGTTTTTCTGTCTCTCTAACACTTAAATTCTCATCAAAAATTTGCTGAGCAGTTATATATTGTTTCTCACTATCAGTAATGCCAAGCAGCGCCCGAGCGTGTCCTGTTGTAATAAGATCATCAATCACCATTTGCTGTACTCTTTGATCTAATTTCAAAAGACGCATCGCATTAGTTACTGATGTTCTTGATTTTGATATACGCTCTGCCAACTCATCCTGCTTTAAATGAAATTCATTTATTAGTTTCTTATAAGCTAAAGCCTCTTCAATAGGATTTAAATTTTCCCTTTGTATATTTTCAATTAAAGATATTTCAACTATTTCACGATCTGTTAACTTTTTTATGATGACAGGAATCTCTTTTAATCCAGCAAGTTTTGCCGCTCTCCATCTCCGTTCACCTGCTATTATTTCATAATAATCTTTTTTATCCTGTACTAATAATGGTTGTAAGACTCCATATTGTTTTAAAGATTCGGATAATTCTAATAAAGAATCCTCGTCAAAGCTTTTTCTGGGCTGATCTTTGTTAGGCTCTACTTTTCCTATTTTAACATAAATAACATCTTTTCCTATTTCTGGTTTCTTTATTCCTTCTGCATTAGCTGTGCCGATTTTATCTGGAAGCATAATATCTAAACCTTTTCCCAATCCTCGCGCCATAGCCATTATCTTATGTCCTCTCTTTCCATTACTTCTATAGCCAATAAACGATAACTTTCCGCACCTGCTGATTTTGTGTCATATAAATTAATTGGCAAACCATAACTGGGAGCTTCCGCTAACCGAATATTTCTTGGAATAATTGTTTTGTAAATGTTAGTATCCAAATTTGTTTTAACATTGTCTACTACCTGAAGCGAAAGATTAGTCCTAGCATCATACATGGTAAAAACGACCCCCTCCATTTCAAGATCAGGGTTTAGTCTCTTCTGTACTAGGTTGATTGTATGTATTAATTGACTCAATCCTTCCAATGCATAATATTCACATTGTATCGGAACTAATACTGTATTTGCGGTAGTCATTGCATTAATTGTAAGCATACTTAAGGAAGGAGGACAATCTATTATAATATAATCGAAATCATCTTTTATATAATCCACTTCATTTTTTAGTATATATTCTTTCTCACTGATTTCTAATAATTCAATCTCTGCCCCGGCAAGATTAATATCCGATGGCAATAAACAGAGATTTTCAATTTCTGTTTTACATATACTTTCTCGAATCGTACATTTTCCTATCATGAGCTCATATACCGTATTATCAATCTCTTCTCTTTCAAGACCAAGCCCACTTGTAGTATTCCCCTGAGGATCTAGATCAATTGTAAGAATCTTCTTCCCTGCTTCTGCAAGACAAGCTGATAAATTGATTGCCGTAGTAGTTTTTCCAACACCGCCCTTTTGATTAGCGATAGCGATTATTCTTCCCATGTTTACCTCCAATTCTCTTTGGCTTCTATTCATTATATCACTTTCTATAATGAAATACTATACTTTTATTATTGAGATTTCCTTAAATCATAGGATTATAAATCAGTAATATTGGAAAAAATAAAATTATCATAAATTAAAAATACTATCAAAATCCAACCTATTTGTTATCCCTTAATATTTTCAATTTTTAACAGAATGCTTAAAATGTCGGTTATAACTATTGACTGTATTAAGATCTAAAAAATAAATTTAATAGGGAATTATAAATAATATATGATTTATCGTATTTACCGTCTCTTATATTAAGGTAAATTAAAACAATACTCGTTATAATATAGTTTTGCTGATATTCTTTATTTATAATCGATATATTAGCTTTTTAATCATTTAAAACTTAAAACAGCAAATTTATTGAAATGTTTCATGTGAAACTTTTTAGATTACATAATTAATATCAATAAACTAGAATTTATAAGAAAAATAACAACTCTGCTTGATTCCAACTATTAAGATATAGCCACATCAAAAACCTTTATTACAATTTTATTTTATAGATTTTAATATTTGTCCAATACCATATTAGGATAAAGAAATTTTGAATAAAAGCAAATTAAAAATCATTTTTTATATGCTATAATGCCAATAGAAAAAAATGAAAAGTCCACGTTGACGAAAGAAAAATCCCTAAACTGTATTGCAGTACAGTTTAGGGATTCTTCTTTACTTTTATACTGGCAAAGCGCCCAGTAGGTTATTTGTTGCTCCTATCATTGCTGTCTAACCATTTGATGATATAGTGGCAAGCTACACCAGCCGCAACAGCAATAAAAAAGAAATGAAGATATCCAACGCCGACACCTCTTTCCTGTTGTCAGTTTTCGGTGAGCAACGCAAAAATAATAACATACTGTTTAATATTATTCTATCTTTTTTTTAAAGATTTGTAATTGGGAATGTGACAGAATCAATTTGATGCTCGCACTGTGGACATCTCGAAAAACCATTTTGATAAAGACATCTTCTTTTGGCAGGAAAAGTTGAATATATTTTTGAATTTTATTTTTATCTGGTTTTATTCTTGTATAAGTTTTTTATATTCTTAAAAATCTATATACTTATATTAAATGATCACTACTTAACTATTTTATAATTTTTTTAACTACACTATACAATTATAAGAAGTAAAAATTATTAGTTTGAAATATTACTCTTGTAAATTTATATTATATACCATCTTATATTATCAAAAACATAATGAATTATAGTTTTAAAATCCAATTTTCTTGTAAAAAATTATGCTTACATTTATATACTCCTTATGCTGCCCTTTCTTATCCATATGACCTATCACATTTCACAAATCATACTTCCATATTCATACATGCTACCATCTTATAAAATATACCTTGCAAAAAGGACATATCACATAATGTGTTGTCCAAAGGATGTGATTATTTATAATATGTTATAAGATTTCATATTGTTAGAGAAATATTTTAACAAACTTTCTTTTTGAAACTAAAATAGCTTTTTATAAATATCAAAATAATCTTGTTTTATATACGCATAAATAATAAATTAGAAAGCTCTAAGCAAATATATATAATGCTTGCGTTACTTATTTTATTTTTTATTTAGAACATTATTTTTATACTTACTGAAACAGTCGCTTCGTATATTGGGTTTACAGAGGATTAATTTTAAAATATTTATTATTTTCCTGGATTAGGTTTTCCTACTTAATATTCATTGAATCATAACTTTTTGTCTTTTAAAATTATTATATAATATATATATAAAGTTAATGACAGACATTTTAAAATCAACAATTTCATTATTTCAGACTATATAGATTATTTCTAATGAAATAATAATAGATGTTTCACATGAAACATAGGTGGAAGGTATAAAAACATAAATATAGTTTTCACTTTAGAATTCTTTCCCATTTTTTACGATTACTTCTTTAAATCAGATTTATGTGATATAAATAGATGATAATTTGTACGTTAAAAATACCAATACACCACTAATAATAATTTAAAAATAATTACTCATAAAACTCTGATTTTTAATTAATTCTTGCAACTTCTGTAAATTTATACATACAAACTTCAATCCTTTTTTTAATGCTTAATTTTTCTATACACTTATGTATATTAAAATTTATATCGTATTCAAATTTACTTTTTAAAAGTCTTATCTAATAGTTTTTATTCCATAAAGTCTTAAAAAAGCTTTTAAACAGTATCATATATTTTATTAACTTGAATTTCTATGATAACAACATAAATTCTTATTAGATCATCTATTTAATACATAAATGTTTATAATATCTATAATAGAATCTAGTTTTTATAAGTTCTAAATATACATGATAACTCTCCAGAAATTATATTTTTAAATAGTATATATGATCTAGATATAACAGTTAAAAATTTTTAGAAGCTCTAAAAATATATTATTAAAATTTATAAGTTTTAAAATTCTAGTATAAAAAATGTTTCATGTGAAACATTCCATACTATAGAAAATCCAACAAAAATCTTTTATAGTTAAATTTACATGTCAATTAATAAATTTATTAAAGAATAATATATAAAACTATTATTTAAAATCAACAACATGGGTCTATAATTACCATATTATACGTTTTATTAATAAGAATATCAATTACACGTTTATCTCTATACCTTGCGAGAAAAACTCGCTGTTTAATGGGATGATAAGGATATGATTATTTATAATTTGTTATAAGATTTCATATTATTGTAGAAATACTGACAAAAAAAAATTATTTTGCAAATTAAAATAGAATTGTTAAGAATATTAATATATAAATTTATAAAAGAATAAGTTTTTAAGTATTTTTATACTAGTAAAAAGATAAAATATATAGTATAAATTAGAAAGCTCAATTCAAGTTTATATATTGTTTGTGCCATTTATTTTATTTTCTCGTTTTCATACCTTATGATACGGCCGTATAACCATAATGGGATGACCCTGAGAGTATACCTTGCGAAACGAACACATGACCATAATGGGATGACCGATAAGGTATAACCTTGTGAATTGCCAGATGAGGATAAAGAGGTAACCCTGAGGGTATACCTTGTGAGACGGACGCATGACCATAATGGGATGAAGAGGGTATACTTTGTGAAATAGGTCAACTGAGTATAATGAGGTGATCCAGAAAGGTATACCTTGTGAAACGTCCGAACGAGCATAAAAGGATGACCAAAGAGTATACTTTATTAATGACCACACGGGATAACCCAGAGAGTATACACTCTAAACAATCGCATAACATAACAGGATACTAGGGGAATACCTGATAAAATAACCACATGGCATTGAAACCAAAAGGCGTACCTGCTCAAAAAACCACATGGCATTAGGGTGACCCTAATGGGTAACTGATAAAAGACCACATAGAAATATTTACTACGCCCAAAGAATATACTTTCTAAAACAGTCGCATTTCATCATGGAATGACCATAGGACATATTATATGATACATCCAAATATGATCATTCGCCCATTAAAACATATAATTATACTTGATAAATCTTAATTTTCTAACATTGTTATGTCTTATTTTTCAAAAAACATCTCTTAGAAACTGGTATAGAGCCACTTACTTCTCATTTTAAAAAAGTATGCCAAACAGTTCATTAATCTACAATCTGACAAATTAATTTAAATATTTAAAACAATCTAACATGTCCTTATTAGTCATAACTCTCAATTTATTTTTTATTAGAGATTTGATTAAGAAAAAAATAATAGAATCTATATATAAGACAAATTCCAATTACAATCTTAAATAGATTATTCGTAAGAAAAATCATAATAGCTTAATCTCTCTGGTAAACAACCAAATTTTAATAAAATCCTATGCTTACCATTTTGACTCATCATTCTCCTTTAAAATTCTTACCCATTCATAGATTCTATAATATCTTTTACTCCTTTTCTCATTTCCTTTAATTCTAACTTACAACGGACAGGATCAACTTCTTCCAATTTATCGCATAACTCTATTTTTCTCAAAATACGAATCAACGATTCCTTTACATTATTATATAATTCTCTATCTGTACTCTCGTGCTCATGAGCTATTGTATCTTTCCTAGCACTAGTTAATATAGTATTTTGGGATGCAATTGTTTCTTCATTCTTTTGCGCAGTCTGGAGCACAAGCTGCAATTCTGAAATATGAGAGTTTAAACAATCTATTTTTTCTTGGTTATACTTTATACTTTCTTCTAATTCTTTTTGTTCTTTCAGTAAGGATTCAATTTTTTTATGGCTTTCTTCATTTATTTTTCGTGGAAAAAACAATTCATAGTTTTCGTCTAAGGAATATTCTAACGTCTGAATGAACCTTTTATTTTCCTCCAATAAATGTTTTCTCTTAAGAATATCACTCTCTAATGATATTTTCTGTTGATATAACTCCTGATATATCTTATCTAAATATTTTACAACCATTATAACCTCCTTAAGAATATATGTTCGTAATTTTAAAATATTAAAAACTTAAATGATATTTTGCTAATTAAAAATAAATTGCTCTCTAAACACATTTTATCCTATATTCCATGATTAGAAAAGAAGCAAAAAATATTTTTTCTATATTTTGTTTGTATATCTAGTTTATATCGTCTATAATAATAATATAAATATTCGGCTATTTACCTCTTACACCCATATAGCTAATTAATTCGAATATAATAAGGAAAGGAGATCATTGTAAATGAAAAAACAAGCTCGCAATTTTTTACTTCTTACAACATTAACAGCTATTAGTATTTATGGTATCAATAAAACAATCAGTGTAACATCCAACATGAAAAATCTTTTGAAAACAGATCATGGTAAATTTTTTAATTGGAGATATGGTAATATTTTCTATACAAAACAAGGCAAAGGTACTCCACTACTGTTGATTCATGATTTAAATCCTTCATCCTCTTCATATGAATGGGAAAAAATAAGAAAACATCTATCAAAAAAATACACAGTTTATGCTTTAGATTTGCTTGGTTGCGGGAGAAGCGATAAACCCAATATGACATATAGTAATTTCCTCTACGTTCAACTTATTACAGATTTTATAAAAACGATCATTGGCTCAAAAACAGATATTGTAGCAACTGGTGAATCATCTTCATTTACCTTAATGGCTTGTAATATGAATCCGGATCATTTTAATAAAATTATTATAATAAACCCAACTGATCTTTCTGATTTATGTAAGACTCCCAATAAAAGGAAAAATGCTTTAAAGTTTTTTATTGATCTCCCAATTATTGGAACTTTAGTATATAACCTAGTATATTCAGAAAGAAATATTCATAATATGTTTTACAATGAATACTTTTATAAAGATTACATGGTTTCCACCAAAACAATGGATTATTACTATGAAGCTTCCCATTTAGGAAACAGCCAAGGCAAATATCTGCTTTCCAGCATAAAAGCAAACTATACCAATATCAATGTCATACACGCTTTGAAAAAAATAAATAACAGTATTTATCTAATTGCAAGTAATGAAAAAGAAGATACTAAAGAAATCATTAATCAATACGCTTCTTGCAATCCTTCTTTAGAATCTTCCTATATTCCCGGCAGTAAATATCTTCCCCAAATGGAAGTTCCAAATAAACTGCTGGATACGTTAAATATTTATTTAGAATCCAAATAGCTAAATACTTAATTAATTGGATTTCTTGCGGGCGTCCCTGCTTTTCTTGGATAAGATTTTGGCGTCCGCTGTTCTTTTTTTATAAATATCAGAGTTCTAGATAGATCTGTTCCTGGAAGTGAGAATTTGTCTATATTAACGATACTTCCTCCCAATACATGCATTGCTTTCTTTGCCTGAAATACTTCTTCATCTATTTCTCCCGCTTTATAAGAAATAAACATGCCCCCCTGCTTCACAAAAGGAATACAGTATTCACTTAAAGAAGATAAATGGGCAACCGCCCTAGATACACAATAATCAAATTGTTCTCTATATTGCGGCTTTCTTGCTAATTCCTCCGCCCTGCCATGTACTGCCGTAATCTTTTTCAGCTGCAATTTTGAAATTACTTCTTGTAAAAATATAATTCTTTTATTCAAAGAATCTATTAGGACAATATTTAATTCTGGAAATGCTATTTTTAAAGGAATTCCTGGAAATCCTGCTCCTGTTCCTAAATCCAGGATTTGAATATTTTGATTGAGATCTACTTTCAAGCAAATACTTAAAGAATCAATAAAATGCTTTTGTACCACATCTTGAAACTCTGTAATTGTCGTTAAATTCATGACTTTATTTTTTTCTATCAACATTTCGTAAAATGTTAAGAATTGACCTACCTGGTCCTCTGAGAGCTTAATATTTAATTTTTCTAGCCCAAAGTAAAATTGATCTAATTGATATTTCATCTTCTTTCCCTTTCCCTTGCTAGCTTACTGCCGTGCTAATAATGAAAAATCATCCTTGCCCAGTTCCTAGATAAGTCTGGTTCCAAGCCTCAACTAGCTTTAATCGTTCAGTGACCAGTGAACAAGTGTCACACTGACCGAACTGGGGAGCCTATACGCCACCGCCCATGCTATTATTATTTTCGATTGCTTTGTTCTAAATAAACTAACAATACAGAAATATCTGCAGGAGACACTCCTGCAATCCTGGAAGCCTGTCCTACATTTACCGGCTGGTATAAATTCAGTTTTTGTTTAGCTTCTATTCGGAGACCTTTTACCTGCCGATAATCAAAACGCTCTGGCAATTTTTTATTTTCTAGTTTTTTAAATTCTTTCACTTGTTTTAGTTGACGTTTTATGTAGCCGTCATATTTAATATGAATATTGACCTGCTCAATCACATCTGCCGCAAGTTCTTTTCTCTGTGGATCAATATCTGCAAGATCTTCGTAACACAATTCCGGGCGCCTAATTAGTTCTGCCAAAGTTGTTGCTGTTTTTAAGAGAGCGCTTCCATGATCTTCTAATAATTTTTGCACTGCCGCATTAGCGCCGATCGCAGTATGCTCAATTCTTTGTATTTCCTGATCTATCAAGCGCTCTTTCTCTATCACCCAATGATATCGATCCTCGCTTACAAGTCCAATTTGATGCCCTTTCTTAGAAAGCCTGAGATCTGCATTATCTTGTCTTAACAATAATCGATATTCTGCTCTCGAAGTCATCATTCGATAAGGCTCATGATTTTCTTTTGTTACAAGATCATCGATCAAAACTCCTATATAAGATTCGGAACGGTCTAAGATCAAAGGTTCTTTTCCTAAAACATACATAGCGGCATTTATTCCAGCTACCAATCCCTGTGCCGCTGCCTCTTCATACCCAGAGCTTCCATTAAACTGTCCTCCTGAAAATAAGCCATGAATATTTCTAAATTCCAACGTTGGATAGAGTTGTCTAGGATTAATACAATCATATTCTATGGCATATGCATTTCTAACAATTTTTGCATGTTCTAATCCTGGCACTGTATGGTACATTTCATATTGAACATCTTCAGGCAAAGAACTGGACATTCCTCCCACATACATTTCATTGCTATTACGTCCTTCTGGCTCAATAAAAACCTGATGCCTTTCTTTATCTGCAAATTTTACTACCTTATCTTCTATGGAAGGACAATATCTTGGCCCGGTGCCTTCAATCATGCCAGAGTATAGAGGAGAACGATCCAAATTATCGTTTATAATTTGATGTGTTTTATCATTTGTATAAGTAAGCCAACAAGAAACCTGATCTATCTGCACTTCTTTGGGATCAGTTGTAAAAGAAAAAGGAATGACCCTGTCATCGCCAGATTGTTCCTGCATCTTACTAAAATCAATAGATCTCTTATCAATTCTTGCAGGCGTACCTGTCTTAAAACGAAAGATCTCCACTTGATGTTCCCTCAAAGATTTTGTCAAATGGTTTGCAGATTGCAACCCGTTAGGACCAGTATAATTTACAACATCTCCATACAAACACCTAGCATTTAAATAGGTACCTGTACATAAGATTACAGCTTTACTATAATAAGAAGCGCCAGAATGAGTTTTTACTCCTTGAACTTTGCCATCTTCGACAATCAAATCTGTCACTTCAGCCTGACGCAAAGTCAGTCCCTCTGTATGCTCCAATGTAATTCTCATTAAGCGGCTATATTCTGCCTTGTCCGCTTGAGCACGCAAAGAATGAACTGCTGGACCTTTTGAACGATTCAACATTTTTGACTGGATAAAAGTCTTATCTATATTAATCCCCATTTGTCCACCGAGAGCATCAACCTCCCTCACCAGATGTCCCTTAGAGCTGCCTCCAATATTAGGATTACAAGGCATCATTGCAATACTTTCAATACTTATGGTAAATAAGATCGTCTCTAATCCTAGCCTTGCACAAGCAAGAGCAGCTTCACACCCGGCATGCCCCGCCCCTACCACGCAAATATCATAACTTTCTTCCAAAAAAGGCATAATAAACTCCTTTCAAAAATTTAATCTATATATAATTCTATTTTAAATACTAGTAAAATTAGCATAAAGTTTAAACTTTATTTTCCCATGCAAAATTTAGAAAATATCTCATTCACTAAATCTTCTCCAATACTGTCACCTGTGATATATCCAAGTTGCTCATAAGCGTTCCTCAAGTCAATCGAATAAAAATCTTCTGGCATTTGATCTTCGATACTTTTTTGCACCATTCTCAAAGAATCCCGTGCAGAACAAAGCGCATTCTTATGCCTTATATTCGTAATATAGATCTGATCATTAACTTTAATCTCTTTTGAAAAAAACATCTCTTGAATTATTGATTTTAACTCCTCAAATCCCTGTTGTTCTTTTGCAGAAACAGATAAAATTTTAAAACTTATTTCTAAACTTAATAATTTATCTTCTATTTGTTTTTCCGAAACTTTTTTTCTTAAATCTGATTTATTTAGCAGCACGATTACTTTATGACCTTTTAACTGTCTTAAGATCTTTTCGTCATTATGATCAATCTCTGTAGAAGCATCTACTGTATAAATAATTAAATCTGCTTTTGATAAATATTCTTTTGCCTTGTTTACTCCAATTTTCTCTACTTCATCATTTGTTTCTCTTATTCCAGCCGTATCTACAAGATTTAAGCTAATGCCATTGAGATTAATCTGCTCTTCCAACACATCTCTCGTAGTACCTTCAATATCAGTGACAATCGCACGATCTCTGCCTAACAAAACATTCATCAAAGAAGATTTTCCAGCATTTGGCTTTCCTACAATAACTGTATCAATTCCCTCTTTTAAGACAGTTCCATACTCCGCAGTTTGCATCAATTGTTCAAGCTCTATAATTATTTTTATTATATTTTCATTTAACTTATCACTATATCCATCTGTTGATATATGTTCAGGATCATCTAATGATGATTCAATAAACGCAATCTCATATAAGATCTTATCTTTTATTCTTGTTATCTTATTTTTCAATTTTCCTTGAAGTTGATCAACCGATGTCTTCAATGCAAAATCATTCTTGGCATTTATCACTTCAATCACAGACTCTGCTTGGGAAAGATCTATTCTTCCATTCAAAAATGCCCGTTTTGTAAATTCTCCTGGTTCTGCGATCCTGGCTCCATATTTTATAACCGTCTCTAATATCCGTTTCATAACGAGAGCCCCGCCATGACAGTCAATCTCTATTGTATCCTCCGCTGTATAACTATTCGGCGCTCTCATAATCAAAACCATAACTTCGTCAATCACTTTATCTTCATCGTAAATATATCCATAATGTACCGTATGGCTTGGCATTTGAGACAGTATCTTTTTTCGGTCTTTTGAACGGTAAATACGATCTATCACAGAAAAAGATTCTCCTCCGCTGATGCGGACAATGCCAATTCCTGAATTTGTCATAGATGTAGCAATCGCAGCAATGGTATCTCCTGCCATTTTCAATCCTCCTCCACACAAATATTTATAAAAATTCAAATTATTATAAAAATATAATACAGATATAACTTATATAAACAAGCTCTTTACCTTAAGCTTACAAAACCTCTCGCATCTTATTTCGTAAAAATCTTAAATTTGCTCCCAAACGACGCCTTATCATTGCGACATTCGCCAAATAGCTATATTTAATAGTTATTTTTTCACTGTCTTTATTCTCAAGAACATCAAATTATTTTTCTAGAAAGCATACATTCTGAGGCTTCACTTTATTTTTTCAAAACCATATATTCTGAAGCTTTGATTTATTTTTCAAAATATATCCTCTGGGGCACCTCATTATGTCATATGGCTGTCTCAAAAAAATTAAATAAATATAAGATAAAAAGACTTTCTCTCAGCATTGAAGCATTTTGAGAAAGCCTTTTCAAAAATTCTTAATTTCTTTTTAATGTAACTACCACATGCCTGTAAGGTTCCTCTCCCTCGCTGTGGGTATTTACATAGCGGTCATTTTGCAAGGAAGAATGAATTACACGCCGTTCAAATGGATTCATTGGCTCTAAGGAAACAGAATGCTTTGTTCTTTTGACCTTATATGCAATGTTCTTAGCAAGATTTTCCAATGTTTCCTTGCGTCTTTTTCTATAATCCTCTGTATCAATCTTGACCTTGATAAATTCATTTACCTGTTTCCCTAATGCAAGATTTGTAAGATATTGTAAAGAATCCAGGGTTTGTCCTCGTTTTCCAATTAAAACTCCCATGTCATCCCCTTTTAATTCTATATCCACATTCTTCTGATCTTCACTTACATGTATGATAATATTTACATCCATGTCCATTGCATGAAATATATCATCTAAAAACTTTCTAGTATAATCCTCAACTGTAAATTTTTTACGAATCCTAACGACTGCTGGCTTGCTTCCAATACCTAAAAATCCACTGCTTCCCTTTTCAATAATCTCTGTCTCTATTTTATCACTAGTAGTCCCAAGCTTTATCAGGCCTTCAGTAATAGCATCATCTACTGTTTTAGCCGTCACTTCAATAAAATCCATTTCAATTCCCCCTATTTCCTATCACTTATTATTACGCTCGTTAAAATCTTTTACCATATTCGCTTTCTCTAAAAGGCTGCCCTTTTTTGCCGATCTTGCACATTCCGCTGCGTGATAAAGCTTTTCTTCTTTCTCCTGAGAAGTAACATATTCTGTCTTCTTTGTATTGATCCTGGCAGTATTTGAAATTTGATTTTCATGGATTCCCTGTTTTTCTCTCTTCTTCTTCGCTTTTTCCTTATTCTTTTCTATGATTGCTTCTAAATCCAAATTCTTCATATGACGGTTTAATACGACCTGTTGCACAGAACGAATCACAGAACCAGCAATCCAGTAAATACCTGCGCCTACTGGAACAGAAAAGACCATTACCAGGGAGAATAACGGCATCATCGTATTCATTGTCTTCATCTGCCTTGCCATGGCGTCGTTCTCAGAAGCAGCCGCATTAGTATTCGTTGTCATCAGCTTAATATTTAAAACTTGCGTTAAGTATGAAAGCAAAGGAACCATAATTGCCCCAAAAATTAACGCAAAATTCTTCTCATTCCATCCACTTGAAATTAAATTAATAGGAGAGTTGGCAATACTTATCCCAAACAAATTATTAAAATGTGATACTGTCGCTTCTGTAGAAGTTATGATGTCCGTCAATCCGCTAAAATTATCACGCAAAACATCCCATCCATGACTGGGCATTGCATAGAGAACATCTATGATAGAATTAGAAGTCGTAGCCGCTGTTTCAAAATTTAGTCCAATCCCAGCCGCACCAGAATCCTTTAAAACATTCTCCATGATTTTTTGGAAGCCATCGGTATTTACTATTTTGTCAACAAGAGGAATATATACGTCCTTGACGCTGCTGACATAAGCAGGCACATTACGCACTACTTGATACATTGCAATAAAAATCGGGAAATTGATCAAAAGCTGCAAACAGCTTCCCATGGTAGATACTCCATATTTCTGATATACCATTTGCATCTCTTCATTCATTCTCTGAACAGAAACCTGATCTTTTTTATCTTTATATTTTTCCCTTATCGCATTAATTTCTGGTTGCATTTCCTGTTGTAACCGGGAAAATTTTTGCTGCTTATAGGTCAGTGGCGTCATTAAAATATAAATAATGATTGTAAATAAAATAATGCACAGAGCAATGTTCTGAATGCTAAATACATCATTCAGAAACATATACAGGCCATTCATGACATATCCGATCAACCTTGCTATCGGACCTACAATCTTGCCTGAATATTGTGTCAAAATAATTCCTGTCAATGTGATAAACCTCCTAAATTATGGAACTGGATCGTACCCGCCTTTGGAAAATGGATTACATCTTAAAATACGCCATCCAGCTAACAAAGAACCTTTCCATGCCCCATGCTTTTTAATTGCCTCTAAACCATAAGTTGAGCAAGTAGGATAATACGGACACTTTGTAGTCTTTAATGGGGACAAGTAAATTCGATATAGTTCAATTACAGCAATTAATATTCTTTTCAAAACATTCCATCTTCTTTTCTATACTTCATATAATTGATTTCTTCAAAATGTGATGAAGACTTCCAAGATGCAGGATTGCCCGCTCAGTTTCATGATAAGAGACTTGTTTTGCCGACACTCTTGCAATTACTACAATATCCAGACCACAATCAAATCTTTCCTCCTGTAGCCTGTATGCTTCTCTGACCAATCTGGTAACATGATGCCTGATAACGCTGTTTCCTACTTTTTTACTGACCGATATTCCTAATCTGTTCTTGTCCAGATCATTTTCTAGAACGTACATAACAAAAAAACGGTTTGCATAAGACTTACCGTTCTTATATACGTTCTGAAAATAACTGTTCTTCTTTAATGATTCTGAAAATTTCATATAATTCTCTTTTCTCAATATCTAAAGCTGAATCCTAAGAAGAAAGACCACAAATGCTGTGGCCTATGCTGATAATCTTTTTCTTCCTTTTAATCTTCTTGCAGCTAATACTCTTCTTCCGCCTTTGCTGCTCATTCTTGCCCGAAATCCATGAACTTTGGATCTTGACCTTTTTTTGGGCTGATATGTCATTTTCATGGTTATCCACCTCCTCTGCGTTAAAAAACATCATGTCTCATTATATCAAATAATCCCCTTAAGTCAAGCTATTTTAGCATATTTTATTTTTTTGCCATAACATTTTTCAAAATTTTATGAGAATAGTGTCTGAGTATCTTGCATAAACATTCTTTTCACATAGATTCCACATTGAAATCCACATTGTTGATAGGCTGCGGATAACTAGTCCCTCACATTTCTTATTTCCACATTATTCACATTGCACATTATAATAAGGAAACGATACGTTTTATCAACAAATTATCCACATTATCCACAACATAAGAAAGTTATCAAGATAATGTGGATAAAATGTTGATAAATAATTAAAAATCCTTGAAAAACAACCAAGATCTACCCCTAAAAGCTTATAACTATCCATATTTTTCCCTTTTGTAGATATGTTTATAACTCATTTAGTGGAAAAAATACCAATTCTTGCATATTTTTTCCCAAAAATGAGATTTCCACAATTTGTCTGACTCTTATTTTAAATAGATATCCACAAAAAGATATGAACCCTGCAATAATAAATATTTATTGATTATTTCGATAATTTGCGTTATTATAGATTATGGAAGATTATGAACAACATCGGAAGGTATTATAATTACTTGGAGAAGCATATGGAACTTATTTTAGAAAAATGGGAACAAATCCTTAAAACAGTAAAAGAAGAGCATGAGCTCATGGACGTTACTTTCAACACTTGGCTTAAACCACTAAGCTTGTATAACATCGATGGCTCAAAGCTTTATATCATGGTTCCATCTGAACAACAGATGACGTTAAATTATATTTCAAAAAAATATTCACTTCCAATTAAAGTCGCAATTGCAGAGATTACGGGAAAAGAATACGACATTGAATTTATTCTGCCAGAAGATACCAGCAAGATAAAGCCATTCAAAAGTAAAAATCCTGACTTTATTCCAGGATCAGACAATTCCAACCTCAATCCGAATTACACTTTTGATACCTTTGTCGTAGGTAAAAACAATAAATTTGCCCATGCTGCCAGCCTCGCCGTAGCCGAATCACCAGGGGAAGCATACAACCCCCTTTATATCTATGGCGGTCCTGGATTAGGAAAAACACATCTGATCCAATCCATAGGACACTTTATCTTGCAGCAAAAACCAGATAAAAAGGTAATCTATGTGACATCGGAAGAATTTACCAATGAAGTCATTGACTCCATCCGTAATGGTAACGCTTCGGCAATGACAAAACTACGTGAAAAATACCGGACAGTAGACGTCCTCATGATTGACGACGTACAATTTATTATTGGAAAAGAAAGTACTCAGGAAGAATTCTTCCATACCTTTAATGTTTTGCATTCTGCCGGAAAGCAGATAATTTTAACTTCCGATAAACCGCCAAAAGAGATGGAAACTCTGGAAGAACGCATTCGCTCCCGTTTTGAATGGGGTCTTCTTGCCGATGTAGGATATCCTGATTATGAAACTAGAATGGCGATCTTGCGCCGCAAGGAAGAAATGGATGGATTTCTTTTAGATGATGAAATATTAGACTACATTGCCACGAACATCAAATCCAATATCCGTGAGCTGGAAGGCGCATTAAATAAATTGCTAGCATTTTCCAACTTAGAACACACGGAAATCACAATGGACGTAGCAGTACAGGAGCTGCAAAACATTATTTCCCCGGACAAGCCAAAAGAAATTACACCTCAACTTGTCATTGAAATCGTTGCAGAACATTTTAATATTTCTACAGACCAGATGATTTCTAAAAATAGAAGCAATAACATAGCAAAACCACGACAAATTGCCATGTATCTCTGTAAAAACATGACTTCTACTTCCCTAGAAACGATTGGAGCGCTCCTAGGAGGGCGAGATCATGCAACAATTATCCATGGAATTAAAAAAATTACCAACGAATACGAAAAGGACGAGAACTTCAATCATTTAATCGAAACTATAAAGAAGAAGATCAATCCGAACTAAGTGGCTACTTTTAGTTATTCACAGCTTGTCCCATGTATTTCAAGATAAAATTCACAGGGTTATACCTGAACTTCAAATCATTAAAGCCTGGAAAATAAAGGGTTTGGAGACTTATTCACATATAAACAAGCCCTATGAAGACTAATACGGATCTTTTACTATAAATTATTTCTTTACGTTCGTTCAGGAAGGAGTAACGTGCGAGATGAAAATCATATGCTCAAAATCGAATCTTTTACAAGGAGTGAACATTGTATCAAAAGCAGTACCCTCCAGAACTACAATGGCAATCCTAGAATGTATTTTAATTGATGCTTCTACAAATGAAATTAAATTAACAGCAAATGATATGGAACTTGGAATTGAGACAAAAATTGAAGGAGAAATTGCAGAACGAGGCGTAATCGCTTTAGATGCTAAGATCTTTTCTGAAATTGTAAGGAAGCTTCCAGATAATCAGGTTACCATTATTACAGATGAATCATATAAAACGGTAATCACTTGTGAAAAAGCAAAATTTAATATTATAGGAAAATCTGGAGAAGATTTTTCCTACTTACCTTACATTGAAAAAAATCAGCCTGTCGCATTATCACAATTTACATTAAAAGATGTAATTCGCCAGACTATTTTTTCTATTTCAGACAGCGACAGCAATAAATTGATGACAGGAGAATTATTCGAAATTAATGAAAACCAATTTAAAGTGGTATCTCTTGATGGACATCGTATTTCTATTCGTAATATTGAGTTAAAAGATTCTTATCCTCACTGTAAGATCGTAGTTCCAGGAAAGACGCTTCAGGAGGTAAGCAAAATTCTCCCTGGAGACGCGGATGAAATTGTCCATATGTTTTTTACGGATAATCATATTGTATTTGAATTTGGCAGTACCACCGTAGTTTCCAGATTGATAGAAGGAGAATACTTTAAAATCGAACAAATGCTTTCTTCTGATTATGAAACGAAAATTAAGATAAATAAGCGGGAATTGCTTGATTGTATCGACCGTGCCACTCTGTTGGTAAAGGAGGGAGATAAAAAGCCTATCATCATGAATGTGCAGGATTGCAATATGGAATTGAAAATTAATTCATTTATTGGATCTATGAATGAGGAAATTGATATCCAGAAAGAAGGAAAGGACATCATGATAGGTTTTAATCCTAAATTTTTCATCGACGCTCTCCGGGTGATAGAGGAAGAGGAAGTTGTATTATACATGGTCAATCCGAAAGCGCCTTGTTTTATCAAGGATGATAGTGAGAAATTTATCTATCTCATCCTGCCGGTAAATTTTAACGCAGCAACTAATTAATGTTTTTTATTTTTTAGATCTTATGATATTTGTCATGACATCAAAGATATCGTAAGATTGATGTGAGGAATCTATGGAAGAAATTAAACTGAGAGGTGAATATATAAAGCTTGGTCAGGCTCTGAAAGCTGTTAATTTTGTCGATTCTGGAGTATTTGCTAAAATGGTTATTCAGGATGGACTGGTTACAGTGAATGGAAGGGTTGAGACGCAGCGAGGAAAAAAATTAGTGGACGGAGATGTCGTTTCCTTTGAGGGAAAGACAATTATAATTATAAAATGATCGTTAAATCTGTTGCCCTTAAAAATTTCCGCAATTATGATCAACTTTATCTGGAGTTTGACAGAGGTACCAATATTTTGTATGGAGACAATGCCCAGGGTAAGACAAATGTCCTAGAAGCTGTCTATGTCAGCGGGACCACCAGATCTCATAGGGCCAGCAAGGACAGGGAATTGATACAATTTAGACAGGAAGAATCTCATATAAGGACGATTGTGGAAAAGGGAGGTTTGGATTACCAGATAGATATGCATGTTAAGAAGAATCGGTCTAAGGGAATTGCCATAAACAAAGTTCCCATAAAAAAAGCGTCAGAGCTTTTTGGAATTTTAAATATTGTTTTTTTTTCCCCGGAAGATATGAATATAATAAAAAATGGTCCTTCTGAACGCCGTCGTTTTCTGGATGCTGAACTTTGCCAATTAGATAAGATCTACTTATATCACCTGACCAAATACAATAAAATACTTAATCATAGAAATAAGCTTCTCAAAGATATACGTTTTAGGCCAGAACTAAGGGATACCCTGTCAGTTTGGGATATTCAGCTTGCAGAATATGGGAAAAAACTGATTTTTGCCCGAAAAAAATTCGTTGATGAGCTAAATGAAATTGTTTTAAGAATTCATAATGACATTTCTGGAAATCGGGAGGCATTAGAGCTTCGTTATGAGCCAAATGTAGAGGGGGAACAGCTAGAGCAAGAGATTTTAAACAGCCAGGAAAGAGATCTAAAACTTGGAATGACGTCCGTGGGACCTCACAGGGACGATATGTGTTTTTTGATCGGAGATATAGATATGAGAAAATTTGGATCTCAAGGACAGCACCGCAGTTGTGCGTTGTCGCTGAAGCTTTCTGAGATTGAACTTGTAAAAAAGTCTATGAAAGAAACGCCAGTTTTATTTTTAGATGATGTGCTTTCTGAATTAGACAGCAAGCGGCAAAATTTTCTTTTGAACAGCATTCATGATATACAAACTGTGATTACCTGTACTGGACTGGATGAATTTGTGAGAAACCGGTTTGAGATAAATAAGATATTCAGAGTTGTAAATGGAATGGTAAAACCTGAAAACAGTTTTTAGGAATTGGAGGAATTACATGAGTACAAGTACAAATACGAATGCAGAGTATGGAGCAGACCAGATTCAGATTTTGGAAGGATTAGAAGCCGTCCGGAAACGTCCTGGTATGTATATCGGAAGTACCTCTTTGCGCGGGCTTCATCATCTTGTCTATGAGATTGTAGATAATTCAGTAGATGAGGCCCTAGCAGGGTATTGCGATACCATTGAGGTGTTTATTTTAGAAAATAACTGCATCCGGGTTACGGACAATGGAAGAGGGATTCCTGTGGGAATTAATCACAAAGCAGGTCTTCCAGCCGTAGAAGTCGTATTTACTGTACTTCATGCAGGTGGCAAGTTTGGCGGCGGGGGTTACAAAGTATCCGGCGGACTTCACGGAGTGGGAGCTTCCGTAGTAAATGCGCTTTCCAATTGGCTGGAGGTTGAGATCTTACATGAGGGAAAAAGGTATAAACAACGTTATGAGCGTGGTAAAAGCATCTATCCGCTAAAAATTATCGGAGATTGCGAGCCTGATAAAACAGGAACCACGGTCACGTTTTCCCCAGATGAAAGCATATTTGAAGATACCGTATATGATTATGAGACATTAAAACAGCGTTTGAAAGAAATGGCCTTTCTTACAAAGGGAATCAGAATTAAGCTTGCAGATCAACGGCAGGGTTTGGAACAGGAGAAAGAATTCTATTATGAAGGCGGCATCAAAGAATTTGTAGCCTATTTAAACCGCAGCAAAGAATCACTTTATGAAAATGTGATTTATTGCGAAGGAGAAAGAGACGGCGTATATGTGGAGGTCGCACTGCAGCATAATGATTCATATAATGACGCTACTTACAGCTTTGTAAATAATATTACGACTCCAGAAGGAGGAACGCATTTGGCAGGTTTTCGAAATGCTTTGACGAAAACATTTAATGCTTATGCCAAAGCGAATAAAATTTTAAAAGAGAATGAGACGGCCCTTTCGGGCGAGGATATTAGAGAGGGAATGACGGCTGTTATCAGCGTTAAGATCTCAGAACCTCAGTTCGAGGGTCAGACAAAGCAAAAGCTTGGAAACAGCGAGGCTAGAGGGGCTGTCGATAGCGTGGTAAGCGAGCAGCTGACATATTTTCTGGAACAGAATCCATCCATTGCCAAGGCGGTCTGTGAGAAATCGCTGTTGGCGCAGCGGGCCAGGGAGGCTGCAAGAAAAGCAAGGGATCTTACACGAAGAAAAACTGCATTAGAGGGAAACGCACTTCCAGGAAAGCTTGCAGACTGTTCAGACAAAGATCCTAGAAATTGTGAGATTTTTATTGTCGAGGGGGACTCAGCGGGAGGCTCGGCAAAGACTGCAAGAAGCCGTGCTACCCAGGCAATTCTGCCTTTGAGAGGCAAGATACTGAATGTCGAGAAAGCCAGGCTTGATAAAATCTATGGTAATGCTGAGATTAAGGCGATGATTACTGCGTTCGGAACAGGGATTCATGAAGATTTTGATATTGCAAAGCTGAGATATCATAAGATTATTATTATGACAGACGCAGATGTGGACGGCGCTCATATTAGTACCTTGATGCTGACATTTATGTATCGCTTTATGCCAGAATTAATCCGTCAGGGATATGTATATCTGGCAAAACCCCCTCTTTTTAAGATAGAGAAGAATAAAAAAGTATGGTATGCCTATGATGAACCGGAGTTAGACCGTATTTTAAGGGAAATCGGAAGAGACGGAAATAATAAGATTCAACGCTATAAGGGGTTGGGGGAAATGGATCCGGAGCAGCTTTGGGAAACTACCATGGACCCTGAAACCAGAATTCTGGAAAGAGTCACCATTGATGATGAAACGGCGGCGGAAGTTGATTTGACTTTTACTACCTTGATGGGAGATAAAGTAGAACCGAGGCGGGAGTTTATTGAAGCCAATGCCCGGTTTGTGCAGAATCTGGATGTGTAGGAGGAAAATAAATGGATGACAGAATATTTGACAGGATTGATGACGTTGACCTAAAAAAAACGATGGAGCGTTCTTATATTGACTACGCAATGAGCGTGATTGCGTCCAGAGCGCTTCCAGATGTCAGAGATGGTCTCAAGCCTGTGCAGAGGCGTATCCTATATGCTATGATAGAGCTCAATAACGGTCCGGATAAACCTCATCGTAAATGTGCGCGTATCGTCGGTGACACTATGGGTAAATATCATCCTCATGGAGATAGCTCGATTTATGGAGCTCTGGTAAATATGGCGCAGGAATGGTCCACTCGTTACATGCTGGTGGATGGTCATGGAAATTTTGGTTCTGTGGATGGCGACGGCGCAGCGGCAATGCGTTATACGGAAGCGCGCCTCAGTAAAATTTCCATGGAAATGCTTGCGGACATCAATAAGGATACCGTTGATTTTGGACCTAATTTTGATGAGACAGAGAAAGAGCCTCTGGTTCTGCCGTCACGTTTTCCAAATCTTCTAGTAAATGGAACAACGGGGATAGCTGTTGGAATGGCGACCAATATACCGCCGCATAATCTCCGTGAAGTAATTGCCGCAGTGGTAAAAATAATTGACAACCGGATTCAAGAGGACCGCAACACAGAGATAGAAGAAATTTTAAAAATTGTAAAAGGACCAGATTTTCCTACTGGAGGCATGATACTTGGAACATCAGGCATTGACCAGGCATACCGCACAGGGCGAGGAAAAGTGAAAGTTCGGGCTGTCACAAACATTGAATCCATGGCAAATGGCAAAAACCGCATTGTAGTGACTGAGCTTCCCTATATGGTCAATAAAGCTAGATTGATTGAAAAGATTGCAGACATGGTGCGGGATAAACGAATCGATGGCATTACTGAGATTCGTGATGAGTCTAACAGGGAAGGAATGCGCATTTGTATTGAATTGCGCCGGGATGTAAATCCCAATGTAATTTTAAACCAGCTCTATAAGCATACGCAGCTTCAAGATACTTTCGGGGTAATTATGCTTTCCCTGGTAAATAATGAGCCAAAAGTGCTTAATCTTAGCGAGATGCTGGAATATTACTTAAAACATCAGGAAGAAGTTGTCACCAGAAGAACTAGATATGAGCTCAATAAAGCTGAAGAACGTGCGCATATCTTACAGGGATTACTGGTGGCTCTTGATCATATTGACGAAGTTATCAGCATCATTCGTGGAAGTGAAAATGTTCAGCTTGCAAAGACAAGATTGATGGAGCGTTTTGCTCTTTCCGATGCGCAGGCACAAGCAATTGTGGATATGCGTCTGCGCGCCCTTACCGGTTTGGAGCGCAGCAAATTAGAGGCAGAATATAATCAGTTGATGGAATTGATTGCAGAATTAAAATCTATTCTTGCAGACGAGAAGAAGCTTCTTGGCGTCATTCGGGAAGAAATTATGTTGATTTCTGACAAATATGGGGATGATAGAAGGTCTTCCATCGGGTTTGACGAGTATGACATTTCCATGGAAGATTTGATTCCAGTTTCTAACACGGTAATTACTATGACAAAGCTGGGATATATTAAGCGAATGAGCGTGGATAATTTTCGCAGCCAGAACCGTGGCGGCAAAGGCATCAAAGGCATGGAGACCATAGAGGACGACTACATCGAAGAACTTTTGATGACTACGACTCATCATTATCTGATGTTTTTTACGAATACTGGAAAAGTATATCGGATTAAGGCATATGAAATACCGGAAGCCGGGAGGACGGCAAGAGGGACTGCGATCATAAATATCCTGCAGCTTCAGCCAGGTGAGAAAATTACTGCCGTGATACCTCTGAGAGAGTATAAAGACGATCATTATTTGTTCATGGCTACAAAGAAAGGAATTGTCAAAAAGACTCCAGTGACAGATTATGCAAATGTACGCAAAAAGGGGCTTGCAGCAATTAATCTTCGGGAAGAGGATGAATTGATTGAAGTGAAATTCACAGACAATACCAAGGATATTCTCCTTGTGACCAAATTTGGGCAGTGCATCAGGTTTCACGAGACAGATGTGCGAAGTACAGGAAGAACGTCTATGGGCGTGATTGGAATGAACCTCTCAGACCGGGACGAGGTTGTGGGAATGCAGATGGATACCCAGGGAGAATATTTGCTGATTGCATCTGAAAAAGGATTGGGTAAACTAACCCATATGGAAGAATTTACGCCTCAGAATCGTGGCGGAAAGGGAGTAAAATGCTATAAGATTACAGATAAGACTGGAAGCATTATCGGTATCAAGGCTGTCAACCAGGAAAATGAGATTATGATGATTACCACAGAGGGAATTATAATTCGTATGAAAGTAGAAGGAATCTCTGTACTTGGGCGTGTCACTTCTGGAGTTAAGCTGATGAATCTGGAAGATGATATTACAGTTGCAAGCATTGCCAAGGTACGGGAAGATAGATCATTAATGGAACATGCAGACGCAAATGAACTTCTCACAGATGAGGAGGTAGAATTAAGCGCCAGGAAAGCAGAGGAAGCTGCCCGAAAGATGAATAGCCCATTGGAGCAGACAAATGAAAAATTAATGGAAGAATTGATTGCCAGGGCAGAGGCAGACCAGGAAGCTGAGGATACAGAAGAGTCATAATAAGAGAAAGTCAGGCGCTATTGATAAAAATAATCAGTAACTTATGAAATATTTGAATGAAAGGAAGATCTTGGCACTTAGCTGCCAGGATCTTTTTTTATTCTATAAGAAGAACCTTTTCACGCTAAAGCGTAAAAGCATATTTCTTATAGAATAAAATATGCGCAGGATCTGTCCCAGCGAAGCAAAGTCACTCACATAAGAGCAAGATATTGCCATGCGATCGTGTTTGGTGCAGCAAAGTGCGCAATCTCCTTGAAAATGAGGGATTAGGAGAGTTGAAGTGGGCTTGACCACCTTGTCCGAGAATTATTTGGACTAGTTTTTACACTTAACAATTTTTTATGGAGGCTGATTATGGAACAACAAAAGATGTATGGATATATGAGGGTGTCCACAAGAGAACAAAATGAAGACAGGCAGAGAAATGCGTTACTTGAAATAGGGGTGCCCAAGAATCAGATTTATATGGATAAACAGTCAGGAAAAGATTTCAATCGACCGCAATATAAAAGGCTGTTAAAAAAGTTAGATCATAATTCTGTATTATTTGTAAAGTCTATTGATCGTTTGGGAAGGAATTATGCAGATTTAAACGAACAATGGCGTGTGATAACAAAGGAGAAGAAAGCAAATATTGTAGTGATTGACATGCCTCTTTTAGATACTAGAAGAGGTGCCGACTTGGTTGGGACATTTCTAAGTGATCTTGTACTTCAAGTATTGTCATTTGTAGCAGAAAATGAAAGAAAAAATATCAGGGAAAGGCAAAGAGAAGGGATTGAAGCAGCGAGACTTCGTGGAGTGAAGTTTGGAAGACCGCAAAAACCGTTGCCAGAAAACTTTAGTCAAATATGTGCCCGTTGGGTAGCAAAAGAGATCTCCTCAGAGGAAGCTGCCAAGTTATGTAACGTTGCCAGGGCAACATTTTATAGGTGGGTAAAAAATATCGGTGAATAAGTGGTGATATTGCTATAAAAATTTTTAAATTGAAAATATTTTTTCCGTTCAATAAATAAGAGAGTGTTAAAAGGATCGTTTTCATTGTAGAGAAATTAGATCATTTTAACACTCTTATTTATCTTATACCAGAAAGTCTAAGAATAAAAAACAATGAGAAGTAATTGTTGAATTATAAGATCTCATTATGTATAAGCACTTGGTGCGTCAAAGTCAATTACCGACGTAAGATTGAGGGATAAGGAAGTTGATGTGGGATTCTATAAACAAAATAGAAATATAGATAAGATACGTTTTTTATCTGCAAGTGATAAAAAAGTGTACTTTTTTAGACTAGATATATCCAATATTTACCAATTCTATTTTAGAAGAATCAAAAAGAAAAATCAAGTATAAATGATTTTTTTTGTTTTATTTCGATAAAATTGCCACTATATCAAAAAGTACGCTTTTTGATATGTAGGAAAAATTTATATATGTCAAAATATGAGGAGGAGATATAGATTATGAAAAATAAGATATTGAAATAGATCTCAACAATTAGCACATAACTGTAATTGATAATGTTTAGCACAAGAACGTATATACAATGTTGATACAATAAATACGAATCATTTGATGAAAAAATGGGAGGGCTTTATGATGCAAAAAAAGAAAATATGGATAAAGTTGCTGTCTGTGATTCTTGCCGTGATAGTTTTTTTGACGACTCAGGAAATTCCAGTATTTGCAGATATTGACTTATCTAATGTAACTGTAGTTGAAAGTATTACAATGAATCGAAATGGACAAGCCAATATTGAAGTGAATTTACCGAGCGAGGTTCCAATTGACAGTGTGACGATCAGTTATGCTTTTAAAGATGGTGCCGCTACAGACGTAGTGGATCTTGATGCTTATACGGGATATTTGACAGCTCAAAAAGCAGGAACGACGATCATAGTTACTACCATCAAAGCAGTGACTGATAAACCGATTCAAAAGACAATGGAAACCTTGGTAAAGGTGTTAGAGCCAGCAGATATTTTAGATCAGGCGGAAAAAGTTGATGTGACAGAGAGCATGGAATTAAAAATTGGCTATCTGGATCAGATACAAATTACTTATCCAGAAGGCCTTTTTGATACAGATGTGACAATCAGTTATGCAATCAAAGAAGGCGCAGCAGAAGATGTGGCAGAAGTAGATCAAAACGGATTGGTAAAAGCATTGAATGCAGGGACTACTACAATTGTCACCACTATGGTTTTACAAACGGATGATACAGTGAGCAAGACAGGAGAAACCATAATAAATGTCATTAATCAGGCGGAGATTTTAGATCAGTTAGAAAAATTAGACGTGCCAGAAAAATTAATAATGCGAAAAGATTGTTCCAAAAAAATAGAAGTTGGGATTCCAGAGAATTTAAGTGAGTCTGATGTAGAAATCAATTTTTCCATAAAAGAAGGGGAAGATGTGATACAGGTGGATGATCAGGGAGAGATAACTGCGCAAAATTCAGGAATAGCTACCATTGTCACCACAATGACTTCTGTGATTGATCAATCAGTACAAAAAACAGCAGAAACAAAAGTAAAAGTATTTGCGAAACCTCAATATAATTCTGAAATAAATAAAATGGAATGGGAATATGTCTATTTTGGAAGTTATCCGCAAAGTGAAGTTTCTATGGAAGAATTGACCAATGAAATGAAGGAAGCCGATTACGATCAATCTGGAGACGCCTGGATAAATGGGACGAAATACAGAAGAGTTCTGGGAGCAGATGGATATCGTTATTTTCGATGGGAGCAGTTAAGATGGAAGGTACTGGATGTAGAAGATCACAATTTAGTACTTTTGGCAGATCAGGGAATATACTGTGGTCCCTACTATGAAGATTTTAATACTTATATGGATTTGGGTTGGAAGAATTGTTCCATTCGTGCCTGGATGAATGATACCTTTTACAAGGAAGCTTTTAGCAGAGATCAAAAAAATATTATTGTAAATAAAGAAATTGCGACGAATCATTATTTGTCAGATGCTTCTGTAAATGAGATCTTTACAAAGGATAACGTTTATTTACTTTCTTATGATGATTTAAACAGCAACTATGGTCTTAACGAAAATGACTACAGAGTTGTCTCCTGCAGTGCGTATGCATTAACGAGATATGACGGCTCTATGGAACATGAATGCCAAGATTGGTGGTTGAGAACGCCATCTAACAGAGTTTCTGCTGATGGGATTAATAGTAATGGAAGCATTAGCGAATATTATTTTGACAGCAGTATCGCATATGTTCCGGCTATTACGATCGATGGATTGTCAGATTCCTGGTATTCTGAAAATACTATCAGCAAGCTAGAGGATCAGGAAATACAAGAGGGAGAAGAGACGAGATTCCGAATTTCCATAGGCGGAGGAGAGCTATCTGATTATACCTATCAGTGGTATTATGCTCCAAGCTTTGAAGATGAAGGAATCATGATCTATGGCGCAGAATCATATTTTTATACGATTCCCTCTGTAACAGCATATAATTCAGGATATTATTATTGTGAAGTAAATGACGGCGGCAAGATTATGAGGACAAATAAAGCAAAGTTGTCGGTATATGCTCCGTTCCAGACGGCCCCTGTCAAAGATCAATATGTGAACTTAGGAAATGACGCAGTTTTTTCAGTAAAAGCCAGCGGAGGAAGAGTAACAGATTATACATATCAGTGGTATTGGGCTCCAAATTCGCTTGATGAGGCAACTTTAATTGAAGGAGCAGTATCGTCTGACTATGTCATTCCGGCAAGAGAGATAACAATAGGCTTAAATGGTTATTTCTTCTACTGCGTGGTCAGCAATGGAGAGCAAACGATCACTACAAATAAGGCAAAGCTTACCGTGTCTGAAAGTCCAGCATCTTTGCAAATAAGCATGCCAAGCAACAAATCTGTAAAAAAAGGAACCAGCGTAACGTTTCAAGTAGAAGCCAGCGGGGGAAATTTTGAAAATTATGGTTACCAGTGGTATTATAGCATCTCTGAAAAGGCAAAAGGGGAAAAGATCAAGGGAGCAGTTTCTAACAGTTATACAATTCCAGCCTCTGATGTCACGAAGGAATTAAATGGAAGGTATTATTACTGCGTAGTAAAGGATGGGAGAGAGGAAAAAGAGAGCGGCAGAGCGAAGCTTTCCGTATGGTATCCTCCAAGTGTCAGCGGTCCCAAAGACTTGTCTGTGAGCGCTGGAGCCAGCGTAACATTTAAGGTGACAAAGAATGGAGGTAACCCGTCAAAATGCACCTATCAGTGGTATTATGCGACATCTTCAAAGGGAAGTGGCTATAAAATTTCTGGCGCAGTATCTTCTTCTTATACGATTCCAGGTTCTGGAGTAAAGAAAAATATTGATGGCAGATATTATTATTGCGTGGTGAGCAATGGAAAATATTCTGTCACCAGCACAAGAGCGAAGCTTAAAATTAAAATTCAAACCGTAAAAAATTTGTCTGTAAAATTGAATGCATCCAATGCAGTGAAAGTTACTTGGAAAAAGATAGACGGAGTAGATGGATATTATGTATACCGTTCCAATTCCAGATATGTAAATTATAAAAAGATCGCAACCGTAAAAGCGGCATCGTATCTTGATAAGAATTTAAAAGGTGGCAGAGTTTATTATTATAAAGTGGCAGCTTATAAAGGAAAGTCAATAGGCGTCCAGTCTGCGGCGAGATCAAAAAAAATTGGCGGAAAAGTGTCTACGCCAAAAATGAAATTTACAAGAAATGTATCAAAAAGGATGTTCACCATTTCATGGAATAAGATAAAAAACGCAACAAGAATGGAAATTTGGAGAAAAGTTGATAACAATGGAGAATATGAAAAATGGAAGACTGTTAATGCGAAAAGAACCAGCGTAACTTATTCTTATAAAAACTTTGCGCCAGGGCATAATTATTACTTCAAGATTCGCGCTTATTATATAAATGATGTGCCGGTATATAGTTTTTATTCCAAGGGTTTTGGAATGATATTATAACAGAAAGAGGAGAATATGGAGCATCAGTTATGTTTAGGATGTTTTAAGATAAAAGGCAGTTATCAAGTATGCCCTTATTGTGGATATCAAGAGACGTCAGAGGCCTTGCAGGCATACCAGCTGATTCCAGGAACTGTATTGCGAAACAGATATATCATTGGAAGAAGTATAGGGTTTGGTGGATTTGGAATTACCTATAAGGCCTTTGATACAGTTTTAAGCGTCGTAGTCGCAGTAAAAGAATTTTATCCAGCGGGACTTGTAAACCGGGGAGAAGGAGAAGTCAAGGTCGGCATTTTTTCTGGGGATAAAGAACAAGAATTTAAGAGGCAGTTGGAGCGTTTTTTAGAAGAAGCTAGAAATATGGCAATTTTCTCAAAAGAAAAAGATATTATCAATGTCTTTGATTATTTTGAGGAGAATCAAACTGCATATATCATCATGGAATATGTGGATGCTCCCCTGCTAAAGACATGTTTAAAAGAAAGAGGAAGATTTTCAACGAAGGATGCCGTCAAGTATATTTTGGCAATTTTGGATGCGCTTTCAAAGATCCACTCTCATGGGATCATACATAAGGATATCAGTCCAGATAATATTTTTTTAACAGGGGAAGACAGCATAAAGATTTTCGATTTTGGAGCTGCGAAGTTTCAAGGAACAGAGACAGAACGTACAGAAGATGTGGTTGTGAAAGCAGGATATAGTCCGCCGGAGCAGTATCGTTCTAAAAATGAACAAGGCGCATTTATGGATATCTATGCAGTGGGAGCTATATTTTATGAGATGGTGACAGGTGAAAAACCGATGGAAGCGCCCGATCGTTCCATGGAAGATGAATTAAAGATGCCCTCAGAATATGGCATTGAACTAGAGCAGCAGACAGAGAGAGTGATCTTAAAGGCTCTTGCATTGGAGCCACAGATGCGGTTTCAGACGGCAGAAAAGTTTAAGGATGCCATTGTTTATCAGAAAAAAGTGGAGCTTCCAGAACAAGAACAGAAAAGGCATCGCAGAAAGAAGCAAGTTCTTGCTATTGGATTACCGCTAGTAACAATGATCATGGGAGGAATGCTTCTGCTTAGCCAGACTTTATTTTCTGGCAGGGATAAGATTGATGTAAATAGCATTGGCAAACAGGAGATCACCGTATGGCTTGCAGAGGATCAAGACAGAGGTGAAGAGATCTCAAATGCCTTATTGGAAAGTGTCAAGAAAGAATGTCCTCAATTGAAAGTAAATATAGAAGTGTATCAGAGGGATGATTATAGCAACGCTTTAACAAAAGCTAAAAAGAATGGCAATATGCCAGATGTTTTTTGCACAAAATCGCTGGATCCGTCTGAAGATTGCGCTAAATTGACAAAATTAATCAATTCCATGAGTAGTTCCTCTTATCTCTTTTTTGATAATTTGGATCAAAAAGAAGTATATCAAATTCCTACTTCTATGCAGGTGGGAGTTGTTTATATCAATCAGGAAAAGCAAAAACAAATGCCAGAACAAGTTGACATAGACAAAATGCCAGAGCAGGGAAAAGCTCTTGGATATGCAGATCAAAAAAATATTTACCAAAAATTTAAAAATAAAAATAAGGCTGTCTCCTGGATTGCCGGTGATCTCTCTGATCTTGACGATGTAAAGGATGTGACAGTAAACATGCTTCCTCCAACTGATTTTTCTGTCTATCCAGTGTTAAAGGATGGAAAAATAATGGCAGTTATGGAAAATTGGTATGGCATTCAAAAGGGATTAGAGAAACAAAAGGAAGATGCCGCTATGTTTGTATTATCTTTGCTGCTTAGCGATGTAATTCAAAGTACGGCTTATATGGATAATGAGGATGGCATTCCGCTCAATCGCACAGTGCTTGAAAATTATAAGGAAACTAAAATGACCACATACCTGGCATTTTTGAAAGAGTATGACTTGGAAGATGCTGAAATTTTTGATGAGGATGAAATCTGCAGCGTGTTTCAAAATCAGATCGGAGGAAAAAGTAAATGATAAGATGCATGGGCTGTATGGAGGAAATTTCAGAAGAAGAAAAAATATGCAGACATTGCGGCTATCAGAAAGGGACCGACATAAAGGAAGCATATTATCTTTTGCCTGGGAAAATGATTGGCGACAAATACATGGTAGGCAGAGTGTTAGGATACGGAGGATTTGGAGTAACCTATATTGGATGGGATACTACTTTACATAGGAAAGTAGCGATTAAGGAATATCTTCCCAGTGACTTTGCCACAAGAAGCTATGGGACAAAGATGCTTACAGTATTTTCTGGGGAAGCTACGGTACAATTTGAGGCAGGCTTAAAAAGTTTTATCTCAGAAGCAAAACGATTGGCAAAGTTTAATAGCGTTCCAGAGATTGTAGATATTTATGACTGTTTTATGGAAAATGGAACCGGATATATCATCATGGAATTTTTGGAAGGGATGACGGTTAAGGAATTGCTGGCAAAGCAGCAGAAGATCTCGGTTGAGAAAGCTTGCTCCATTATAAAGCCCGTGCTAAGGGGGCTTGGACAAGTTCATAAGGAAGGGATTATACATAGGGATATTGCTCCAGATAATATTTTTATTACAAAAAATAAAGAGATTAAGATCTTGGATTTTGGAGCTGCCAGATATGCAACCGCAGTGCAATCGAGGAGCCTTTCGGTAATTCTAAAGCCGGGATATGCGCCGGAAGAGCAATACCGAAGCAGAGGAGAACAAGGTTCCTGGACGGATGTCTATGCTATTGGAGCAACGTTTTACAGGATGATTACAGGAGTGCGTCCCGAGGAGTCTATTGAACGTATGGTGGAAGATCAGCTTCAGCCGCCTTCTCGACTTGGAATAGAGATCGATCCCAATGTTGAAAATGCCCTTATGAACAGCCTTAACGTTAAAAAGGAATATCGAACCCAGGATGCAGAGAGCTTTTATCAAGCATTGGCAAGTCAAGAGAAAGTAGAACGTATCATAGAAGTGAAAGCAAAAAAGGAAGATTTAAAGCTGCCTGGCTGGATCAAATGGACAGCAGGGGCGGCAGGGGCGTTAGTATGCATTTGCGTAGCGCTTTTTATCACGGGGAATTTAAGTTTTACTTCCAAACAAATTGATAGTAAGACAGGTGTGGAAGCTTTAAAAGAGGGGGAATGTTATGTGCCTGATGTATCAGGCATGAGTTATGATGAGGCAGAAAAAATTTTAAAAGAAAAAGATTTGACTGTGGTGATCAATGGCATGAACTATAGTGAAAGCATCGAGAAAAATAAGATTTTGAGTCAAGAACCCAATAGCGGTGAAAAATTGAACGCAAAGGGAACCGTGTATGTCATAATGAGCGGCGGCAATCAGGAAGTGATGATGCCAGATCTTGTAGGAATGGATTATGAAGAGGCAAAAAGGCAGATTAAGGCTCAGAATTTAATTCTAAAAAGAGACGGGGTAAAAGAAGAGTACAGTGATTTTATAGAAAAAGGAAGAGTTATTTCACAAAATATTGATGCTGAGAAACGGATTGAGGTTGAGACTGAGATCGAACTTATCGTTTCTAAAGGAAGCCTTTCCACAGAAACGAAAGTTTTGACGGTGCCTGATCTGAGAGGTTTGACCAAAGAGAAAGCTTTGAAAGTTCTTGAAAATCTTAAAAAAGAGACAGGATTTACTTATTCAATTGGAAAAGTAAAGAATCAGCATAGCGTAGAAGTCAAAAAGGGAAAAATTATTAGCCAAGGGTTAGATCCAGGAACAGAGGTAAGGACAGATAAGCCAATCACTCTTGTAATCAGCAAAGGACCGAAGAAAGTCGAGGTTCCCAATCTTGTATATCGGACCAAGGAAGAGGCTGTAAAACTGTTAGAGTATTTTGGCTTTAAAGTACAGATTGAGGAAGAATATAGTTCAAAAGTTTCAAAAGGACTTGTGATAAGCCAAAGCCAGGAAGCAGGTACAGAAGAAAAGGAAGGAACAACGATAACGATTGTGGTAAGTCTTGGGGAATCAACAGAGAAAGATACAGATAGTTCTGGTTCAAGCAATTCTAATTCCCAAGACCGGGATAGTGGAAATCATGATGTTCCAGAAGAACCGCAGGTGCCACAGATACCGCAGGAACCACAGATACCCGAGGAACCGCAGGCGCCACAGATACCCGAGGAACCGCAACAGCCGACAAGTCAGGAGGACAGCGGAATCATTGAAGATATGGATGATGGGATCATTGAAGATACAGATGACGGGATCATTGAAGATATTTAAAGATCATGATCATAATATGATCTAAGAGGAAAGTTGGAAATGGAGGAAAGCATGTTATCATATAAGGTTTTATCTGAACCTGGGGAGCGAGAATATAATGAAGATTATGTGGGAGTAGCGGAAAGAGGAGATCTTTTTTGTTTTGTACTTGCCGATGGTCTTGGAGGTCACGGAGGCGGAGATGAGGCGTCAAGGCTTGTGGCGGAATATATCTTGAATGACTTCGAAAAAAATGGCGAGTCCTCAGAAGATTATTTAAAGAGCGCTTTTGAGAAGAGCCAAGAACTTCTCCTTAAGGAACAAGAAAGGCAAAAGAGAGTTTATGAAATGAAGACAACCCTGGTGGTACTCATCATAGATGATTATTTTATGCGATGGGGTCATATTGGGGATTCCAGGCTATATTATTTTAAAAATAAAAAGTTGAAAGAGAGAACGTTAGATCACAGCGTGCCTCAAATGCTTGTGGCTGCAGGAGAGATAAGAGAAGATCAGATTAGAGGACATTCAGACAGAAACCGCTTATTGCGGGCAATGGGGTCAGAATGGGATATGCCTCGTTATCAATTAGCTAAGCCGATTGAGAGAAGCGGCAATGAGGCGTTTTTACTGTGTTCGGATGGTTTTTGGGAATGGATTGAAGAAAAACAGATGCAGTCTTTGCTAAAAAAAGCAAGTTCTTCAGAGAATTGGATCAAACAGATGAAAGAGACTGTGCAAAAGAATGGGATGGGTAAAGGAATGGATAATTATTCTGCCATTGCTGTTATTTTGAAATAAGGAGGAAAATCAGTCATGGCGGTCGTACAATGTGAAAAAGCCCACTACTATGATAATCAAGAATATCAGCAATGTCCTCATTGCGCCGAATTAAGAGAACAAGGAAATAAAGAACAAGATTCCCTTACAGTAGCAATGGTTCAGGAATCCCGCCAGATTGAAAGTTATGCGGCGGAATATTTGAATAAAGTTTCCCAGAAAGCTGCCTCATCTGCATCTATAGATCAGGATTCAGATAAAACGATCAGCATATTTGAAGCACAAGGCATTTCTAAATGTATCGCGGGTTGGTTAGTTTGCGTACAGGGAGAAGAATATGGTCAATTTTTTCCACTGTATGCCGGATTCAACCGTATAGGGAGATCTCATAGCAATGATATTGTGTTAAAGGATTCTAAAGTGTCCAGAGAAGAGCATTGTTCTGTAGTTTATGAGGAAAAAAAGAATTTATTCTATCTGTTTCCAAAGGGTGGCAATCTTGCTTATCTTGGAGGTCAGACTGTGAAACAGGCACAAGAGTTAACACATGGACAGATTATCACGGTAGGAGAAGCAAAGCTGGAATTTGTGGCATATTGCACGGGGGAAAAGAAATGGGTAAAAAAAGAAAAATAAGTCTGACGGCAATTATTCTAGTGGTTTGGTATCTATGCTTGGGAATCAGCATCATGACATTTGCTTCAGATATTGATGAAAATATCGAGGAGGTGCGGATCGAAGGAGCTTCTTCTTGTATGCCAGATATAAAGATATATTGTTACCCAGCTAGAAAAGAATTGTTGGATGGAGTGAGTGTTACTTACGCAGAAGAAGAACTTGACGTACTGAAAGTGCTTCCGTTTGAAGAGACTCAAGAGGGAAGTAATTATTATATGCTCTTAGATGTTTCTGCTTCTGTAAGCCAAGCGTATTTTGCTCAAATGAAAACAAGCATTCTGGATTTTTGGGCAAAGATGGGAACGACGGATCAATTGACGCTGATTACTTTTGGCGACAAGGTACAGGTTGTTTTTCAAGATAAGACAGTAACAGATGATATTTCAGAACAAGTGAATGCAATAGAAAATACAGATCAGAATACATGTCTGTTTGAAGCAATTGATAAAGCTGCAAAACTTGCAGATACGAAAAAGCAAGCCGGGCGCCGCAAAATTACAATGGCCTTAACAGATGGAGAGGATTTCTCTGAAAATACTTCTACAAAAGAAGAGGCTTTAGCTACCTTGAAAGAAAAAATGATGCCTCTTTATGCCATGGCGGAGAAAGAAAATAATCAGGGAGGTGAAAATGCTTATTTGGACAGCATGGGGGTGTTTGTCCGAGATTCCGGCGGCGTTATGGAAGTGTTTGCTCCCCAGGACGCAGTATTAAAAATGCAAAATTTGCAGCAGGTTTTTCGGGAAGCATATGTGATACAGGCAAAGGCGCAGTCTAATGTGATAGATTATCAGAAAAAGCCACTGAACCTTGCTTTTGCTGACGGCATAGCAAAAACTGCCCAGTATCGAGCTTCTTTTTACCAGGAAGATACCAGTTCTCCTAATGCCAAGGTAAAAAAACATTCTGATTATGCGTTAAAAATTACATATAGTGAACCTGTAACTGGTGCAGAGCAAGTTTCTGGATATGAAATCACTCATGATGATGAGAAGATCACAGACGGCTATATGGTACGTTATAAAGAGAAAGAAAAACAATTTACGGCCATTATCACCTTTGAAGAGAAACTTATGAACGGCAAATATAAGATTACATTTCATGGGATTACCGACCGCTCGATGGAACAAAATCCGCTCAAGAAGACATGCAGCATTAAGATTAAAGATGGAGAGAAAGATGATATTGCTGATTATATTATGAAGTATCAGGCATTTCTTGTAGGATTGCTCGTTCTGATCGTGATATTAGCCGCTATAGCTCTTATGTGGATAAAGATAAAAAAGCAAGGAGGGATCGTTACCTTAGAGGGTAAAGCGGTACTTCAGTCTAATGTTCAGAAGAAGCATCAGATCAAGGTGCAGAAAAACCAAAGTTCGAAGAAGCAGATTCAATTTTTCTTGGATGGAATGATTTCTGGAAAAAGGCAGATCACAGTAGATATTGATCAGAGCATTATCGTAGGCCGTTCTTCCGTTTGTGAAGTCTATATAGATGATGATAATATATCCCGGCAGCATTTTGTAATTTGTGATCAAGATGGTGCGTTTTATATTCAGGATCTTAATTCCAAAAATGGAACTTTTGTAAATGGTCAAAAGATTATGAGATCCAAAAAGCTTGAGAACGGAGACAAGATAAAATTCGGAAATATTATAATGACTGTGAGGTGGTAAAGCGTGAAAGAAATATATAAATGTCCGAACTGCTTTCAGGGGGATATACAATCCGGAAAATGTACAGCCTGCGGGTATGAGAGGAAGGACGACAAGGAAAATTGTTTAAGGCTTCCTGAAATGTATATCCTTGAAAACCGCTATATTATAGGAAGAATTTTAGGAAACGGAGGATTTGGCATTACCTATAAGGCATTCGACATTTTGAATCAGTGCTATTGTGCCGTGAAAGAGTTTGTTCCTCTGGGGGTTGTAAAAAGGATAGATTGTGGCGTTCAGATGGTGGTGACGTCCAGTTTAAATTTAGATGATTTCGAACATGGAAAGAAACGGTTCATGCAGGAGGCCCAGGTTTTAAAACAATTGACGGATATTCCAGAAGTAGTACAGGTGATGGATTATTTTTTACAAAATAATACTGCCTATTTTGTGATGGAGCATATCGAAGGCGCCAATCTCAAACAATTAATGACCACATATGGAGGAACGATTCCATTGAAGGAGGCAAGCTCTATCATTTACCATGCTGGAATGGCCTTGGACCAAGTACATAAAAGGGCGGGGATTTTTCATCGTGATATCAGCCCCGATAATATTATGGTCAGTAAGGATGGAAAGGTAAAGATTATTGACTTTGGCAATGCCAAACATATCATAGGAAATAAAAGCCAAACGCTTTCTGTAATATTAAAACATGGATACGCCCCTTTGGAACAATATTCGAGCACTGGAAGCCAGGGAAGTTATACAGATGTTTATGCGTTGGCAGTCACATTTTACTATATTGTAACAGGCAGGATGATCCCAGATGCTCCAGACCGTCTCGGCGGGATAGAGTATGCGAAATTAAAAGAATTAAATCTGTCGGTCAGTCAGAATATTTCTGATGCAGTAGATTGTGCATTGATGATAAGTAGTAAAGCCAGAACTCAGTCTGTAGCGGAATTTATCAAATCATTTTCTTCGGCTGAAAAACAACGGGTTCAGCGCCGCTTAAAACCATATCTAAAGCTGGCTGGAACTGCCAATCATATTTGGAGCATCCCGGAAAATAAAATTGTGAGAATCGGACGTTCTGTTGCGTGGGCGGATATCATCCCTTCCAGTGATGCAGGAATCAGCAATAAACATTGCGAGTTGTTTTATGATAGCATGGAGCAGCAGTTTTATCTGATTGATCATTCGACAAACGGAACTTATGTCGGAAATAAAAAACTGGTAGAAAATGAGGTAAATATTCTTTTTAATGGTGAGAGGTTTACCCTTGGAAACCATATCTGTGATTTGGAAGTGGGGTGGAACGAATGACTGAGATGGAAAAAGACGTCGTAACACTAAAGATTTATCCCAAGGAAAGAATAGAAGTAGGGACATCAAGCATAATCGGAACGCGGGACAATCAGGAAGACACCATATTTGGGTATGTTTGCCAGGAGAGAGCAATCGGCATGGTATGCGATGGAATGGGAGGACTTGCCAAAGGAGAGCTTGCAAGCAAGGCTGCGGCAGAAAGTCTCGCAGATGCATGGTTTGAGAGTAAAGAAATTGAAGATATCCCAGATTTTCTAAAGAGACAAGCGATTAAGGCAGATGAGAAAGTATTTTTTCAGGAAGATGAAAATGGGGAAAGAATCCGGGCTGGCACGACGATGGTGGCTGCCATTGTTGAGAAAGATGAGCTTTATTGGCTGTCCGTAGGGGACAGCAAAATATATATTATTCGGGGAGAAGAGATCATATCTGTATGCAGAGAGCATAACTACAGGCTTACATTGGACCAACGGTTAGAACAAGGGCAATTGACGCAAGAAGAATATGCTGCGGAAGAATACCGCGCAGAAGCGTTAATTAGTTATCTGGGAATGGGAAACGTTTCTTTGATGGATGTCAATGCCCAGCCTTTTCGAATGAGAGATGGGGATATTGTTCTTTTGAGTAGCGACGGATTATACAAAAGCCTTACAGAAAATGAAATTCTGCACTTAGTAACTGAATACCAAGAAAACGTGCAGCATGCTGCGGAAGCTCTGACAGCGGCTGCGATGGGCGATAAAACGTCAGGCCAAGATAATACGTCTGTGGTGTTGCTTCGTTATAAAGAGAAAAAAGAATAAAGTTATACAGGAGGATAAAAGAATGAATTTAAAAAGATGTGAAAATGAACACTTTTACGATGGGGATAAGTTTCAGTCCTGTCCTCATTGTGCGACCGATGGAAACAGGGGTACGCAGCTTACGGCTCCATATACGGATATGGGAAATGGCTATGGAGGAACAATGACAGAACCGGTTACAATGCCAATGCCAGGGCATCATGATCCGTCTCTGCCAAATAATGACACAGGATCTTTGAATGGCCAGAATATTTCTTTGATACAGGGAACAGATTCTGATAATTTATCGCTTCAGGATGCAGTTAACAAGGCTGTAAGCATGAAAACAGTACTCGAGGATGATCAAAAAACAGTCAGCTTTTATAGCGCAAAAACTGGCGTTGATCCTGTAGCAGGATGGCTGGTCTGCATAGAAGGGGCAGATTTCGGAGAGAGCTTTGTGATTAAAAGTGGCAGAAACTTTATTGGCCGGGCAAAACATATGGATATTATGCTTCATGGAGATCATAGCATTTCAAGAGAAAAACATGCAATTATCTTGTATGAGCCAAAGCGCAGGGAGTTTATCGCACAAGCAGGGGAGTCTAGGGAGTTATTTTACTTAAATGACGAGGTGGTATTAAATCCAGTAAGATTAAATCAACATGACATACTCACAATTGGAAATACCCGGTTAATGTTTTTTCCATGCTGCGGAGAACATTTTAGCTGGGATGATTACAAGAAAGATGAGGAGAAGAAATGAACAATTTAAAGACAAACAGAAGCGTTGGCTTGTATATAATGCTTACAATTTTAATGAACTTGCTTCCGTTTATATTTTTAGTCACTGTCATAAAACGGGTCAGTTCACAAATTTCTAATTTGGCGCTGGACTTTTTTATAGGCAAAGGGGAAGACAGCATTGCAGACTTATTAACAGGCATGTTGATTTTTATAGTATTTATCTTACTGTGCGCCATAGTATATCTTATTTATAAAATTATTTTGTTCTGCGGCGTGTGCAAAGATATCAATACCATCTGTGGAAAGTATCAAATTGGAAAAGACAGCGTTCATTATATCGTGGTCATGCTGTTGTCAGTGGTCACTCTTCAAATCTACGAGGTTTATTGGTCTTATCAGCAGGGAAAGAGGATCAGGGAAGCTGGGCAGGCGTATCAAAGTCCCATAAAAGCAAATGAAAAAGTACATCTGACATTCTCTTTGCTTGCGGCTGCTTCTATATGGATCAATGTCATATTAAGCAATCTGATTTCCTCTAATCCTGGTTTTTTACTGTCAAATATTTTTACGGTGATCTTTTTAGAATTTGCAGTATTTGTACTTTCTTATATGGGCATGATCAATCTGGCATATTTTATAAAAGATCTGAATACGCTTGCCATTGCTTATAATGCGCAGTTAGAATCATCATCAGACAATTGGAAAAGAGCGGATATTGAATATCAGGGACAAGAGCCAGGGAATAACGGAAATAGTGATGTTACAGTGCCGGTGGAGGAATGGATGCCAGATAAAAACAGCGCCTGGACGCCGGAAAGAAAAACAATGCCTCAAAAAGGGTTTATGGAAGGATATTCGGGCACTTATAAGGGAGCGCTCATTCCAATTGAAGGAGATGTCGTGGTTGGAAGGGATGAAACAGTTTGTAATGTGGTAATCAAGGAGCCGTATGTGAGCAGGAGGCATTGCGTTATCCATTACAATTATCAAAATGGAACTTATGTCGTTACAGATTATTCTACTACCGGAGTTTTTTATCAAAATGGACAGGCATTTCCTAAAAACAGCCCTGTAATCTGTACCCCAGGAACAATGATTGTAATTGCAAGAAGCGGAAATGAATTTTTATTAAAATAGACAGGCGGAGGAAGGAAATGTGGAAGCACAGAAGAACAAGTATCTAACAATTATCGATGATACAGGAAAAGTTCAGGAGATTTGCTTAGGATCTTTTCAAAAAGATCATATTTTATGGGGAAGAGACGCCGAAAAAAATGACATTGTTACACTTTCTCCTGTGATATCCAGAATGCACGGTAAGTTTAAAATAGTTTCTGAGGGATTGCTTTATGTTGATACAGGCAGCACCAATGGAACTTATATCGAAAACGCTTCTGGAAGGCATTTTATGCAGGGGGGAAGTCAATACGCCTGGCTAAGAGACGGCGATATGCTGCGTATTCAGATGCCAGACCGAGATGAAGGAAAATCTGTCCTGCTTCTTTATACAGAACAAGTGCAAGATGGAAAATGGCAAAAGTACATGATGCCTGCCCCCAAAATAAGCATTGGACGTGGAACGGAAAATGACATTGTCCTACAGCATATCGGAATCTCAAGAAATCATGCAGTGATTGAGCAGCAGGGGGATTCTTATTATATTACAGACTGCCAGAGTACAAATGGGGTTTTAGTAAATGACATGGTTTTAACCGGGAAGCATCGTCTCAAGGAAAAGGACGTGATCCGAATCCTCAGCAGCATACTCATTTTTACAAGAGACGGAATTTATTATAAAAGCTCTATGCAGGGAGTAAGCTTGAAAGTCCGCAATATGAACAAGGTTGTAGGAAAGGGAAAGCAGATTCTTCATAATGTAGATATTGATATTGACAGCAATGAATTTGTGGCGATTATCGGTGGTTCCGGCGCAGGAAAATCTACATTGATGAATGCAATCAGCGGTTTTGACAAGAAGAGAGAAGGTACTGTGCTGTTCTCTGGATTGAATCTCGATGAGAATTTTTCCGTGTTAAAAAGCCTCATTGGATATGTGCCGCAGCAGGACATTATTTTTGAAAATTTGACTTTGAACCGCATGTTGGCCTATACGGCGAAGCTAAAAATGCCAAAGGATACTTCAAAGGCGGAGATTGAAAAGAGAATTCATGACGTACTGGAAATGGTGGAGCTTTCCGAACATCAGAATACTTATATCCGAAAGCTTTCCGGGGGACAAAAAAAGCGCGCCAGTATTGCGGTCGAGCTTTTGGCAGATCCTAGTCTGTTTTTCCTTGATGAACCTACCTCAGGACTGGATCCAGGAACAGAGAAAAAGTTGATGGGAACGTTAAGCCGCCTTGCTAAATCTCAGGGAAAAACGATTATCATGGTAACACATACCACGCAAAGTCTTGATTTGTGCGACAAGGTGATTTTCATGGGTCAGGGAGGAAGAGTTTGCTTTTGCGGGACTTGTGACCAGGCAAAGATGTTTTTTGGCACAGATAACTTGGTGGATATTTATAATCAGATGGCGGCACAGCCCAAAGAATGGGCTTCTCAATATGCTAATTGCGTGCCGTTAGAGCCTGTTTATACTGAGGAAGGAAAAGAAGCGCCTAAAAAGAAGAAGTTTTCAGGACTGCGCCAATTCAGCATCTTAACGATGCGGTATGCAGAATTGATCAAAAATGATTTGCCGCGGCTTGCAATGCTGCTTTTGCAGCCAATCCTAATTGCAATGCTTCTTGGGATTGTAGCGGATGACAAGGTTTTTGAAATTTATGAGAGCACAAAATCGATTTTATTTGCATTGAGCTGTGCAGCAATCTGGATTGGATTGTTTAATTCTATTCAAGAGATTTGCAAAGAGCGTTCGGTGTTAAAACGAGAGTACATGGGCAATTTAAAGCTTTGGGCTTATACCTTGTCAAAATTTGTGATTCAGATGATTGTTGGAGTCGCCCAGGCAGCGATCATGACGGCAGTCTTTGGATTTGTCGTGGGACTTCCAGAAAAAGGAATTTTGCTGGAAAACAGTTTTTTGGAAATTTTTGTAACCATTTGGCTTACAATTACAGCTTCTATGGCGCTTGGATTTATCATATCAGCATTTGTAAAGAGCGGAGACAAGGCGATGACCTGCGCTCCTTTTGTGCTAATTATCCAGCTTTTGTTTTCTGGAATTTTATTTGAGTTAAAGGGGGCTGGAAGCAAGATTGCATATGCAACCATCAGTAAATGGTCTGTGGAAAGTCTTGGCAGTATTGCAGATTTAAATAGTTTGACATTGAAGATGCAGGAAGAAATTCCAGGGATAGAACATGAATTTCAAGAGATTTTTGAGTTTACCCGGAAGCATTTAATGTCAAATTGGGCAGTATTGGCAGGCATGGTATTGTTTTGCGGAGTGCTCACCACTGTGTTACTGCGCAATGTGGCAAAGGATGGAAGATAGTTAAAATAAAAAAGGTAGCAATAGGGGCTGTTGCAAATAGCTGTTATATACGGGACATGGCATTATATTACAAGAATTTGATCCATGCACTGTATATAAGCTGAACTTTGCAACAGCCCCTTGCATTATGAGCTACATCTGAAGCCCACGATAGCGGTTCAGACAGGCATAGATTTCCTGCTTTCTGGGCAAGGCAAATCCCCCAGATACATATCCTGCGTCACAAACTGCAGAAATTCCTTTTTGATCTAATAAATTCCATAGCTCTTCTGCGGTTTCAAGAAGGGTTCGTTTTCCATTAAAAAGTTTAAGCTGTGCGTATTTCATTAAAAGTCCCAGGGAAGCAAGCTGTTCCGTGTCGGTAAGCTGTTCCACGTATCTGACGTCAATTGTTTCTCGATTAATTACGATGGAATCTTTTCCCTGTGTCTTGATTTTAATGCGGTCATTTTTACGGAAGGCTGCGTCTGGCTTTATGGGACGGACACTGTTTGGCTTTGCGCCTGGAGCGGCAGGCTCTTCTGGAAGAGGAAAAGCCATTGCTTCCTTTTTAGCAAATTCTGTAATATCTCTTGGCAGATAGTGATCCATCTGAATAATATGGTCCGCTTTATGAAAATAGGAACCAGAGCTTCCTGCTACCAAGATCGTGGAAATTTGATAAACCGAAAATAATTCCTGTACCCGGTCAATGAAAGGCGTGATGGGTTCCAAGTCGCGGTGAACGACCCGCTGCATCAGCTCGTCCCGAATCATGAAATTAGTGGCGCTAGTGTCTTCGTCAATCAAAAGCAGATTGCTGCCTGATTCCATGGCTTCCACTACGTTGGCTGCCTGGGACGTGCTGCCGCTGGCGTCCTCTGTGCAGAAATGAACCGTATCTTTGTGGTTGGGAAGATTGCTGATAAACATAGAGATATCTGTGTGTTTGATACTTCGCCCGTCTTCTGCCCGTATTTTCATGGCAGTGTTATCAGTAATGACGTATTCTCTTCCGTCTCCGGCAATATGATTGTAAACGCCCAGTTCCAGTGCTTTTAAGAGCGTGGATTTGCCGTGGTAGCCACCTCCGACGATTAGGGTAATTCCTTCTGGAATTCCCATGCCTGTAAGATCTCCGTGATGAGGAAGCTTTAATGTCACTTCCATAGATTTCGGAGATTGAAATGCAACCGCTTGTTTCATGGGACGGTCAGAGACGCCTGATTCTCTGGGAAGAATGGCTCCATTGGCAACGAATGCGGCAAGACCTAATTTGGCAAGTTCCTGACGGATAAATTCCTGGTCTTCGGAAAGTTCCTGGTTCTTTTTTACAGTTTTTGGATCAAGGGAGCGGTAATACAGGGATTTTTTTACGCATCCAGGAAGAAAATCAAATAATATCTTGCACAATTCTCTGGCATTGATGGTGCGGCCATTGGCAGGAAAGCCAATTTCCATCCGTACAGATACACAGCCGTTTTTATCTATCTCGCAGGCTGTTCGTTCTAATATTTCCTGACCACAGTGGCTGACTGAGATAAGACCGCTTTTCCCAGAACCTTTTGCCTTGAAAGTGAAAGCCTGAACTTGTCTCGAAAACTGGCGTATCAAGTAATCTTGCAGAGCAATTCTCTTGTGCTTTTGATCATATAATTCACAGGGGAAAGCTGCCAGTTTTCCTGGGACCTGTATGCTTACCTTAGAAGGAGAGGCAAAGGGATCTCCCTGCACATGATCGATAGACAGCACATATCCCTCAAACTGCCAAGCTCCTCTCGTATCTTTATAAGCCGGATATCCTTTATGGTCTATGCGGTTTAGCAATTGACGTAAATCTGCAGATGTTTTCATGTAGTTCCTCCTCAATTCTTTCGTTTATCGGTTCAACTCCTCACAGGCAGCGTCATTGTGCTGCTCAAGAGACTAAAATTATTATATTTTTAAAGAAAGCGTTTGTCAAACGAGATCAAAAACTTATTGATTTTTTGATTGGAATCCTCCATAATAAAACTGACTAATATTTTTTACAATAGTACTATTTTAACCATTTTAAGGCTATTTTGAAAATAATATGGAGGCACAGATGAGTCAGGATTGGGAAAAATTTGGAAATGATATTCGAACGATTGTAGATAATGCTGTAAATTCCCAAAATTTCAGTGATTTAAATAAAAGCATTTCCAATGTCGTCAATGAGGCGGCAGACAGTTTGCAGAAAGGGATGCGCATGGCAGGGCATGTGGTGAACCAAGCGGCGGAAAAAAAGAGCCGAAGCTTTTATTCCACTTTCCAAAATGCTTTTGATTATAATGCTGCAAAAAATCAAGAAAAAAAGAATCAGCTTATGGTGGCAGACATAACTAGGAAAGATCTTTTTTTGAAAAAAACATCTCTTAAGGCAGGAGGATTAGCGCTTGCCATTTGCGGATGCGTGTTAAATATAGGATTGGGTTTTGCCGTGGCGATCTTGTTTTTGGTATCTGTTTTTTGGGGCAATATGCCTCTTGGCATTAAAATTGCTTTGTCCATATTACTTCCATTTTTTGCAGGCAGCGCAGTGATGACTTGGAAAGGAAGCAGCATGGTCTCTTCTGTAAAAAGATATCGCAATTATATTTCAGGTTTAAAGGGAAGGAATTATTGCAATATCAAAGAACTTGCCAGCCAGAGCGGAAAATCGGTGCATTTCGTGATCAAAGATCTAAGGAAAATGATTGACAAAGGCTGGTTTCGCCAAGGACATTTTAATCATGACAAAACTTGTCTGATCGTAAGTCATGAGACATTTCAAGAATACGAAGAGTTAGAGAGGCAAAAGGCAGAGCAGCAAAGGATTCAAAGCCAGGAGACTTCTGCTGATGAGACAATGGACAAGCTGGGACAGGTGATTTGTGAGGGAGAGCAATACCTTAAAAAAATTCAATATTGCGGACAATCCATTTCGGAGAGAGAAATATCAGCAAAAATTTCTCATATGGAGCTATTGATTCGTAAAATATTCGACCGGGTTAAAGAGGATCCAAATTCTCTGGAGAGCATTAGCAAATTGATGGATTATTATCTTCCCACTACTGTCAAGCTTTTAGAAGCTTATCAGCAACTATGCAGACAGCCAGTACAAGGAGAAAATATACGTAATTCCAAGCTAGAGATTGAGCAGGCTTTGGATACCTTGAATCATGCTTTTGAGCAGATTTTAGACCATCTTTTTGAGGATGTGGCATGGGACGTATCCTCAGATATTTCGGTGCTTGAGACCATGCTTGCCCAGGAAGGGCTGATGGAAAGCTCCAGTTGGAAGAGATAACGGCAGTCACGAAAGGAGTATCATATGAGTGAAGAATTTACAGAATTTACGGAAACGCCTATATTAACCTTAGATCCATTTCCAGAAAAAGCTGCTGCGGCAGAGGTTAAGGAGATAGAGAAAGAGCCAGCATGGGACGATACTATTTTATCCGAGGAAGAACGGCGGATGGTGGATCAGTTCATCAGTCAGATTGACTTGCATAATTCTAATATTGTCTTTCAATATGGAGCAGGGACGCAGAAAAAAATGGCGGATTTCTCTGAAAAAGCATTGGCTAATGTCCAGACAAAGGATCTTGGCGAAATTGGAGAACTAATTACAGGCGTGGTGACAGAGTTAAAAGGCTTTGATGCAGAAGAAGAGAAAGGCTTCTTGGGATTTTTCAAAAAATCTTCTCAGAAATTAAGCGTACTGAAGACAAAATATGATAAAGCTGAAACGAATGTCAACAAAATTATCAAGGTATTGGAAAGTCACCAGATGCAGCTCTTAAAGGATTCGGCTATTTTAGATAAAATGTACGAGCAGAACAAGGTCTATTTTAAAGAGCTATCCATGTATATTCTTGCAGGAAAGCGCAAATTAGAGCAGGTCAGGAGCACGGAACTTCAAGCATTGGTGGATAAGGCAAAACGTTCTGGGCTTCCAGAGGATGCTCAAGAGGCGAAGGATTTGGAATCTCTGTGTACCCGGTTTGAGAAAAAGATTCATGATCTGGAGCTGACTCGAATGATCTCTATTCAGACAGCGCCACAAATTCGCCTGGTACAGAACAATGACGCCATTATGGTAGAGAAAATACAGTCTACGATCGTAAATACCATCCCCTTATGGAAAAGCCAGATGGTTATCGCCATGGGCGTCGAACATTCGGCTCAGGCAGCAAAAGCACAGCGTGAAGTCACGGATTTGACAAATGATCTTTTAAAGAAAAATGCCGAGAAGTTGAAAGTCGCTACTATTGAGACGGCGAGGGAATCTGAGCGCGGGATCGTGGATCTAGAAACGCTGCGCATTACAAATGAATCCTTGATTTCCACTTTAGATGAAGTGATGCGTATTCAAAATGAGGGCAAGAAGAAGCGCAAAGAGGCAGAACTAGAAATTCACCGCTTAGAAGGAGAGCTGAAGTCAAAATTATTGCAATTATAGATATTTGGCAATGTAATCAAAGATAAAATATGTTTAATAAAATTTAATAAAATTTATTAAAAATTCGTTGAGTTTAGTAAAAAAACGATATGTACTCTGGACAAGAAATTGATTTTATGTTATGATTCGTAGCATACCAGTAAATGTTAAAAGTGGTAAAAATAGTGAATCAAACCGACTAACAGTTATATTTGGTATATCCCTTCTTTATAAATAATATGTAAGAACCCTCTGCCTGATCCCGACAGAGGGTTTTTACATAGCTTGCTACATGTTCAGTAATATGAATTTTTCCTGACCTAAGCTGTCATCATGTATGAAATAATTTGAGTTTCCCCATTTTGTAATTCATAGTGCCAAAAGGTCTTGCTTCCTTTGGCAGCATAGACATCTTGCACAAAAAGTGCTTGAAAAGCTAGCTTTTCAGAGCGCTTTTATGTGCAAAGTGTTTTCATCACTTTGTGATGGAAACCTTTTGTCACTATGAATTACAAAATGGGGAAACTAAAATGAAATAATTCTTGAAATTTCAATAACGAACGATTATGATAGTAATGGCATTATTGACATACAGAATATAAGAAAGAAATGAGGCAGACATATGGGAGGATTTTTTGGAGTAGCGGCGGCACAGGACTGCGTTTTTGATTTATTTTTTGGAATTGATTATCATTCTCATTTGGGAACAAAGCGGGGAGGAATGGTAGTCTATGGTGAGAAAGGCTTTGACCGTGCGATTCACAATATAGAGAACGCTCCGTTTCGTACCAAATTCGATAAAGATATCAAGAAAATGTCTGGGTATATGGGAATTGGCTGTATTTCAGATTATGAGCCGCAGCCTCTTTTGGTCCGGTCCCATCATGGCACTTATGCCATTACAACGGTAAGCAAGATCAATAATATGAAAGAGCTTGCCAAAATGCTTTTTGATCATGGACATTCTCATTTTTTGGAGATGAGCGGAGGAGACATCAACGCAACAGAAATGATAGCGTCCCTGATTAATCAAAAAGGAAATTTGATCGAAGGCATTCGCTATGCCCTCGATTTGGTGGATGGCTCGGTATCCATGCTTTTAATGAATGAGAAAGGAATTTATGCGGCAAGGGATAAGTATGGGCGGACTCCGGTGATAGTAGGCAAAAAAGAAGATGCATTTTGTGTTTCTTTTGAAAATTTTGCATATAGAAATTTGGGATACAAAGATTACAAGGAATTAGGTCCTGGAGAAATCGTAGTTGTGACAAACAAGGAATGTGCTACATTGTCTGAGCCAGGAAAAGACATGAAGATATGCACGTTTTTATGGGTTTATTATGGGTATTCGTCCAGTTCTTACGAGGGAACCAGCGTCGAACAGATGCGTTATCAATGCGGTAGCAAGATGGCGAAGCGGGATCATGTCAAGCCTGACATAGTAGCAGGCGTTCCCGATTCCGGGACGGCACACGCAATTGGCTATGCGAATCAATCAGGAATTCCATTTTCGAGGCCCTTTATTAAATATACGCCTACCTGGCCGCGTTCTTTCATGCCCGCCATACAGAGTCAGCGTGATCTGATTGCCAAAATGAAAATGCTGGCAGTCGAAGAATTGATACGCGGTAAAAGCCTGCTTCTGATAGATGATTCTATTGTAAGAGGCACGCAGCTTCGTGAGACAACGGAATTTTTGTATGAGAGTGGTGCAAAAGAAGTTCATATCCGGCCTGCCTGCCCGCCGCTTCTGTATGGATGCAAGTATTTGAACTTTTCACGATCTTCTTCGGAGATGGATTTGATTACTAGGAGGGTCATTGACCGTTTGGAGCATGGTAATGTGACAGATCAGGCATTAGAAGAATATGCAGATCCGCAATCTTCAAAATATGAACAGATGGTGGAAGAAATCCGTAAAGAGCTGAATTTTACGTCATTGAGGTTTAACTATTTAGAGGACATGTTGGACGCTGTTGGCATAGATAAATGTAAATTGTGTACTTATTGTTGGAATGGCAAAGAATAAGTCATAGAAGATGTTAGTGCCACAGCCCCCTATTGATACGATAAAATTATAGAATACGGAAACTCAAATAATTATTTTAAGCTTCCCCATTTTGCAATTCATTGAGCCAAAAGGTTTCCATCACAAAGTGATGAAAAAACTTTGCACATAAAAGGGACTGTCGCACAAAGATATTTACTTGTTCAAAAGGTTTCCATTGCAAAGCAATGCAAACAAAATACACAAAAGTCATCTTGGAAAGCTAGCTTTCCAGAATGATTTTTGTGCATTCTGTCTTTGCCGCATGAGCGGCAAGACCTTTTGACCAAGTAAATATCTTTGTGCGACAGCCCCTTTTTGTGCAAGACCTTTTGCACTATGAATTGCAAAATGGGAAACTCAAAAGTAATTACACGTTGTAAAAAAATTAATTTTACTGTATAATATATTGTATATAAAGTTTTGTCTTCGAAAAAGTGGGAGAGGAGGTTAAAGTTATGATGCAGGTCAGCAATGTGAAAACGGCAAAAAGTACTACGCAAGCAGCCAGTCGTCAGGCAAATACGGCAGCAGATACCGCCAGTAAAGATATCCAGAGCAAAATTTTGAATGCCCAGAAGCAGAGTCAGGGGCTTTCTTTTAATATGGAAATGACTGCGGAAGAAAAAGCGAACTTTAGGCAGAAAATTCAGCAGGAAATTAGTGATTTGAAGCGTGAATTAAGGCAGCGTCAGTTAGAAGAGGAGAGGAAAGAGCAAGAAGCTAAAAAAGCTTTAGAGAAGAAAGAGCAGCAGGAAGCTGCTTCTCAGGAATCTGTTCCTAAAGAACGGCAAAAAATCCAGTCAGGGCAAGAAAGTAACGACAGGCAGCAGGATAGCGTATCAGGATCAAAGAAGAGTCAAAAGGGCAGCGAGTTAGATACAGATCGGGAAGACAGGAATATCCTGCATGGCGGAATGCAAAAAATAATTTCTGCAGATTCAACGGTTCGGCAGTACCGTGCTGTAAGCAACGCAGCGGCACAGAATGACAAAGCGGTGAGAGTGCAGGAACAGGAGATGAGACAAGATGAAGTTCGTGGCTCTGATGTAGATGCAGTAAAAAAAGAACAGAGGGCGGATTTGCAAAAAGAAGCCCGGCGGATGGAGATGATGAAAACTTTTATGTTTGAAGGGAAAAGCAAGACAACTGAGCCAGCCGCAGGAATTGCAAAGCCACAGCCTATGATTTCCAGAGGAAAAGGATTGTACGATAATAACGCCATGTTGTTTAAGACAAATTTCCAATCTGTTGAGTTGGATTTGAGACAGTGAAACTCAAGAATCAAGCGAAAAATTAAAATGCAGGGTGACCGGGTGATTCGGTCACCTTTTTTATTTTTATGGACTATTTTCTGTTTGAGTTTCCGCATTTTGCAATTCATAGCGCCAAAAGGTTTCCATCACAAAGTGATGAAAACACTTTGCACATAAAAGCGCTCTGAAAAGCTAGCTTTTCAAGCACTTTTTGTGCAAGATGTCTATGCTGCCAAAGGCAGCAAGACCTTTTGGCGCTATGAATTGCAAAATGTGGAAACTCAAGATTTTCTGATATTTACAAAACCTTTACAAAACAGTATAGTTTTCTTAGCCGTCATTGTTTATAATGAAAGTAAAAGATACGAAAAGCAGGGTGGAGATGATGAAGAAAATTTTGGTGATTGAGGATGAGAATGCGATCAATGACTTAATTTGCATGAATCTGGAGATTGCAGGTTATAAGCCTGTTGCTTTTTTTGACGGGGAAGACGCCAGCCGTCACCTAAAGGAGCAGGATGAATATGATTTGGCTCTTCTGGATATTATGCTTCCTGGCAAAGATGGATTTGAATTGTTAGAGGAATTTAAAGAGCATGACATACCTGTGATCTATCTAACTGCTAAGGGAGATCTGCCCAGCAAGGTCAAGGGGCTTCGCAGCGGGGCAGAGGATTATATTGTGAAACCTTTTGAAATGTTGGAGCTTCTCGTTCGCATTGACATTGTGCTGAAGCGGTTTGGGAAAGAAGAAGCCGAGGAAATACATATTAAAGACGTGGTGATCAATGAAAAAAAAAGGACTGTCCATAAAAATGGAGTGGAAATTTCCATGCAGCCTATGGAGTTTGACTGTCTGCTGGTATTTTGGAAATACAGAAACCGGGTAATGACAAGGGATCAGATTCTAAATATTCTCTGGGGCGTGGATTTTGAAGGAGAAAGCAGGACAGTAGATGTGCATGTCGGAAATATCAGAAAAAAGTTGGATTTTTCAGATGTAATCATCACAGTTCCCAGAGTCGGTTACCGGATGGAGGTTTGATTATGGATATGATTAAAAAGATTGCAATGACTGCGTCAACCATGTTATTTGCGTTGACGCAGATTTTTTCATTTTACGTAATTTTAACTAGCCGTCAGCAAAAGATTGATTTAGTTCAAAAGCAACAAGGCAGTATATTCAGTCAGGGCATTTCTAATATTGATTCTGATTTACTAAAGATGAATTATCAAAGTTCGATGCAAGATTATGTGGTAACCTATTGTTTTCGGAACAACATGCCAGAAGGAGCTGCTCTGTATAAAGAAGATAAAGAATTGTATAACAGCACGCCATATGATTTTGATTCGAGTCAGATAAATTTAAAACAAGAGGAATATCCGTTTCTTGTAAAACAGGAAAAAATAGGGGATGCTTATCTTTTGGTTTTTTATATTGATCAATGGATTAGAAAGAGCGGGCAGAAACAAGAAAAATATGTCTATTTCTATGCCGTGGAAATCACTTATATTTTTGAAGAAGGATGGAAGCTAGCTTTTTTAGAAATTACGATTTCAATGGTTGCCTCGCTGGTTATGGCAGCGCTATTAAACTTTTTAATTAAAAGAATTACAAAACCTCTTCAGGCAGTCAACGAAGCGCAAAGACAGTTGATCGGCAGCATGTCCCACGAATTAAAGACGCCTTTGACAGCGATCAAGGGATATTCTGAAACACTGTTGCATGTAAAATTATCTAGGGAACAGAAGGAAAAAGCTCTGGGTTATATTAATCGGGAAAGTAAGAGATTGTCTAGACTCTCCGAAAAAATGATGGAATTGACCAGGCTATATGAACCGGAGTGCGGAATCGATCTCAAGGATGTTTCTGTGGAATCGTTATTTGAAACAGTGGAAGAGAGTGTCAGGTACAAGCTGCAGGAAAAAGACATGGTCCTGCGCAAAGAAGGAGAAATTCATGGAATGAAAAAGACGCTGGATGCCGATTTGATGACCAGTTTTTTGATCAATCTCGTCAATAACGGCATCATGGCGTCGCAACCAGGAAGCCATATCTATCTAGGAGCGGACAAACATTGCTTGTGGGTGCGGGACGAAGGATGTGGAATACCGACGCAAGAAGTGGATAAAGTACGAAAAGCTTTTTATCGCGTGGATAAGTCCCGGTCCAGAAAGAGTGGCAATATGGGTTTGGGTCTTGCCTTGTGTGAGCAGATTGCTTTTGTTCACCATGGAACAATGGAGATTGAGAGCCAGGTAGGGAAAGGCACAAAGATTTCTTTTGTCGGCGCAAAAAAATAGATTGCCCGACAATTTAAGATATGCTATAATCCGTTTAGGGCAGCCGTGTTAGATGATAGATATTCTATTTTTATAGACTAACAGAGAAAATGCGGGCTTAGCTGATTTTTAGCACGATGTGCAGCGGCTGCAGGAAAAGTTTGGAGGGTAGTGGATGTTAATTGTGAATGTAATGTAGAAAGTAGCAAATCAAATACTGCGCTTGTTTAGCGCCAGTGTGTCGGCAGCGTTAGCTGGTGGCTTTTTCGCCTTACATTCACTTTTATTGTAGTTGAGCAGAGTGTTATCTGCAGACTTTTGATAGATATGTAATATATTTATGACGGGCAAAAAGCATGGCTGAAGAGTCATGTTTTTTATATTATACAATCGTTTTATTTCATTTTTGAATCAAGTGATCTGTAAGGCGAAATGATAAAATTAAGACAGGAGAGATAGAATGAATACAGATCATATACTTGAATTTGACAAGGTAAAGCAAAAATGGAAAGACTTGGCTCTTTCGGATGCGGCAAGACAAAAGATTGAGGAGGCTTCTTATTCACTTAACGAGGTAGAAGTAAGAAAAGAGATCAAGGATACTACAGATGCACGAACAATGATTGAGCAATACGGAGCACCTCCGCTGACATCAGTGGACGAGACAAAAGATATTGTGGCTTTGTCACTGAAAGGGAGCTGTCTGCTCCCTGGGCAGCTAGAACGGGTGGAGAAAGCCCTTGTAGCTGCAGAGAGAATGAAAAAATATTTGCAGAGAGGGAAACAACAAGGAAATTCTTTGGCTTATTATGAAATGAACTTGGATTCTTTGGAAGAGCTGTGGCAAGAAATTGCAAGACAAATAAGAAATCAGCAAGTGGATGATCATGCCTCTAAGCTGCTGCTTCAGCTCCGAAGAGAATTGGCAGAGTTAGAGAATCAGATGAGATTGAAGGCAGAACAGATGATCCGTACACATAAGGAGTGCATGGCGGACAGTTTCATGACCCATAGGGCGGGGCGAGTTTGTGTTCCAGTCAAAAAGGAATATAAATGGAAAATACCAGGAAGCGTGATTGATAAATCTTCTACCGGAAACACATTATTCGTGGAACCATTGGGCATTGCAAACATCTATGAAAAGCTTCAGATGCTGAAGATAGAGGAAGAAAACGAGGTACACCGTATTTTATATACGCTTACTGCGATGGTTGCAGAGTCTGCCGAGGTGATTGCAAAGAATATCCGGGTGACAGAGAAGCTAGACTTTATCTTTTCCAAAGGCAAATTGAGTCAGGATATGGATGCAGCAGAGCCGAAAATAAATGTGGCAAGGCAAATCGATCTCAAAAACGCACGTCATCCGCTGATGGATAAAGAGCTATGTGTGCCGCTTGATATTGAGCTTGGAACGCATGCCAATGGCATCATTATCACAGGTCCCAATACAGGGGGAAAAACAGTTGCCTTAAAAACCACGGCATTAAGCTGCCTGATGGCGCAAACCGGGCTTCATGTAACTTGTGAAGAAGCGGATATTTGTATGAATAGCGCTTTTTTGTGCGATATCGGAGATGGACAGAATCTGACGGAAAATTTATCTACTTTTTCGGCGCATATAAAAAATGTACTGGAAATTGTGGCGTCAGTGAACAAGGAAAGCCTGGTGATTATGGATGAGCTGGGATCTGGCACAGATCCAACGGAAGGCATGGGAATTGCCATTTCGATATTGGAAGAGCTGAGAAAGAGTGGTTGTCTGTTTCTGGCAACTACCCATTATCCTGAGGTCAAAGAGTACGCTTCGAGAACAGAGGACGTGATCAATGCCAGAATGGAATTTGACAGAGAATCCTTAAAGCCTACGTATCAGTTAAAAGAGTAAGCGGCTATTTGTTGTATAGAACAAAAGCCGCCCCTTCTTTAGCAGAAAGCCCAGTATATAGTTACATTTCCATTCAGTACAACGACTTTTTCTATAAGGCTATGCACCAGGGCATAAAGCCCATCACCGTCCCCAGCTTCAATAATACCAGATAGGGAAGCCAGAGCTGCCGCCGCTTCCCCTTTAGACATTTTCCCGGAGTCTTCCGCTTCGGCTTCTTCCAGGCACTTCTGCGCCGCCTTGCGTTCTTCCTTAAGAGCGGATAGGCGGTCTTGTATTTCTTCCAGCCCGACAATCCCCGTCTGATAGAGATTAAGAAGCCTTGTTATTTGTTTTTCCACGTTCCCCAACCGTTCCCGGAACGCCCCAAGGTCGGGCGGAGCTTCCCCGGCGTTTTCTTCGACCAGCGCATCCAGGGCAGCCGGATCCAGAGCGAGCTTTTTAATTTCTTCCAACACCAGGGCATCCAGATCGGACACGGTAAAGTGTTCCTTACGGTTGGAGCAGGAATCCGACTTGATCATCCGCTTACTACAGCGGCTTACAGAGTAGCATATATATTTGTTGACTTTAGAGGTCTTCCAGCCCCACTGGCGGATAGACATCCGGGCGCCGCAGTCCCCACAGAACAAAAGACCAGAGAGCAGCCCGTCCGAACCAGAGTAAGCCCGCTTATAGGCTTTTTTATTTTGGGATAAGCGGTCATTTACTTTTTGCCAGACTTCCGGGGAAACCAGCGCCTCATGCTTCCCGGAGTATTCCAGGTCATTCATAAAGACCCGGCCGGCATATACCGGATTACGGAGGACCCGGCCGCACTGATCGGCAGCAGAGCGACGATCCCGGTCAGCATATACGCCGTATTTCTTCTGGACGTAGTCGCCTATTTCCCCCAGGCTTCGTCCGGAGCTATAGAGCTTATACATATCCTTCACGACGCAGGAGGAAAACGGATCCACGACAAGCGACCGCTTACCATTTTCCTGCAGTTCGGACTTATAGCCGATAGGCGTTATGCCGGAGTAGTAGTTACCTTCCTTAAGCCCGGCTTGCTTACCCATCATTAAGCGGGCTTTTATATTTTCCCTTTCCATTTGAGCGAAAGCCGCCAGTATTCCAACGATACACCGCCCGAAGGGCGTAGCCGTATCAAAACTTTCCATGATTGAAACGAAGTTACAGCCGTTTTCTAAAAAGACATCTTCCAGAAGCACAAGGGTGTCTTTTTGCGACCGGGAAAGCCGGTCCAGTTTCCAGACAATAACCTTTTTCACACAGCCGCCCTGCACGTCCTTAATAACTTGATTGATACCAGGGCGGTCAAGCGTAGCCCCAGAGTACCCCGGATCGATATGGACAGCGTTTACAGTAAAGCCCATAGCGGAGCAGTAGGAGCGGAGCCGCGCCTCTTGTTCCCCGACGCTATAACCTTCCTCGGCTTGTTCAGTTGTAGATACCCGGATATATAGATCGGCTACGTTATCCAGGGAGAACGCAGCCGGAGCCGGGCTTATATTTCTTTTATCCATAGACACACCACCTTAAAAAGGGCGCAAAAATAGCCCTACCTTTTACTTGTGTTTTTTGGCGGGCTGATGTATAATTAAGTAGCTCGGAATGTTTATACATGGCAGCCAGCCAGCCCGCACCGCTTACACCAATAGGCGGCGCGGGCTTCCTTTTTATTCTTCAACAATTTCTTTTCGGCGGAGCTTTGTCGCCGCTTTCTTTGCCAGGTAAAACAGCTTTTTCCCTAAAAATACTACGAACTTCCAGAAGTAAATGCAGATCATACAGCAAGCCCAGACCATAGCGACGATAAGCCACCAAGTAAGATTTACAATAGCGGCAATAAAACCGCCGCCGCCTTTTTTAGCCGACATTACTTTTCTATAGCGGAAGTTTGTTCCAGGTATTCCAAGGCTTAAGCCGATACGCCCTTTAGAGTTTACGCCAACACGTGCGCCCTTGACGCCAGCACTTAACCCGGCGCTTTTCTTTCCGACGTTCAGCCGGACACCGCCGCCCAGGTTTTTAGATTTTCGATATTGCAATCCCATATTACAGCCCCTTTCTAAAATTCTATGTACGTTATTTTTCCTTCGGTTCGGTACTTGTACTTTTTGCTGTTTCTTACGCTTCCCTTTTTTGAGCCGCTGGCGCTTCCTTATAGGTCATTACAGCCATTTGCATGGTTTGAAGTATATACTTTTTGCCTTCGCTATTAAGACTTCGGAAGTCCTTTAGTAGCTTTTCTTCGTCCGGGTGCATTGCGTTATTTTTTTGCCCCAGTTCTTTCATACCATTAAGCCGCTCCAGGGAAACACACAGCCCCTTAGAGATTTTCATAGCAACCTCAAGGGCTACGGTTTTATTTTTCCTAGTTATTATACTGCGGAGCGTTGAGTCGGAAAGCCCGCAAGCCCTGGCCGCTTCGGGAATGCTTAACCCTTTTTCGCTTAGTATTTCTTGCAGTATAGAGTAAAAATCCATTATGCGCCTCCTTCCTTCCCTACTACGATAGCATAAAAAATCACGCATTGCAAGAAAAAAATTAGGAATGGGGCTTGACATTTCACGCATTGCACGATATTCTTTTATTGTACTTCACGCATTGCACGATTTTAGAAAAGGAGGGAAGCAAGCATGGCAAGAACAAATATAGCATTTGAAAACCTTCGGGCTGAGATGGCAAGGAACAATATAGCCATTAAGGACATGGCGGAGGCGGCAGGCGTTACCAGGGACACCATGAGCAACAAACTTTCAAGAAAAACGCCTATAAACCTTAACGAAGCCTTTTTAATTGTTACAAGATGCTTTCCAGGTTCGGACATTTGGGTGCTATTTAAAGAACTTGCAGACGACACCCAGACAAGCAAGGCATAAAGGAGGGCGCCGGATGATAAAACACATTTTAGCGGACGGGACGGAGCTTAAGAGCATAGAGGGGCGGACGATACCGCCCACCGGAAAAACCGAAGCCGTTTACAAATTGATTGCTGACTTTTTGACAAGCCAGAAGCCCAGCACGGCAGCAGAACCGCAGGCAAGCCGGGCGTGAGAGGGCAAAGAAGCCAGGTAGACAAGGAGGGATAAGATGGAATACCAGGACTTGAAAAGCGGGATAAGGAACCACTTAAATGACGCCGCCGAAGATTTCTTTATGGTCGGTTATTTCCTTCGGCAGATCAGCGAAAACGCACTTTTCACGGAGGACGGTTATAAAAGTATATGGGACTTCGCAAAAGGGGAGTACGGCTTAAGCACTTCCAGCGCAAGCCGTTTTATGGCAATTAACGCCCGCTTTTCCATTGACGGCGGCGAGCATATGGCGGAGAAGTACATCGGGATGGGCGTAAGCAAATTACAGGAAATGCTGGGGCTTCCCGACGAGGAGCTGGAGAAGGTAACGCAGGAAACCACGGTAAGGGAAATAAGGGCGCTGAAAAAGAAGCAGGAGGAACCGAAGTCTTTCTTCGGGCTTCCGAAAACAGTATACCCGGATGGATCCTTACTTTCCACAAAAGGATGCGGCGACGGGAAATACACTTGTTTCAGTTGCGCCCGCCCCTGCGGCATACGGCAGGAAGAACGCTACTGCAGAACCGCCCCACTGGGGAACCCATTTTCTTGCACCCAGATGAGCGAAGAAAAGCGGTTAGACATAGAGGCCGGGCTTTTCAGCGAGAAATGCCAGCACCTTCACCCGGAGCTTGCACCGATACGGGAAGGGGATAAGGAGCCGGCCCCCTGCTGCCTTAATTGCGAACATAAAACTTGCTTTTCCCGTTGCGACGTCGCAAAGAAAAAGGACGAGGACGAGCGGAAGAAAGAGCAGGCGGAGCTGCAGAAACGACAGAAGGAAGCCGAGGGCAAAAAGCCGGACATGATGGAAAAGGAAATAGAAAGCCTTTACGGCTGGCTGGGTATTAAGCCGGGGGACAAAATCACCGGAGCATGGCTGAAAGAACAGCACGGCAGATCATACCACGGCGGCGGCTACGGCGGAGATTACTTTAATTGTACGCCCCGCGGAGTAAAGACAGACCGAAGCAAGGAAATGACCTGGGCGGAGGCGGCGAAAGCCCTTAAGGAGATCCAGGAGAAAAAGAAGGGGCTGGCGGACCTTGCAGAACGCAACGCCGCATCACAGAAGTCGCTCCGGGAAGCACTTAAGGAAAAGGAGCAGCAACGCAAGGAAGAAAAGGCGGCAGCGAGGAAAGCAGCCAGGGAGGCGGCGAGGCAGACCACAGCAGAGCCGGAGGATCCGAACATCATAGATGCAGATTTTCGGGAAGTTGAGGACAGCGAGGAACCGAAGCCCATCACCGCCCAGGAGTCGGAGCAGGTACTCTGCGACACTTGCGAGCATGACGGAGAGTGTGCGGGCAAAAAGACCCACGAAAACGGCTGCATGGGCTACGAGGAAAAAGCCCAGGAGCCGGAAGCTGAAGCAGAACCGGATCCGGAGGAATACGGCCGGCTTGACGTTGCTTTACTTCTGGACAAGTACCGCCGGGACCTTAAAGCATACCGCGAGGCGTTCAGCAAAGAGGACTGCCCGCCGCCTATAATCCAGAAACAAAGGATTATTGCAGATGCCCTGGCCCTCTTACTTGAACAGCTTGACCGGGGAGGTGCGGAGGATTGACGATACGAGAACGGCGGAGGCGGAGAAGGAGGCGCAGGCTGATAAAAAGGCTTTCCGCCGCCGGGCTTATTCTTTTCGCGGTTGGCGCCGCTACGCTTGCCATACTCGCCGCCACGAACCGCCAGGAAGCCGCAGAGCCGCCCTTTTCCCTTTCGGTCGGAGAAATGCCCACCATAAGCCCGGAAGCCGCCACAGAGCCGACAGAAGCCCCACAGAGGGGGCGAGATTTAGGATGGAACGCAAGCGAAGAATATATAGCGGTACGGATGGCAATGGCGGAGGCGGAGGGCGAGGACACCGAAGGGAAAGCCCTTGTTATTCTGGTTATTTACAACCGGACAAAATCCGGAAAATTCCCGGACACCGTAAAAGGCGTCATTTCCCAGCGTAACGCCTTTACTTCCTACAGTAACGGAAGATACGAGGCAGTAAAGCCGGACGCAGACTGCTGGGCAGCCCTTGACTTGATACAAGAAACGGGCTGGGACGAAAGCCAGGGTGCGCTGTACTTTGAGCAGACACCGGAGGACGGGGAAAGCACCTGGCACAGCCGGAACCTTGAACGGCTTTTCATACATGGGAACCATACTTTTTATACAGAGAAGGAGGCGAAAGACCCTTGAAGATGGCAATGAAGGACGGGCAGATCCTTATAAAAGATGCCGATAACACACAATTCACGATTATAAAGAGCTGGAGCAAGATGAAGTGGAGCAGGGCGGAGCGGATGTTTTACGGGCCGGCAGAGATTGAGCTTTTAAATAAGCTGGCCGGGATTGTACGGCTTCCGGGACCCATTGAGGCGGAGCGGCAGCGGCTTAACGAGATCGCCCAGGCAGTAGACGCAGAACGCATGAAGCAGGACCCGGAGCCACTTTATAAGTACCCGGTAAAGTTTCCGCTTTTCAAGCACC
>CAJTJY010000023.1 GCA_910576975.1 uncultured Lachnospiraceae bacterium
GGAATATAATATTTTGAATCCCTTATCTCTTCCACTAAAGCAATAATATCTGTTCCATCAGAATAATCTGTCCCCTCACTAAATGAACGTAAAATTAACGAAATTATCTGTTTATAATCTTTATGTGTTTCTGGACGTATTATTATATCATTTCTCAATGTTTTGCTCTCCTTCTATATTCTTAGTAAACCCCTTCTGATATTTAAAAAATAAAAAATCATGTGTATCTTCTTTCATTCAAATCTATCATACTGCTGTCTTCTTGAACTTTTGTTTAAGAAGCCTTTCTTGTTTTTAGCTCTACAATTCCGATTTGTTGTTGCGTTCAGTTTAGCACATTAATAGAACATCTACAAGATTCCGAGTACGAAAAAGCAAAAAGAATGAATTCTTCACTTGACAATGTGGAAAAGATCTGATGAGTTTCGACAAATTGCGACAAAAAATGTTAGAGCATAGTAAAATTTAAGATGCCTTTACATTGTATAGCGGAATATATTTACCTCAATTGTTTTGGTATAAATTCCAGATGAAGTACCATATCCATTCCCTCTGCTAGACGAATCAGTGTTGATAAAGCAGGATTTGCATTTCCAGTTTCAATTTTACTTATATTCGATTGATCAATACCAGTTGCTTCTGCTAGTTCTTTCTGTGTCATATGTCTGCTTTTTCTGGCAGCTGCAATTGAACGGATCAGGCTGTATTCTGTTTCGGATTCCTGCCATTCTTTTTGAAATTCTTCATTATCCATCTGTTTTTCTAAAGATTTTCTGAAATCACTCATTTGATAAAATTTCAAAGAAGGGGTTGACAAACAGCCAAAAATGTGCAGCCGCTGTCATTACCGATTGGTTTTTAGAGGTAACGACAGCGGCCCTTGGTTTTGAAGCATTTTGCATTTTCAATCCAAGGAGCTACATTTTTTATGCTTCCTGAAAACTTATGGAACTTTTGAAAGGAGCAAAGCAAATGAACGTTAATCAAACAACGTGTGCGGCTGCTGATCATGGCTTTGCATGGAAATCCATTGACTGGAAGAAATGCGAAGCACAGGTTAAAAAGCTACAAGAACGTATTGTAAAGGCTAGAAATGCGGAGTTATCTTCAAAGGTGAGTTATTTAGAACCGATGAGGGGACAATGCAGGGAGGAATTATCTCCCCCGACACTGGCAAACATGCATTAGATGGAATGAGTGACCTTTTAGCCACTAAAAACAAGAGAGTTCCCCGCAAAAATGAGAAATATTCTCCCATGGTCAACATGGTGCGTTATGCCGATGATTTTATCGTTACTGGCAGGACAAAAGAAACTTTGGAAGAAATTAAATTGTGTTAGTGGATTTCCTTGTTGAAAGAGGGATTGAACTATCAAAGGAAAAGACATTAATTACACACATTGACGACGGCTTTGATTTTCTTGGCTTTAACATCAGAAAGTTTAAAGGCGTTCTGCTGACACAGCCGTCAAAGAAGTGTGTTAAGAAATTTTTAGACGGAATCTGAAAAAGGGAAAACGCTGGATTGCAAACAAATACTTTCATTTTTACAAAAAAGACGGTGGAGATTTCTTGTGGAATCAGAAAAGAGTGGAAAGAGACATTCCGGCATAGGCAAGCATCTTATCAGATGAATCAAAATGGCTGAGATCACCGATTTCAGCGATGATTATCGCACCCATACGGTAACTGATGCCGGGAATAGTGAGGATGGGGGAACGGATCTCTTCATCCATGATCTGCTTGATCTCTGACTCGATTTCATCAATCTCTATGGTTAATTCTTGAATCAGCTTGATGGCGTGCTTCAATTCCAGGGACTTAGCAGGCATATGAGAGCCGATAGAACTTCTTGCAGCTTCACGAAACGTGATAGCCGTATCTTTTCCATGTCTGCCTTTAGAACTGTAAGACGGCAGATTGGAAAGCCTCGTGAGGTGTGCGACAGCGCTAGCGCTTGGAAATTCGGAAAGCAAAGCGTGGACGGATGCCATATGAGGTGCAGGAACGAGTTTTCCAACTCTGGAAGAAGAATGCACACAAGCCTTGAAACAGAACTTTTTAGTTTTGCCCGTTCTTTTACTTTATCAAAACGGTAACGAGTGAGTGACTTTAATTCCTCATTATGGTAAGATGTGTCTGAGTAGGACTTTAAGTTTACATCAGACATTGGCATAAAAGAAATCGTGCGGGCATCCGCTTTATCCGTTTTCGTCTGTCTAAGGCTGTGGCTTTTTCTGTACAGATTTGTATGTAACGGATTGATCACATAGGCCGGCAAGCCTTTACTAAAGAGAAAACCCATAAGATTGTAACTGTAGTGTCCAGTGGCTTCGAGTCCTACTTTCACTTTTGTCAAGCCATCCGATACAGATCGGATTTTCTGGTAGAGCGCATCAAAACCCTTGCGATTGTTGGGAATGATAAAAGGATTAAATGAAAGTTCACCATTTGAGCTAGCAATGAAGCAGTCATGCTTATCTTTTGCGACGTCAATTCCAACATAGATCATGATAAATCTCCTTTTTAAAGTATTTAATACTGTTTAGAGCCACAGTTGCTCTCTGCGATTGTAATCTCGTCCTAAATCAACCGTCATGCGGTATCTAACTGATTAACAAATATACAAAGAGACTGTGGTTGTAGTCTTTCCGAAACCGTTGAGTGGCAGGAGGGAAAAAACAATCCACAGTATCTTCAACAGTATAGCATACAGTCCTTGGAGAGGGACTATAAACACTACTGCGCAAATATCGAAATCAGTGACCGGAATAATACTGGTGTGGCCATGAAACTAAATACTGTGTTTGGATGGAAAACTATAACAGGCAGAGAGGCAGAACAAGAAAAGAGAAAGACTATATCAGCCGACGAGCCGATATGCCTGGATGTTAAAGATGTTAAAGGGATAGATGTAGTGGTTGTGTGTCAGTGCGGATATGATTAGATTTTAAATATTAGCCAAAATATTTCCAATGACGTAATTGATGATTTTCTAATTTTTTGGATTATCTCTTGACTTTAACGTTACGTCATAGTCTATAATATGGGAAAACAGGAAAGGAGTAAAAGAAATTTTAGACGTTATGGAGGATTTTCGGAATGAGTAAAAAACCTTTGTCTGTCCACGAAGTTGTTCAACTGACAGGCGTCACTGCCCGCACACTTCATTATTATGATCAAATTGGGCTTTTGAAACCTACGAAAGTAACCAAAGCAGGCTATCGAATGTATGACAATACGGCGCTTGGCCGTTTGCAAAATATTTTATTGTTTCGCGAATTACAGTTTCCCCTAAAAGAAATTAAAGTAATTCTTGACAGCCCTGATTTTGACCCGTCAGAAGCGATTGCGCAGCAAATCAGGTTGTTAGAGTTACAATATAAACGCATCGGCGAACTTATTACCTTTGCGCGTCAAATTAAAAATAAAGGAGTAATGACAATGAATTTTGATGTTTTTGACAAGAGTGAAATTGAAAAGTATGAGGCAGAAGTCAAAGCAAAATGGGGCAATACGAAAGCGTATCAGGAGTACAAACAAAAGAAAATTGATTCAAATGAAAGTAGTAATAACAAGATTGCAAACGAACTAATGACAATGTTTTTTGAATTAGGGGAATTAAAACATTTAACGCCTAATGCAAATGAAGTACAAAAGAAAATCTTAGCATTACAGAAATTTATAACCGATCACTATTATGTGTGCACAAATGAAATTCTTAGTGGATTAGGTGAAATGTATGTATGTGACGAACGCTTCAAGAACAATATTGACAAAGCAGGTGGAGATGGAACGGCTTGCTTTGTCAAACAGGCCATTGACGTGTATTGCAGTAAAAACTTTCTTCATTAGCTTTATTGGCTTGCACCTTTCCAGAATTTTGCCATCGTTTTATTAAATTCCTGCGGCACATCCATGTTAACACAATGTCCCGCATTTTCAAAAAGAACTACTGTGCAATCAGGTTCGCCGCTTTTCCATGCTTTGATTGCCTCTAATTCCATTGGAATATCAAATTTCCCGCATCCAATTAACAAAGGATAATTCCTTTGCCCAGTTTTATACTTGTTTACCATGCGATTGAGCGTTGCCAGAAACATAAATGACTTTTTAGGAAACAGTATATTCATGGAGAAAAATTCATTTTGAGCTTGTGAAGTATATGCAGAAATTTTCTTGTTTGCCTTTGCAAACCATTTAATCGAAAAGAGTGCTTTTAACATCATCAGCTTTTGCTTTGCACTATTTTCTTTTTGCATTTTTGCGTTAAAATTATTAATGTCATATCCTCCAAAGCAAGCCAGTGAGCTTACTGCATGTGGATAATGATTAGCAAAATCCTGTGCTAAAACTGCACCTAATGAAACGCCGACAATATGTACTTTGTCAATGCTTTCAGACTCTAAGATGTCAAATATCCATTTTGACATCTTATCTATCGTATCACCTTTTTGGGTATCAGTTGATTGTCCGTGGCCAATGATGTCAATGGCCAGAATATTATATTTATTTTTAAAATAATCAAACTGTGCTTTGAACATATTGTGATTGACGAAAGCTGCGTGGATGAACAGTATCCATTCGGCTTTCGTGGTCCTGCTTACAAAATATGTAATTGGTGAATTGGCTAATTTATTTGGCTGCATTATGTTTCATCCCTCATTTCATCAATAAATTTTTGAAACCACTCAATAAACTTCTGTTTTCCACTATCTGTAATGGAACAAATCTTTTTGTATTTTCGATTTCTCAACAGACTTTTGATACTGAATATATCCGCATTTTAACAGCAGCCTGCATGCTTCCCATGCTACTGCTATATATCATATTAAGTTCTTTCCCGATTCGCTCATGCAACTGACAATTTGTTCAGCTATTCAAAAACAATGGTCCGGGTATATTATGATCCATATAGTCCTCTAATATTACTATTAGTGACATTGCCATTATATACGCTTTTTCTGATTCAGTCAATAAATGATCGAGGAGGCACGCTTTGCTATTGGGGCTTACGTCACAGTGGTCCATATAAATATGTTTTAAAAGTCTGCTTTTTCTTATTCTATTGACAAAACAGGAGAATGACAATATATTTATAATAAAGTAAATATTTACTAAAAGTTTTCACAAAATAAGATAGGAGGTTGTAGAAGTGAAAAAACGAATTCTCTCATTTGCTTTAGCGTTGTGCTTATGCATTTCTTCTCAATCGGTAGTACATGCATCGCACGAAGAGCTTTTGCAGCAAGAGGATGTTCTCGCTGCAGAATCTACTTCCAGGCTGGTCACCCGTGATAGCACGGTTCCTACTCCGGCGGAAGTTTATCAGTCGATGATTGCGCTGAAAGACCAGGAGCAATACAAGGAAGGAACGCCTTGGACTGACGATGAGCCTTATTCAGATTCAAAAGGTTATTACTATTGGAAAGGTGGAAACCTTGACGGACACAGGATCAGTGCCGTGGGCTGCGTAGCTTTTGCCTTTATACTCAGTGATACAGCTTTTGGCAGTCTGCCAGCCAGGATGTATGCAGAGGGCAAGTTTGCATTCGAGGATATAAAACCTGGCGATATTCTGAGGGTAAACAATGATGTTCATACTGTGATCGTGCTCGAGGTAAACGATGCGGGCGTAGTTGTTGCAGAAGGAAACATCAGTACTGGCGATCACCAAGGCAGGGTTCACTGGGGAAGGGCGATTTCCAAGGAAGAAGTGATGAAAAACACAAGTCATTATATCACCCGTTACCCGGAAGGCTATATCCCGGAAGATGATCCGGATGCTGACAAATTAATTGCAGATGGCGCGCTGGAAGGAGGACTTGCCTGGAATTTGACAAAAGCGGGCAAGCTGACCATCTCTGGTAATGGAAGCATGCCAGATTTTAGCTCTGTAGAAGAGCAGCCTTGGAGTGATAAGAGTGACCAAATACGCAAGATCGTTATCGAAAATGGCGTTACCAGTATTGGTTCCTGCGCTTTTTGGAAATGCGGCGTTCTCAGTGCAGAGATTTCTTCTAGCGTGACAACGATTGGCAATCACGCCTTTCGCGAGTCTTCGATCATTGCGGCGTCTATTCCCTCCAATGTGAAGACAATTGGAGACAGCGCTTTCCGTGGATGTAAAAATCTTAGCGAGGTCACCATTTCTGAAGGCGTGGAAACTATCGGGCAAAATGCATTTAGTGCTTGCTCAAGCCTTGCCAAGATAGCCTTGCCAGCTAGTATTGGAGAGGTAGGCGCCGCTGCATTTTTTCAATGCCAGGCATTGATAAGCGCAACGTTTGCTCCTGGAAGCAAGCAGGTAAAGCTGGGAGACAACATATTTATGCAATGTTACTATTTAATGAGTGTAACATTGCCCCAAAATATAGACCGCATTAGTATGGGCATGTTCCAGAATTGCCTAATGCTTCCTGGGGTTGAAATTACGCAAGGTGCAGAAAGCATATGCGAATCAGCGTTCGCATCTTGCGGCGCATTTACCACTGTCATAATTCCAGACAGTGTAACTTCCATAGAGAGATCGGCATTTGCATCTTGTCCCTTGAGTGACATATACTATACTGGCACCGAGGAGCAGTGGAACAATGTATGGAAATCAGGTGATACGGTAGCGGTGATTTCAAAGGCGAAGATGCATTATAACTATGTTCCTGGAACCAATCCTGGTCCTGGTGACGGCGATGGAGATAATCCGGGAGGAGATAATCCGGGAGGGGATAATCCGGGAGGAGACAACCCGGGAGGAGACAACCCGGGAGGGGATAATCCGGGAGGAGACAACCCAGGAGGAGATAATCCGGGAGGAGACAACCCAGGAGGAGATAATCCGGGAGGAGACAACCCAGGAGGAGACAACCCAGAAGTCGGTGCTGATATTTCAAAAGCGACTGTGACATTGTCAAGTACAAGTTACGTTTATGATGGAAAACCAAAGCTTCCATCGGTGACCGTGAAGCTGGATGGCAAGACATTGGTTTTAAATACAGATTATATAGTTTCATACAAGAATAATGTCCAAATAGGAACGGCTGAAGTAATCGTTGAGGGAAAAGGAGATTATACTGGCAGCAAGACAGTTAGCTTTACAATTAAAAAGGAAGCAGACCAGAATCCGCCTGCATACATTACTTGTAATAAAACTGTGTATGAGGTTAAATACGGCGCAAAGCCGTTCAAAATCAAAGCGTCATCTAATTACAAGATGACCTATACGAGCTCGAACCCAAAGATTGTCACTGTAGGTAAGAATACCGGAGAGGCAACAATCAAAAATACTGGGGTTGTCACAATTACGATCAAGGCAGAGAAAGCGTCCAAGAAGGTAACGGTCAAAGTAAGCCCCAAGAAGCCGTCTGTAAAGACAACAAAGGTGGCAAAGGGTAAAAAATTGACTGTGACATGGGCGAAAGATAAGATGGCATCAGGGTATCAAGTTCGAATAGCCACAGATGCGAAATTTAAGAAAAATGTAAAATCTAAGAATGTTACAAAGACTTCGTATACATTTACAAAGTTGAAAACAGGCAAGAAGTATTATGTGAGCGTGCGCAGTTATAAGAAATCCACAAAAGGCACTTTGTATGGCGAATGGAGCAAAACAAAATTGAGCGCTAAGATCAAGAAGTAAGAATAGAAGTGTCAAACATTACTTGCGGTTCATATCCTACATTGCAAGGTATCTTCTTGTGTCAATGCAAAAAAGTTTACCAGAGCTGTCTCATAAAAATTTGCGGAGGAATCCTCACGGACAGATTTGAAAGTAAAACAAAATGTAAAAAAATACTTGCAGATTTTTGATATAGGTGTTAGAATAATGCCGATATAGAAGTATGAACCAAAATAAAGGCAATGAAGGTGTCAGTAGAGCCCTGAACTGCTTACAGAGAGAGAGGATCACCGGCTGTAAGTCCTCTTAAGAAAAGGCAGGACTTGAATTTCTCACTGGAGCCGCATATTTGAACATGGTCTTATCAGGACAGGAGTAGGATATGACGCTGCTGCACGTTACGCAGAAGTGAGCGCTTGAGAACCAGTGATTCTCAAGAATCAGGGTGGTACCGCGGAGAATTTCGTCCCTATGCATAAGCATAGGGACTTTCTTTGTCTTAAAGATGTCACGATGTGACCGCGCGCAGCGTGCCAAAAAGCGCACAGAATGGAGGAAAGAGTGAAAGAATTAGCAAATTCTTTCACAAACTACCTTTATGTGCTGAAAAGCGCACAGAATGGAGGAAAGAGTGAAAGAATTAGCAAATTCTTTCACAAACTACCTTTATGTGCCAAAAAGCGCGCAGAATGGAGGAAATTATGAAAGCGAAATTGGAACAGATCAAAGCAGAAGCAATCCGTGAGATTCAAAATTCTGACGGTCTTGCAAAATTAAACGACATTAGAGTTGCCTTTCTTGGCAAAAAAGGAGAACTGACTGCCGTCCTCAAAGGCATGAAGGACGTGTTGCCAGAAGAGCGGCCAATCATAGGGCAGTTGGTGAATGATACCAGAGAGAACATTGAACGTCTGATTGAGGAGACGAAAGCTAAATTAGAGGCATCAGAGCGGGAGTTAAAGTTAAAGCAGGAAGTGATTGACGTAACCCTTCCAGCGAAAAAGAATCGGCTCGGGCATCGCCATCCCAATACCATCGCCTTAGAAGAGGTGCAACGAATTTTCATAGGCATGGGGTATGAAGTGGTGGAAGGACCTGAAGTGGAATATGACTATTATAATTTTGAAGCGTTGAATATTCCGGCAAACCATCCGGCAAAGGATGAGCAAGACACCTTTTATATTAATGAGAAAATCGTATTGCGGACCCAGACTTCTCCGGTGCAGGTGCGCCAGATGGAAACAGGAAAATTGCCGATCCGCATGATTGCGCCAGGCAGGGTATTCCGTTCCGACGAGGTGGATGCAACCCATTCCCCGTCTTTCCATCAGATTGAAGGATTGGTGATTGATAAAAATATCACGTTTGCAGATTTGAAAGGAACGCTTGCAGAGTTTGCCAAAGAGCTGTTTGGCGAAGAGACAAAGGTCAAATTCCGTCCTCATCACTTTCCATTTACAGAGCCAAGCGCAGAGGTGGATGTGACCTGCTTTAAATGCGGCGGCAAAGGCTGTAGATTTTGCAAAGGTTCTGGCTGGATTGAGATTTTAGGCTGCGGCATGGTGCACCCAAGGGTGCTTAAGATGAGCGGCATCGACCCGCAGGAGTATTCAGGTTTTGCCTTTGGCGTTGGCTTGGAGCGTATTGCGCTGCTAAAATACGAGATTGACGACATGCGTCTTTTGTATGAGAATGACGACCGATTTTTAAAGCAGTTTTAGTGTGGATAACAGGGAAGAGAAGAAAGGAATAATAGGATTATGAATACATCATTATCATGGATCAAAGCCTACGTCCCAGATCTGGATGTAACGGCGCAAGAATATACAGATGGAATGACCCTTTCCGGCTCCAAGGTGGAGGGATTTAAGGAGCTTAATGCAGATTTGGATAAAATTGTCATTGGGCAGATCACCAAGATTGAAAAACATCCAGATGCAGACAAGCTTGTGGTTTGCCAAGTAAACGTAGGGACTGGGGAAGATATCCAGATCGTTACAGGAGCTTCCAATGTGAGAGAGGGATATAAGGTTCCGGTAGTGTTGGACGGCGGGCGCGTGGCAGGAGGTCATGACGGCAAGAAGACGCCAGGCGGAATTAAGATAAAAAAAGGAAAACTCAGGGGCGTGCTTTCCAACGGCATGATGTGCTCCATCGAGGAACTTGGTTCCACTAGGGAAATGTACCCAGAAGCGCCAGAAGAAGGGATTTATATTTTCAAAGAGGATGCAGTGATTGGCGAGAGCGCTATCGCAGCATTGGGACTTGAAGACGTGGTATTCGAATATGAAATCACTTCCAACCGGGTGGATTGCTTTGGCGTGATTGGTCTGGCGAGGGAAGCAGCGGCCACCTTTGACAAAGAGTTCAAGCCCCCTGTAGTGACAGCGACTGGAAATAATGAGAATGTCAATGATTACATTAAGGTTCGTGTGGACGATGCAGAGCTTTGTCCAAGATATTGCGCAAGGGTGGTAAAAAATATTAAAATCGCGCCCTCGCCCCAGTGGATGCAGCGGCGTCTGGCGTCCCAGGGAATCCGACCCATCAATAATATTGTAGACATTACCAATTATGTGATGGAAGAGTATGGGCAGCCAATGCATGCCTATGACTTAGATACGATAGCAGGGAGGCAGATTATCGTACGTCGTGCTGCGAAAGACGAGAAATTCGTGACCCTGGATGGCCAGGAGCGTACCATGGACGATTCTGTGCTGATGATTTGTGATGGCGAAAAAGCGGTGGGAATCGCAGGCATTATGGGTGGTGAAAATTCGATGATCACAGATAACGTACAGACGATGCTATTTGAAGCGGCATGTTTTGATGGAACCAATATCCGGCTCTCTAGCAAGAAAGTGGGACTTCGGACCGACGCTTCTGGCAAATTTGAAAAAGGGCTGGATCCTAACAATGCCATAGATGCAATTAATCGCGCCTGCCAGTTGATCGAGGAGCTTGGCGCCGGGGAAGTAGTCGGCGGCGTCGTGGATGTATACGGCAAGAGAAAAGAAGGCAGGAGAATTCCCTTTGACGCCGCAAAAGTCAATCAATTGCTGGGAACAGAGATTGACAAAGAGACCATGCTGGGCTATTTTAAGAAAATAGATCTGGGTTATGACGAGCAGAAAGAGGAGGTTCTTGCGCCGTCCTGGAGGCAGGACTTGGAATGTCTTGCAGACTTGGCGGAGGAAGTGGCAAGATTTTATGGCTATGACAATATTCCCACTTCTTTGCCGAAGGGAGAGGCAACCACGGGAAAGCTGTCTTTCAAGCTGAGGGTGGAGGCCTTGGCGAGGGATACGGCAGAGTTCTGCGGATTTAGCCAGGGAATGACTTACTCCTTTGAAAGTCCCAAAGTCTTTGACAAATTGTTGATTCCAGAGGACAGCGAGCTTCGCAATACCGTTGTGATCTCCAATCCCTTGGGAGAGGATTTTAGCATAATGCGCACCATATCTCTGCATGGAATGCTGACTTCTTTATCCACCAATTATAACCGTAGAAACAAAAATGTCCGTCTCTATGAACTGGGCAATATTTATCTGCCAAAACAGCTTCCAGTGACAGAGCTTCCCGAGGAACGGATGCAGTTTACGTTAGGAATGTATGGGGATGGTGATTTCTACACTATGAAAGGCGTGGTAGAAGAATTTTTTGACAAGGCTGGGCTTCATGGCAAAGAGAGTTATGACCCCAATGCCGGAAAACCATTCCTGCATCCAGGCAGGCAGGCAAATGTTATTTATGACGGCACAGTGGTGGGATATCTGGGAGAGCTTCATCCCCAGGTGGCAGATAATTATTCTATCAAGGAACGGGTTTATGTGGCTGTCGTTGATATGCCAGGAATTGTGGAATTGGCGAGCTTTGACCGAAAATATCAGGGAATTGCCAGATTCCCGGCAGTAAACCGGGACATCAGCATGGTGATGCCAAAGAATATCCTGGTTGGCGACGTGGAAAAGATTTTTGACGCAAAGGGCGGACAATATTTAGAGAGCTATGAGCTGTTTGATATCTATGAGGGCGCTCAGATTAAATCTGGCTTTAAGTCCGTGGCATATTCCCTGACATTCCGGGCAAAGGATAAAACGCTAGAAGAGGCAGATTATGCTCCTGCCATGGAAAAGATACTGAAGGCCTTAGAAGAAATGGGAATTGAATTAAGAAAGTAAGGAAGAATATGGAAGTAAAAGATTTTTATTATGATCTTCCCCAGGAGCTGATCGCTCAAGATCCTCTGAAAGATCGTTCAAGCTCCCGGCTTTTGGTGATGCAAAAGGACAGCGGACAGTTGCAACATCGTCATTTTTGTGACATTTTGGAGTATTTAAAGCCGCAGGACTGTCTGGTAATCAATAATACCAAAGTGATTCCCGCAAGGCTTTTCGGGGAGCGGGAGGGCACCCAGGCAAAGATAGAGATTCTTCTATTGAAGAGGAAAGAAAAGGATCTCTGGGAAACCCTGGTAAAGCCTGGAAAGAAAGCAAGGCCTGGCACGAGGATTCTCTTTGGACAAGGATTGCTGACGGGAGAAGTGGAGGACGTGGTAGAAGATGGCAACCGCCTGATCCGCTTCTCCTATGAAGGGATTTTTGAGGAGATTTTGGATCAGCTGGGACAGATGCCTTTGCCGCCCTATATCACGCATCAACTAGAGGATAAAAACCGTTATCAGACTGTGTATGCTAAATATGACGGCTCGGCGGCTGCTCCTACGGCAGGGCTTCATTTTACGCCGGAGCTTTTAAAAAACATTGAGGCCAAAGGCGTAAGCATTGCAGAAATAACGCTCCATGTGGGCCTTGGAACCTTTCGTCCAGTGAAAGCAGAGCAGGTGCGGGAGCATCATATGCATTCGGAATTTTACCAGTTGGACGAACAAGCGGCAGAGATCATCAATGAGACAAAACGAAAGGGCGGCAGAGTGATCTGCGTAGGAACCACAAGCTGCCGCACAGTGGAGTCTGTGGCGGCAAGGATTGAGGCAGAAAGCTGGCAAAATGATGCGCGGCAAAACAAGCTATGGGTAAAGCCTTGCAGCGGATGGACAGATATTTTTATTTATCCAGGCTATCAGTTTCAGGTGCTAGACGCCTTGATTACCAATTTTCATCTTCCAGAATCCACTTTGGTGATGCTGGTGTCTGCCCTTGCTGGCAGAGAGCAGGTTTTACATGCATATCGGACTGCCGTGGAGGAAAAGTACCGCTTTTTCAGCTTTGGGGATGCGATGCTTATTATTTGACATAGAGTGTTAGTTTTGTGAGGCTGGATTGTTGCTTCCAGGAAACGACATATAGTGATTTTGCCAAGGGCAGAAAGCAAAGAGGTTGTTGTAAATTAAAGCCTATATACAGTATGGATGAGATTCAGATATTTTGATTTCCATATCTTGTATATAGAGGCTTGATTTGCAACAACCTCTTTTTCTGGTCTTTGCTCATATTTTAATCGAAGTGATGGATAAAAATGGTATAAATGGAAAAAAATGGTAAAAATTTATTGAGATAGAAAGAGGGAAGTAGTATAATAGCAGATAGCGTGAAATTAGAGCATGGTATGAAAATGTTCTAAGAAAGAAAATAACATACGCCAATTTGCACAAGATAAGAAGGTGAAGCCATAGGATGATACGGGAATACCAGAAGGAAAATGTATATGAAGCACTTCAACAACGTTTTCATTTTCTATTTCAAGAATTTGAAAATATCTATGTTTCTTTCAGCGGAGGAAAGGACAGCGGGCTATTGCTGAATTTACTACTGGATTTTAAGCGCCAGCACTATCCCGAGCGGCTGATCGGCATGTTTCATCAAGATTTTGAGGCACAGTACACTTTGACAACAGAATATGTAGAGCAGACGTTTCGGCAACTGGAGCATGAGGTGGATCCTTATTGGGTTTGCCTGCCAATGGCTACGAGGACGGCGCTTAGTAATTATGAAATGTATTGGTACCCTTGGGATGATGCCAAAAAAGATATCTGGGTTCGGCCAATGCCAAAGCATTCTTATGTGATCAATATGGATAATCCATTTCATCATTATCGTTACCGGATGCCTCAGGAGGATTTGGCAAAACAGTTCAGCAGATTTTACAAAGAGCGCCACAGCAGGGGAAAGACGGTGTGTTTGCTGGGAATGCGGGCGGAGGAATCTCTGCAGCGTTACAGCGGATTTCTAAATAAGAAGTATGGCTATATGGGGGAGTGCTGGATATCCAAGCAGTTTAAAGACGTCTGGACCGCCTCTCCGCTTTATGATTGGACAAATAATGACGTGTGGGCGGCATACTATCAGTTTGGATATAAATATAACAGATTGTATGACTTATATTACAAAGCAGGATTGAATCCCAGCCAGATGCGAGTAGCTTCCCCGTTTAACGATTATGCCAAGGATAGCCTGAATCTCTATCGGGTGATTGATCCAGAGATTTGGACTAGGCTGGTGGGAAGAGTGCGGGGAGCGAATTTTACTGCGGTTTATGCCCGGACGAAAGCGATGGGATATCGGAGCATTTCTCTGCCAGAGGGGCATACCTGGGAATCTTACACTAAATTTCTGCTGGATACTCTGCCAATACGGATTCGCAATAATTATGTTAAAAAATTCATGACTTCTATTAAATTCTGGCATGAGACGGGAGGAGGGCTATCAGAAGAAACCATTCAAGAACTGATAGACCGGGGTTATCATATTCAGAGAAATGGAGTTTCTAATTATACCTTAAATAAAAATTCCAGAGTTATTTTTATTGGGAAGATACCAGATCATACGGATGACATTAAATCCACGAAAGATATTCCGAGCTGGAAGAGAATGTGCTACTGTATCTTGAAGAATGACCATATCTGCAGATTTATGGGATTTGGCTTGTCCAAGAAAGAACAGGAACAGATTGATCTTATACGAAGAAAGTATGGAGGATTTGTAAATGAGAGATAGTGTTTATAAAAGCCCTGCCTATCAAGTGATTTCGGTGCCAGTAGAAAAAATCGTCCCCAATACATATAATCCGAACGCTGTTGCGCCGCCAGAAATGCGGCTCTTATATGACAGCATCAAAGAAGATGGCTATACCATGCCCATAGTTTGTTACTATTCCAAGGTTCAGGACGTCTATGTGATTGTAGATGGCTTCCATCGCTATCAGATTATGCTCAACCATAAAGACATTTATAAACGAGAAAATGGAATGCTTCCAGTGACGGTAATTGACAAGCCGCTTTCTAACCGAATGGCGAGCACGATACGGCATAACCGTGCCAGGGGCAGCCATGACGTGGATCTGATGAGTAACATTGTCAAAGAGCTTCATGAAATTGGCAGGTCTGACGCCTGGATATCCAAACATATGGGGATGAGCCGGGACGAGATACTGCGTCTAAAGCAGATTACGGGATTGACAGAGCTGTTCCGGGATATTAAGTTTGGTCAGGCATGGAAGCCTGCAGAAGATATGATACAAAAAACAAAGAGGCGGGGGCGAAAACAATCTGAGGAGACAATGGAAAAGCAGCCAGAACAGGGAGAAAGTATTACAGATCAGGAGGAAGGATAGAAGATTCTCTAATAGGACGATGCCGACGAGTTCCTATTAGAGAATCTTTTTACCTTTTAATAAATTCTTTTAACGAGTGAGAGCGAGAAGATCCTCGTAGAAAGAAGGGTAGGAGATAACGGTGCAGTTCCTGTCGTCCAGCGTAGTCTCTCCAGTGGCGTTAAGCCCTGCGATAGTAAATGCCATGGCAATACGGTGATCCTGGTGTGTGCGGATCAAGGCTCCGTGCAGCGGTTTTCCTCCTTCGATAATCATGCCATCCTGCGTGGGGGTAACGGAAGCGCCCATGGCGGTTAAATTTTCTGTTACAACAGCAATGCGGTCAGATTCCTTTACTTTTAATTCCTGGGCATCGCCGATCACCGTGGTGCCGTCGGCAAAAGCAGCCATCACAGCGAGAACGGGAATCTCGTCAATCAAAGCAGGGATCAGGCTGCCGTCGATCGTGGCGCTGTGCAAAGAACTGCTTTTTACTAGAATGTCTGCCACAGGCTCTCCAGAAACAGTCCGTTCATTGTGCAGTGTCAAATTTCCACCCATCGCAAGCGCTGCTTTCAAAATGCCGTTTCTGGTGGGATTAACGCCCACGTTTTGAATTAAAATCTCTGAGTGCGGCGTGATCAGTCCCAAGGCGATAAAATAAGCTGCAGAAGAAATGTCTCCAGGTACATGAATCTGCTGTCCTTCCAGTGCAGGTTCCGGCTTGACAGAGGCGGTTGTGCTTATGGAGGTGATTTCTGCGCCAAAGCCAGCCAGCATCCGTTCCGTGTGATCTCTGGACAATATCGGTTCTGTGACGCTGGTTTCTCCCTGGGCGTACAGGCCGGCAAGAAGAACGGCGGACTTCACTTGGGCGGAAGCGACGGGGGATGTATAATGTATGCCAGTAAGCTTGCCTCCTTTTATCGTAAAAGGGGCGCAGCCAGAAGCAGCGGGCTTTTTGGATGCGGGAAAAACAGCAGGTTCCCAGCACTGAAAATCAGCCCCCATTTGAGAGAGCGGGGTAAAGATTCGTTTCATGGGGCGCTTGCGAATAGAGGCGTCTCCATCCAAGATGCTTTCAAAGGGCTGTCCAGCGAGGATGCCGGAGATCAGCCGCATGGTAGTCCCGCTGTTGCCCACGTCTAAGATTTGGGCAGGCGCTTGTAACCCGTGGAGGCCTTTTCCATGGACCAGAACGCATGTCCCCTGGCTTTCCATGGAGATCCCAAGCTTCTGAAAACAGGAAATGGTAGAGCGGCAGTCTGCTCCCTGCAAAAAATTTGTGATTTCCGTCAATCCGTTGGAAATAGCTCCAAACATGATGCCTCTGTGTGAAATGGATTTATCACCGGGAACAGATAATTCTCCCCGAAAAGAATAAGAATTTGTAATTTTCATGTTGATTACCTCGCAAACATTGTCTTATCGTTCATATATATGGTATTGGCAGTCCCGCAACAGGGAAACAGCCTGCTTTCTAGCGCTTTCCTCATAAAAATCAACGTGCAACACGCCCTCTTGAAACTCCCGGTTATGGAGGATTCCAATATTTTTAATGCTAATGCCGTGCTCAGAGAGAATGGTGGCAAGCGTGGCGATTTCTCCGGCTTCATCTGCCATATCGCAGTATATTTCATATATTTTTGAAATAGATCCACGAGTGCTGATGGTAATGGAATCACGATAGTCTTTTGCATCTTGAAAGTAGTCAAAGAGTTTTCTGCCGCAGGAATCAGCAATCTGGTCTTTCATGTCCGCCAAAGAATCCATAAATAAATCTATCAGCTTTATAATCTGCGTCTTGTTTGAAAGGCAGATTTGCTGCCACATCACTGGAGAGGAGGAAGCGATTCTGGTAATGTCCCGGAAGCCCCCGGCAGCGACAGTCTTCATAGTTTCCGATTCATCGTCAATGGATTTCACCAGATTTACCAGACTGTAGGCAAGAATGTGCGGCAGATGGCTGATGGCAGCGGTAATGTAATCGTGTTCTTGATAGTCAAGCACCATGGCGATTGCCCCCAGGGAGCGGATAAACTCTTGAAATTCGGTCACCGTTTGCGGACGGATTTCTGCAGAGGGCGTAAGGATATAATAGGCGTTTTCAAGAAGATAAGAGCTGGCATGTTCATACCCGCTTTTTTCCGAACCTGCCATCGGATGTCCGCCAATGAAATAAGGCGCAATCCGGGTGTTGGAAATCTCTTGGTGGATCGGCGTTTTGACGCTTCCAACATCTGTGATGATGCAGCGCTCCCCAGCAAATTTTGAGATGGCGCGGAGAAGTTGAGAATTTTTTTGGACAGGCGCACATAAAAAGATATAACGGCAGCCTGCAAAATCTTCTGTGATTTCCTGGAATCCCTGGGAGATTACCTGTTCTGCTAACGCAAGGCTTAGGGCTTCTGCGTCTATGTCATATGCAATCAGCGTGATGTCTGGATGAATGCGGTGGATTGCCTTGGCGATGGAGCCTCCGATGAGGCCAAGGCCAATAAAGCCAATTTTTTCAGGTTTCATAATGTCCTCCTGAACTTTTATTCGAGGTTGTCGCACTAAGATATTTACTTGTTCAAAAGGTTTGCATTGCAAAGCAATGTAAACAAAATGCACAAAGATTATCTTGGGAGCTAGCTTCCCAGAATTATTTTGTGCATTCTGTCTTTGCCGCATAAGCGGCAAGACCTTTTGAACAAGTAAATATCTTAGTGTGACAGCCCCGTCTTACTAATCCTAAGGGATAAATGATTAAAAGTCAACAGATGAAGCAAGGATTTGGCTTTGAAAGATCAGAAAAATCCAGAAAGATTTGTAAAAAATGAATAAATAGGTTGTAAAATTACAGAAATTTTAGTAAAATATAGACATTGAAAAAACTTGTATTGGAGGGAAATACTATGAATGTGTATACAACTGACAAAATAAGAAACATCGTTCTTTTGGGGCACGGCGGAAGCGGTAAGACGACTTTGGTGGAAGCAATGGCATATCTTTCTGGCATTACCAAGCGCATGGGGAAGATCAGTGACGGAAATACCATCAGCGATTATGACAAGGAAGAGACCAAGCGTCTTTTTTCTATTAATACTGCCGTGGTGCCGGTGATATGGGAGGATACTAAGATAAATCTTTTGGATGCTCCTGGATATTTTGGCTTCGTGGGCGAGGTCGAGGAAGCGGTCAGCGTTGCAGACGCAGCGATTATCGTGGTATCGGGCAAGAGCGGAATTGAGGTTGGGACCCAGAAAGCGTGGGAGATTTGCGAGAAGTATAAAATACCGCGCATGGTATTTGTGACAGAGATGGATGATGATAACGCAAGCTTCCGACAGGTAGTGGCAGATTTGCAAGAGATGTATGGAAAACGGATTGCGCCGTTCCATCTGCCAATCCGTGAGAACGAGAAGTTTGTCGGCTATGTAAATGTGGTTGCGCAGACGGGAAACCGCTGGAATGAAAAGGGAGAAGTCGTAGAGGCGGACATTCCGGAATATTCTAAGGCAAATTTGGAATTATGCAGAGAAGCGCTGATGGAGGCTGTGGCAGAGACCAGCGAAGAATTTATGGATCGTTATTTTGCCGGGGAAGAGTTTTCAGAGTTTGAGATTCGTTCCGCACTGCGCACCAATGTGTCAGATGGCAGCATTGTTCCGGTTTCCATGGGCTCTAGCACCTTAGTGCAGGGCGTATATACCTTGTTGGATGACATTGTGAAGTATCTTCCAAGTCCTGAGAAGCGTCCCTGCAAAGGCATTAATATGAAGACTAATGAAGTTTTTGACGGCGATTATGATATTGCAAAGCCTAAGAGCGCATACATATATAAGACGATAGCAGATCCGTTTATCGGAAAGTATTCCCTGGTCAAGGTCAATTCCGGTGTTTTAAAGACAGACGATGTGTTGTATAATGCCGATAAAGATTTGGAAATGAAGATTGGCAAAATCTATGTGATGCGCGGAAATAAGTCTGTGGAAGTGCCAGAACTGCATGCCGGGGATCTTGGAGCGCTGGCAAAGCTTAGCAAATCTTCTACCAGGGACACGTTGTCTACCAAGGCTGCTCCGGTAATGTATGGAAAGACGCAGATATCAACGCCTTATACTTACAAGCGTTACAAAGCTAAGAAAAAGGGCGACGAAGATAAGATCTCCCAGGCTTTGCAGAAACTGATGCAGGAGGATTTAACGCTGCGGACAGAGAATGACAGCGCAAATAGCCAGACGCTTATTTATGGAATCGGCGACCAGCATCTGGATGTCGTGGTAAGCAAGCTTGCGGAGCGTTATAAGGTTGAGATTGAGCTGAGCAGGCCGAAGATTGCATTTCGGGAGACGATCCGCAAGAAATCCGACGTGGAATACAAGTATAAAAAGCAGTCGGGAGGGCACGGGCAGTACGGTCATGTAAAGATGACTTTTGAGCCAAGCGGCGATTTGGATACTGCCTTTACGTTTGAACAGCAGGTAGTGGGCGGCGCTGTGCCGAAGAATTACTTCCCCGCAGTAGAGAAGGGATTGCAAGAATCTGTCTTAAAAGGACCGATGGCGGCTTATCCGGTCGTGGGCGTAAAAGCAGTACTTTACGATGGTTCTTACCATCCAGTGGATTCTTCTGAAATGGCGTTCAAGATGGCGACGATCCAGGCGTTTAAAAAAGGCGTTATGCAGGCTTCTCCAGTGCTATTGGAGCCTATTGCAACGATGAAGGTAGTGGTGCCCGACAAATTTACCGGGGACGTCATGGGGGATTTGAATAAACGACGGGGACGTGTTTTGGGCATGAACCCTGTGGAGACTGGCAAGACAGAGATCACGGCAGATGTGCCTTATATGGAAATTTATGGTTATATGACGGATTTGCGTTCCATGACGGGAGGAAGCGGATTATTCTCCTATGAATTTGCCAGATATGAGCAGACTCCGTCAGATATTCAAGAGAAAGAGGTGGCGGCAAGAAGCAGCAAGCTAGATAAGGACGAGGAATAAAAAGAACATAGTGTCAGGTTATTGTTTCCAGGAGTAAGGCTTCCTTGCATTTGCTTTGGAAATATAGAAGGGTGGAAGATGACAGATGAAAAACAGCGGCAAAAGAGATAAGGAAACTGGAGAGAAGAGGGGGCAAGTGGCGGGATTATTTGGCATACAAAAACTGAAACAGACGTACCATGAGACGATTAAAGGCAAGATTACGATATCGGTATTGCTTTTGGTGCTGGTTTCTTTGTCGCTTTTGGGGATTATTTCCAGCATATTGAATAATCATAGTACGAATTCTGCCCTGGAACGAAGCATGGAGGCTACGGCGAAGGTTTGTGCCGAGCGAGTGGAATGGGAGATTACTTCCTATAAGAATATTGCAGAAGACCTGGGGATGACGGCGCGGCTTGCCAATGATGCAGCGAGCACGGAGGATAAAATGGCAATCATTAACGAGCGTGTGAGAGTCAACGAACTGACGGCGGGAGGAATCCTTGACCGCGCAGGCATCGATATTTTTACTGGGGAAAGCTGCAGCGGTGAGAAATATTTCCAGGAGGCAATCAAAGGTCAGACATATGTAACGGAGCCTATGATCAGTGAAGACCAGTCTTCCATAGAGATCAGGATTGCCGCGCCGTTGTGGAAAGAAGGGCTTCATGGGACCGAAGTGACAGGGGTTATCTACCTAGTGCCAGATGAAGACTTTTTGAATGATATCATGGTGGCGACCAATGTCAGCGCCAATGGCTCTGCTTATATGACAAATGGGCAGGGAGTGGTGATCGCCCATAAGGATCATGACCTGGTGAAAAAAAGGGATAATAGCATAGAGGCGGCTAAGACAGATTCATCCTTAAAGACTTTGGCGAGATTGGAACAGAAAATGATCGCTGGCGAGACTGGCTTTGGAAGCTACCGTTATGGCGGCGTGAGAAAAATTATGGCATATACTCCGGTGGGAAACAGCAATAATTGGAGCATTGCCATCACAGCTCCCGTTTCTGATTTTAATAGAGAGACAATTGTTGGAATCATCATCACCATTTTGATTGTGCTGATTTCCATTGCAGCGGCGGTTGTGATGGTGAGAAAACTGGCAGACAACATTGGGACGCCGATTCATCAGTGCGCAGAGCGACTCACGGCGCTGGCTCATGGAGATCTGCATTCTGGAATCCCTCAAATAACTACCAAGGACGAGGTCTTAACTCTTGCAAATGCAACAGAGGACATCGTGTCTGGGATGAGGAAAATCATTGGCGACGTCCATTATATTTTGGAAGAAATGAGCGGCAATAATTTTGCAGTTCATTCCAAGGCAAGAGAGTCTTATGTCGGGGACTTTGAAAATATTCTTCAATCTGTCCGTGGCATTAAGTACTCCTTAACAGGGACGCTGAACCAAATCCGGGAATCTGCAGACCGGGTTGGGCTGGGCTCTTCGCAGCTTGCAGATAGCGCCCAGTCCCTTGCAGAAGGTGCCACAGATCAGGCTGCTTCCGTGGAGGAGCTGCTTGCCACGGCGACCGATGTTGCACAACAAGTAGAGCGGAACACCGAAAATGCCATTTCCACTAGCAAAAAAGCAAGGCAGATCGGAAATCAGGCAAATGCCAGCAGCGCATATATCAGGGAAATGATGTATGCAATGGGGAAAATCAATGATGCATCGATGCAGATTTCTAACATTATCCAGACTATCGAAGTAATTGCAGACCAGACTAACTTGCTTTCGCTGAATGCATCCATTGAAGCGGCAAGGGCGGGCGAAGCAGGCAGGGGGTTTGCGGTGGTAGCAGGAGAGATCGGCAACCTCGCAACTCAGTGCGCCGAGTCCGTGGAAGATACCAGGAAGCTGATCGAAGCCGCGCTATGCGAAGTGGAAGGCGGAAATAAGATCGCAGAGAAGATGGCGGAAGAACTTCAGAGAGTGATTAACGGCATCGACGGGATCGTCAAGGCTGTGGAAGAGGCTGCAGAGAATTCCAGTGAACAGAATCGCTCTATGCAAAAGATCAACGAAACAATTGGGATGATTTCAGAAGTGGTGCAGACAAATTCAGCGGCAGCGGAGGAAAGTTCTGCAACTAGCCAGGAGCTGTCTGCGCAGGCGACAGAATTAAATGGCCTGATCGGCAAATTCCAATTGTCGGATGAGACAGAATAAACGATATATGCATTTCATAAGACTGTCGCACGAAGCGCTTCGTGCGACAGCTTTTTCTGATTTTATAGGAAAATTCGTTGAATTAGTTTTTAAATAGAGGGACAAAAGGTGTAAAGTTCCTTTGCAGGTCGATTTTTCCAGCTCCGCATCACAATCTTGAGAATTATGTCACCGCCTGGATGGCGCCACAGGCAATTTTGGCTCCTGAATTGCCAGAAGGCTGCGTAGTGAAATCATCGGGATTGCTGTGAATGATGATGGTTTTTCCTATGACGTCTGGAAGCGTGAAACGGTCCGTAAAGTACATCATCCAAGCAGAGCCGTTATTTCCAAACAAAGGGGGGAGGTCGCCCATGTGCGCCGGATGGGGGCAATTTGCTGGATTGAGATGTCCGCCTGCATTTGCGTAGGGATCACTTGCAGTTCCAGTGCAAGAATTCCCTTCGTGGATATGAAAGCCAAAAATAGCGGGACCGCAGTTTTCAGAGGAAACGGGAAGCCCATAAACCTCTGCATTGACCAGAACGCCGTCGCCGACAGGATAGAAACGGACGATGCCAGTAATTTCTGCGTTTCCAGGATTTCCAGTTAATTCTGCATAGGCGGCAGGCATATAATGGAGGGCTGTTTCTAAGAAATGCAGCCCAGGGTTTTCATATGCTTTATTTATGTTTGATTGAGACATAGGAATCTCCTGTTATAATTCTGTTACATTTATAGTATTGTACTTTGGAAAAATGGTGCAAAAGGCAGTTACAAGCAGTCAGTACGATGGTTGCAGGGAATCATGGGGATGCAATCATTAATAAACTTGACAAAAACCTGCTGTGTGATAGAATTTTAGAAGTAAATGATTTCTAAATTATTGGAATTTATATGAGCTTTTGTAAGGTTTAGGAGGATAAAATATGGCAGCACCATACAATCACAGGGCATTAGAAGAAAAATGGCAGAAAATTTGGGATGATGAAAAAGCGTTTGCGGCAACGGATGATTATTCCAAGCCTAAGTATTACGCATTAGTAGAATTTCCTTATCCGTCGGGGCAGGGACTCCATGTAGGGCATCCAAGACCCTACACGGCGCTGGACATCGTGGCAAGGAAGCGCAGGATGCAGGGATATAACGTGCTTTATCCCATGGGTTGGGATGCGTTCGGGCTTCCCACAGAGAATTTTGCGATTCAAAATAAGATCCATCCCAAGGTGGTCACAAAGAACAATGTGGAGCGTTTTAAGGGACAACTCCATGCCTTGGGATATTCATTCGACTGGGAGCGGGAGGTAAATACTACGGATCCGCAATATTACCATTGGACCCAGTGGATTTTTCTGAAACTATTTAAAGAAGGACTGGCCTATAAGACTGAGATGCCGATTAACTGGTGTACCTCCTGCAAAGTAGGGCTTGCAAATGAAGAGGTGGTAAACGGCGTCTGCGAGCGCTGCGGGGCGCCAGTGGTCCGCAAAGTCAAGAGCCAGTGGATGTTAAAAATTACCGAATATGCAGACAAGCTTTTGGAGGGATTAAACGGCGTCGATTATATTGAGCGGGTCAAGGTCTCACAACGCAACTGGATTGGAAAAAGCCAGGGGGCAGAAGTAGACTTCCCTATTGCTGGCAAAGAGGAGAAATTGACAGTTTATACCACAAGGCCCGATACGCTGTTTGGAGCTACTTACATGGTAGTTTCCCCAGAGCATCCGATATTAGACAAGTATCAGGATCAAATAAAAAACTGGGATCAAATTCTGGCATACCGGGAACAGGCGGCGAGAAAATCAGATTTTGAGCGTTCGGAACTCGCAAAGGAAAAGACAGGCGTGGAGATTGACGGATTAAGTGCCGTTGATCCAGTAAATGACAAAGAAATTCCGATCTGGGTGTCAGACTATGTATTGATGAGCTATGGCACGGGAGCGATCATGGCGGTTCCAGCGCACGATAGCCGTGACTGGGAATTTGCCAAGAAGTTCGGCCTTCCAATTATCGAGGTCGTGGCAGGCGGCGAAGATGTGCAGAAAGAGCCTTATACGGACGTTGCCACTGGAAAGCTGGTCAATTCTGGCTTTCTTGACGGGCTTGAGGTAGAGGAGGCAAAAAGGAAGATCATCGCATTTTTGGAGGAGAAGAAAATCGGCAAGGGAAAGACCAATTATAAGCTCAGGGACTGGGTATTTTCCAGACAGCGTTATTGGGGAGAGCCGATTCCTATTGTTCACTGTGAAAAATGCGGTTACGTGGCGTTACCTGAAAGCGAGCTGCCCCTGGAGCTTCCAGAGGTAGACAGTTACATGCCTACGGATAACGGAGAATCTCCACTTGCGGCAATGACAGATTGGGTGAACACGACATGCCCTTGCTGCGGCGGGGCTGCGAAGCGAGAGACAGACACGATGCCCCAGTGGGCAGGTTCTTCGTGGTATTTCCTGCGCTATACTGATCCTAAGAATAGCCAGGCGCTGGCAAGCGAGGAAGCTTTAAAATATTGGCTTCCGGTAGATTGGTACAATGGGGGGATGGAGCATACGACGCTGCATCTTCTGTATTCAAGGTTCTGGCATAAGTTCTTGTATGACCAGGGCGTGGTACCCACTTCAGAACCATATCAAAAGCGTACTTCCCATGGGATGATTCTGGGAGAGAACGGCGAGAAGATGTCAAAGTCCAGGGGCAATGTGGTCAATCCTGACGATATCGTAATGGATTATGGCGCAGACACCTTGCGTACTTACGAGATGTTTATCGGGGCTTTTGACTTAAGCGCAGCTTGGTCAGAAAACGGCGTTAAAGGATGCCGGAGATTTTTGGAGAGAGTATGGAAGCTACAGGATATTCTTGTGGATGGCGACAGTTTCAGCCAGGAATTCGAAACAAAGATGCACCAGCTGATCAAGAAAGTAAGTTCTGATTATGAAAATTTGAAATATAATACGGCCATTGCCGCCATGATGTCCATGTTAAATGAATTCTCGAAAGCAGGAAAGGTAAACCGGGCAGAATTCCAGACATTTTTATTGCTTTTAAATCCAGTTGCGCCTCATATAACGGAGGAACTATGGAGCATCTGCGGTTTTCAGGACAGGATATATCAAAACAGCTGGCCGCAGTATGACGAGGCCAAGACCGTGGAAAATACCGTGGAAATCGCAGTTCAGATAAATGGCAAGACCAGGGCTACGGTAGCCGTTCCCGTGGATGTAGACAAGGAAAGCGCCATTGCCGCAGGAAAGGAGGCTCTTGGAGCAAAGCTTTCCGGAACGATTGTAAAAGAAATTTATGTTCCAGGCAGGATTATCAATATCGTGCAGAAATAGATTGAGAGAAAAAAGCGTGAGTAGTGACATTGCATTACTTGCGCTTTTTTGCTATTTTTTGAGAGGGTGAATGGAAATAAAAATGCATAGAAAAGAATGGAGAAAACGCTTTAGATATAGAATGGCGAGTTCCGAAAGAAATTTTATTGAAAATACAAGGTATAGTTGTTATGTGGAGTGTGTATTTTTAATAAATTCATTTTTATGTTGATGACAGTAGATGAAAAAAAGAAAACGTGCAATATGTTGATGACAGTTGATTGGAAAAATGCTAGAATGAATATTGGGATTGTTAATTTATGCAAAGGAGAAAAAATGTCAAAGTTAAATATAGACCAACAGACAATAAAAGAACTTTTTGAAAATAAAAAGTCTGACTTTTTAATTCCAGACTACCAAAGACCATATGCATGGGGAGAAATAGAATGTCAGACGTTGTGGGATGACATATTTTCATTTGCTTTTCCAGAAAATGATTATTCTAAATTTGATAGTGAAAATGATGAATATTTTTTGGGACCGATAGTTACATACAAAAATGAGAATAAGTTAGAGATTATAGACGGGCAGCAACGATTGACAACATTAATGTTATTGTTGCGTGCGTTCTATTCCAAGTTCTCGAATATGCAAGATGAGAATTCAATAAGTACGCGAGATGACATTGCTAGATGTATTTGGAAAACTGATGAATTTGGAAAGCCAAATATGAACAGACTGAAAATAGATTCAGAAGTGTCATCAGATGATGATAAAGAAGAGTTTTTAACTATTTTAAAAACAGGAGAAGTGGCAAGTGACAATAAGAGCAGGTATGCAAAAACCTATAGATTTTTTACAGATAAAATCAATGAATTTTTGCAGGATTATCCATCATATTTTGCGTATTTACCCACACGTATACTAAAAAACTGTATATTATTGCCTATCGAAGCTGAATCACAAGATACCGCTTTAAGAATCTTTTCTACATTAAATGATAGAGGAAAACCATTGGCTGATACAGATATTTTTAAGGCGCAATTTTATAAGTTTTATTCGGACAAAGGAAGAAAAGAAGAGTTTATTAGTCGGTGGAAAGCACTTGAAGAGTTAAGTGATAAAATCTTTCAAGCGCCATCTGGTTCGCCAATGGACGAGCTATTTACAAGATATATGTACTATGAAAGAGCAAAGCAACGTAATCGAAAAACTACAACGGAAGCATTAAGAAAGTTTTATGAAAAAGATAAATATGTGTTGTTGAAAAAGGAAGAGACTTTAAAAAACTTGGAAGATTTGGCCAATTTTTGGTGCAATGTTGTATATCAAGATGATATATTTTCTGACAGAATACTTAGAAAACTCTTCGTCTTAAAATATGCTCCGAATGGTATGTGGACATATTTGGTAAGCGTGTATTTCTTGAAGAATAAAAATGAAAATGGAGAGTTGGGAGAAGAAGAATTTTATTACTTTTTGAATAAAATTATTGCATTTATATGGGCATATGCGTTGGTTCATCCGGGTGTTAATGCATTGAGAACGCCTGCATACCCAGAGATGATAAATATAATTGATGGTTTTCCTATAGAATTTAGAGATTATAAATTAGATGCTGGACAAGTTAAGAATGTTTTAGATAATTATAGTTTTACCAATGGAAGACCTATAACAAAATCAATGTTGGCATGGTGGGCATTTCACGATGAAAAACAAGATTTATTAAAGTTAGATATTCAATTACAAATAGAACATATTTTCCCAAAGAAGAGACAGGAGAATGAAAAGACGCTGACAGATAAGAATAATCTTGAATCGTTGGGAAATAAAGCATTATTGGAAGAAAATATTAATATTAGGGCTTCTGACTATCGTTTTCAGGACAAAAAGAAACATTATCAAGGCTTTGTTACAGAATCTGGAAAGAAAAAAGAAGGAACAAAGATTTATGAATTATTGTCTTTAGCTGATAATGCAGATAAATTTACAGAAGCTGACATAATAGAACGAGCAAAAAGAATGAAAGAAACATTTATTAAATATCTAGAAGAAACAGATTTGCTTATGGTCTAATGAGGATTGTACCGCCTAAAAACCCGGCGCCATCAGCGAAAGCATGGCGCCGGGTTTTTAGGCATGGGATGCGTAGTCAGTTGCGCATCGATTTCATGAGCTGCATCATCATTTCTACTTTTTTCTGCTCCTGGGGCGGCAGGGACTGCTTTAAAACTTCTACGATCAGATCTCGTTCCCCGGAGGAGAATTCCATTCCTTGCTTGCTGGCCTGGGCAGAAGCGTTTTTTAAGGAGGCCGCCATATCTTTTGGGTTGGAGCCGGAGGGAGAGGTATTCTGTGCAAGGTTCATCAGAAGCTGCAGCTTTTCCGGCGAAATGTTTTGAAGCTGCGGATTGTTTAATAAGTCCTGTGGATTCATAATATTCCTTTCTTTGCATGATGAAAAGGCAGTTAAGCGAACAAGGCTCCATAAGTGGAAAACATCTGCACAAAGGTCATCATGTTATCAATCATTTCTTGTTCTTTTTCGGTACAGTATTCCCGGATGGCATTTAACATCTGCAAGGGAGCGTCTCCTGTCTCTTCTTCCTGGGAGCACATGCGCAGATTGTTTTCCGGGCTGTCAAACAGCGCCATCGTCCGTTGTAGTTCCATGAATTTTACCATCATAGCGATAGATTTCTGCCGGGCGTTATCCACATAGGGAAGGGCAGCTTTTAGCATTTGAAGATGCCGGTCTTGAATCAGTGTGTCAATAGATTCCATTGTAGTCCCCTTTTTTATTTTAATTTATGTGGAACCTTGGGGGATTATGACAAGGGAAGTGCTGAAATTGCAGCAGGGGATTCAACAGTTGTGCAAAATTTACATATATTATTGAGAACTGTATCATATCAGGAGAGGAAATATGGGAAAATTAGTGATAGATGGCAACAGCGTATATGAACTGGACGAAGTCTGTATCCGTAAAAAGGATGATGAAGAACGGCGGCACAAGGAGAACCAGGAAAGAAAAGAAGACAAAGGAAGAGGAAATTTTTCTGAAAGATAAGAATTATGGGGCTGGAGCACTAATATAAATTACAAGACATAGATTTTTTCAAAAGGTTTACATTGCAAAGCAACGCAAGCAAAATGCACGAAAGTCATCTTGGAAAGCTAGCTTTCCAGAGTGATTTTGTGCATTCTGCCTTTGTCGCATGGGTGGCAAGACCTTTTGAGCAAATGAATATATTAGTGCGACAGTACCAATTGCTATCTTTTTCCCCAATATTGTGGAAACTAGTTGCTATATTCCTGTGATGTATTATAATAAGAGATAACAAGATAAGAACTGGCTATAGAATAAGGAGGATGTGGTATTATGGGTTATTTAAAAAGAGGCTGCGCCATGTTTTTGGCGGTCATGATGATTGCAGGATCACCACCAGAACTGAGTGCAATAGCAGCGGGAGCAACGAAGCCAAAAGAAGCTTCGGCAAGCGGGTTTGACGCATACCGAGCACCAGTAATATCTGGCCCGGTCCAGACTTGGATTTACCAAGGGGAAACATTTGATTATGAGGATAGCAGGAACAAGATGTTTGCTGACGACCAGGAGGATGGTGATTTAACAAAGAATATTATACAAGAAGGCTCCATAGACACGTCTAAGCTGGGAGATCAGAAGATTACCTATCGGGTGACAGACTCAGATGGGAATACTGCAACTTTAGAGACGACGGTAACTGTTTTAAAACAGGGGAGCACGGCAGGCAAGAATATGAAACGGGAATTGTATACCTTGCCAAATGCGTCTCATTTGACAAGCATCGGATTTAACAGAGGTTACAACCATGACAGGCAGAATCTTGGCTTCTGGCTTCCAGCGGATGAGACGCTTACGATTCGTCTGGTCAACTATCAGGAATTTACCGGCGACTTGACCTTGAAGCTTCTGAATAATGATGCATATACTGAGAACTTAGTAACAGTGGGAGAAGACGGCTCAGAAGCCGCTTATGACGATAACAAGAGCAGCGTCAATCTTCCCAAGAATGGCGAGTGGATTACCGTAAAGAATAAGTGCTATGTGCAGGATGGCGATGGCAATAAGACGGACAAACTACAGAGCGTGGATTCCGTTCCTTTCATTTACACGCCCAAAAATACAACGGTAAGGCCGATTGTCGAGGTGAAGTGGAACGATGCGCTCCATTCGATTCCTTATTATCGTTATGGCGATGATGAAGAGGCGTTTTTTGCAGCCTGGGATCAGGCAAAGGCTCCTTATGCGATTATAGAGGGGGATGCGGCGACATTTTTAGCTCCGGCCAAGGACAGGAATAACATTATTCATTATAAGGGCGCAAAGTATCCTTCCTATTCTTTTAGCACGATTGACGAGATGTTGGAATGGTATGCGTCGTTTGTGAAACAATATGACAGGTTTGCAGGATTGGATTTTGATGCTAAGCAGCCTTATAACCAGAATGTGCGCGCAAAGTTCTTTATCAAGGCAAATAAGCATGGCGTAGGGCTTGCTTATTATAGCGGCGACCACAGTGCGACCAATGAGGATAGCCTTGCGGGATATCTGTGCAGAGACTGGGTGTCGCTTCATGAATTCGGGCATGGGTACGAGGGCGTGATTGCAGGCTTGGAGAACTCCTTTGTTGAAACGACGAATAATATCATGGGGTATTATTTTGAAATGACGTACCGGGAGCAGAAGGATCTGGGATGGCTTCTTGGCGGCAAGGGCTCAACATATCTGGATGCTTTCAATAACATTGGAAAGGCGGCAGAGAAATTAAGGAACGACGTAAGCACGTTTAACGACATGACAGAAGGACGCAAAGAGTATGATAAGTCGTTGTTTATGTTTGTCAATCTGTTAGACCGTCTTGGACCAGAGAGCGCAGTGGCTGCCATGCATTCGGATGTCCGCAAGTACCATTATCAAAATAATAAGGACAGGCCTTCTTCTGACACGCTTACAGAGGTTTTCAGCAAAACAGGCGGTTTTAACGTCATTCCATACTTTGACGGCTGGCACATTCGTCCATCGAAGGTGCTGGAAGACGAGATTTACGAAAGCGATTTGCCGATGCTGTATTATTTGCGCAATCTGATTCCCAATGATCAAGAGGCGGAGACTGTGCGCGCGCAATTGGCAGAAAAAGGCTTGCCGATGAATGGAATTTACAGCCTGGTAAGCACGGATGACTTAGAAAGCTTTGATTATAAATCGCAAGTCAAGCTGAGCTTGTCTATGGACGATTTGACGAAAGTCATGGGAAGGAAGATCCTGATTAAAAATGGAGAAAAGATTGCCGCAGAACTGACTATCAAGGAGGGCAAGACAGAGTATCAGGCACAACTTCCGGTTGGCATATACGAAGTGGAGCTTCCAACGCCGAGAGGCGGGGGATATCAGTATGACAACGAATACCTGGTGGCGCATAAGACGGACAGTGGTCAATTTGTTGATAAGCAACTGGCATATAAGAAAATAGAAGGAAATCCTTTGTTGGATGATATGCAGATCAGGCTTCTTGGCATGAGTGATCTGGAAGTCGCAGTGCTTTCGTTAGATTCTGCAAAAGGGATGCTGAACTTTCGGATCAACAATACAGAACCGCATATCTATTTTCCAAATCAGGCTTACATAATGGTCCGCATTTTGGATTCCCAGGGGAAAGAGATTGAGAAAAAGACGATATCAGGAACGGGAAAGCAGCCAGTATTTGATAAAATGTATGATTTCCCCTTGGATTCAAAAATAGAGATTAGTTATGTGGCTTCTGGTGAGATGGGCAGAATGCAGTTTACCAGCCATTATACGAAGAAAGTTCTTTCTGCATATACGGTTACAGATCCAGAGCAAGATCAAAATACGGGCATGTGCAAGGCTGTTTTTGTAATGACGGACAAAGGCTTGATGCGGGAAAGCTGGAGCGCAGACCAAAGGAACGGCGCATACTATTCGATAATGGAGTCATATTCAGACTATCTGTTGCAGCATATGCAAAGGGATGACCTGGAAGTAGAGAGCCGTTTTTATAGTGCGAAACAGGTATTATCCAAGGCATATTCCTATCTGGAACAGAAAGAGCAGCAGGCATATGATAAGGCTTATGGACAGCTAATCGGACATGATCAGGCTATTTATGGATATGAAAAAATAGATGGTCTCACCGGGGAGGCAGACAGCCAGCAAAACGGGGAAGGCGCAGAACTGGCTTTGGATGGAAATACAGATACATTTTGGCATTCAAACTACAATGGTCATGTAATTAATGATAAAAAAAATAATTATACGATTACTTTAAATGAAAATATCGACATAGGCAAGCTGGAATATCTGCCAAGACAGTCTGGCAACAATGGAATTATCTTAAAGGCTGATATTTCTTACAGCACAGAGGAAGAAGGGGATAATTTTACAAAAGTCCTGGAAAATAAAATCTGGGCGAACGACAACAGCATGAAGAGTGCAGAGTTTGAGGCGCAAAATGCAAGAAGGATAAGGATCACGGTTTTATCTTCGGCAGGGGGCGGCAATTCACAATTTGCCTCAGCAGCAGAATTTTATCTCTATCATAAGTATGAAGCGGCAATCCCGGAAACCTATCTGTCAGACATGGAGCTGGGAACCTGGACTGAGGTCGAAAAAGATGCTTTAGCTAAGACGGTTACAATTCCAGCAGGCACGAATGTCGTAGCTGATTTGATTGGCAAGGAATTCGACGTATTTACATCAAGGATTACCTTTGCAGGCAATGGAGGATTAACGGTTTTAGGCGATGGGAAACAGTTGTATCATTTTGATACGGAGTCTGGGGACACCCAAGGATCTTTTTCTGTGAATCTTGCAGGAGTCCGCAAACTGCAATTCAATACTTCGGGAAGCGGCGAGGTACTTCTGTCTAATGCAAGATTTGGCAATCAGGATCATAAGGAAGATATGTTCCTGGTGCAGAATGATCAGGCGGCGGTTTGCTCCAATTTGACGCTGGCTCAGCCCAAGAATGGCAAGATAAACTGGACTACTGGCGATACAGACATAGCAACCGTGGATGACTGGGGCGTGGTTACGGCAGGACGTACAGGGCAGACAGTAGTAAAGGCTCTGGCAGAAGACGGCGCGGAACTGATGGCTTGCAATGTATATGTAACATCCAGTGTTGACGAGATTGCCAGCGCAGTGGATGATATTAAAGAAAGCAAAAAGGCAGAATTGGAAGCATATACGGATGCAGGCAATTATGATGAAGATGGAAAGGCAGAACGGACGGCTGCGATCGCAGAAGGAAAAGAAGCAATAGATGCGGCAATGAATGTTTCTGGCATCAAGGCAGCATTAGGAACGGCAAAGGATCGCCTGGATGCAATTCCGACTTCAGAGCACCAAGTGGAAAGTCAGCTCAAACAGAAGAAAGAGGAAGCCAAGGCGGCGTTGGAATCATATAAAGATCCAGATGCATACCGTCATGATGAAAGGATGGAATTGAAACGGGCGATTGCAGAAGGAAAGCTGGCAATTGACCAAGCGACAAGTATAGAAGATGTTGAGGCTGCATTACATACGGCGAAAGCGAAGCTGGATCAGATCAAGACAGACGCACAGCTTGTGGAAGAGGCGGTGGAAGAAGCAAAGAATAACTTGTCAGCTATACTTTCAGAGGTGGAAGGGCGAATCAGTGGCTTGAATGAAAGCGACTTTGCCAAAGAGATCTGGAAACGACTGCAGGATGCAATCAAGGAAGCACGCAGGGTGAGTGCGTTAACGGCAAAGGAAACATCTGTAGAAGAGGTTTTAGATGCGACGCAAGAGCTTCAGGCGGCAGAGAAATCTCTTCTGAAACCAGAAGCAGTCAGGGCAGCGGAAGCAGAACTGCAGACGCTGATAGATCAATGTGCGCAATTGGATCAGGAAAATTATACAAAGGAATCCTGGGCAGTATATTGGGAAGCCTTAGAGGAAGCCAGGACGTATTTGCCAGGCCATTCAAACGAGCAGTTCGAAGAAAGCGGAGCTGTTGCTATTCAAGCGGCAAAGGATCGCTTGCTGGAGAAGCAAGAAGCTCTGGTACTCAATTTGCCGCCAGAGATTTTTGAGGATGACTGGACGCCGGGACTTCTGTCAACATCTTCTGGAATGCAGATTGCAGACAAAGCGCTGACTTTGACAGGCGCAGGGTACAATAATTCCCCGGCGACATTTGTCAGCACAGAAACGTTTGATTTTACAGCGGACGGAGAGTTTGAATTTGACTTGCAGTATACGGGCGCAAAAGCCAGGTTTGGCGTATATTTGGATTACAAGGAAGCGGATAACGATGCACGCGGCATGTATATGGGATTTGAAGACGGCGGCTGGTATTGGCAGAGATTTGACGGCAACAATAATTACTATACTGGAGATAGAATTCCAGCTCCGAATCAAAATGCCAAAACGCATGTCAAGGCGACATGGACGGCAGACGGCAAGTATTGCCTGTTCGTGGATGGGCAGAAAGCGTTTGAAGAGACAATAGGCGTAGGCAATTACAGCGCGCAAGGAAAAATAGCGTTCTCTTGCACTACAGGCGCTGTGGCAAAAATCAGCCGTATCCATCCATTGAAGAGGAGGCTGTGCATGAATCTTGCTGCGGCAGAAGTACTGACGGCAAAAGATCCCGTGAAGTTAAACATTCAGTTCCGCAATGAGACAGACAAAAAATCAAAAATCGCCTGGACTTCTTCAAATCCAGAAGTAGCATATGCAGACAGCATGGGAAGCGTGCATTTTATAAGCACAGGCACAACGGAGATTACGGCTGTGGTCACATTTCCAGATGGCGCGCAAGAAATGGTGAAAGCTGCGCTAAGCCTGCCGGAGAGAATAGATGAGGAGGCAGGATTTACGGGAGCGTGGGCAAATACGGAACAAAAGGGAGAGGCTCCATACCCAAATGACGGGCCTGCTGCTTTTGCAATTGACAACAATGAGGAAACGAGATGGCATAGTCAGTATGACGGAAGCCAATATATGGTATCGGAGGATAATCCCGCCGTGCTGACGGTTGGACTTTCCAGGGATCTTTCTCTTTGTACTGAGATAAAGTTCTTGCAGACAAGCGCCGGAGCGAATGGACATGTGAACGGATTCCAGTTGGTGGCCGGCGACCAGTACAATAAGGAAACATTTTCCATTGAGCAAAATCCAGCGTCTGGCATCGGAGCGACGATGACAGAAGTATTTACAGATCCTGTGGAGGAGGATGGCTGGGTGAGATTGGAACTTCCAAAATCCACGGTTCCAGACAGCAGGCTGGGGCGATATCTGCAAATCCGTGTGGTGAACGGCGGCAACAATTTTGCGGTTATTAGAGAAATTAAGGCGCACTTTACAAAAGAGATCGCAGGCAATGAGACGGAACAAGGCTATCTTTCGGCAAACCGGGAGGTAGTGGCTTCGGTCATGGCATTAGAAAATGTCATTGGCGCAGCAGAGCAAGCGGAGCAGAAAGATTATCTGGAAGCGGACTGGAAGATATTGCAGGAAGCGATTGCCAAGGCAAAAGAGGCCATTGAAGCTTGTGCGGGCAAGACAGAGATTGATGCTGCCAAAGCCGTACTGCAGGAAGCATTAGATCATCAAAGCGGCAGTACAGGCGGAAATGATGAAGATGAGGCCGAGAAGCAGGCAAAAGAAGAAGCAAAGAAAGCTGTCAAGGCGGCACTGACGCAGGCAAAGCCTCTGATCAAAGCTGGCAGGGGAACGTATACCAAAGCGAGCTGGGATGCGTTTGTGAAAGCCTACAATGCGGTCAATAACCTGACAAACGAGCAGCAAGAGGCTATGATGGCAAGTCAGTTACAAAGCCTGGCAGACGCTTTGCAGAAAGCGCAGAAAGCATTGTGCAAGGAGCCTGGCAATTCTATTACGAAACTGAAATTCCGTGCTAAGAAATACCAGATTGCATATGGCAAATCCTTGAACTTGAAAAAGGAACTTGACGTCGTGCCAAAGAAATATGGCAACCAAAAGCTGGTTTGGAAGGTTTCCAATTCTAAGTATGCCAAGGTTGGCAGCAAAGGCGTCGTCAAGACACTGAAAAAGGGAGCCAAGAAGAGCGTCGTCGTTCAGGTTAAAACGGCGAATGGAAAAGTTAAAGCAAAGACGACGGTTCAGATTATGAAAGGCTCTGTCTCTAAGGTTACGGCAGTCGGCAAGAAAAATATTAATCAAAAGCCAAATAAGAGCGTCACCTTGAAGACGAAAGTCACTGTAAAGGGCGGCAAGCCAGTCAATAAAACACTGACATGGACTTCTTCGAATACAAAGATCGCAACAGTGAAAGCAATCGGCAAATCAGCATCTACTGCGAAGGTAAAAATTAAGAAAGGCGTAAAGAAAGGAAAGAGTGTGAAGATTACCGCCGCATCAACAGACGGCACGGGCAAGAAAGTAGTATTTAAAATTACAGTAAAATAAAAGATGCTTTCACAGGAAAATAGACGTTTCCTGCTAGCGTGAAAGGGAGCTGTTGCAAAATAACTGCTATATACATAGATTGATTTGAGACCACATAAATCTCATCCATATATCGTATATAAGCCGTATCTTGCGACAGCTCTTTCATTTTTGCATTTCGCCAGTCGGCGATCCTGTCCAGATGGCTTTTTATCTTATAACGAAAAAGGGACTGCGCGTCAATTAATTGTGCAGCAATCCCTTTGACTTACGCTTTGTGTCAGGAACGTTTGAAAGAGAAATCTTCCTCCCTGTTCACAAAGACGGATGGATTGTAGAACGCCTGCCCCTTAGGGCAGGCAGGGTAGAAAATTAGCAGAAGGAATTGCCGCATCCGCCGCCATTGCCCCATCCGCCGCAGCAGAAGAGCAACAAGATGATCCACAGACAGCTGTTGCTGCCGCAGCCATCGCCGCCGTTGCCGAAGAATCCGCCGCCGCAGCCACCGCAGCAGCAAAGCAGGATAATAATCCAAATAATGGAACCGCATCCTCCGTTGTTGTTACTTTCACATCCACATCCACAGTTTGTAGCAGCTAAATCACTCATATTTGATCCTCCAAAATTTTGATTACACTGTATCATATGTAGCCTGCTTGTATGTGTTTCTTATTGTTTATAAAAAATTTTGTAAAATCTGCCATAGTCTGTTATAATAGCATACAGATGAAAAAGACTTGCATGAAACTATAAGTAAATCATGGAAAGGGGGTTGTTTATGAATACGATAGTAATTGTGGACAGTGACAGCAGATGGATTGACAATTATAAAAGGATGCTAGCGCCGTTTCAGGGGGAATTAAACTGCATGTATTTTCAGCATTCTGAGCAGGCTATGGAATATATGTCTGCCCATAAGGCGTCTGTATTGGTCAGCGAGCTAGATATGCCAGTGATGTCAGGGATGGAGCTGTTTGAGATGTTAGATATGCTGTCTCCATCCACGGTGAGGATCGCTATGACTAAAGTGCATGATGTCACAAAGACTTTGGAGGTATTAAATTATGGCCAAGTATTTCGGCTGATACTAAAGCCTTTTTTTCTGGTAGAAGACATTATCGTGCCGATTCAGGCTGCCATTACGCATCATAAAATGATGGAACGTGAGAAAGAATTTCAGCAAAAGACAGAGATGGAGCTAGTGAAGCTCAATGACAGAGTAGAGCAGTTATGGGGGAAGCTTGCAGAGAAGAAATTGATATATGATGGCATCTGCCGGGGGACTGCAGTGATAATGGAAGAAAATTTAAGCCCTGAGATTTCGAATTTCAATCAGGTCGAGGCAGAGTTCATAGCAGATTTTTGTGAAAAGCTATTGCAGGAATTTATTCAATTTTACATGTACGAAAAACAGAACTTTATTTTTTTTATGAATTATTTGAAAAATCAATTTCATCATCCAGGGAAATCCTGCACGTTTAAAATCTGTAATGGCACAGGCGGCGAGATCCCAGGAACCGTGATGCGGCGGATTGCTTATGGAATGTTTCTGATTGGATATCTGTGCTGGCAGTTCCTGGATTCCTATCACATTGAGAATATGATAGTGACCGAGGGGGACGCTTATGTACTCAAGGTTCAGCAATTTTGCCCAGAAGGGAACGTGTCTTACAAAATTAAAAGTCCAGAAGTCTTAAAGGTGTTGCTGCGGACAGTGCAGGATCTGGGCCGTGTGTTGTCAGACGGAGTGGCAGGGCAGGAGACAGGACAGACCATTGCAGTGAAAATGTATTATACTGCAGAGAATTCCTTTGAGTTCCCAGTAAGATAACGGACGAAAGCTGCGTCAAAGGGATTGCAGGATGTCTGAATCAAGAGCCATGTAATCAGGAGCGAGTGCAAGAGCGTACAAATACGGGAGAGAGGAGCGAAACGGTGAACCAGGTCATTAAGGAACTTTATGAGATAGAAGCACAGGCGGGAGCGCTGATGGAACATGCGAATCATTCCAGACAAGCGATGCAGGAAAATATGAAGAAGCAGATGGAACAGATACAGGCAGAGTCAGAAGCGGAACTAGAGGCACGGCTGACTATCTTAAAGAGCAGGCTCGAGGAGCAAGCGCAAGAAGAGGTTCAGCAGCTTGAGCAAAAGAATAGGCAGCAGATGGCTCAGCTTAACGAAGACTATGAGGCGCATCTCTTTCAATATGCGCAGCAAATCGTTAAAAAGATCACAGAGGTGTAGGATATGTCAGGAGGATTGCTGGAATACAGCGGGCTGGTGACAAAAACCAGGGCGATGAAGGGACGGCTTCTTGAGAAAGAAGATTTTGAAAGGATTTCGGAATTTCAGACGGTCCAGGAGACCATTGGCTTTCTTCGGGAGCAGGAGAGCTACGGCAGGATTTACGGCGGACATGAGGAGATTCAGCACCGGGGCCAGGTGGAGGCGCTGATTCATGATTCGATCTGGGAAGATTACAGGAAGCTATATCGTTTTGCCAATGCAAGGCAGCGCAGGGCATTGAAATTGTTTTTCGAGCAGTTTCAGTTTGAACATCCTGCGCAGGCAGTAAAAGCGCCTTATTTTATCAAAGTGTGGAAAGAGATCGATAGTTTTTCGGGAAGGCAGATGCGTCATGTGCTGCGGGAGGTCTTTGGAACGCAGATTGACTGGCTGAACATCATGTGGATTTACCGGGGAAAACAATTTTTCCACCAGAATCCCCAGGAGATTGGAAAAATGCTGATTCCGATCCAATATAAGTTAAAGAAAACGCAGTTTTTTCAATTATTAGAAGCAGAGGAAACCGAGGCGTTTCCGGGAATTTTGGGGAATACGGCTTATTTTTTTGGAAAAGAAGCTTTGGTAAAGCTTGAAGATGAGATTTCTTACCGAAATGTGATGAAAAAGATGTATGAAAGGCTTTGCAAGAAACATCCGTCTTCCATGGCGCCAGTTTATTATTATTTTTATCAAAAAGAGCAGGAAATTCAAAATTTGACTGCCGCACTGGAGGGAATCCGCTATCAGCTTGCGGCAAAAGACATTCGGGAATTGATTTTGCCTCATGCATTCGGAACATAATGTACTCTCGGATTCTCTTTGTGCCTGATTTTGCGAGAATCCGAGAGTACATCATAGGAGAAGGGAGGAGAAGCATTGGTTGAGAAGATGAAGCTGCTGCATATCGCAGGACCCAAAGAGGATATTGACCGGGTAGTGAAGCTATATCTGAATAACTATGATATTCATTTTGAGAACGCCATGACGAGCCTTGGGGCACAGAACAATGTCCGTCCTTTTGTGGAAACCAACCTGTATAAAGACGCTGCCCAAAGGGGAAAAGAGCTGCGGCAGTATCTGGATCAGTCGAAAATAGGGAGCATCGTCATGCGGGCGGCACAGGCTCAGGTAATTGTGGGCGAGGTATGGGATCAGATTGGGGAAGTCCGCAGCCAGCAGGAGGAATTGCAGGAAAAGATCCGCAAGCTCAAGGAATGGACGGCGCAGATTGCGCCTTTTATTGGATTGGATTTTGAGCTGAGCAAGATGAAGGATTTTCGATTTATAGATTATCAGTTTGGAAGAATCAAAGTCAAAGACTATCACAGGCTGGAGCGCTACATTTTTGAAAATCCTTATACGTTGTTTTATGAGTGCAACAATGATACCGAATATGTCTGGGGCGTGTATTTCGTGCCGCACACGCACCGTGTGGAGGTGGAAGCGGTGTATGCGTCTTTTCATTTTGAAGACATTGAGATATCGGAAGAATTCCAGTCTACGCCGCGGCAGGTATTTGAGAAAGCGCAGGGGCGTTTGTCGCAATGCCAGCAGGAACTAGAAGCGCTAGAGGTGCGGCTGGTGGAGCTGGTAAAGAGCCGGGAAGATGAGATTTTATCAGCGTGTGAGAGCTTGGATAGTTATTGCAGGAATTTTGACATCCGAAAATTCGCCGCATGTACCCAGGAGAAAGGCGAAGGCGGAGAATATTATATTTTGTATGGCTGGCTTGCCAAGGAGGATGCAGCCCGATTGGAACAGGAACTGCTCAAAGACGGCAACGTTCATTTGGCAGAAGAAGACGGCGATCTTTCCGTGAATCCGCCGACGCGGCTCAAAAATCCCAAGCTTTTGAAGCCGTTTGAGATGTTTGTGGAAATGTATGGCCTTCCGGCGTACAATGAGATGGATCCCACGATTTTCGTGGCGCTGACTTATACGTTGATGTTTGGCATCATGTTTGGCGACGTAGGACAAGGGGCCTGCCTTTTGACCGGGGGATTGCTGCTTTATAAATTTAAAAATCTCAGGCTTGCTGGAATAGTGGGCGTCGCTGGGATTTGGTCTGTAATCTTCGGCTTTTTGTATGGCAGCGTTTTTGGATTCGAAGAAGTTCTTCCAGCTTTGTGGATGAAGCCTATGGACAATATCATGAATACGCTGATGCTTGCGATTGGGTTTGGCGCAGGGCTGATATTGCTTGCCATGATATTAAATATCATCAACGCCATCCGGGCAAAGGAGTATGGCAGGCTGTTGTTTAACCAGAGCGGGATAGCGGGGATTGTCTGTTATGGGTTTGTCGTCTTATGCGCCTTGTTGTTCCTCAGTGGTCATGGACTGCCAGCCACAGTGCTGATCTGCATAGCGGTGGGCATTCCTCTGACAGCGATACTGTTAAAGGAACCGTTAAGCCATCTGGTAGAGAAAAAGAGTAAGATTTTCCCAGAGGGAAGCAAGGTGATGTTTTTCGTGGAAGCCTTGGTGGAGGGCTTTGACGTGGTACTAAGTTATGCCACAAATACGATTTCCTTTGTGCGTGTGGGCGCTTTTGCCTTGAGCCATGCGGGGATGATGGGCGTAGTGATGACGCTTGCAGGATTGGAAAAAGGAAGCCCCAACTGGCTGATCATTGTGCTCGGCAATCTTCTGGTAGCAGGGCTCGAGGGGTTGATTGTCGGCATACAGGTGCTTCGTCTTGAGTATTACGAGATGTTTAGCCGTTTTTACTCAGGAAGCGGAAAACCATTTGTCTCATTTAAGAAAAGAAATCAATAGGAGGATGAAAACATGATTACGAAAATAATCTTAGTGGCGATTTTGCTCTGCAGCATGATAATCCCGGTGGGGGGATTTTTGTTAAGCAAGCGGAAGGCAGGCGGTTTTAAGGCGGCTTTGGGATGTAATGTCTTTTTCTTTTTTGGCACGCTTTTGATTGCAGATATCTTGATGTTTCAAGGAGATGTGCAGGCGGCAGGAGAGGCGGCTGCGAATGCGGAAAGCTGGAGATATCTGGCGGCTGCTTTGTCCACAGGCATGTCTTGCATCGGGGCTGGAATAGCGGTCGCAAGCGCGGCAAGCGCGGCGCTTGGAGCGCTGAGCGAGGATTCTGGCATTATGGGAAAAGCGTTGATTTTTGTGGCTCTGGCAGAATCAATTGCCCTTTATGGACTTTTGATTTCCTTTTCCATTCTGGGATAGCAGGAGAATGCCTATGAAAATGTATCTGATCAGTGACAACAAGGACACTTATACCGGAATGCGACTGGCAGGAGTGGAGGGCGTCGTGGTACATGAGCGTCAGGAGTTAAAGGAAGCGCTGGACGCCGTGTTTGGGGACAAGGAAATTGGAATCGTTCTTTTGACAGAAAAATTCGGCAGGGAATTTCCAGATCTGATTGACGAGGCGAAGCTAAATCGGCGGCTTCCGCTGTTGATTGAAATCCCGGACCGCCATGGGACCGGGCGCAAGGACAATTTTATTACAGAATATGTCAGTGAAGCGATCGGGCTGCATCTGTAAAAGATCTTTCTTTATTACAGCAGCCAGAAAGGAGGCAGTATGCAGATCAAGGAAAAGCTGGAAGTGTTCCGGGATTTTACACTTGATGTGGCAAAAGAGCAGAGTAGCCAGCTAATCGCACAATATCAAGAAGCCAGCCAAAAGGAGCTTGAGGAATACCGTAAGAACCGGCAGGCAGAGGCGGAGCATCGGATTCAACTGGAAGAGCAGAAGATTCGTAGGAAGCTTAACAGCAAAGTGTCCGGGGAATTGCTGCGGCAAAAGCACATGTTGGACGAATGTAAACGCCAGTGGAAGGACAAGCTCAAAAAGCAGGTGCAACTGCTGCTTAAAGAGTATCAAAAGACCCAGGAATACCAGGACTTTCTCAAATTGAAAATCCAAATGGCAGTGGAAGTTGCCGCAGGGGAGCCTGTGATCATTTATATCAATCCTTCGGATGCGGACAAGAGAGCGCAGCTAGAACAGGAAACTGGAGCAAAGCTTACCGTCAGCAGCATAGAGTTTGGCGGGGGAATCCGGGCGGTGATCCGTTCTAGGAATATGCTAATCGACGAGTCTTTTGCATCCAGATTGGAGCAGGAGGGAATATATCTATGAACGTGACAGGCAATATCTATGGAATTAATGGACCAATTATCACAGTCAAAGGCAATCTGGGATTTCAAATGTCAGAGATGGTATATGTGGGAAAACATCGCCTCATAGGCGAGGTAATCGGGCTTAGGCGGGAGGAAGCCACGATTCAGGTCTTTGAGGAAACCACAGGGCTGCGTCCGGGGGAGACCGTGGAAGGAGCAGGCAAGGCAATCTGCGTCACCCTTGCTCCAGGGATTATTAGCAATATTTTTGACGGAATTGAACGCCCGCTGCAATTGATTGGAGAAAAGAATGGCGCATACATTCCAAGGGGCGTCTCTGTAGATTTATTGGACAAAGATCGAAAGTGGGAGACCAAGATCTGCATAAAGAGAGGAGAACCAGTAAAAGGCGGCACCGTGATTGCCAAGGTGCCAGAGACGCCGGCGATCCTCCATAAAGTAATGGTTCCGCCACAACTAGAAGGCGTCGTGACCTGGACTGCAGAGGATGGCGCTTATACGATAGAAGAGCCTTTGGCAAAGATTCGGACTGCAGAGGGAACAGAGGAGACGTTGACGATGACTCAGCAGTGGCCGATTCGGCTCCCGCGCCCGATCCAAAAACGGTATCCGGCAGACCGCCCGCTGGTAACTGGACAGCGGATCTTAGATACGCTGTTTCCCATTGCAAAAGGAGGGACAGCGGCAATTCCTGGAGGTTTTGGGACGGGAAAGACGATGACTCAGCATCAGCTTGCCAAATGGTCGGATGCTGACATTATCATATATATTGGCTGTGGAGAGCGCGGCAATGAAATGACCAACGTCCTAGAAGAGTTTTCGAAGCTCAAAGATCCAAAGACAGGAAATCTTCTGATGGACCGGACTGCCTTGATTGCCAATACCTCTAATATGCCTGTGGCTGCGAGAGAAGCCAGCATATATACAGGGCTTACGCTGGCAGAATACTACAGGGACATGGGGTATCATGTGGCGATTATGGCAGATTCCACGTCCCGGTGGGCGGAAGCGCTGCGGGAGCTTTCTGGCAGGCTGGAAGAAATGCCAGCGGAGGAAGGATTTCCTGCTTATCTTGCGTCAAGGCTGTCTGCATTTTATGAACGTGCAGGCTATGTGGAGAATCTTAACGGAACAGACGGCAGCGTTACCATTATCGGCGCAGTGTCCCCGCAGGGAGGAGATTTTTCTGAGCCAGTGACGCAGAATACGAAGCGCTTTGTGCGTTGCTTTCTTGCCCTGGACAAGGCTCTTGCTTACGCCAGGCATTACCCAGCGATCAATTGGCTTACCAGTTACACGGAATACCTGGGGGATTTGGAGAGCTGGTATGTGGCCAATGTGGGGGCGGATTTTATTCCCTGCCGCAACGAGCTTTTGAATCTGCTTACCACGGAGAGCAGGCTCAATGAAATTGTCAAGCTGATTGGAAGCGATGTGCTTCCCGATGATCAGAAGCTGATTTTAGAGATTGCAAGAGTGATTCGCTTGGGATTTTTGCAGCAGAATGCGTTTCATGCAGAAGATACGTTTGTTCCCATGGAAAAGCAGCTTGAAATGATGAAGATTATCCGGTATCTCTATGAGAAATGCAAGAATTTAGTGAATCTGGGAATGCCCATGGCCCTTTTAAAAGAGAACCAGATTTTTGAGCGGGTGATCGCCATAAAATATGATGTGGCGAATAAGGAACTGTATAAGTTTGACGAGTACCGGCAGATGATCGACGCATTTTATGAGAGCTTGCTGGAGACAAACGCATAGGGAGGATAAATATGGCGATTGAGTATTTAGAATTGAGTGAGATTAATGGTCCTCTGATCGTGTTAGAGGGGGTGCAGGATGCGTTTTATGAGGAAGTGGTTGAGTTCGTCGTCGACAAAAAACGCCGTAAAAAGGGCAAGATCGTGGCTGTGGACAAGGATAAGGCTGTGATCCAGGTATTTGACAGCACCGATGAAATGTCTTTAAAAAATACGCATACCAGGCTCAGCGGGCATCCCATGGAACTAGGGTTGTCCCTGGAAATCCTGGGTCGTGCCTTTAACGGCCTTGGAGAGCCGATTGACGGTCTTGGAAAGATTGACCCGGAAGTGGTCCGGGATATCAACGGCCTGCCGATGAATCCATGTACTAGGGAATATCCCAGGAACTATATCCGCACCGGGATCTCAGCCATTGACGGATTGACCACTTTGATCCGGGGACAGAAGCTTCCGATTTTTTCTGGAAATGGGCTTCCCCATGACCAGCTTGCAGCACAGATTGTAGAGCAGGCGTCTCTGGGAGAAGATTCAGAAGAGGAATTTGGCATTGTCTTTGCGGCAATGGGGGTGAAATACGATGTGGCGGAATTTTTCCGTCGCAGGTTTGAAGAGAGCGGCGTCAGCTCTCATGTGACGATGTTTTTAAATCTCTCCAACGACCCCGTGGCGGAACGCCTAATTACCCCTAAGATGGCGCTGACTGCTGCAGAGTATCTTGCCTTTGAGAAAAATATGCATATCCTGGTAATTTTGACTGATATGACTTCCTATGCGGAGGCAATGCGTGAAATTTCTGCCTCCAAGGGAGAGATTCCAAGCCGCAAGGGCTATCCGGGATATCTTTACAGCGAACTTGCCACTTTGTATGAGCGAGCAGGCATTGTGCAGGGCAGAAAGGGCAGCGTCACTCAGATTCCGATTCTTTCAATGCCCAATGACGATATCACGCACCCGATTCCCGATTTGACCGGATATATTACCGAGGGGCAGATTGTGCTGGAGCGTTCTTTACATCAGAAGAATGTCTATCCCCCGATCAATGTGCTGCCATCCTTGTCCCGTTTGATGAAAGACGGCATTGGAGCGGCTTATACCAGGGAGGACCACCAGGATGTGGCAAACCAGCTCTTTTCCTCCTATGCCAGAGTGGGAGAGGCGAGGGATCTTGCCAGCGTGATCGGGGAGGACGAGCTTTCCGATACTGATAAGAAATATTTGGAATTTGGAGTAGGGTTTGAGCAGGAATTCGTTGCCCAGGGAATGAGTGAAAACCGCACGATAGAGGAAACCTTGGACATCGGATGGAGGCTTTTGCATATCCTGCCAAAGGAAGAGCTTGACCGGATTGATACCAAGATTCTGGAGAAATACTATAAATGACAGACGCTAGAAAGAAATGTGCTAAGGGCGAGCGAGGTGGTAATAGATGGATCCAAATACGTTTCCAACCAAAGGGAATTTGATGCTGGCAAAAAATTCTCTTGCCTTGTCCATGCAAGGATATGACCTGATGGACAAGAAGCGGAATATTTTAATCCGTGAACTGATGGAATTGATTGAGCAGGCGACGGATATCCAAAAAGAAATTGACGAGACCTTTACCAGCGCATATCAGGCGCTCCAGAAAGCGAATATTCAAATGGGGATTCATGAAGTGGAATCGTTGAGCCTTCAAATCCCGGTGGAAGATTCGATTGTCATTAAGAGGCGCAGCGTGATGGGGACGGAAATTCCCAAAGTAGAATACCACAGGCAAAAGCTGCAGCCGTCATATCCGTTTTATGGCACAAAAATGTCCCTGGACCAGGCGTGTCAGCGGTTCCAGAAAGTGAAAGAACTCACCATCCGCCTGGCGCAGATTGAGACCAGCGCTTACCGGCTTGCCTATAATATCAAGAAAACCCAGAAACGGGCCAATGCCCTGCAAAACATTACGATTCCAAAATATAAATCCCTGGTGAAGAGCATTCAGGGGGCGCTGGAAGAAAAAGAAAGGGAAGAGTTTACAAGGCTGAAAGTGATTAAACGGATGAAGCAGAGGAAGTGAAATCTTACGTTGAACCTTTGAAAGAGACTGCTGCGTGATCTTGAATTTAACCCTTGACAAGGAAAAGTATCACTGTATACAATTAGGTATGATATTAAAGATTACAGCAGGAGGAACTTCTCTTGAGTGAAACAAATTATTTATTGGGACAAAAGGTGTTTCAGAGTATCCAGGATGACATTTTATCTGGAAGATATCAGAGGGAAGAGGAATTAAGGGAGATAGCAATTGGCGAGGAATTAAGGGTGAGCAGGACTCCGGTCAGGGAAGCGCTGCGGCAGTTGGAGCTCGATGGCCTTGTAAAGATTATTCCCAACAGGGGAGCCTATGTGGTGGGTATTTCTTTGGAGGATATGAAGGAAATTTATGAGCTCCGTTGTATATTGGAGAAGCTTTGCGCAAAGTGGGCAGTCAAAAATGCAGCTTTGGAGCAGATTGAGGGAATGGAGGAAGTGATATATCTAACACAATATCACATTAATAAGGGACATATGAAGCAAATGGCAGGGTTGGACGGTAAGTTCCATGAGATTTTATACGAAGCCGGGGGGAGCAGGATTCTGGAACAAACCTTGAAAAATTATCACCGTTATCTCAAACGAGTGCGCAGGAACAGCCTCCTCAATCCAGAACGGGCGAAGGAAGCAAACAAAGAGCACAGGCAGATTTTAGAGGCATTGAAAGAACGGGATGAAGAAAAGGCGGAGAACGCCGCCAGCCTGCATATGATTCATGCTATAAAAAATATTGATTCCTATGGATGGGAAAACATAACAGGAGGACATAAGAATGGAAAAAATTAAAATGACGACTCCCTTGGTGGAGATGGACGGGGACGAGATGACCCGGATTCTTTGGAAGATGATTAAGGATGAATTGCTGCTTCCTTTTATTGATTTAAAAACGGAATATTATGATCTGGGGCTTGAGTATCGCAATGAGACAGACGATCAGGTTACCTTTGACTCTGCAAACGCCACTAAAAAATATGGCGTAGCGGTAAAATGTGCAACCATTACCCCCAATGCGGCACGCATGGAAGAATACGACTTGAAAGAAATGTGGAAAAGTCCCAATGGCACGATCCGCGCCATTTTGGACGGCACGGTATTCCGTACCCCGATTACAGTGAAAGGGATAGAGCCTTGCGTGAAAAACTGGAAGAAGCCGATCACGATTGCGCGACATGCTTATGGCGATGTCTATAAGGCAAGCGAGATGAAGATCCCAGGGCCTGGGAAATGCGAGCTCGTATATACGGCAGAAGATGGAACGGAAACCAGGGAGCTGATCCACGATTTTACCGGATCAGGCATTATTCAGGGGCAGCATAACTTAAACGGTTCCATTGAAAGCTTTGCCAGAAGTTGTTTCAACTATGCGTTAGACACGAAACAGGATCTTTGGTTTGCCACCAAGGATACCATCTCCAAGAAATATGACCATACTTTTAAAGATATCTTCCAGGAGATTTACGATCAGGAATATGATCAAAAATATAAGGAGGCAGGCATTGAGTATTTCTATACCCTGATTGACGACGCAGTGGCAAGGATCATGAAAGCGGAGGGCGGATTTATCTGGGCGTGCAAGAATTATGACGGTGATGTGATGAGCGACATGGTCAGCTCTGCATTTGGCTCTCTTGCCATGATGACCTCTGTCTTGGTATCGCCGGAAGGATATTATGAATACGAAGCGGCACATGGAACGGTGCAGCGCCATTATTATAAGCATTTAAAGGGAGAGGAGACGTCTACGAACTCTGTCGCCACTATTTTTGCATGGACTGGAGCGCTGCGTAAGCGCGGGGAACTGGACAAGCTGCCAGATCTCTCTTCTTTTGCGGATAAGCTGGAGCAGGCATGTCTGTCAACGATCGAGTCAGGCAAAATGACAAAAGACTTGGCGTTGATTACCACGCTGGAACATCCTGTGGTACTGAACAGCGAGGGATTTATCAAGGCGATCCGTGAAGTTTTGGAAGGATTGTTGTAGGATTTAGGAAAGTAGAGGAAAATAGATCATGATTTTAGCCTGCCAGAATATTAGTAAAGCCTTTGGCACCGATGAAATCATCAACCAGGCGTCTTTTCATATTGAGGAATATGAAAAGGCTGCCATTGTAGGAATCAATGGAGCAGGAAAGACCACCTTGCTTCGGATTATCATGGGAGAGCTGGAAGCAGACAACGGGGAAGTGATTTTGGCAAAGAACAAGACTATAGGCTATCTTCCCCAGAATCCAGATATCGAAGGAAACAATACGATTTATGAAGAAGTTCTCTTGGCAAAAGAAGAGCTGACCACCATGCAAGAAACGCTGATTTCCATGGAAGAAAAGATGAGTCGCTTGGCGGGGCAAGAGCTGGAGCAGTTTTTGGAAAATTATAATCGGATCAATCAGGAATTCGAGCAAAAGGGCGGCTCCTCTTATAAGAGCGAGATTACAGGCGTTTTAAAAGGACTTGGATTTTCGGAGGAGGAATTTGGCAAGCACATGCAGGAATTGTCAGGAGGGCAGCGGACCAGGGTCTGCTTGGGAAAGCTCTTGGTGACAAAGCCGGATGTGATTTTGCTAGACGAGCCTACCAACCATTTGGACATCGGTTCCATAAGCTGGTTAGAGACATTTCTTTTGAACTATAAAGGGGCGGTGGTGATTGTCAGCCATGACCGTTACTTCCTTGACCGGGTGGTACATAAGGTGGTGGAACTGGACCGGCACAAAGTATCTGTGTTTTTGGGCAATTACAGCGAATATGCCGTGAAAAAAGCGCAGGCTCGGGAAGCGCAGCTCAAACAGTATTATAATCAGCAGCAGGAGATCAAACGCCAGGAGGAAGTAATTGCAAAATTGAAGTCTTTCAACCGGGAGAAGTCAATCAGGCGTGCCGAGAGCAGGGAGAAAATGCTGGATAAGATCGAGCGATTGGAAAAACCGGTAGCGGAACATACAGATATCCATATTCATTTGGAGCCAAGGATCGTAAGCGGCAACGATGTTTTGAAAGTAGAGCATTTGGCAAAAGCGTATCCTGGTCAGCCTCTTTTTTCAGATCTTTCTTTTGAAATCAAGCGGGGAGAGCGGGTGGCGTTGATTGGAGACAACGGCACTGGCAAGACCACGATTTTAAAGATTGTCAACGAGATGGTTCAGGCAGACGGCGGCTCGCTGACGCTTGGGGCCAACGTGCATATTGGGTATTATGACCAGGAACATCAGGTGCTTCATATGGAAAAGACGTTGGTGGAAGAAATTTCTGATGCATATCCTGCCTTGACCAACACAGAAATCCGCAATGTGCTGGCGGCGTTTCTTTTTACTGGGGACGAGGTGTTTAAGAGAATCGCTGACTTAAGCGGCGGAGAGCGGGGACGGGTGTCTTTGGCAAAGCTGATGTTGTCTGAGGCAAATTTCCTGATTTTAGACGAGCCAACCAATCATCTGGATATCACGTCAAAAGAGATTTTGGAGCAGGCGTTGAACCGCTATACGGGAACGGTCTTTTTCGTTTCCCATGACCGCTATTTCATTAATAAGACGGCTACCCGGATATTGAATCTCACAGGGGAGACGGTTGTCAACTATCTTGGAAATTATGATTATTATCTGGAAAAATGCAAAGAACTTACCAGGATCTATGCGCCTGGGAAGGAAGAGGCTTTGAAAGTACAAAAAGAGAGTGAGAGCAAGCTGGACTGGAAGCAACAGAAAGAACAGCAGGCGCACCAGAGAAAGCGGGAGAATGACCGCAAAAAGACAGAGGACGCCATCGAGCAGGCAGAACAGCGGATCGCAGAACTGGAAGCGGCATTTTCAGATAGTGAAATCGCCACTAATTCCGCCAAGCTCCAAGAGCTCCACCAAGAGTACCAAGAAAAGCAGCGAAAACTGCAAGCGTTGTATGAAAGATGGGAAACGCTGATGGAATGAAATTGGTTCGGGGAATGCGCCGTTTGTGGCGTTTTCCCGAACCAATTTCTTTGATTCAAGTAAAGCCTGGATTATTGACATGGCGTGATAGAGAATTTGTAATCCCGTGATTCTAAAGGCGCAAGGCTTTGGGCATACTTTTTCTCCAGCAAATTTGTATTTGGCACCTGGTCTAACGTTCCGGCGCACCATGGTTCGACGCAAAGGAAAGGCGCATCTTTTTTGATTGGCGTCCAAAAAGCTACCGATGGATAATCTGGAAAATCGACACGGATTCCTTTTTTAGTTTGCTTATGAATCAGCTTTACCGTGCGCTGTCTTAAATGCTCAAAAAGAATGGCGTCGTTGTCAAACAGGGGGTAATTTAAAGAGACGTCGGCAACATTTTCATCCTCAAAGTGCAACACATAATCGGTAAATGCTTCCCCGTCCTCCATGGGGCAAAAAAATCCGGGATGCCCCCCGATTAAAAACGGCATGGCGTCTGTTCCTTGATTGGTAACATTATAGATCACTTGTAAAGACGGACCCGTGAGGCGAAAAGTTGCCGTAAAAGCAAAGTAATAAGGATATATCGCTAATGTTTCTTGGGTTGCCTTTGTCGTCAGCGTGACAAAATCTTCTCCCTGCGCTGCAATATCAAATGCAGTATCTTTGACAAAGCCGTGTAGGGGAATGGCATAGTGTTTCCCATGTATGATAACTGTTTTTGGGACGGGTCCCACATAGGGGAACAAGATCGGGGAACATTCTTCCCAGTAGGCAGGATCTCTCTGCCAAAGATATTCTTTTCCTGAAGAATTTTGAAAAGATACAAGCTGTGCCCCGTGAGCTTGGCAGACAGCAAAAGCAAATTGGTTTTGGATTGAAATAGTCATGAAAATCCCTCCTCTAGTTTATAACGCCATTATAACAGCATTTTGAAAGCTGCGCCAGAGCGGTTGCAAGCGGTTTTGAAAGAAATCTGCACAAACTCAAGAAGACAACCGCATTGACATCTTTTGGGGGATTTATTATAATAAAATAGATGTGTGCAAGAAGGGCATGATAGGAGGAAATCAATGGAAAAAGACATATCCCAGGCGGTTATCCGAAGAATGCCCAGATATTACAGGTATCTTGGGGAATTGCTGGATGATGGCGTAGAGCGGATTTCATCCAATGAGCTCAGCGCCAGAATGCGTGTCACAGCATCCCAGATCCGTCAGGATTTAAATAATTTTGGGGGATTTGGACAACAGGGGTATGGATATAATGTAAAATACCTCTATGATGAGATTGCAAAAATACTTGGAATCAACCAGCAGCACAATATAATTGTGATTGGAGCTGGCAATCTTGGCCAGGCGTTGGCAAATTATATGAAATTTGAAAAGAGAGGATTCGTGATTATCGGCTTATTTGATGTCAATCCTGCGCTGAAAGGCGTTTCCGTGAGAGGGATCCAGGTGCGTATGATGGAAGAGCTGCAAAGCTTTGTCAAAGAGCAGCGGGTGGATATTGCGGCGCTTACCATGCCTAAAGAACAGGCGGATCAGACTGCGAATATGCTAGTGGATCTTGGAATTCATGCGATTTGGAATTTTGCCCATTTGGATCTGGAGCTTCCAGAGCATGTGGTGGTCGAAAACGTTCATCTCTCCGACGGCCTGATGCAATTGTCATACAACATTGCAAAACAACGTAAATTAAAACAGCAAAAAGATAAGAAGTGATTATAATGGGAAAGAAAAAGAAAGCAGTTCCGGAATTTGCCGTGATTGCAAACAGCACGAGGATCCCTCCCCTGATTTTAGATCAGAAATGGCATCATTTATTTCCGGAGGGAGGCAAGCCGAAAGAAGTGGAGAAGCTTGAACAAAAGCTCAACAAGCAGCTTGCCAGCCAAGGCGGGATTACGCAGGAACTCAAAGAATTAAAAAGCATCAAGACGAGGTTGATGAAAAATATCGTCGTCAATATGGATGAAATCGGGATAAATGGGCAGCAAACCCGAAAGCTGCAGGAGGACAGCCGCTTGATTACGGAGATCAACGGCCGTATAGAGGATCAGAAAGCGAAGCTTAAGCAACTGCAAGAAGAGATGGAAGACAACAACGCTCGTTTGATGGTGGAGACCATGGAGTATTGCTACCGGATCATGAACAGCAATGAAGTCGAGCGGGAAGCCTTGGCTACTTGGATAGCCAAGACCCGCACGGAGCTGAAAATAAAGATTATCCGCAAGGATTCCATCGAGGATAAAAATCGGGAAATATATGCATATCTGCATGATATTTTTGGAGCTCAGATGCTGGAAGCTTTTGATTTAAAATTTGGAGATGAATATAAAGGAACGGGGCAAGAACCTTTTTGACAGCCTGTTTCATATAAGAATAGCCGCAAAATAGCTTGTTAAGTTATTCTGCGGCTATTCCTAAACAAGATTAGGATGGCAACAGCTTGCGGATGGAGGAAGATATGGAACTTTTAGTTGACAGTCAGAGCATGAAACAATGTGACAAAAATACCATAGAGCATTTTGGGATTCCTTCCATGGTGCTGATGGAGCGTGCCGCTCTCGGCGTGTTTGAAGAGATTGCAGGATTCTTCGAGAACTCTTTGGCAGGAAAGAAGGCTCTTGTCGTTTGCGGTTTTGGGAATAATGGAGGGGATGGCCTTGCTGTCGCCCGCATGATCTGGCAAAAAGGGGTATCAGTTGCCGTTGTCATGCCGCCAGGACCAGGAACCGTCTCAAAGGAAACCGAAGCTCAAAAAAATATTTTGGATCAATATCAGATTCCGATTGTGAGCCAGATCCCAGAAGCAGAGTATGACTTCGTAGTAGACGCGCTATTTGGCATCGGCCTGTCTAGGGAGCTGAGAGGAATTTACAGAGATTATGTCACAAAAATGAATCAGCTGTCTGCGTGGAAGGTGGCGGTAGACATTCCCTCTGGAATCGACGCCGATACTGGGGCTGTGCTGGGCGCGGCTTTTCTGGCAGATGTGACAGTCAGCTTCGCTTTTGCGAAAACGGGATTACTGTTGTTTCCTGGGGCGGAATATGCAGGAAAGGTCGTTGTCAAAGAAATAGGCATCGACAAACATAGCTTTCTGGAACAGCAACCATCGCTGTACCGTTTGACCTTGGAAGATTTAAAAGAAATTCCCTCCCGGAAGGCACGTTCCAACAAGGGAAGCTATGGAAAGGCGCTAGTGGCTGCAGGTCAGAAAAACATGGCGGGAGCCGCATTTTTCAGCGCAAAGTCAGCTTACCTTACTGGCGCTGGGCTAGTGAAAGTCGTCACGGCAGAAGAAAACCGGGTGATCTTGCAACAGCTTCTTCCGGAGGCAATCCTGGAAACATATCAAGAGCTAGATATTGTGCAGAGACTGTCAGTTTCTTTGGAATGGGCTTCCGTGATTGTGGCTGGGCCAGGAATTGGCACAGGAGAAGCCGCATGTTTGATAGAAGCCATTTTGTCTCAGGCGAAAGTCCCTGTGATCCTTGATGCGGACGGGTTAAACATTGTTTCAAAGCATCTCGAATGGCTGAAAAATGCAAGCGCCCAGGTGATTGTGACGCCTCATCTTGGGGAAATGGCGCGGCTTGTAAAGCAGGAGATTTCAGTGATTCAGCAGCGCTTGATAGATACGGCGCGGCAATTTGCAAAGGAATATCAGGTGATCTGCGTGTTAAAAGATGCGCGGACAGTCACGGCGTTGCCAGATGGCAGGACCTGGATCAATACTAGCGGAAATAACGGCATGGCTACAGCAGGCGCCGGGGATGTTCTTACCGGGGTCATCGCCGGGCTGATAGCCCAGGGAATGAATCCAGAGGCGGCAGCCCCTATGGCGGCATACCTTCATGGGATAGCTGGCGACAGACAGGCACAAGAGAAGGGAGCGTACGGATTGACGGCGCAGGATGTCATGGAAGGGATTCCTTATGTGCTCAAAGACAGGGGCACGGAAAGATAAAACGAGCGGGGCTGTCGTGCGAATATAAATTACAAGACATAGATTTTTTCAAAAGGGACTGTCGCACTAAGATATTTGATAGCCCCATGAACTACCTGTTGGCGCCAAAAAGTGCGCAGAATGGAGGAAAAATGAAATCATACAGCAGGGTTTATGCAGAAATAAATCTGGATGCGATTCTTTATAATATGGCCAAGATGCAGAGCAGGATAAGCGCAGATACGAAGATCATGGCGGTTATCAAGACAGATGGTTATGGCCACGGCGCCGTGCCTATTGGGAGGGAGCTGGAAGCTTTGCCCGTTACTTGGGGATATGCAACCGCCACGGCAGAGGAAGCCTGCATGCTGCGAAAAAATAGTTTAAAGAAACCAATACTGGTACTTGGGGCGTCTTTTGAGGAACAATATGATATAATGATAAAAGAAGAGATCCGAGCGACGGTCTATTCCCTGAAGCAGGCTAAGGAGATGGAGGAAGCGGCTGCAAAAGCCAAAGGGCATATGACGGTTCATGTAAAGATTGATACGGGATTGAGCCGCCTTGGATTCCAGGTGACAGAAGATGCGGCGGATGAAATTGCACAGATTTCCAGGATGCCGCATATGGTAATGGAAGGGGCGTTTACTCATTTTGCCAAAGCGGATGCGAAAGACAAAGCAATGGCAAGGCATCAGCTTGGCCAATTTGCAGTCATGCGTAAGCTGCTGCAGGAGCGGGGCGTAGAAATCCCGATGTTTCATAGTTCGAACAGTGCGGCGATCATTGATCTGCCAGAGGCGAATATGAGCGTGGTGCGCGCCGGCATCAGCCTTTATGGTATGTGGCCTTCCGACGAGGTGCAAAAGGAAAATCTCGATTTGCAGCCAGTACTGTCTTTAAAGAGCCGCATTGTGTTTTTAAAAGAACTCATGCCTGGCAGGACAATCAGTTACGGGGCTACTTATGAGACAAAGAATAGGCAGAGAATTGCCACGATCCCAGTAGGGTATGGAGATGGGTATCCAAGAAGCCTTTCGAATAAAGGATATGTGCTGATTCATGGGAAAAAGGCCCCAATCTGCGGCAGAATCTGCATGGACCAGTTCATGGTGGACGTGACCGGCGTTCCAGAGGCAAAAGAGGGAGACGAGGTGGTGCTGATAGGAAGAAGCGGTTCGCAGCGCATCACCATGGAAGAGATCGGAGAGCTTTCAGGAAGGTTTAATTATGAATTTGCCTGTAATCTGGGCAGGCGCATTCCAAGGATCTATACCAAGGGGAACCAGGTGATCGAGACCAGGGATTATTTTGAAGCGTAATTTTAAAAGAAACCTGAATACACACGAAAAAAATGGGAAGAATAGGAAATGTAAATAACCTATAACGTTTTGGAGTGTGAGAAAAGTGATTATTCATAGAGGAGATATTTATTATGCAGATTTACGTCCAGTAGTAGGATCAGAACAGGGAGGAGTCCGCCCAGTGCTGATTGTTCAGAATGATGTCGGAAATCGTCATAGCCCCACGATTATCTGTGCTGCAATTACGTCAAAAATGAACAAGGCGAAACTTCCGACGCATGTGGAACTGGACGCAGGGAAGTACGATTTGGTCAAGGATTCCGTGGTGCTTCTGGAACAGCTTCGGACCATTGACAAACAGAGGTTGAAAGACAAAGTCTGCCGCCTGGACAGTGAAATTCTTAAAAAAGTAGACAGGGCGCTTGAAATCAGTCTGGAATTGTATACATAAATCTTGACTAATATACGGCAAAATGGTATATTTCAAGTGTTTGCTGAAAGAGTACAAAAGGAAAAAGGAGTCGAATATATGGATGATGGCGGTAGTCCGGTCATAGGACTGATAGTATTTTTGATATTGACGGCGTTTAGCGGCTTATTATATGGGTTTTTAGTTGCGCTGGAGGAAGTCAGCGAGCGCCTGGTGCAGGAACGCCAGGAAGCAGGCGACAAACAGGCGGCGTGGCTGCTTCGTGTCAAGAATGCCCCGTATAAGACCAAGCATGCGATACAGATCATGGTAACCTTTGTCAGCGGCGTTTTCGGAATTTACCAGATACGCCTGCTTGCCGGAATTCTCGTACAGATCTTGTTAAAGGATGGCTCAGAGTCGTATCTGCAAATGCTCTGTTATGCCTTGGCGGTGATTGTTGGGATTTTCCTATTTTCCGTGCTGGGAATCATTGCGCCGCAAAAAATAGCGGCGAGAAAGCCGGAAAGGTGGCTGTTTGCCTTGACGGGCCTTGTCCATGGGATGGTATGTATTTTAAAGCCCTATGCATTTCTTGCAGAACAGGTTTCAAATCTGATCGTACGCATTGTGGGCGTCGATCCCAATGCAAGCATTGATGACGTCACAGAGGAAGAGATCATATCCATGGTCAATGAAGGGCATGTGCAAGGGGTTCTGCAGGCAAGTGAAGCGGAGATGATCCATAACATCTTTGCGTTTGACGATAAAGAAGCCAAAGACATAATGACGCACCGCAAGAACGTGACGGCGGTGGATGGGCAGTGGCAGCTTCGGGAAGTTTTAGAATTTGTGCTCAATGGAAGCAATTCCAGATTTCCGGTTTACCGTGATGACATTGACAATATCATAGGCATTATACATATGAAAGACGTGATGATTGAGAGCAGGAGGGGTCAGTACTTAGACTGGAGGGTGCAAGACATCCCCGGGCTGGTGCGGCAGGCGCAGTTTATCCCGGAAACCAGGAATATCAATGATTTGTTTAAGGGGATGCAGTCTCAGAAGAATCACATGGTTATCGTGGTGGATGAGTATGGGCAGACGGCAGGCATCGTGGCAATGGAGGATATTCTCGAGGAAATCGTGGGAAACATTTTTGATGAATACGATGAAGAGGAGACCGTGATAGTCTCGCAGGCAGACGGAAGCTATCTGATGAGCGGGATGGCGCCGTTTGACGAAGTATGCCGGCTTCTTCAGATTTCTCTGGAAGAACAGGAATTTGAGACATTAAACGGCTTTTTGATTTCCCTGATTGGAAAAATTCCAGCAGACCATGAGAAGTTTGAATTAGATTTTCAGGGATGGAAATTTAAAGTAGAAGCGGTACAAGATAAAATGATTCACACGGCGAGGGTGACAAAGGCGCCGCAAGAAGACTGTGACGACAAGCAAGAACAGGGATAGGAAATAAGCGATAATTTGAGTTTCCCCATTTTGTAATTCATAGTGACAAAAGGTTTCCATCACAAAGTGATGAAAACACTTTGCACATAAAAGCGCTCTGAAAAGCTAGCTTTTCAAATACTTTTTGTGCAAGATGTCTATGCTGCCAAAGGCAGCAAGACCTTTTGGCACTATGAATTACAAAATGGAGAACTCAAAAAGCGATAAAGCTTGTCAGCCTGTCTGGAATGTGATACAATATACGGCGCAAAAACGTCTACAAGACAGGTAACAAGAGAGATGGAAAAGAGGAGAAGATATGTCAGGACATTCTAAATTTGCAAATATTAAACATAAAAAAGAAAAAAATGACGCAGCGAAAGGCAAGATTTTCACGATCATTGGAAGAGAGATTGCGGTTGCGGTCAAGGAAGGAGGAGCGGATCCCAATAACAATAGCAGGCTGCGTGACGTGATTGCCAAGGCAAAAGCCAATAATATGCCGAACGATACCATTGACCGGGGGATTAAAAAAGCGGCAGGCGATGCAAATTCTGTAAATTATGAGTTTGTGTCTTATGAAGGCTATGGGCCGAACGGCACGGCTATCATTGTGGATGCGCTGACCGACAATAAGAACCGGACGGCGGCAAATGTCCGCAGCGCTTTTACGAAAGGAAATGGTAATGTGGGAACGCCAGGCTGTGTCTCTTACATGTTTGATAAAAAGGGGCAGATCATTATTGACAAAGAGGAGTGTGAGACCGATCCTGACGATTTGATGATGATGGCGCTAGACGCCGGGGCGGAAGATTTTTCGGAAGAGGAAGACAGCTTTGAGGTGATTACCGATCCAGATGCATTCAGTGAAGTTCGCCAGAAGCTGGAAGATGCGGGAATTCCCATGGCTTCTGCAGAAGTTACCATGATTCCACAGACCTGGGTGGAGTTGACCGATGAGACTGCCATCAAAAATCTTCAGAAAACGCTGGATTTGCTGGACGAGGATGATGATGTCCAGGCAGTATACCATAACTGGGAAGAATAATAGGAATAATGATGCCTCTTAAGCAGATCGGGAAGATATCAAATGCTGCTCAAGAGGTATTTTTATGTTGTTGGACATTTTTTCCTAGCCTTGCGGGCGCAGTTGTGCTAAAATGAGAGATAAGGTAAGAGCAGGCAAGCCTGCGGCAGTCATTTTAAGAATTGGAATGTCCATGGCGTTCCTGCATATAATACGATCAGGAGGAGACAAGATGAGCGAGTATCAAATAGAAACAAAATGCATTCAGTCTGGCTGGCATCCCAGGCGGGGAGAACCGAGGGTGCTGCCGATTTATCAGAGCACGACTTTTAAATATGATACCAGTGACCAGATGGGAAGATTGTTTGATTTGGAAGACAGCGGATATTTTTATACCCGTCTGCAGAATCCCACCAATGACGCGGTAGCAGAAAAGATTTGCGAGCTGGAGGGGGGAGTGGCGGCAATGCTTACTTCTTCTGGACAGGCAGCCAATTATTATGCGGTTTTCAATATCTGTGAGGCTGGCGACCATATGATTTGTTCTTCGGCAGTTTATGGCGGGACTTTTAATCTTTTCAGCGCTACGGTTAAGAAGCAAGGGATCGACTGCACGTTCATAGATCCAGATGCTTCTGCTGAAGAGATTGCAGCGGCGTTTCGTCCAAATACCAAGGTACTCTTTGCGGAGACAGTTGCCAATCCGGCATTGGTGGTCCTTGACATCGAAAAGTTTGCCAATGTAGCACATGAGCATGGGGTGCCTTTGATCGTGGATAATACATTTCCAACTCCCATTAACTGTCGTCCAATTGAGTGGGGGGCGGATATTGTGACGCATTCCACTACGAAGTATATGGATGGACACGCTATGTGCGTCGGCGGCTGCATTGTGGACAGTGGCAATTTTGATTGGGACAAATATGCAGATAAATTTCCAGGATTGACACAGCCAGATCCTACCTATCATGGCATCGTTTACACTGAGAAGTTTGGCAAAGGGGCATATATCACGAAGGCAACGGCGCAGATTATGCGAGACTTAGGTTCTATTCAGTCTCCGCAGAATGCATTTTTACTGAACGTAGGATTAGAGACGCTGCATCTTCGGGTTGCGCGCCACTGTGAGAATGCAGCAAAAGTAGCGGAATTCTTAGATGGCAATGACAAGGTTGCATGGGTGAATTACGCTGGCTTGCCAGAGAACAAGTATCATGTGCTGGCGCAAAAATATATGCCAAATGGCACTTGCGGCGTGATTTCCTTTGGTCTTAAGGGGGGCAGGGAGGTATCGGTAGGCTTTATGGACAAATTAAAATTGATAGCCATAGTCACCCATGTCGCAGATGCAAGGACCTGCGTGCTTCATCCGGCAAGCCATACGCATAGGCAGATGACGGAAGAACAGCTGAAAGAGGCAGGGGTGGCTCCCGATTTGATCCGGCTTTCTGTGGGGATTGAAAATGCCGGGGATATTATTGCCGATTTGGCACAGGCATTGGAAACTATATAAATTTTACGTTTTGGAGGATAGAAAATGAGAAAAATTCTGTTTGCAGCATCTGAATGTGTACCATTTATCAAAACGGGAGGGCTTGCGGATGTATGCGGCGCCCTGCCTAAGGAATTTGACAAAAATGAATGGGATATCCGCGTGGTAATTCCAAATTACACTTGTATCCCTGAGCACTGGAGGAACCAGTTTGAGTATGTGACTCATTTTTATATGAGTTGCGGAAACTATATTAAAGAAAAGTATGTGGGAGTCCTTCAGTATAAGATGGACGGAATCACCTATTACTTTATAGACAATCAGGAATATTTTGACTGTTTCCTGCCATACGGGGATATCCGTTTCGACATTGAGAAATTTGTATTTTTTGATAAAGCAGTTCTTTCCATGCTGCCGCTGATCAATTTTCAGCCTCAGATTATCCATTGTCATGACTGGGAAACCGGATTTATTCCAGTATATTTGAAAACAGAGTTTCAGGGAGATATGTTCTTCTGGGGAATGAAGTCGATTGTGACCATTCATAATCTCAAATTCCAGGGGATATGGGATGTAAAGACCATGAAAGGGCTGACGGGCCTTTCATCCAGCTTATTTGTGCCAGATAAGCTTGAATTTAAGAAAGACGCCAACATGCTGAAAGGCGGGTTGGTATATGCCGATTACATTACCACAGTCAGCGATACCTATGCGCAGGAAATACAGACCGATTATTATGGAGAAGGATTAAACGGGCTGCTTTCCGCACGGCATATGGATATGCAGGGGATTGTCAACGGCATTGACTATGATGTCTATAATCCTGCCACCGATGAGAAGCTATATGTAAATTATGACGCCTCCAGCTACCGCAAGAAAAAACCTATGAACAAGGAGAAGCTGCAACAGGAGCTGGGATTGGCAGTGGATAAGAAACGTTACATGATCGGATTGATTTCCAGGCTTACGGACCAGAAAGGGCTTGATCTTATCAATTATGTCATTGAGCGCATTATTGATGATTATACGCAGTTAGTAGTGATTGGAACGGGAGATCCCCAATATGAAAATATGTTCCGTCATTTTGCATGGAAATATCCAGATAAGATTTCTGCAAATATTTGCTATTCTGATGACCTGGCACATAAGCTTTACGGCGCTGCAGACGCATTTTTGATGCCTTCGAGGTTTGAGCCGTGCGGATTGACCCAGATGATCTCTTTCCGTTATGGGACGATTCCAATTGTCCGTGAAACTGGCGGGCTCAAGGATACCGTGCAGGCATACAATGAATATGACAATGTTGGAGACGGATTCTCCTTTTCCAATTATAACGGAGAAGAGATGCTCAAGGTGATTAACTATTCCAAGCATATTTTCTTTGACAAGAAGCGCCAATGGAATCAGATGGTAGACCGTGCCATGGCAAATGATTATTCCTGGAATGCTTCAAAGTTCCGTTACGAAGGACTGTATAAGTATCTAATGGGAGAATGTTAAATATGGGGCCGCCGTGCGAAAAATTTCGTGCGCGGCTCCTTTTTTGATCTCCTAGGAATAAATTTCGCTGTTGTTCCCCATACTAAATATGATTAAGCATGCCAAGGAATAGGCAGAAAGGGAGTTGTATGGAGAAAAGTGTAAATCAGCAGGAAAAAGAAAAGAACGAAAATGAAGAGATCAAGGATATGGGGCAGTTGACCCTGGAACAAAAACAGGGACATAAAATTCACCTGATGTCGATCATAGGAGAAATCGAGGGTCATGAGACTTTGTCCCCTAACGCCAAGACTACGAAGTATGAGCATATTTTGCCAAAGCTTGCCTCGATCGAAGATGATGAAAGCGTGGACGGGGTGATGCTGCTATTGAATACCGTGGGAGGAGATGTGGAATCTGGCCTTGCGATAGCGGAGATGATTTCATCGCTGAGCAAGCCTACGGTGTCACTGGTGCTGGGAGGGAGTCATTCGATCGGAGTTCCCCTTGCGGTTTCTACGGATTATTCTTACATCGTGCCTACTGGCACTATGGTGATTCATCCAGTACGGCTCAATGGGCTGGTAATCGGAGCGCCTCAGACGTATGATTACTTTCAGCAGATGCAGGACAGGATCACAGGATTTGTCGCAGAGCATTGTTTTGCCCCGCAGGAACGTCTGGAACAGATGATGATGAATACCAGTATGCTGACCAAGGACCTGGGCACGATCCTGGTGGGCAGACAGGCAGTCGAGGAGGGGATTATCAATGAAGTGGGGGGGATTGACGAGGCGATGAAGAAACTGCATCAAATGATTGATGAAATCAAGCAAGATGGTAACGAGCTTAGCTCGTGTCCCTAATATTGGCGGTGGATGATCTGTCGCCGAAATGATGAAATATAAAAAGTTTTTGAGTTTCCCCATTTTGCAATTCATAGCGCCAAAAGGTTTCCATCACAAAGTG